>NZ_CP047650.1:3252544-3903053 GCF_009906855.1 Xylophilus rhododendri
GGGCGCGGGCGCAGCTGGATGTCCTGGCCGGGCGCCTGCACATCCCGCGGCGGCTGGGCGAGTTCGATCTCGGCGCGCAGCGGCTGCTCCTGCAACTGCTGCTGCAGCTGGCCGCGGGCGGCAGCCGCGATGCGGGCGCCGCTGACGGTGTGCAGCGCCAGGCGTACCTGCACGGCCTCGGGCCCGCTCCAGGCCAGTGCCGTTTGCGCCAGGCCTTGCTGCGAGCGGATCCAGCGGGAGACACGGGCGCGTTCCAGCACCGAGGCCTCGCCGTTGACCGCCACCTGGCCGATGGGCAGGGCCATGAGTCGCTGCAGCAGCGGCAGCGAGCTGGTGCGGATCAGCGCCACGTCGGTCAGCCGCACCTCGGCGCGTGTGACGCTGGCTTCGGGGCGCAGCTCCAGGCTGGCCACGGCTTGCGCGGCGCGGCCCGGCGCGGGCCAGGCCGCAAGCAGCAGCAAGCCGGCCAGGGCTGCCGGCAGGGCGTGGAGGGCACGGTGGTGGCGCAGCATCGCGGGCCTCCTGCTACTTGCGCAGGTTGTTGACCAGGCCGAGCATTTCATCGGCCGCCTGCATCACCTTGAGGCTGGCCTCGTAGGCGCGCCTGGCGATCATCAGATCGACCATCTCGTCGCTCATCTTCACGTTCGAGCTTTCCAGAAAGCCTTGCTGCAGCGTGCCCAGGCCCTCCTGGCCCGGCATGCCGGCGATGGGCTCGCCGGCGCTGTCGCCGGCCTTGTAGAGGCCGTCGCCCAGAGCCGTCAGGCCGGCAGGGTTGGCGAAACGCACCAGCTCGATCTGGCCGAGCTGGGCTGGGCGGCTCTGGTGGGGCAGCACGGCGCTGACCTGGCCGTCGGCCGCGATGCTCAGGCTGGTGGCATGCGGCGGGATGGCGATGCCGGGCTTGAGGGCCTGGCCCGACAGTGTTGCCAGTTGGCCGTCGGCATTGGTCTTGAGGCTGCCGCCGCGCGAATAGGCCAGGCTGCCGTCGGCCAGCAGCACCGGCAGGAAACCGTCGCCCTGGATCGCCAGGTCCCAGGCCGAATCGGTCTGGTTGAGGGGGCCGGCGTCGAAGAGCTTGGCCAGGGTGGCGATGCCCACGCCGTCGCCCAGCCGGGCCGCGCCGCCGCCGGCCTGCAGGGGCAGGCGGGGATCGGCCAGCGGATCGGCCATGGCCGCGCGCTGGGCGGCGATCGCATCGGTGGAGACCAGGTCGGTGAAGCTGACCCGCGTCTTCTTGTAGGCCGGCGTGTTGAGGTTGGCCAGGTTGTTGGCGATGGTGTCGATGGACAGCTGCTGGGCCTGCAGGCCCGTGGCGCTGATGGAGAGTGCGTCCAGCATGGGAGGTGGTCGGTAGGGGTGGGAGAAATCAGGACAGCTCGCCGAGCTTGCGCACCGCCGTGCCCATGGCTTCGTCGTAGCTCTGCACTGCCTTCTGCACCGACTCGAAGTGGCGCAGGGTGGACATCAGCTCGGTCATCTCGTGCAGCACGTCGACGTTGGATTTCTCCAGCGCGCCCTGGCGCAGGCGCGGCTGCGGCTCCAGGGCGACCGTGCCGCGGCTCTGCAGCAGGCCGTTGCCGGCGCGCTCCAGGCTGCGCGGGTCGTCGATGTGGACGATCTTGAGTTGCCCGACCGGCTCGGCGGTGGGCGTCTGGGCATCGGGCTCGCTGACCCGGCCCTGGGCATCGATGACGGGGGTGCGGGTGGACAGGACGATCTCGCCGCCCAGCCCCATCACGGCATCGCCCTGGGCGGTCACCAGCCGGCCGCGGGCGTCGGTGTGGAAGTCGCCCTGGCGGGTATAGGCCGGACCGGTGGCGGTGGCGATCTCGAAGAAGCCCTCGCCTTCCAGGGCCAGGTCCAGGCGCTGGCCGGTGCTGGCGAGGGTGCCGGCGCGGGTGTCCAGCCGCACCTGCAACGCCGCGCCGCCGGCGGCCTGCGCCGCATCGAAAGCATCCACCGTCGCGGCGAATGCCGGCACCAGGGGCGGGGATGCCGGCACGCCGCGCTTGTAGCCGGGGGTGGTGGCATGGGCCAGGCTGGAGGCGATGTGGGCCAGCCGCTGGCTGTGCTGGTCCAGGCTGGCGAGGGCGATGGCGAGAGTGGCTTGCATGGCGATACCGGGTGATCAGAGGCCGACGACGGCCCAGGACTTGAGTTCGACGTTCTGCGGCACCTCGGCCATGGAGAGCACCCGCAGATGCGGCATGACCCGTTCGGACATGGCGCGCAGGTGGCGGCGCAGCTCGGGTGCGCACAGCAGCACCGGCAGGAGGTTGTTCTTCATCATTCGTTCGGCCTGCTGCACCAGGCGCAGCAGCAGTTGCTCGGCCAGCTGGGGCTCGATGGCGAACTGCGCCTGGGCCTCCGGGCGCGGCGCGGTGAAGCTGCCCAGCAGGCGGCTTTCGGCGGCCGGGTCCAGCGTCATCACCTGCAGCGCGCCAGGGTCGGCCGCGTCGCCCGGCAGCAGGCTCTGGCAGATGGCGTGGCCCAGGCGCTGGCGCACCTGCTCGGCCAGCAGCACCGCGTCCCGGGTGTGGCGGCCTGCGTCGGCCAGGGTTTCCAGGATGGCTTCGAGATTGCGGATCGAGACCTTTTCCCTGAGCAGGGCCTGCAGCACCTTCTGCACGTCGGTCAGCGAGAGCACGGTGGGCACGATGTCCTCGACCAGGCCGGGCTGGCTGCCGCGCACCCGGGCCAGCAGCTTCTCGACCTCCGCGCGGCTGAGCAGCGTGGCCGCCTCGCGGCGCAGGACTTCGCCCAGGTGGGTGAGGAAGACCGTGGGGCCGTCCACCAGCGTGTAGCGGGCGGCCTGGGCCGCCGCCCTCTGGCTTTCCTCGATCCACAGCGCCGGCAGGTGGTAGGTGGGGTCGCGGGTGAGTTCGCCGGGCACGCTCTTGACGTCGCCGGCCGGGTGGATGGCCAGCAGCCGGTCCTGGCGCACCTCGGCCCGGGCGCAGGCCACGCCGTCGATCAGGATCTCGTAGCGGTCCGGGGCCAGCCGGGACGATTCGCGCAGGCGGATCGGCGGAAGCACCATGCCGAGTTCGAGGGCGAAGCCGCGGCGGAACTCCTGGATGCGCGGCAGCAGGGGGCCGGCATCGCCGGCCAGGCCGGTCCAGCGGCTGCCGATGGCGACCTCCACCGGCGGCACGCGCAGGCTTTCGTAGGCCTGTGCGGCGGCGCTGTCGGGCGCGCTGTTTTCTTCCTGCGGCGGCGTGTCCTGCGTTTGCAGCGCCGCATTCGCGCGGACCCGCATCGACAGGGCGGCCGCGCCCAGCAGGCAGGCGATCAGCAGCGAGGACGGCAGCAGGGGCAGGCCCGGCAGCAAGAGCAGCCCGCCGAGCACGGCGGCCACCAGCACCAGGGTCTTGGGAAAGGAGGTGATCTGGCGCAGCACCTCGGCGCTGAGGTTCCGGTCCGAGGAAGAGCGGGTGACGATGATGCCGGTGCCCACCGCGATCACCAGCGCCGGCACCTGGGTGACGATGCCGTCGCCGATGGTCATCAGGGTGTAGGTCTGCAGCGCCTGGCTCCAGCCGTAGCCGTGCTGCATCACGCCGATCACCAGGCCGCCCACGATGTTGATCAGCATGATGACGATGCCGGCCACGGCATCGCCCTTGACGAACTTGCTGGCGCCGTCCATGGCGCCGTAGAAGCCGGCCTCCTTCTCCAGGTTGCGGCGGCGTGCCTGGGCCTGCTCCTGGTCGATGAAACCCATGTTGAGGTCGGCATCGATGCTCATCTGCTGGCCGGGCATGCTGTCGAGCGTGAAGCGGGCCGCGACTTCCGACACCCGCTGGGCGCCGCTGGTGACCACCACGTACTGCACCACGATCAGGATCAGGAAGACGATCAGGCCGATCACGTAGTTGCCGCCCACCACGAAGGAGCCGATGGCCGAGATGACCCGGCCGGCGCTGGCGTCCGACAGGATGAGGCGGGTGGCCGACACGTTCAGCGAGAGGCGGAACAGGGTGGCGATCAGCAGCAGCGAGGGGAAGGTGGAGAACTCCACCGGGCGCGCCACGTAGAAGGTCAGCAGCAGGATCAGGAAGGCGAAGCTGAAGTTGGTGAGGATGAGGAAATCCAGCAGCGCGGGCGGCACCGGCGCGAACAGCACGATGAGCACACCCAGCACGAGCGCGATCAGCAGGACATCGCCATGGCGGGAGAACAGCTGCTTCATGAGGGGACGGCTCCGCTGGCGGCGGCTGCCGCGTCCCGGCGCCGGGCCAAGACCCAGACGACGATGCGCGCCACCGGGCCGTAGAGATGCGGCGGCACATGGCCATCGACCGGCAGCTCGCGAAACAGCGCGCGTGCGAGCGCGGGGCTGTGCACGACCGGAATCGCATGGCGCGCGGCGATCTTGCGCATCGCCGCCGCCAGCAGGCCCTGGCCCTTGGCGATCAGCTGGGGCGCGGCCATCTCGCCGTGCACATAACGCAGGGCGACGCAGAGGTGGGTGGGGTTGGCGATCAGCACGTCGGCCTCGCCCGTGCGGCGCACCGAGCGGCTGCGTTTGAGGGACTCGCGCATCAGCTTGCGGATACGGGCGCGGATGCGGGGGTCGCCATCGCGGCTCTTGTGCTCGTCGCGCAGCTCGCGGCGGCTCATGCGCATGCGTTGCTGGAAGCTGCGGCGGGTGTAGGCGTAGTCGAGGAGGGCGACCAGGCCTAGGGTGGCGGCCAGCTTCAGGCCGAGCGAGGACAGGTCTTCGACGATGGCCTGCAGCCAGCCCTGCGCCGACAGCGTGGCCAGCCCGAAGAACTGCGGCAGCAAGGCCTGGAGCGCCATCCAAGTCACCACCACCAAGATCGCCAGCTTGAGCAGCGAGCGCAGCAGCTGGAACAGGGTGTGAGTGGAGAACAGGCGCTTGAAGCCGGCGGCCGGATCGAGGCGCTCGAACCGCGGCGACAGGGCTTCGAAGGACAGCACCCAGCCGAACTGCAGCACGTTGCCGAGCACCGCCGCGATGGCGATGGCGCCGAGAAAGGGCGCCGACTGCAACAGCGCGGCCTTCAATCCTTGCGAGGCCAGCCCGGCCAGTTCGATGCCATCGAGCGTCCCGGGCCGGGACAGGAGCCGGCCGCACAGCTGGAAGACCGACTGCCAGTCGTCGAGCCCGCGCCAGGCCATGAAGGCCATGGCGACGGCAAAGACCAGCGCCGCGCTCAGGTGCGGACTGCGCGCCACCTGGCCCTGCTCGCGTGCACGCTGGAGCTTGTGGGCAGTGGCCGGCTGGCTGCGGTCGAGGTCGGACTGCGACATGGGACTTCAGCGGAGTGCGGAGCCGCCCGTGGCGAACCACTGGCTCCATGCCGAGAACAGGGCCGCGTACACCGCCCGCACGGTCGCGCCGCCGACGGCGATCCAGAGCGACAGGGCGCCCAGGCCCACGACGATCTTGGCCGCGATGCCCAGCGCGATTAGGTTCATGCCCGGCAGGCTGCGCGCCAGCACGCCGAGCGCGAATTCCACCAGCAGGATGCAGACGACCACCGGCGCGGCCATGGCGAAACCCAGCGTGGCCATGGCGCCGACCTGGCGCAGCACGGTGGGGGCGGCCCCGGCCAGCGGCCAGGGCGCACCCAGGGGGAACTGCTGCAGGCTGGCGCCGAAGCCGCGCAGCAGCGCATGGTGGGCATCCGACAGGAAGAAGCAGACGACACCCAGCTGGGTGAAGGCGGCGCTCAGCACCGGCTGGCTGGTGTTGGAGAGCGGATCGAGCACCTGTGCCAGGCCGTAGCCGATCTGCACATCCAGCAGCCGGCCGGCCAGCGCGAAGGAGGCGAAGGCCAGGTGGATGCCCAGGGCCAGCGTGGCGCCGAACGCCAGCTCCTGCAGGACGGCCGCCGGGGTGGCCTGGCTCGCGGCCAGGGATGGCGCCGTGCCGCCCACCAGGCAGGCCGCCAGGCCCAGGATGAAGAACACCCGGGCGGTGGCGGGAATGCCGCTGCTGGCGAAGATGGGTGTCAGCAGCAGGGCGCTGCCCAGTCTTGCCGATGCCAGGAGCACCGGCTGCAGCCCGTGCAGCCACTCCTGGGCGCCTGCCGCCAGCGTGTTCATCGCGATCGGGGGACCGGGGCTTAGAAAAGAGCGGGGATGCCGTCCCACAGGCCGGTGGCGAAATGCGTGAGCTTTCGCATCATCCAGGGGCCCAGGAGGATGACCGTGAGGCCCGCGGTGAGCAGCTTGGGCACGAAGGTCAGCGAGGCTTCCTGGATCTGGGTCACCACCTGCAGCATGCTGACGACCACGCCGACCAGCAGGGTCAGCCCCAGGATTGGGCCGCAGATGACGAGGGCCATCCAGCAAAGCTCGCTGGTCATTTTGAGGGCAAGGTCGGAATGCATGGTGAATACGCCGAAGGAAGGGCGCGACGATAACCAAGCGAATCCGCCGGCGGTAATCAGGTGAGCGTAATATTAAAATTAAGTTGAGTTCAAGTATTACGACCGCCTGGTGTACGCGTATGGTGTTTCATGAGATGTGGCATATGACGCAATGTGTTTTTTGTTTTCTTCTAAACTTTCCGCGCGGCACCGCGATAACTGCCAGGTATTCACCTTTCAAGGCACCTCCATGACATCTCCGCAGTTCGACGACCTGATGGCCGAGGCCCTCCGGCGCATGGCGCAGGGCGATACCGAAAACGCCGATGCGGCGCTGCAGAAGGCGGGCAGCCTGCGAGCGGCGGACGGCCTGCCCCATTTCCTGCTGGGCGCCAACGCGGCCCAGGCCGGCGACACGGAACGCGCGCAGGAGGAATTCCGCGCGGCCCTGCTGTTGTCGCCCACGCTGGATATCGCCCGCTTCCAGCTGGGCCTGCTGCAGGCGACCGGCGGGCATTACCACGATGCCCTGCAGACATGGGCGCCATTCCTGAATGCGCAGCCGCAGACTTATCTGGCGCATTTCGCCTGGGCATTACGCGCCTTGTTTCTGGGCGATGCGGCGCAGGCCGGCCGATATTTGCAGTCAGGCCTGGAAATGAATACGGAAAATGCGCCCTTGAATGCCGACATGGTGAATCTGGCCCGGCGGCTGGAGGCCTTGGGGCATGGCGAGAGCGGGCAGGCCGAAAGCGCTTCGGCCTTCCTGATCTCGTCCTACCGAAGCGCCTGATGGTGGGCCCGGTGCGGCTCGGGCCGCTCGATCTTGCGGGGCCGCTGGCGGCCGTGCTGCAGGTGCAGGCCGGGCGGCTGGGGGTGCGGGCCCGGCGCACGGCCGCGGGGGCTGGCAGTGGCGGCGCAGGAGCGGCCGGTGCCAGGCGGCCCGGTCTGCAGGAGGCGGTGGTCGCTCAGGTGGCGCAGGTCGCGAGCCAGGGGCCGGCTTCGCCGCGCGCGCTGCTGGATGCTTTCCTGCGCGGCGTGCTGGTGCATGTTTTCGGCGAGCAGGTGGGCGAGCAAGTGATCGAGGACACGGAGTTTCAGAAGATCGTCGTCGCGACCCGGCAGGCCATCGAGTCGGACCCGCAACTGGCCCGCAAGGCGCACGGATTGACGAGTCATCTGATGGAAGAACTCGCGCGCACCGGGCCGGCGGCCCGGGCGCCTGACCAGGCCTGACGCGCTCAGCGGCCGGCCGGCGCGGGCATGTGGCCGGCCAGGGCCGTGCAGGGGTCGTCGCGCGATGCGGCCGGCGTGGCCCAGGTGGCGTCGAAGCGGCCGGAGGTGCGGTCGCCATCGGCCAGCAGGACGATGCTGCGCACGGTCAGGTGCGTGGGCAGGTGCTGCGGCACGCCGAGGGCGCTGTCGACATGGCCGGAACCCGCCAGCAGCACGGCGGTACGGCCGCTGACCACCGATTCGGCCATGACATGGGCCATGCTGCGGTCGCGGGCGATCTGCACCCGCAGCATGGCGGGGATGCGGCTTTCGGGCAGCAGTCCGCAGTGGCCGTCGCGCAGGGCGACGGCCAGCTGCGCGCGGGCGGGTTCGGCCAGTTGGGCGTCCAGCGACACATCGGCCATCGCCTTGGCCATGTCGGCCCGCGGCAGGTTGGCGCCCAGCACCGGTACGCCGGCCACGACGGCCGCAGTGATGGCGGGGGCGTAACGCTCCCAGGGCCAGGCCTTGTCGTCCCATTGCAGGGCCTGCCGGATGGACAGCGCGGCCGCGCTGCGCGGCAGGGCGGCGGTGCTGGTGCCGGCGGGGGCCATTTCGATGGCGAATGCGGCCAGGCGATCCCGGGCGGCGAGCTGGCGCAGGGCATCGGCCACCCGATCGATCTGTCCCGGCGCGTCGTGGCGTTCGCCGAACAGCAGCAGGTCGGGATCCTCGGCACTGGCGGGGCGGGTGCCGGCACTGGCACCGGCGCCGTCGCGGCGCATCCGGCCAGCATCAGGAAGGAAAAAGCGGCGGTGAGGGCGAGGAGTCGGCGGCGCATGGCCACACTATGCCCGGGTCGCACGCCAAAAAGAAACGCGCCGCCGGATCGCTCCGCGGCGCGTCTTGCGGCAAAAGCCGAATACGGGTTGGATCAGTGGACGATCACCGGGTTCTGCGCCAGCCCGGCGTAGCCGTCCAGCGTGTCTTCGACCTCTTCCTGGGTCGGCGTGTTCTTCTGCCAGTCGAGGATCTTCTCCTGGAACATTTCCGCCCAGGAGCCGTCGAGGTAGACCTCCTTGCCGGAGCGCTTGTCGACGATCTCGAAACCATGGCGCGCGAGTTGCGGGCCGGCGGTGTCGGGTGTGTCCTCGTCTTCGTCGGGGACCATGTGGACTACGACAAAGCTCTCGGAGTCATACAGCATCTGCATGGTGCTTGCCTTTCATCGGTCTCTGACAGATAGCAACCTTGATGCCAGTTTCAAGGGCGCCGGACTTTTCAGGAGGTTGCCGACAGAGCATAACCGGGTAGGACAAAGTCCTCGCGCGGCCGTTGCTTTCAAGGTCTTTCGGCCGATTCCAGGGTCTGCTCGATGTAGTCCCCGGTCTGCTGGGTGATGCGCATGCGCACCGGCAGATAGCCCAACGCCGGGGCGAACCACACTTCCACGCGGGTGTCGTATTCCTTGCGCGGCGCGCGTTCGAGCTTGATGGTGGGCTGGCTGCCGAGGCGCAATTGCAGGGTCTCCGGCGCGCCGACGACGAAGGACCAGTCGGCCAGGTCGCGCGGTCCGGCGGTGGGAATGGTGATGGTGCTGCCCTCCGGGTAGCGCCCGGGATCGCCGGCCAGTTGCGAGGACAGCTGCAGGAACACGCTCAGCCGGTCCTGCACGCCGGGCGGCAGGGGCATCTCCGGCGTGTTGGCGCTGAAGACGATGCGGTGCTGGTCCCGGTCGAAATGCGTGGCCTGCTCGCGCCTGGCCTTGTCGGCGAAGCGTTCGGGTTCGAGCCCGCCGGCGCCGATGGCGCCCTCGCTGGTCTGCACACGCGAGCCGATCAGGAAGGCGCTGACTTCCATGCGCGCCGAGTAGCGCGCGCCGTCCTGCTGCCAGAGCAGTTCGGCGCCGGCGTGGTAGAGCAGCTTCTTGTATTCGCCCTGCATGTCGTACTTCAGGCGCACCGATTGCGGCAGGCCGACCGGTGGTGGCGGGGCGGTGCTGGCCACTGCCGGCTCGGCGGGTGTTTCGGCGGGCGCGGCGGTTTCGGGCGGTGCGCTGGCGGCTTCGGTGGATGCTGGCGCGGCCATGCTGTCCGTGCCGGTATCGGCGGCGGTGGTGGTGGCGGTGTCGGTGCTGGTTTCGCTGGCGGCCGGCTCGGCTGCCGGCGCGGGGACGGCCGGCGCCGGCGGCGTGACCGGCCGGGGGCGCGGGGGCGGCTTGGGCGGTGCCGGAGGCGGCGCGGGCAGCACGCGGGTGACGAGGTGCAGCGTCTTCTCGTCCAGCGCCTGGCCGCGGCTCGAGCCCATCGGCAGCCAGCCCAGCACCGCCAGATGCGCCAGCAGCACCGCCGCCGCCAGCAGGACCAGGCAGGCGATGGGGCGCCGGGTGGGCGTCAGGGCGGGCAGGGAGAACAGGCGCATGGGCGGCGAGGCGGCGTCAGGGGGGCGTCACGGGAGGCCAGAGGCTGCGGCGACAATCGACCGATGAAACTCGCGACCTATCAGGACGGATCGCGCGACGGCCAATTGGTGCTCGTGTCGCGCGATCTGGCTTCGGCTCATTATGCGACCGGTGTCGCCAGCCGCCTGCAGGCGGTGCTGGACGACTGGAACTTCCTCTCGCCGCAGCTGCAGGACCTCTACGACGAACTCAACGCCGGCCGGGCCCGGCATGCATTTCCCTTCGATCCGCGCCACTGCATGGCGCCCCTGCCGCGCGCCTACGGCCATTTCGAAGGCGGTGGTTTCGCGCAGGCCCAGGCCATGCTGCAAGCGGCCGCGGGCACCGATGCCGCGGCGCCGTCCGAACCGCGCATGGCACGCCTGGGCGGCGGCGAACTGCTGGGCGCGACCGAATACCTGCGTTTGCCGCGCGGCGGACTGGAGGCCGACTTCGAAGCGGGCCTGGCCGTCGTCACCGGCGACATTCCGGCCGGCTGCACGGCCGAGCGCGCCATCGAGGGCATCCGGCTGGTCCTGCTGGCCAACGGCCTGGCCTTGCGCGGCCCGGGCGAGGAGGCGGCCGCATTCGACGCACGACCGGCGACCGCGTTCAGCCCCGTGGCGGTGACCGTCGATGAGCTGGGCCCGGCCTGGTCGGGCGGACGCCTGAACGGCACGCTGCAGACGGTGTGGAACGGGCGCAAGGTCGGCCTCAACGAAGCCGGCCCGGAGATGGACTTCCACTTCGGCCAGTTGATCGCCCGTGTCGCGCGCAACGGCCGGCTGCGCGCCGGCACGCTGGTGGGCTGCGGGCCGGTGAGCAACAAGGCGGTGCCGCGCGAGGGCGCCAGGGAAGGCCGGCGCGCGGCCAAGGCGGCAGCCGCCGCGGCCGCCTTGGAGTGGCCGCGCGGCTATGCCTGCATCGCCGACAAACGCGCGATGGAGACCTTGCAGGACGGCAGCGCCAAGACCGGCTGGCTGCAGCCGCACGACACGATCCGCATCGAGATGAAGGGCCGCGACGGGCTGTCGATCTTCGGTGCCATCGAGCAGGAAGTGACGGTCGGCGGGAGCACCGCCGTGGCCGCGGGCTGAGGGCTTCAGCGCGCCGCGGTGGGCGGACGGCGCGAGCCGTCGTCCTGCAACTCGTCGTCGCGCAGCACCGTGCCCGACGCATCCCAGATGCGCTCGCGCACCAGCCGGCCGCGCGGGTCGTACACCGTCTCCGACTTGGGCCGGCCCTGCATGTCGAACTGCCGGTGCGTGCCGACGGGCGTAGGCGCGTAGCGGCCGGTGTCGATGTAGCTGCCCTCGGCCGACAGCACGCCGTTCTCGAAATAGTCCTGCGTTTCCAGGGTGCGGTTGCTGCCGCTGCTGGTGTAGCGCGCCTTGCTGCGCGGCTGGCCGTTGAGATAGAAGGTCTGTTCGCTGGACAGCTCGCCCTGCAGCCAGCGGCGCTCGCGGGTCAGCGAGCCGGTGGCGGAAAACTCCTGCTCGCGGTCGCGCTGGCTCACCCCGTCGCGCAGCGCCCAGTGCACTTCGCGGCGGCGCACGCCGTCGGTGCCGAAGATGCGTTCGATGCGGCCGGCGGCCTGGAGTTCTTCCTGGGTGGCGGGCTGGCCGTTGTCCTGGAAGGTTTCATAGCGCACACGCTTGCCGTTGAGGAAGGTGGCGCGTGCCCGGAGCGCGCCGTTCTCGGCGACGAAGCTCACCTGCGAGCTGCGCGACGCGAAGCCGCAGAGCCGGGCATCGTCGACGGCCGGGCCCAGCAGCGGGCGGTCGGCGCAGCGCAGCGAGCGCAGGTCGCCGCGGCGGGTGAATTCGGCGTAGGCCAGCTCGCCCTCGGGGCCGTAGAAGCTGGCGCGCTGCAGCCGGCCGTCGGGGTGGAAGCTGCGGCTCAGGCCTGCGAGGTTGCCGTTGTCGAAATTGCTCTCGCGCAGCACCTGGCCGTTGGCGCCGTACTCGCGGCTGCGGCCCTGCGGATTGCCCTTGTCGTTGAGGACCTGTTCGCGGCTCAGGCGGCCATTGCTGAACTGGCGCACGGTGCCGGCCAGGCGGCCGTTCTGCACTTCTTCCTCGCGCACGAGCTGCCCGCTGGCCTCGTCGCGGCAGCGCAGCACGCCCGAGCGGCCCTGCAGGCTGCTGCGTTCGGCGGGCTGGACGGCCACGCCGTTGACTTCGCACAGGGTCGCGCCGCAGGCGCCGTGCATCGCCAGCAGGCCCGCCAATGCCACCGCAGCCGCAGTGCTGCTGCGGGCGCCTGGCCGCACCGGGCGTCGGGCCGACCGCGTTCTCTTGCGCATCTCCTGGAATTCGCTTTCGTGTCGATTGCTGCGCAGGTCCCATGCCGGCGAGCGAATCGAGCTTAGCAGCCACTATCGTGGGAAGCCGCGATACAGCGACACTCGTTACATCACGAGACAGACTCATACAACCTTCTGGGTAATAGAGGAGTTCTCACGATTGCCGGCCGCGCCGGACTTGGCCCTGCGGCGCGGCCCCGTGCAGGGCTTGGAGTAAGCTGGCGCGACGCCGGCTTCCGAGACAGGCCTGCGAGTCAGGACACACCCATGAGCGAAAACAAACCGTTCGGCTTCGGTGCATTCGTGCCCGGTTTCGACTTTCTTCAAGGCCTGGTGCAGTCGGCCGCCCAGGGCACGACGGGGGGCCGGCCGCCGGGCATGCCGGACTGGTCCAAGTGGGTGGCGCCCACGCTGCAGCCCGAGGAGATCGAAAAGCGCGTCAGCGAGCTCAAGACCGTGCAGTTCTGGCTGGAGCAGAACGCCAAGGCACTCTCGGCCACCATCCAGGCGCTGGAGGTGCAGAAGATGAGCCTGGCCACCCTGCGCAGCATGAATGTGCCGATGCAGGATTTCAGCCAGGCATTCGGATTCGGCCAGGGTGGCGCGGCGGCGACGGCGGCTGCGCCGACCGGCGGTCCCGGCCGCTACGACGACATGTTCACGCAGCGGCCGGCCGACGCGCCCGCGGCACCTGCGCCAGCCCCGGCGCCCGCGCCAGAGCCCGAAGCCGCCGCGGCGCCCGCGCCGGCCGCATCTCCCGCGGCATCCCCCGCCGTCGATCCGCTGCAGTGGTGGAACGCCCTGGCCGGCCAGTTCCAGCAGATCGCCGCCGGTGCCATGCAGGAAGCCGCGGCGCGGGCCGCCCAGAGCCCGGGCCTGCAGGATGCCGCACGCCAGGCCTTCGACGCGGCCGGCCGCATGGCCGCCGAGGTGGCGTCGGCCGCCGTCAAGCCAGCCGCCCGGCCGCGCGCCAAGGCCGCGCCCCAAGCGCCGGCCCGCAAGCAGGCGGCCGCCGTCAAGAAGAAAGCCGTGCCCCCACGCAAGCAGGCCGCCGCGGCGCCCGCGCGCAAGAAGACCGCCGCCCGCAAGACCAGGCCCTGAGCCGTTCACCATCCACCGGTCCAGGCCATCAGCAGAAGCACCCCTCCATGCAACTTTTTCCTTGCGGGCATGCCACCCACCCCCAGTGGCGGATGGCCGTCGGCCTCGTCGTGGCGCAGCTGCGGGCGCAGCTGGCCCTGCCGGGCCATGCGCACCATCCCACGCTGGGCCTGATCTACATCACCGACCACTACGCCGATGCCGCCGAGGAGATCCTCGCCACGCTGGGCGCCGAGCTGCCGGAGATCACCGACTGGTCCGGCACCGTGGGTGTCGGCGTGGCGGTGAACAACGCCGAGTACCTCGACGAGCCGGCGCTGTGCGTGATGCTCTGCGAGCTGCCGGCGGACCAGTACCGCGTCTTCTCCGGCGTGGCGCCGCTGGGCGCGCTGGCCACCGGCAGTTTCGAGGCCCACACCGCCTTGCTGCATGCCGATGCGCACACGCCCGACATCGCCGAACTGGTGGCCGAGCTGGCCGGCCGCACGGCCACCGGGTATCTTTTCGGCGGGCTGGCGTCGAGCCGGCGCAGCGCGGTGCAGTTCGCCATCGGCGGCGACGGCAACATTCGCGGCCAGGGCGCGGCCAGCGGCGTTTTCATCGGCGGACTATCGGGCGTGGCCTTCGGTGAGGGCGTCTCGGTGATCTCGCGGGTCTCGCAGGGCTGCCAGCCGCTGGGACCGGTGCATACGGTGACCGAGGCGGACGAGCATGTCATCGTGCGCATCGATCACCGGCCGGCCTTGGAGATGCTGCTGTCGGAACTCGACATCACGCTGGAGCAGCCGCAGCAGGCGCTGGCCACGGTGCGCCGCACGCTGGTCGGCATGCTCGATCCCGCGGACGGCGGCGATCTGGAACTGGTCGGGCGCGCCGGCCATTTCGGTGCCGACACCCGCGTGCGCCACATCATCGGCCTGGACACCACACGCGAAGGCGTGGCGGTGGCCGAGAAGGTGAAGCTGGGTGAACGCGTGGCCTTCTGCCAGCGCGATGCGGCGGCGGCGCGGGCCGACCTGGTGCGGGTCTGCGCGGAGATCCGGGAAGAGCTGGAGCCGGAGGAACTGCCGGTGGCGATGGGCGCATCCGGCCCCGCCTATACGCTGCCGAACCAGCCCGGCCGGCACATCATGGGCGGCATCTACGTGAGCTGCGCCGGCCGTGGCGGGCCGCACTTCGGCGCGCCGAATGCCGAGATGCAGATCATCCGCCACGCCCTGGGCGATGTGCCGCTGGTGGGCTTCTTCGCCGGCGGCGAGATCGCCCGCCACCACATCTATGGCTACAGCGGCGTGCTCACCGTCTTCGTGTCGAACGGCTGAGCCGGATTTTCAGTAGCGGCGGGGATTGTTGGGCCGGCGGTCGGCCCGGTTCGGCACGCCGTCGCCGTCGCGGTCCCAGCCGCCGCGCTGCATGGCCCAGCGGTCGCCGCGCTGCTCCCAGGCCGGTGCGCGGTAGACATAGCCGGGGCGGGCACGCATGTAATTGCCGCGCATCCAGACATGGCGGTTGCCACGCCATTCCCAATGTCCCGGTGCCCAGACATAACCCGCCCGCGGTGGCGGCACGCGTTCGTAGCGCGGCGGCGGCGGCGCCACCTGCACGACGATCTGCGCCTGCGCGGCGGTCGGCACGGTGGCCAGGGTGCCCAGCGACAGCAGGGCGATGGCGGCGGCAGTGGCGGTGTTGCGGATGTTCATGGTGTCTCTTTCATGGTGAACACAAGCCCATGCTGGACGCTTTCGGTGAAGACCGTGTAGGTCCGCGACGAAGAATTGTGTGTCCATGTATCGCCGCCAAGGCCCTTGGCTGGCGGGCACAATGCCCCGGCCCTTTGACGTCAGCCGCGCAGGAGACCCCGCCCCCATGACCGCCGCCCCGCCACCCAACCAGTTCGCGCTGCTGCGCCAGCGCCGCTTCGCCCCCTTCTTCTGGACGCAGTTCGCGGGCGCCGCCAACGACAACCTCTTCAAGTTCGCCTTCACCGTGATGGTGACCTACCAGCTCTCGGTGTCCTGGCTGCCGCCGTCGCTGGCAGGCCTGGCGATCGGCGCCCTGTTCGTGCTGCCCTTCCTGCTGTTCTCGGCCACCGCCGGCCAGCTGGCCGACAAGCTCGACAAGACCGGCCTGATGCGCATGGTGAAGAACCTGGAGATCGCCGTCATGCTGCTGGCCGGTTTCGGCTTCTGGATGGGCAACGCGGTGGTGCTGCTGGCCTGCGTGTTCCTGATGGGCCTGCACTCCACCGCCTTCGGGCCGGTGAAGTACGCCTATCTGCCGCAGGTGCTGCAGCCAAGGGAACTCACCGGCGGCAACGGCATGGTGGAGATGGGCACCTTCGTGGCCATCCTGCTGGGCAACCTGGCCGGCGGCGTGCTGGTGGCGATTCCCGAGGTCGGCCATGCCACCGTGGCCGTCGCCTGCGTGACGCTGGCGCTGGTCGGACGGGCCACGGCGCAGCGCATTCCGCCGCTGGGCGCCACCGATGCGGGGCTGCGCATCAACTGGAATCCGGTCACCGAGACCTGGCGCAACCTCAAGCTCGCGGCGGGCAACCCGGTGGTGTTCCGCTCGCTGCTGGGCATCAGCTGGATGTGGTTCTTCGGCGCGGTCTTCCTCAGCCAGTTCCCCAGCTTCGCCAAGGAGGTGCTGCATGGCGATGCGCATGTGGCCTCGCTGCTGCTGGTGGTGTTCTCGGTGGGCATTGGAACGGGCTCGCTGCTGTGCGAGGTGCTGAGCCGGCGCCAGGTGGAGATCGGCCTGGTGCCGCTGGGCGCCATCGGCATGAGTGTGTTCGCCATCGACCTGTATTTCGCCTCGCGGTCGCTGCCGCCTTCGGGCCTGCTGGGCCTGGCCGAATTCGTCTCGCGCGCGGCCCATTGGCGGGTGATGGCCGACCTGCTGCTGCTGTCGCTGTTCGCCGGCCTCTACAGCGTGCCGATGTATGCGCTGATCCAGATGCGCAGCCAGCCCACGCACCGGGCCCGGATCATCGCGGCCAACAACATTCTCAACTCGCTCTTCATGATCGCCAGCGCGCTGCTGGCGGGCGCCCTGCTGTCGGCGGGCTTCAGCGTGCCGCAGGTGTTCCTGTTCACCGGCATCGCCAATGCGCTGGTGGCGGCCTATGTGTTCTGGCTGGTGCCGGAGTACCTGCTGCGTTTCCTGGCCTGGATCGTCTCCAACCTGGTCTACCGCTTCCGGGTGCAGGGCGCCGAACACATTCCCGCCGAGGGCCCGGCGCTGCTCGTCTGCAACCATGTGAGCCTGGCCGATCCGGTGCTGTTGATGGGAGCCAGCCCGCGGCCCATCCATTTCGTGATGGACCACCGCATCTTCGCCACGCCGGTGCTGGGCGGCGTGTTCCGGCTGGCCGGGGCCATTCCCGTCGCGCCGCGCAAGGAAGACCCCGCGATCTACGAAGCCGCCTTCGCCAGCGCCGCCGAGGTGCTGCGCCGTGGCGAGCTGCTGGCGATCTTTCCCGAGGGCGGCCTGACCACCGACGGCGAGCTGCAGGCCTTCCAGCCCGGCCTGATGAAGATCCTGGAGCAGGCACGCGCGGACGGCATAGCTCCGCCGGTCGTGCCCATGGCCCTGCAGGGCCTGTGGGGCTCCTTCTTCAGCCGCATCGAACGCCGCGAGGGCCGGCCCAAGGCCATGGCCCGGCCGTTCCGGCGCGGCTTGTTCAACCGGGTGGCGCTGCGCATCGCCGAGCCGCTGGCAGCGGCCGAAGTACAGCCGGAAACGCTGCGCGCTCGGGTCGCGCAGATGCTGTCGGCTCCCGCATGACTCCTGCTGCAAGACCATGGCCCGTGTCCCCGCCAAAGCCGACTTCCCCCTCGAACAGGTACGCCGCTACCTGGAACCCGGCCCGGTCGTCCTGCTGACCTCGTCCTGGCAGGGCGAGCAGGACGTGATGACCATGGGCTGGCACCTGGTGATGGAGTTCACGCCCGCGCTCATCGGCTGCGTCATCGCCCGCGGCAACCACAGCCGAGAGCTGATCGAGCGGAGCGGCGAATGCGCGATCAACCTGCCGACGCGCGAACTGGCCGACACCGTCGCCCGCATCGGCAATTCCAGCGGTACCGAGATCGACAAGTTCCAGGCCTTCGGACTGACGACCGAGCCAGGCGAGAAGGTCGCCGCCCCGCTGATCCGCGAATGCCACGCCCAGTTCGAATGCAAGGTGCACGACCGGCGTCTGGTGAAGGACTACGACTTCTTCGTGCTCGAAGTCGTGCGTGCCCGCGCCGCGAAGACGCCGCGCGATCCGCGCACCCTGCACTACCAGGGCGAAGGCCGCTTCATGGTGGCGGGCGACAGCATCAGCCGCCGGCGGCTCTTCGACCAGGGCAAGCTGTAGACGCTTCGCTGCATTGCTGCGTTTTTCGCTGAACGCTCGTCCGTGCGCCCGCGCCGCTGGTCCGATGGCCGCCTCGCGGAGACCCACCCATGCTCGACGAACAGAACGATTGCGTCCGAATCATCCGTGTTTCGCAAAGCCGTCTCGACGGCCCGCTACCGGACGGCTCCTCTGCCGGGCCGACCGCCAAGGCATGCACAGAGTCGATGCACATCGCCCTCGCGCCGCTCGAAAGCCTTCCACAGGAACTGAAAGCCCACATCTTCCGCCATATCGACTGGCCGGACTGGGCCGCCCTGCGCCTGACCAGCCGCGCCCTGCGCGACGGTTCCGACCAGGCCGCGCGCGATGCGGTGGCGGCCCGCCTCCACACCATGACGGCCACACCCGACTCGCTGATGTGGGGGATGCGCCGTGTGCTGACACGGTGGTTCGAATGTCCCGGCAGCAATCTGGGCCAGATCGTGGCCTGGGCGCGCATCGCCCTGGGACCGCTGGAGCATCTCGACGCGGAGCGGGTCGCGTGCATTCTCGAGGTCGTCGAATCGCGTCTGTTTTTCCTGCTGAATTTCCCGGGGCAGGGAGGCTCGTCGTGTTCCGAGTGCTACCAGCTGCTGGGCGGTTTCGCACTGGAGCTGGCCGGCCGCTGCGCGGCCATGCTGCCGGCCGATCCGCCACGGCAACTCCGGGACGGCCTCCACCATCGGACATTGAGCCTGCTGCAGCTTGGGCTGTCCGCCATGCACCGGGATCCCGTGGCGATCCTGCACGCCTCGGCCGAGCAGTGCGACAGGGTGCCGCGCTGCGCCTTGCACCTGCTCGCCTTTTTGCGCGACTCTGTGCTGGACGTGCGCCAGACGGAGTACCCCGAGCAGATCCTCCTGATGGCCTCGCCGGTGCATCTGCAGACGGTGCTGCATGTGCTGCGCAAGGTATTCGACGAATACGGCGATGCCTACGAAAGCGTGGTGTACGACAAGCGCGATCTGCTGGATGTCTGCGCGTACTGCCTCCAGGGCCTGACCGACCCGAGATCGCCGGTCGCCAGCGATCCGCAGGTCGTGCAGCTGCAGGCCGAGTGGCGGGCGCTCGATGCGTTCGATCGTGGCGCGCCCCGGTCGCAGTGAGGCCCGCCCTTCAATGCGGCACTTCTGCCGGTCCGCTCGCCGCCGCCCGTTTCGGCCGCTTGATCAGCAGCAGCAGCGGGATGGACACCAGCGTGATCACCATCATGATGCTGAAGTCCTCCAGGTAGCCGATCATGGCCGCCTGCCTGGACAGCTCGACGTTGAGCTGCGCCAGCGCGGCCATGCCGCTGTCCAGCGACAGCCCCGGCGGCAAATCGGCCAGGCCGCGGTTGTCCGGCCCCACCAGAGCGGCCAGGTTGGCGTGTGCGGTGGCGGTGTTCTCGGTGAGCAAGGCCTGCACGATGGAGATGCCCACGCTGCTGCCGATGTTGCGCAGCAGGCTGAAGATGGGCGTGCCCTGGTGGCGCAGCCGCGGCGCCAGGGTGGCGAAGGCGGCGGTCGACAGCGGCACGAAGGTGAAGCCGATGCCCAGGCCCTGCAGGAAGCCCGAGACGATGATCAGCGAGCTGTCCATCTGCGGCGTCAGCCGGGTCATCTGCCACAGCGAGAAGGCGGTCAGGCCGAAGCCCACCGCCATGATGGCGCGCACATCCACCTTCTGCACGATGCGGCCCACCACCAGCATCGCCAGCATGGTGCCCACGCCGCGCGGCGCGGTCACCTCGCCGGTGTAGACCACCGGATAGTCCATCAGCCCCTGCAGGAAGGTCGGCAGCAGCGCCATGGTGGCGAACAGGATCATGCCGACGATGAAGGCGAACAGCAGGCCGGTGAGGAAGTTGCGGTCCTTGAGCAGGTCCCGGTCGAAGAAGGACACGCCGCGCACGGTCGCCGTGTGCACCACGAAGAACAGGAAGGAGACCAGGGCGATGGCCGCCTCGATGCGGATCTCCCAGGAATCGAACCAGTCCATCTGCTCGCCGCGGTCCAGGAACATCTGCAGCATGCCGATCGCCAGGCTCAGCGTGACGAAGCCGAAGATGTCCAGCCGTTCGCCCTGCGGCCGGCTCTCCGGCAGGAAACGCAGGATGCCCCACAGCGCCAGCATGCCCACCGGCAGGTTGATGAAGAAGACCCAGCGCCAGTCCAGGTTCTCGGTCAGCCAGCCGCCCAGCAGCGGCCCCAGGATGGGCCCGACCATGATGCCGGCGCCCCAGATCGCCATCGCCTGGCCGACCTTGTCGGGCGGGTTGATGTCCAGCAGCACCGCCTGCGACAGCGGCACCAGCGCCGCGCCGAACACGCCCTGCAGCAGCCGCGCGGCGACGATGCCGGCCATCGAGGTCGCCATGCCGCACAGGGCCGAGGAAATCGTGAAGCCCACCACCGAGATGATGAAGACCTTGCGCCGCCCCAGTGGCCGCAGAGCCAGCCGGTCAGCGGCAGGGTGATGGCCGAGGCCACGATGTAGGAGGTGAGCACCCAGGTGATCTGGTCCTGCGAGGCCTGCAGGCTGCCCTGCATGTGCGGCAGGGCGACGTTGGCGATGGTGGTGTCCAGCGCCTGCATGATGGTGGCGAGCATCACCGCCACGGTGATCATGCCCTTGTGGCGGGCGGCCTCGGCGAGCGACGGGGCGGGGCTCATGCCTCGTCCTCCGCCTGCCAGGCCTGCAGGCCTGAGCGGGCCTTCTGCAGCAGGGCGACCAGCTGCGTGCGCTCGGCGGCGCTGAGTTCGGCCAGGCCGTTCTTCTGGACTTCGTCGCTGATCTTCAGGGCCTCGTCGAGCGCGCCATGGGCCTTGTCTTCCAGGTGCACCCAGCGGGTGCGGCGGTCGTTGGGCGGCGTCTCGCGGCGCAGCCAGCCGGCGGCTTCCATGCGTTCGCACATGGTGGCGACGGACATGGCGCTCAGCCCCATGCGCTGCGCCAGTTCGGCCTGCGACAGCGGCACCTCGCCGCCATGCATGGCCAGGGTGCCGATCACCTTGCACTGCGCCTTCGACAGGCCGAGCCTGGCGCGCGCCAGGCGGTCGAAGTGTTCGCCGTAGAGCTTGGCGACCTCGCTGACCAGGAAACTGAAACGGTGGGAGAAGTCTCTTTTTTTCATAAGCCTGCTGATTGTAAGCAGGCTTATGAATTCGCGGTCAATTCCCTGCAGAGTTCGGGCAGGCCCAGTGCGCGGATGTCCTTGCCGAGCGGGAAGGACTCGGTGCCCGGGTACACCACCAGCTTGCGGCTGGGCTTCAGGTCCTCGCAGGCCGAGTGGAAGCCGCGTTCGACCTTGGGCGAAGTGCTGCGCTTGATCTCGATCGCCCACAGCACGCCGTCGGGCCAGCTCAGCAGCAGGTCGATCTCGGCGCCGCCGCTGGTGCGGTAGAAAAAGGGCTGGACGGTGGGCGGCACGCAGGCCAGCAGGTTCTCGATCACGAAGCCCTCCCAGCTCGCGCCCACGACGGGGTGCGAGAGCAGGGCGTCGCGGTTGGGTATGTCGAGCAGGGCGTGCACCAGGCCGCTGTCGCGCACGTAGATCTTGGGCGAGCGGGTCAGGCGCTTGCCGATGTTGGCGTGCCAGGGCGGCAGGCGGCGCACCAGCAGCAGGTCGCAGAGCAGGTCGATGTAGCGCTCGGCCGTCTTGGCATCGACGCCCAGGTTGCGCGCCAGCTGCGCCACGTTGAGCAGGCTGCCCTGCAGGTGCGCCAGCATGGTCCAGAAGCGGCGCAGGGTCTGCGGCGGGATGCGCGGGCCGAATTGCGGCACGTCGCGTTCGAGATAGGTGCGGATGAAGTCCTGGCGCCACTTCAGGCTGCGGGCATCGCTGGGCGCCTGCAGGCTGTCGGGAAAGCCGCCGCGCGACCAGAGGCGTTCCAGCGGCTCGGATGCCGCTTCCAGCACGTCGAGCGGATGCAGTTCCAGGAAGGCGATGCGGCCGGCCAGGGTTTCGCCGGACTGCTTGAGCAGCTCGATCGAGGCCGAGCCCAGCAGCAGGTAGAGACCGTTGCGCCGGCCTTCGCGCCGGCCCCGGTCGATCAGGCCGCGCAGCACGCCGAAGAGGTCGGGGGCGAGGTGGACCTCGTCCAGGATCACCAGCTTGTCGAGATGCTCGCTCAGGTACAGCTCGGGCTGGGCGAGGCGGGCGCGGTCGCGTTCGGACTCCAGGTCGAGGTAGATGTTCTGGTCGTTTGGGGCGCAGTCGAGTGCCAGGGTGGTCTTGCCGACCTGGCGCGGCCCCAGCAGCGCCACGGCGGGCGAGTGGGCCAGTTCCTCGTGCAGGAGCGGGGTCAGGCGGCGGGAAAACATCCTTGCAATTCTGGAGTTTGATTCCTGGATTTGCAAGGATAAATTTGCGGAGCCTTTATACGCCCCGGGCCCGTTCAGCCTTGAATTTCGCCCTGAACGCGGTGAACTGCCCCGCATCCAGCGCATCGCGCACTTCCTGCATCAGGTTCAGGTAGTAGTGCAGGTTGTGGATGGTGGTGAGCATCGGCCCGAGCATCTCGCCGCAGCGGTCGAGGTGGTGCAGGTAGGCGCGCGAGAAGCCCTCGCGGCCGCCCTGTTCCCAGGACACGCCGGAGGTGCCCGCGCAGGCGTGGCAGGTGCAGCTGGTGTCCAGCGGCTGGTGGTCGGTCTTGTGGCGGGCGTTGCGGATCTTCAGGTCGCCCCAGCGGGTGAAGATGGTGCCGTTGCGCGCATTGCGGGTGGGCATGACGCAGTCGAACATGTCCACGCCCTGGGCCACGCCTTCCACCAGGTCTTCCGGCGTGCCCACGCCCATCAGGTAGCGGGGCTTTGCGGCCGGCAGGCGGTGCGGCGTGTGGGCCATGATGCGCAGCATCTCGTCCTTGGGCTCGCCCACGCTCACGCCGCCGACGGCGTAGCCGGGGAAGTCCATCTCGACCAGCTGGTCGAGCGACTCCTGGCGCAGGTTCTCGAACATGCCGCCCTGCACGATGCCGAAGAGCGCGTTCGGGTTCTCCAGCCGGGTGAACTCGGCCTGGCAGCGTTTGGCCCAGCGCAGGCTGAGCTCCATCGACTTGCGCGCCTCGTCCTCGGTGGTGATGTGGCCGTTGGTGTCGTAGGGCGTGCACTCGTCGAACTGCATGACGATGTCGCTGTTGAGGATGGCCTGGATCTGCATCGAGACCTCGGGCGTGAGCAGCAGCTTGTCGCCGTTGACCGGCGAGGCGAAACGCACGCCTTCCTCGCTGATCTTGCGCATGGCGCCCAGCGACCAGACCTGGAAGCCGCCCGAGTCGGTGAGGATGGGCTTCTTCCACTGCTCGAAGCCGTGCAGGCCGCCGAAGGACTGCATCACGTCCAGGCCGGGGCGCATCCACAGGTGGAAAGTGTTGCCCAGGATGATCTGCGCGCCCATTTCCTCCAGCGAGCGCGGCATCACGCCCTTGACGGTGCCGTAGGTGCCCACGGGCATGAAGATGGGGGTCTGGACCGGGCCGTGGTTCAGGGTCAGCGTGCCGCGGCGGGCGTGGCTGTCGGGGTCGGTTTTGAGAAGGTCGAACGCAAGCATGGGAGGGATTGTCGGCGAGCGGGCCGCGCGCCTGGTCTGGAAGTCGGATGAAAATGTGAGTGATGACTCACAACGGATCGCGGGATGGGGTTGGCGGCGAGGCGCCGTGGTTCTGGTCGTGCTGGTGCTGCACGGCACCGGTTTCTGGCTGCTGGTGCCGGGGCGGGGAGAGCGTCTGCCGCAGGCTGCGCCGGTGCTGTGGGTGGAGGGCACGCGTGTGCTGGAGCGATCCGTGGCACCGAAGCCGCGCCATGCCCGCGCGCCGCATCTCGCGCCGCCGGGCCGGTCGGCCGCATCGACACCAGCGGCGCCGCCAGCGTTGCCGAACGAACCGGCAGTCGCGATATCCGCCCCGCCGGTTCCAGCGTCTCCGCCGCCCCTGGCCCTCAGCCCGGAAACCTTGGGCCGCATCCTGGACCACGCCCGCCGCGAGGCACCTGCGGCACAAGCACAGGCACAACGCTGGCAGGCTCCCTCGCTCGCATCGGACGGCTCCGTCCGCATGACCGAATCGACAGGCGCCAGCGGCAGCCGTGTCACCCGGGTCGAAGGCCCGTGGGGCGTCTGGTGCATCCGTTCGCCCCAGCCGGGCCGGCCGCCGACGACGGGCGCCGGGCCGGAACTCGCCCTGCCGACCACCTGCCCTTGAGGCTCAGCGCCGCTGCAGCAGCATCGAATCCCCGTAGCTGAAGAACCGGTAGCCGTGTTCCACCGCATGTCGGTACAGCCCCATCACGTGTTCGTAGCCGGCGAAGGCGCTGACCAGCATCATCAGCGTGGACTTGGGCAGGTGGAAGTTGGTCAGCAGCACATCGACCACCTGGAAGGAAAAGCCGGGGGTGATGAAGATGTCGGTATCGCCGCTGGCCTGGCCGGTGGCGGCCCAGCTCTCCAGCGTGCGCACGCTGGTCGTGCCCACCGCCACCACCCGGCCGCCGCGGGCGCGGGTTTCGGCGATGGCCTGCTGCGTGGCCTCGGGCACGGCGTAGCGCTCGTGGTGCATGTGGTGGTCGGCGATGCGCTCCACCTTCACCGGCTGGAAGGTGCCGGCGCCCACATGCAGGGTGACGGCGGCGCGGCGGATGCCGCGGGCTTCCAGCGCGGCCAGCACCTCCTCGTCGAAATGCAGGGCGGCGGTGGGCGCGGCCACGGCGCCGGGCACCCGGGCGAAGACGGTCTGGTAGCGCCGCGCGTCCTCGGCCGAATCGGCGTGGGTGATGTAAGGCGGGAGCGGAACGTGGCCGTGGCGCTCCATCAGGTCGTAGGGGGTGTCGTCCGGGCCGCCTTCGAAGCGGAAGCGGAAGAGGGGCCCGTCGGCATCGGGCCAGCGGCCGAGCAGCACGGCGCGAAAGCCCCCGTCCATCTCCAGCGCGGCGCCGGGCAGGGGGCGTTTGCTCACCCGCATGTGGCAGGCCACGTCGCCGTCGGGCAATACGCGTTCGACCAGCAGCTCGGCCTTGCCGCCGCTGGTCTTCTGGCCGAAGAGCCGGGCCTTCACCACCTGCGTGTCGTTGAAGACCAGCAGGTCGCCCGGCAGTAGCAGGCCGGGCAGGCTGTCGAAGATGCGGTCGACCGGCGCTTCGGCGCGGCCGTCGAGCAGGCGCGAGCCGCTGCGGCGCTCGGCGGGATGCTGGGCGATGAGGGCTTCGGGGAGTTCGAAATCGAAGTCGACGACGGTGAAGTCGCGCACGGTGGGGGAGGCGGTCATGGCGCTTGAGGACGGGACACGTCCGTACCAAGGAAAGGAGGGACGCACGGCGAAAACCGGGCGCATGAAAGGGCAGAATTCTCCCATGTCCGTTTCCGCCGCCCGCCCGCCCGAGTCCGCCTTGCCCGCCGCACCCGCGCGCAAGACCCTCAGCCCGGCCCAGCAGGCGCTGCGCAAGCTCGGCCTGGTGCGCGACATCGACCTGGCCCTGCACCTGCCCCTGCGCTGGGAGGACCAGACCCGCATCGTGCGCATCGCCGACACCCGCAACGGCGATGTCGCCCAGGTCGAGGGCACGGTGGTGCACAGCGACATCTCGCTGCAGGGCCGGCGCCAGCTGAAGGTGCTGATCGACGACGGCAGCGACCAGCTGGAACTGCGCTTCTTCACCTTCTATCCATCGCACCGCAAGGCCCTGGCCGAGGGCCAGCAGGTGCGGGTGCGCGGCGAGGTGCGGGGCGGCTTCATCGGCCGCACCATGCTGCATCCGTCCTTCAGTTCGGTGGAGGCGCCGCTGCCCGAGGCCCTGAGCCCGATCTACCCGGCCAGCGCGCAACTGCCGCAGGCCTATGTACGCCGCGCGGTGCAGTCGGGCCTGCAGCGGGCCGACCTGTCGGAGACCCTGCCGCGCAACGCCGATCCCTATCCCCACGGCCCCGGCCCGTACCAGCCGCCCTGGCTGCTGGCGGATGCCCTGCGTTTCCTACACCACCCGACCGCCGACGTGGCCCTGGCCACGCTGGAGGACCGCAGCCATCCCGCCTGGCGCCGCCTGAAGGCCGAGGAGCTGCTGGCCCAGCAGCTGTCCCAGCTCGAAGCCCGCCGCGCTCGCGACGGCTTGCGCGCACCCCTGTTGCCGATCGCGACCGAGGCCGGCGCGCTGCCCATGCAGCTGCTCGCCGCGCTGCCCTTCGACCTGACGGCCGCCCAGCGCCGGGTGGTGGAGGAAATCGCCGCCGACATGGCCCGGCCGGCTGAGGGCGGCGAGGCCCATCCCATGCACCGCCTGCTGCAGGGCGACGTCGGTGCCGGCAAGACCGTGGTGGCCGCGCTGGCCGCCTGCATCTGCATCGAGGCCGGCCACCAGTGCGCCTTGATGGCGCCCACCGAGATCCTGGCCTCCCAGCATTTCGAGAAGCTGGTCGGCTGGCTGCAGCCCCTGCTGGCGGCACGCGGCCGGCAGGTCGCCTGGCTCACCGGCGGGCAGAAGAAGAAGCAGCGCAGCGAAGCCCTGGCCCTGATCGCCAGCGGCGAGGCCGCGCTGATCGTGGGCACCCATGCGGTGATCCAGGGCCCGGTGGTGTTCGAGAGCCTGGCCCTGGCGGTGATCGACGAGCAGCACCGTTTCGGCGTGGCCCAGCGACTGGCTTTGCGCGAGAAGGCCGGCGGCCATATCGGCGGCGCGCCGCGCGAGCCGCATCTGCTGATGATGACGGCCACGCCCATCCCGCGCACCCTGGCGATGAGCTACTACGCCGACCTGGACGTCTCCACCATCGACGAACTGCCGCCCGGCCGCACGCCGGTGGTCACCAAACTCGTGGCCGACAGCCGGCGCGACGAGGTCGTGGGCCGCATCGCCTCGCAGCTGGCGCAGGGCCGGCAGGTGTACTGGGTGTGCCCGCTGATCGAGGAGAGCGAGGCGGTCGACCTGGTCAACGCCACCCAGACCCATGCCGACCTGCAGGAGGCGCTGCCCGGCACGACGGTGGGCCTGCTGCATTCGCGCATGCCGGCGGCCGAGAAGAAGGCGGTGATGGCCGAGTTCAGCGCTGGCCGCACCGGCGTGCTGGTCAGCACCACGGTGATCGAGGTGGGTGTCGATGTGCCCAATGCCTCGCTGATGGTGATCGAGCATGCCGAGCGCTTCGGCCTTTCGCAGCTGCATCAGCTGCGCGGCCGGGTGGGGCGCGGCGCGGCGGCATCTGCCTGCGTGCTGCTGTATGCGCCCAACGAGGGCGGCCGGGTCAGCGAAGCGGCGCGCGAGCGGCTGCGGGCCATGGCCGAGACCTCGGACGGCTTCGAGATCGCCCGGCGCGATCTGGAGATCCGCGGCCCCGGCGAGTTCCTCGGCGCCCGCCAGTCGGGCGCCGCGCTGCTGCGTTTCGCCGACCTGGAGCAGGATGCCGACCTGCTGGCCTGGGCGCGCGATCTCGCCCCGAAGATGCTGAAGTTCGATCCGGCGCTGGCGGCGCGCCATGTGGCGCGCTGGCTTGGCACCCGCTCGGAATTCCTCAAGGCGTGAACAGGCGGCGCCTCCCATAATCCCTCGCACTGCACCACCACACGGAAATACAAAGATGACGATGCGCCGCCGCCTGCCCCTGTTCGTCGCCCTGGCCGCCGCCTTCTCGGCCGGCATCTTCAGCGCCCGCTGGATGCCCGCCGCCGAGGCCCAGGCCGATGTCCCGCTGGTGCCCACCATCATCCATGTGGGCCAGCTGAGCGACGACGACCTGTCCGCCGCCCGGCCCGGGGTGGATCTGCGCTCGCGCACCTATGTCAACAAGCCGGGCGCCACGGTGGCGGTGCAGTCGGGCAATGTGTTCAAGCACTATCACCGCGATGCCGACGAGATCCAGTTCATCGTCGAAGGCAGCGGCAGTTTCTGGCTGGGCGACAAGCAGCAGCAGATCGGCCCGGGCGACCTGATCATCATTCCCAAGGGCACGGCCCATGCGGGCTCCATGGCGACCACCGGCCGCTTCAAGGCGATCGCGATCAAGACGCCGCCCCAGGCAGCGGACGACACGCATCGGCTCGACTGAAGGCGGCCGGGTGTCCTTCATGGTCATGGCTGCGTATGATCGCCGCCAATCATGACGCTCACCGAACTCAAATACATCGTCGCCGTCGCACGCGAAAAGCACTTCGGCAAGGCGGCTGAGGCCTGCTACGTGTCGCAACCGACGCTGTCGGTCGCGATCCGCAAGCTGGAGGACGAACTCGAGGTCAAGCTCTTCGAACGCAGCGCCAACGAAGTGGCCGTGACCTCGCTCGGCGAGGAGATCGTGCGCCAGGCGCAAAGCGTGCTGGAGCAGGCCGCCGGCATCAAGGAGATCGCCAAGCGCGGCAAGGATCCGCTGGCCGGCGCGCTCACGCTGGGCATCATCTACACCATCGGCCCCTACCTGCTGCCCGACCTGGTGCGCCAGTCGCTCAGCCGCACGCCGCAGATGCCGCTGATGCTGCAGGAGAACTTCACCGTCAAGCTGCTGGAGATGCTGCGCACCGGCGAGATCGACTGCGCCATCGTGGCCGAGCCCTTCCCCGACACCGGCCTGGCCACCGCCGCGCTCTACGACGAACCCTTCCTGGCGGCGGTGCCCAGCACCCATCCGCTGGCGCAGCGCGAGAGCGTCACCGCCGAGGAGATGAAGGGCGAGACCATGCTGCTGCTGGGCACCGGCCACTGCTTTCGCGACCATGTGCTGGAGGTCTGCCCGGAGTTCGCGCGTTTCTCCAGCAATGCCGAAGGCATCCGAAAGAGCTTCGAGGGCTCCTCGCTGGAGACCATCAAACACATGGTGGCCGCCGGCATGGGCGTGACCCTGGTGCCGCGCCTGTCGGTGCCCAAGAGCGCCTTCTCGCCGCGCGTCAAGGCGCGCCGCGCCGACGACGACGCGCCGCATGTGCGCTACATCCCCTTCTCGGGCGCGCCGCCGACGCGCCGTGTCTCCCTGGCCTGGCGCCGCAGCTTCACCCGCTACGAGGCGATCGCCGCGCTGCGCAACGCGATCTACGCCTGCGAGCTGCCGGGCGTGCAGCGGCTGTCCTGAGCCGGGCGCCAATCGCGGCCATAGGCGCTCGCTGTTGTCTGGTGGGTGGTGCCTGGCCTAAAGTCGGGCACATCTGTTTTCTCTCGCAATCCCCGTAGAAGGACGTTCGACATGGCAAGCAAATCGAAGAGCAGCAAGAAGACCGGCGGCACCACCCTGCCCGAAGGCACGGTGCCGACCAAGGGCGACGTCGCGGTCGCGCCGGCATCCGGCAGCCGCCGCGCGCCGGCCATCAACATCGGCATCGGCGATGCCGACCGGGCTTCCATCGCCGAAGGCCTGTCGCGGGTGCTGGCCGATACCTACACGCTCTACCTGACGACCCACAACTTCCACTGGAACGTCACCGGACCGCACTTCAACTCGCTGCACGCCATGTTCATGGCCCAGTACACCGAGCTGTGGAACTCCACCGACGTGATCGCCGAACGCATCCGCTCGCTGGGCCATTACGCGCCGGGCTCGTATGCCGAGTTCAGCAAGATCGCCACCGTGCCCGACGTGCCCGCCACGCCGCCCAAGGCGATGCAGATGGTGGCGATCCTGGTGCAGGGCCACGAGACCGTCTCGCGCATCGCCCGCAGCTTCATCCCGGTGGCGGCTGCCGCCGGCGACGATCCGACGGCCGACATGCTGACCGCCCGCTGCACCGTGCACGACCAGACCGCCTGGATGCTGCGTTCGCTGCTGGAAGACTGATCCGCGCATTCGTCCCTGGAAACGGAGCGGCACAATGGCCGCTCCGTTTTTTTATGCCCGTCTCCCGATGCCCGCTGGCCGCCTTTCGCTCTACCTCGACCTGATCCGATGGAACCGGCCCGCCGGCTGGCTGCTGCTGCTGTGGCCGACGCTGGTGGCGCTGTGGGTGGCGGCCGATGGCTTTCCGGGCTGGCATCTGCTGCTGGTGTTCGTGGCCGGCACGGTGCTGATGCGCAGCGCCGGCTGCTGCGTCAACGACGTGGCCGACCGCGACTTCGACCGCCATGTCAAACGCACGGCGCAGCGGCCCATCACCAGCGGGCGCATCTCCACCCGGGAGGCGCTGCTGCTGGGCGCGGTGCTGGCGCTGGTCGCCTTCGCGTTGGTGCTGACCACCAACACCACCACCGTGCTGTGGTCCTTCGGCGCGCTGGCGGTGACGGTGTTCTATCCCTATGCCAAGCGCTGGGTGTCCATGCCCCAGGCGGTGCTGGGCCTGGCCTTCAGCTTCGGCATTCCGATGGCCTTCACGGCGGTGCGCGGCGCCGTGCCGGCGATGGTGTGGCTGCTGGTGGTGGCCAACCTCTGCTGGGTGCTGGCCTACGACACCGAATACGCCATGGTGGACCGCGACGACGACCTGAAGATCGGCATGAAGACCTCGGCCATCACGCTCGGCCGCCGGGATGTGCCGGCGGTGATGGCCTTCTACGCCGCGGCCATCGTGCTGCAGATCGCGGCGCTGAAGGACGCGGGACTGGGCTGGCCCTTCTGGCTGGCCATGGCCGCGGCGGCGGCGCAGGCCTTCTGGCATTGGCGCCTGATCCGCGACCGCAGCCGCGATGGCTGCTTCCGCGCTTTCCGGCTCAACCATTGGCTGGGCGCCACGGTGTTCGCCGGCGTGGCCCTGGGCTACCTGCTGCGCTGAATCAGCGGCCGAACTCTTCGCCGAGTTCGCGCGCGCGCTGCTCGGCCGCGCGGATCGCCTTCACGAAGCTGGGCTTGACGCCGTCCTGCTCCATCGAACTCAGCGCCGCGTAGGTGGTGCCGCCCTTGGAGGTGACCCGCTGGCGCAGCACCGAGGCCGGCTCGCTCGATTGCGCCGCCAGCGCCGTGGCGCCGGAGAAGGTGGCCACGGCCAGCTGGTAGGCCTGGGCCTCGTCCATGCCCATGTCCACGCCGGCCTGGGTCATGGCTTCCAGGAAATAGAACACATAGGCCGGGCCGGAGCCCGACAGGGCGGTCACCGCATCGAGCTGCGCCTCGGCCTGCATCCAGGCCAGGCGGCCGGTGGCCGACAGCAGCTGCTCGACCAGCTCGCGCTGCGCCTGGCTGACGGCCTCGCGGGCATAGAGCCCGGTCATGCCCTGGCCGACCAGGGCGGGTGTGTTGGGCATGGCGCGAACCACCCGTTCGGTGCCCAGCCAGGCGGCGATGGTGCCGCTCTGGATGCCGGCGGCCACACTCAGGTGCAGGGCCTTGGCCGTCAGCGGCGCGACCGGCGCGGCGGCCTCGCCGAAGACCTGGGGCTTGACGGCCCAGACCACCACGGCGGCGCGTGCCAGCGCGGGGCCGGGCGTCGGCTGGGCGGTGACGCCGAGTTCGCGCGCCAGGCGCTCGCGGGTTTCTTCGAAAGGTTCGACCACGTCGATGCGGGTCGGGTCCATGCCCTGGCGGATCAGGCCGCCCATGATGGCGCTGGCCATGTTGCCGCCGCCGATGAAGGCGATCGGCAGGTCGGGCGCGATGGTGGAGACGGGAGTGGCGATATCGGTTGGGAGCTGCTTGTCAGTCATCCCGCGATTCTTACCCGGCCGTGGCCTGCCGCACCGCGTGTTCCCACTGTTGCATTCTTTGCTCGGCCGCAGCACGGTCGAGAGACGGCTCGAAACGCCGCTCGGCCTGCCACAGCGTGGACAGTTCCCCGGTGCCGCTGAACACGCCGCAGGACAGGCCCGCCAGATAGGCCGCGCCCAGCGCCGTGGTCTCGACCACGGCCGGCCGCACCACCGGAATGCCCAACAGGTCGGCCTGGAACTGCATCAGCAGGTCGTTGACGCAGGCGCCGCCGTCCACCCGCAGTTCACGCATGGGCGCCACGCCGGCCGCGGCCGCGTCGCGCTGCATGGCCAGCAGCAGGGCGGCGCTCTGGAAGGCGATGCTTTCCAGCGCGGCGCGGGCGATGTGGGCCATGGTGGTGCCGCGGGTCAGGCCGGTCAGCGTGCCGCGCGCCTCGGGTTTCCAGTAGGGCGCGCCCAGGCCGGTGAAGGCGGGCACCAGCACCACGCCGCCGGCATCGGGCACGGTCTCGGCCAGGCCCTGCACCTCGCCGCTGCTGCCGATGGCGCGCAGGCCGTCGCGCAGCCATTGCACCACCGCGCCGCCGACGAAGACGCTGCCTTCCAGCGCGAATTCCGGCTTGTCGCCGATCTGCGCGGCGCTGGTGGTGACCAGGCCGTTCTGCGAGGTCTGGAAGCGGTGGCCGGTGTGCATCAGCATGAAGCAGCCGGTGCCGTAGGTGTTCTTGGCCATGCCTTCGTGGAAGCAGGCCTGGCCGTAGGTGGCGGCCTGCTGGTCGCCCGCGATGCCGCCCACGGGCAGGGCGTGGCCGAGCAGGCCGGCGTCGGTGGTGCCGAAGTCGGCGCTGGAAGGCAGCACCTTCGGCATCATGGCCGCGGGGATGTCGAGGGCCTGCAGCAGCTCCTCGTCCCAGCGGTTGTCGTGCACGTTGAAGAGCATGGTGCGCGAGGCATTGGTGACATCGGTGGCATGCACCCGGCCGCCGGTCAGCTGCCAGAGCAGCCAGCTGTCCACCGTGCCGAAGGCCAGCTCGCCGCGCGCGGCCTGCTCGCGGGCGCCCGGCACCTGGTCGAGGATCCAGCGCAGCTTGGTGCCGGAGAAATAGGCGTCGATGCGCAGGCCGGTCTTCTCGCGCACCCGCGGCTCCCAGCCCTGCTCGCGCAGCCGGGCGCAGTCGGGCTCGGCGCGGCGGTCCTGCCAGACGATGGCGTTGTGGATCGGCTCGCCCGTCCTGCGGTTCCACACCAGCGTGGTCTCGCGCTGGTTGGTGATGCCGATGCTGCGGATCTCGGATGCGGCGATGCCGGCCTTGGCCAGCACCTCGCGCGCGGTATCGATCTGGGTCTGCCAGATCAGCCGCGGATCATGCTCCACCCAGCCGGGCTGCGGATAGATCTGCGGCAGCTCCTGCTGGGCCTGGGCGACGATGCGGCCCTGCCGGTCGAAGACGATGCTGCGCGAGCTGGAGGTGCCCTGGTCGAGCGCGAGGAGGTAGGTCATGGGCGATGCAATCTCAGTCGTCTTCGGCGACGTCCAGGCGGACGCCGGCCTCGGCCAGCAGGGCGGGGAAGGGCTCGGGCGGCGGCTGGTCGGTGAACAGCCGCTGGATCTGCGACAGCGTGGCGGCCTCCACCATCGCCGCGCGGTTGAACTTGCTGGCATCGGCCGCCAGCCAGACCTCGCGGGCGTGCTGGATGATGGTCTGCGCCACCTTCACCTCGCGGTAGTCGAAGTCGCGCAGGGTGCCGTCGGCCTCGATGCCGGAGATGCCGATCAGGGCGATGTCGACCTTGAACTGGCGGATGAAATCGACCGCCGCCTCGCCCACGATGCCCAGGTCGCGCGCACGCACCACGCCGCCGGCCACGATCACCTCGCACTCCGGGTTCTGGCTGAGGATGGTGGCCACGTTGAGGTTGTTGGTGATCACGCGCAGCCCCCGGTGCTGCAGCAGCGCCTTGGCGATGGCCTCGGTGGTGGTGCCGATGTTGAGCATCAGCGAGCAGTCGTGCGGCACCTGGCGGGCCACGGCGCGGGCGATGCGCGCCTTGCCCTCGGCGTTGAGCACCTCGCGCTGGCGGTGGCCCAGGTTCTCGATGGTGGAGTGGGGGATGCGCACGCCGCCGTGGAAGCGGGTGAGGGCGCCGTCGTCGGCCAGGCGCTGCACGTCGCGCCGCACCGTCTGCAGTGTCACGCCGAGCATGTCGGCGAGCTGGTCCACGGACATGGAGCCGCGTTCGCGCACGGCGGCCAGCAGTTGGAGTTGTCGGGGGTTGGTGTTCAAGACGGCGGGTGCGGGCAAGGGCGTAAAGGAACCGTCATTGTGCGCACGGTGGTGCCGGACTTTAAAAGCGAACCGAAGCGAACGGATCCAGGGTAAGTACCAGACTTCATCGCGCCAAAAAGAACAAAAATGAAGAAATATGAGCAATAACGAAAGCCGCTGATGGAGCTGACGCTGGACAAGGTCGGCAAGGTCGTGGGAGCCGAAACCTGGCTGCGGGACATCGACCTCACGCTGCAGCCCGGCGCCGTCACGGTGCTGCTGGGCGTGACCCAGGCCGGCAAGACCAGCCTGATGCGGGTGATGGCGGGGCTGGATGCGCCCTCGTCCGGCCAGGTGCGGGTGGATGGCCGCGACGTGACCGGCGTGCCGGTGCGCGAGCGCAATGTCTCCATGGTCTACCAGCAGTTCATCAACTACCCCTCCTTCAAGGTGTTCGACAACATCGCCTCGCCGCTCAAGCTGCGCGGCGAGAAGAACATCGCCGAGCGGGTGCGTGCGCTGGCCGGCCGGCTGCACATCGAGCCCTTCCTCGACCGCTACCCGGCCGAGCTTTCCGGCGGCCAGCAGCAGCGCGTGGCGCTGGCCCGGGCGCTGGCCAAGGGCGCGCCGCTGATGCTGCTGGACGAACCCCTGGTCAACCTCGACTACAAGCTGCGCGAGGGCCTGCGCGAGGAACTCACCCAGCTCTTCGCGGCGGGCGACTCCACCGTCGTCTACGCCACCACCGAGCCGGCCGAGGCCCTGCTGCTGGGCGGCTATACGGCCGTGATGGACAAGGGCCGGGTGCTGCAGTACGGCCCCACCGCCGAGGTCTTCCACGCCCCGCGTTCGCTGCAGGTGGCGCGTGCCTTCAGCGATCCGCCGATGAACCTGCTGGCGGGCGAGGCCGGTGCCGGCCGCCTGCGCCTGCCGGGCGGGCTCGACCTGCCCCTGCCGCGCGCCATGCCCGGCCTGGTCGGCCCGGTGACGCTCGGCGTGCGGGCCGGCGCCCTGCGCACCGCGCCCAGGCTGGGCGACGTGGCGCTGCCGGGCACGGTGGAGCTGAGCGAGATCTCCGGCTCCGACACCTTCGTGCATGTCTCCACCACCGCCGGCGAGATGGTGGCCCAGTTCACCGGCGTGCATCACTTCGCGCTGGGCGACGCGATCACGCTGCACCTGCATCCCGAACACGTCCACCTCTTCGATGCCGCCGGCCTGCTGCTGTCGGCCCCCGAACGTTCTTCCCTGGCTTGACCACATGGCACGCATAGACCTCGACCTGGCGCACGCCTACCGGCCCGATCCGCAACAGGACAGCGACTACGCCCTGCTGCCGCTGAAGATGAGCTTCCGCGACGGCGGCGCCTACGCGCTGCTCGGCCCCTCGGGCTGCGGCAAGACGACCATGCTCAACATCATCTCGGGCCTGGTCACGCCCTCGCAGGGCACGGTGAAGTTCGACGGGCGCGACGTCACCGGCGCATCGCCGCAGCAGCGCAACATCGCCCAGGTGTTCCAGTTCCCGGTGATCTACGACACGATGACCGTGGCTCAGAACCTGGCCTTCCCCCTGCGCAACCGCAAGGTGCCCGAGGCGCAGATCAAGGAGCGTGTCGGCCGCATCGCCGAGATGCTGGACCTGAGCGGCCAGCTCGACCAACGCGCGGCCAACCTGGCGGCCGATGCCAAGCAGAAGATCTCGCTGGGCCGCGGCCTGGTGCGGCCCGATGTGTCGGCGGTGCTGTTCGACGAGCCGCTGACGGTGATCGATCCCCACCTCAAGTGGCAGCTGCGGCGCAAGCTGAAGCAGATCCACCAGGAACTCAAGCTGACGCTGGTTTATGTGACCCACGACCAGGTCGAGGCCCTGACCTTCGCCGAGGAGGTGGTGGTGATGACCCGCGGCCGCGCGGTGCAGGTGGGCTCGGCCGAGGCCCTGTTCGAGCGGCCGCAGCACACCTTCGTCGGCCACTTCATCGGCTCGCCGGGCATGAACTTCCTGAAGGCCGAGGCGCGCGGCGGCTCGATCCAGCTGGGCACGCAGACGCTGCTGGCGCCGGCCAGCCTGGAGCCCGGCGACGGCCCGCTGACCCTGGGCATCCGGCCCGAATACCTGGGCCTGGTCGCCGCCGGCAGCGCCGGTTCGGTGCGCGCCGCCGTGACCCGTGTGCAGGACATCGGCACCTATGTGCTGGTGGCCGCCGAAGTGGAGGGCCAGCCGGTGAAGCTGCGCCTGCCGCTGGACGAGACCGCGCCCGCCGTGGGCGAGCGGGTGGGGCTGCAGGTGCTCAACGAACACACCTGCTTCTATCGCAACGAGGAGCTGGTCGCGTGACTACCAAACCCGTCAACCAGAAAGCCTGGTTCCTGATACTGCCCGTGCTGGTCTGCGTGGCCTTCTCGGCCATCCTGCCGCTGATGACGGTGGTGAACTACTCGGTGCAGGACATCATCTCGCCCGAGCGCCGCGTCTTCGTCGGCACCGAATGGTTCGCCCAGGTGATGCGCGACAGCGAGCTGCACGAGGCGCTGGTGCGCCAGCTGCTGTTCTCGCTGTCGGTGCTGCTGGTGGAGATACCGCTGGGCATCGGCCTGGCGCTGTCCATGCCGGCGCAGGGCTGGAAGTCGTCCGCCGTGCTGGTGCTGGTGTCGCTGTCGCTGCTGATCCCGTGGAACGTGGTGGGCACCATCTGGCAGATCTTCGGCCGTCCCGACATCGGCCTGCTCGGCCGCGCCATGGCGGCGCTGGGCGTGGACTACAACTACACCGGCGATGCCACCTGGGCCTGGCTCACCGTGCTGCTGATGGATGTCTGGCACTGGACGCCGCTGGTGGCGCTGCTGGCCTTCGCCGGGCTGCGCTCCATCCCCGACGCCTACTACCAGGCCGCGCGCATCGACGGCGCCAGCAAGTTCGCGGTGTTCCGCTACATCCAGCTGCCCAAGATGCGCGGGGTGCTGATGATCGCCGTGCTGCTGCGTTTCATGGACAGCTTCATGATCTACACCGAGCCCTTCGTGCTGACCGGCGGCGGGCCCGGCAACGCGACCACCTTCCTGTCGCAGTACCTCACGCAGAAGGCGGTCGGCCAGTTCGACCTGGGCCCGGCCGCGGCCTTCTCGCTGATCTATTTCTTCATCATCCTGCTGCTGTGCTTCGTCCTCTACAACTGGATGCAGCGTGTCGGCACCGCACAGCCGGAGGGCGCTGGCCATGAATGAACGCCGATTCCGCAAGCGCAGCCTGTTCCTGCTGGCCTACCTGGTCTTCGCGCTGCTGCCGATCTACTGGATGCTCAACATGAGCTTCAAGACCAACACCGAGATCCTGTCGGGCTTCTCGCTGTGGCCGGTGGGCTTCACGCTGGACAACTACCGCACCATCCTGACCGATCCGTCCTGGTACCAGGGCTACATCAACTCGATGATCTACGTGGCCATGAACATGGTCATCTCGCTGGCCGTGGCGCTGCCGGCGGCCTATGCGTTCTCGCGCTACAGCTTCCTGGGCGACAAGCATGTCTTCTTCTGGCTGCTGACCAACCGGATGACGCCGCCGGCCGTCTTCCTGCTGCCCTTCTTCCAGCTCTACACCACGCTGGGCCTGATGGACACGCATATCGCCGTGGCCCTGGCCCACCTGCTGTTCAACGTGCCGCTGGCGGTGTGGATCCTGGAAGGCTTCATGAGCGGCATCCCGCGCGAGATCGACGAGACGGCCTATATCGACGGCTACTCCTTCCCGCGCTTCTTCCTCACCGTGTTCCTGCCGCTGATCAAGGCGGGCGTGGGTGTGGCGGCCTTCTTCTGCTTCATGTTCAGCTGGGTGGAGCTGCTGCTGGCGCGCACGCTGACCAGCGTCAACGCCAAGCCCATCGTGGCCACCATGACCCGCACCGTGTCGGCCTCCGGCATGGACTGGGCCACGCTGGCCGCGGCGGGTGTGCTGACCATCGTGCCGGGCGCCATCGTGATCTGGTTCGTGCGCAGCTATATCGCCAAGGGCTTCGCCATGGGCCGCGTCTGAGCCGCCCGGGAAAAAGGAAACAACCATGTTCGATTGGATGGCCTGGACCACCCCGGTGGCCGTGTTCTTCAGCTGCGTCGTGCTGATGCTGGCCGGCATGACGGTCTGGGAAGTGAAGTCGCCCACGCGGGAGCGGCGCGGCTGGCTGCCGATCGCCACCACACGCGGCGACCGGCTCTTCATCGGCCTGCTCGCCGCTGCTTACGTGAACCTGGCCTGGGTGGGCCTGGGCGAAAAGATGATGGCCTGGTTCAGCCTGCAGGCCGAACCCACGGTATGGATCAGCTTCGTGGCCTCGATGGCGCTGCTGGCGCTGGTCATGCGCAAGGGCTGAGCAAGGGCCAAACAAGATTTCCCGCAGCGCGCGGACCCTCCCGTCCCCCGGGGTCCGCATCGCGCCAGGAACGAGAAGAAGGGGGCGTTCCACCAAGAGGAGACAGACATGAAATTGCGCTACACCGTGCTGGCCCTGGCCGCCGCCATGGCCACCGGCCAGATGGCCGCCGCCGCCGAGGCCGATGCCAAGAAATGGATCGACGCCGAGTTCCAGCCCTCGACCCTGTCGAAGGACCAGCAGATGGCCGAGATGAAGTGGTTCATCGACGCGGCCAAGAAGCTGCAGGCCAAGGGTGTCAACAGCATCTCGGTGGTGTCGGAGACGCTCACCACCCACGAATACGAATCCAAGACCCTGGCCAAGGCCTTCACCGAGATCACCGGCATCAAGGTGACGCACGACCTGATCCAGGAAGGCGACGTGGTCGAGAAGCTGCAGACCTCGATGCAGTCCGGCAAGTCGATCTACGACGGCTGGATCAGCGACTCCGACCTGATCGGCACCCACTACCGCTACGGCAAGATCCTCTCGCTGACCGACTACATGAGCGGCGCCGGCAAGGAATACACCAACCCCGGCCTGGACGTGAACGACTTCATCGGCCGCAGCTTCACCACCGCGCCCGACGGCAAGATGTACCAGCTGCCCGACCAGCAGTTCGCCAACCTCTACTGGTTCCGCGCCGACCTGTTCGCCCGCAAGGACCTGCAGGACAAGTTCAAGGCCAAGTACGGCTACGACCTGGGCGTGCCGCAGAACTGGAGCGCCTACGAGGACATCGCCGACTTCTTCACCAACGACGTCAAGCAGATCGACGGCAAGCCGATCTACGGCCACATGGACTACGGCAAGAAGGACCCGTCGCTGGGCTGGCGCTTCACCGATGCCTGGCTGTCCATGGCCGGCGCCGCCGACAAGGGCATCCCCAACGGCCTGCCGGTCGATGAATGGGGCATCCGCGTGGCCGACGACAAGTGCACGCCGGTGGGCGCCAGCGTGTCGCGCGGCGGCGCCACCAACTCGCCCGCGGCCGTCTATGCGCTGACCAAGTACATCGACTGGATGAAGAAGTACGCGCCCAAGGAAGCCATGGGCATGACCTTCGGCGAATCCGGCCCGGTGCCGGCGCAGGGCCATATCGCCCAGCAGATCTTCTGGTACACCGCGTTCACCGCCGACATGAACAAGCCCGGCCTGCCGGTGGTCAATGCCGACGGCACGCCCAAGTGGCGCATGGCGCCCGGCCCCAACGGCCCCTACTGGAAGGCCGGCATGCAGAACGGCTACCAGGACGTGGGCTCCTGGACCTTCTTCAAGGACCACGACGCCAACCGTGTCGCCGCCGCCTGGCTCTACGCCCAGTTCGTGACCGCCAAGACCACTTCGCTGAAGAAGACCATCGTCGGCCTGACGCCGATCCGCGAGTCCGACATCCGCTCCCAGGCCATGACCGACGCCGCGCCCAAGCTCGGCGGCCTGGTCGAGTTCTACCGCAGCCCGGCGCGCGTGGCCTGGACCCCCACCGGCAACAACGTGCCCGACTATCCCAAGCTGGCCCAGCTCTGGTGGAAGAACGTGGCCACGGCCGTCACCGCCGAGAAGACCCCGCAGGCCGCCATGGACAACCTGGCCAAGGAAATGGACGACGTCATGGCGCGCCTGCAACGCGCCGGCATGGCGCGCTGCGCACCCAAGCTCAATCCGGTGAGCGATCCGGCCAAGTGGCTGGGCACCACCGGCGGCGCGCCCTGGGCCAAGCTGGCCAACGAAAAGCCCAAGGGCGAGACGGTGGCCTACGACAAGCTGCTGCAGGCCTGGAAGGACGGCAAGGTCCGCTGAACGAAAATGGCCCGAGCCCGCTGCATCCATGACCCACATCCCCGCACCCATCCCCACCGATCGCGCCGCCCTGATCGCGCGCCTGGCCGAAGGCCGCCGTTATGACATCGCGGTCGTGGGGGGCGGGGCGACGGGGCTGGGGGTGGCCCTGGATGCGGCGGCGCGGGGCCTGTCCGTGGTGCTGCTGGAGGCCACGGACTTCGCCAAGGGCTCGTCCTCGCGCGCCACCAAGCTGGTCCATGGCGGCGTGCGTTATCTCGCCCAGGGCAATGTCGCCCTGGTGCGCGAGGCCCTGCGCGAACGCAGCACCCTGCTGGCCAATGCGCCGCACCTGGCCCAGCCGGTGGCATTCGTCATGCCGGCCTATCGGTTCTGGGAACTGCCCTTCTACGGCATCGGGCTGAAGCTGTACGACGCGCTGGCGGGCAAGGCCGGCCTCGGCAGCACCGAGCTGATGGGCCGGGCCCGGACGCTGGAGCGCATCCCCGGCGTGCGCGCGGAAGGCCTGATGGGCGGCGTGCAGTACTGGGACGGCCAGTTCGACGACGCCCGGCTGGCCGTGGCGCTGGCGCGCACGGCGGCATCGCAAGGTGCGCTGCTGGTCAACCATTGCCCGGTGGAGCGCCTGCTCTACGAGAACGGCAAGGTCAGCGGCCTGACCTGCCGCGACGCGGAAGGCGGCGGCAGCTACACGATCCAGGCCGGCTGCGTGGTGAACGCCACCGGCGTCTGGGTGGATGCCCTGCGCGCCCAGGATTCCGCGGCCGCCGGCCAGACGGCCGAGCCGCTGGTCTCGCCCAGCCAGGGCGTGCACCTGGTGGTCGACGCCGAATTCATGCCCGGCCGCAATGCGCTGCTGGTGCCGCGCACGTCGGACGGCCGTGTGCTCTTTGCCGTGCCCTGGCTCGGCAAGGTCATCCTGGGCACCACCGACACGCCGCGGCCCGACGCCGTGGCCGAGCCCCGGCCCTTCCAGGAAGAGATCGACTTCATCCTCACCGAATCGGCCCGCTACCTGCGGCGCGCGCCCACCGCCGCCGACGTGCGCAGCACCTGGGTCGGCCTGCGCCCCCTGGTGCGGCCCCAGGCCTCGCACGGCTCGGCCGAGGCGACCAAGAAGATCAGCCGCGAGCACACGGTGCTCAGCGGCGCCGGTGGCCTGGTCACCGTCACCGGCGGCAAATGGACCACTTACCGCGCCATGGCCGAGGACGTGCTGCGCCATTGCGAGGGCGAAGGCCTGATCCCCGCCCGGCCCGAGGGCGCCACGCTGGACTTGCCGCTGGTGGGCGCGCCCGCGCCGGGCGGCCAGAAGGTGCCGATCGCGCAGGCGCCGGGCGCACATCTCTATGGCAGCGAGGCGGCGCTGCTCGCGGGTCTGCCGGGCGCGGATGTCTGGCTGGCTCCGGGCCTGTCGGAGGCCATGGTGCGTTTCGCCGCACGTTATGAATACGCCCGCAGCGTCGAGGACGTGCTGGCCCGCCGCAGCCGCCTGCTGTTCCTGGACGCCGCCGCCGCTGCAGCCGTGGCTCCGCGCGTGGCGCAATTGCTGGCCGAGGAGGGCGCCCCCCGGCCGGATGCCGACGCTTTCGCCATTTTGTCGCGGCAATTCAACGCCACTTCGCAAACGGCTGCTTGACGAACCCGCCCGCATTTGCCAGAATCGCGGGCTTCGCCTCTCAAAGGTGAAATATCTGCCCAATAAGAAGCGCCGCAAAATGGTTTTGCAGCGTGGACGACGGGCCCAAGACTGACCTAATTGCCAGGTCGCTGGACGAAGCTCCGGTGAGTGGCGTTCGGTACAAGTTGGGAATATTGCAATGATCCAGACAGAAACCCGGTTGGAAGTCGCCGACAACACCGGCGCCAAGTCCGTGCTGTGCATCAAGGTGCTCGGCGGTTCGAAGCGTCGCTATGCCAGCGTCGGAGACATCATCAAGGTCAGCATCAAAGAAGCTGCCCCGCGTGGTCGCGTCAAAAAAGGCGAGATCTACAGTGCTGTTGTCGTGCGCACCGCCAAGGGCATCCGCCGCGGCGACGGCTCGCTCGTGAAGTTCGACAGCAACGCTGCCGTGCTGCTCAACGCCAAGCTGGAGCCGATTGGCACCCGCATCTTCGGACCCGTGACGCGCGAACTGCGTACCGAGAAGTTCATGAAGATCGTGTCCCTGGCTCCCGAAGTTCTTTAATTTCCAGGACACGCCATGAACAAGATTCGCACCGGCGACGAAGTCATCGTGCTGACCGGCCGTGACAAGGGCAAGCGCGGCACCGTCACCTCGCGTACCGACGACGCCCACCTGCTCATCGACGGCATCAACGTCGTCAAGAAGCACGCCAAGCCCAACCCCATGAAGGGCACGACCGGCGGCATCGTCGAGAAGGCCATGCCGATCCACCAGTCCAACGTGGCCATCTTCAATGCCGCTACCGGCAAGGGCGATCGCGTGGGCATCAAGCTGCTGGCCGACGGAAAGCGCGTTCGCGTTTTCAAGTCCAGCGGCGAACAAATCCAGTCTGCCTGAGGGTTATCGACATGGCACGCCTCCAAGAGTTTTACCGCGACAAGCTCGCACCCGAACTGGTCAAGCAGTTCGGCTACAAGTCGCCGATGCAGGTCCCGCGTCTGCTGAAGATCACCCTGAACATGGGTGTCTCCGAAGCCGTCTCCGACAAGAAGGTCATGGACAACGCCGTCGCCGACCTGACCAAGATCGCCGGCCAGAAGCCCGTCGTCACCAAGGCCAAGAAGGCCATCGCCGGTTTCAAGATCCGCGAACAGCAACCCATCGGCTGCATGGTCACCCTGCGTGGCGTGCAAATGTATGAGTTCCTGGACCGTTTCGTCACCGTGGCCCTGCCCCGTGTGCGTGACTTCCGCGGCATCTCCGGCCGTGCCTTCGACGGCCGCGGCAACTACAACATCGGTGTCAAGGAACAGATCATTTTCCCTGAGATCGAGTACGACAAGGTCGACGCACTGCGCGGCCTGAACATCAGCATCACCACGACGGCCAAGACCGACGCAGAAGCCAAGGCGCTTCTCGCTGGCTTCCGCTTCCCGTTCAAGAACTGAGGTCAGCTGTGGCTAAACAAGCTCTCATCCAGCGCGAACTCAAGCGCGAAAAGCTGGCAGCCAAGTACGCTGCCAAGTACACGGAACTCAAGGCGATCGCTTCTGACATGAAGAAGAGCGATGGCGAGCGCGAAGCTGCACGCCTGGGCCTGCAGAAGCTGCCCCGCAACGCCAACCCGACCCGTCAGCGCAACCGTTGCGAAATGACCGGCCGCCCGCGTGGCACCTTCCGTCAATTCGGCCTGGCTCGCGCCAAGATCCGGGAACTGGCATTCGCCGGTGACATCCCCGGCATCACCAAGGCCAGCTGGTAAGTCGGCAGGAGATATTCAACATGAGCATGAGTGATCCCATTGCCGACCTGCTGACGCGTATCCGTAACGCGCAGATGGTGTCCAAGGCAACCGTGTCGGTGCCGTCTTCCAAAGTGAAGATCGCCATCTCCCAGGTGCTGAAGGACGAAGGCTACATCGACAGCTTCGAAGTCAAGACCGTGGACAACAAGTCCGAGATCGTGATTACCCTGAAGTACTACGCCGGCCGTCCGGTGATCGAGCGCATCGAGCGCGTGAGCCGCCCCGGCCTGCGTGTGTACAAGGGCCACGACGCCATCCCCCAGGTCATGAATGGCCTCGGCGTCGCCATCGTCACCACCCCGCAAGGCGTGATGACCGACCGCAAGGCACGTGCTACCGGTATCGGTGGCGAAGTGCTCTGCTACGTCGCCTAAGCGGGCATCAAGGAGTATTTGAAATGTCCCGCGTAGGAAAAATGCCGGTCGCTATCCCGCAAGGCGTGGATGTCGCGATCAAAGACGACCAGATCAATGTCAAGGGCACCGGCGGTTCGCTGTCGCTGACCCAGCACGCCCTGGTCAAGGTCGTCAACAAGGATGGCAAGCTGAGTTTCACCCCGGCCGACGAGTCGCGTGAAGCCAATGCCATGAGCGGTACGCTGCGCCAGTTGGTCAACAACATGGTGGTCGGCGTGAGCAAGGGCTTCGAGAAGAAGCTGTCGCTCGTCGGCGTGGGCTACAAGGCCAGCGCTTCGGGCACCAAGCTGAACCTCCAGGTCGGCTACTCGCACCCCGTCAACGTGGAGATGCCCGCCGGCATCACGGTGGCCACCCCCACCCCCACGGAAGTCGTGATCAAGGGCGCCGATCGCCAGCGCGTCGGCCAGATCGCCGCGGAAATCCGCGCGATCCGTCCTCCCGAGCCTTACAAGGGCAAGGGCATCCGTTATTCGGATGAAAAGATCACGATCAAAGAGACCAAGAAGAAGTAAGGAGTCGCAGCATGTCTTTGACCAAGAAAGCGCAGCGTCTTCGTCGTTCGCGCCAGACCCGGATCCGCATCGCCAACCAAGGCGTTGCCCGTCTGACCGTGAACCGCACCAACCTGCACATCTACGCCACCGTGATCTCCGGCGACGGCACCAAGGTGCTGGCCTCGGCCTCCACGGCGGAAGCCTCCGTGCGCGCCGAACTCGGCGGCTCCGGCAAGGGTGGCAATGCTGCCGCCGCAACCGCCATCGGCAAACGCATCGCCGAGAAGGCGAAAGCCGCCGGTGTTGAAAAGGTCGCTTTCGACCGCGCCGGTTTCGCCTACCACGGCCGCGTCAAGGCGCTGGCTGACGCTGCCCGCGAAGCGGGTCTGCAGTTCTAAGCAGGACGGATCATCATGGCTAAGTTTCAACCCAAAGTGCAGACCGAGGCACAGGACGACGGTCTCAAGGAAAAGATGATCGCGGTCAACCGCGTCACCAAGGTCGTCAAAGGCGGCCGTATCCTTGGTTTCGCAGCACTGACCGTGGTCGGCGACGGCGACGGCAAGGTCGGCATGGGCAAGGGCAAGTCGAAGGAAGTGCCTGCTGCCGTTCAGAAGGCGATGGAAGAAGCCCGTCGCAACCTGAAGACCGTGGCGCTGAAGAACGGCACCCTGCACCACGCAGTCACCGGTCACCACGGCGCTGCCGTCGTGATGATGGCGCCGGCCCCAAGGGTACCGGCATCATCGCCGGCGGCCCGATGCGCGCCGTCTTCGAAGTGCTGGGCGTGACCGACATCGTGGCCAAGAGCCACGGCTCGTCCAACCCCTACAACATGGTTCGCGCCACGTTCGATGCCCTGACCAAGTCCACCACGCCTGGCCGCATCGCTGCCAAGCGCGGCAAGTCGGTCGAAGACATCTTCGCCGGCTGATCGGAGCAAAGAAATGACCACCGCACAAACCGTCAAGGTTCAACTGGTTCGCAGTCCCATCGGCACCAAGGAATCGCATCGCGCGACCGTCCGCGGCCTGGGCCTGCGCAAGCTGAACAGCGTGAGCGAACTCCAGGACACCCCTGAAGTGCGCGGCATGATCAACAAGATCGCCTACCTGGTCCGCGTGCTGTAAGCGCGCCGACCTGAATGTAGAACAGAGGCTCTCATGGAACTCAACAGCATCAAGCCGGCCGCCGGCGCCAAGCACGCCAAGCGTCGCGTTGGCCGCGGTATCGGCTCTGGCCTGGGCAAGACCGCAGGTCGTGGCCACAAGGGCCAGAAGTCCCGCGCCGGCGGCTACCACAAGGTTGGCTTCGAAGGCGGCCAAATGCCGCTGCAACGTCGCCTGCCCAAGCGTGGCTTCAAGTCGCAGACGCTCAAGTACAACGCCGAAGTCACCCTCGCTTCCCTGGAAGTGCTGGGCCTGGCCGAAGTCGACATGCTCGCGCTCAAGCAAGCTGGCCTCGTCGGCCAGATGGCCAAGGTGGTGAAGATCATCAACACGGGTGCCATCACCCGTTCGGTGAAGCTCACCGGCGTCGGTGCAACGGCAGCCGCCAAGTCGGCTATCGAAGCCGCCGGCGGCAGCGTGGCCTAATCAGCCAAGCCGAGCAGATTCAAGTTCGTCCAGCAGATCAGTTGAAAGAGCATTCACGTGGCTACTAGCGCAGCAACCCTGGCAAAGACCGGCAAGTTCGGCGACCTCCGTCGTCGGCTCGTCTTCTTGCTGCTCGCGCTCGTCGTCTATCGGATCGGCGCGCACATCCCCGTGCCCGGTATCGATCCGACGCAGCTGCAGCAGCTCTTCTCCGGTCAGCAGGGCGGCATCCTGAACCTGTTCAACATGTTCTCCGGCGGCGCGCTCTCACGGTTCACCGTGTTCGCCCTGGGGATCATGCCGTACATCTCGGCCTCGATCATCATGCAGCTGCTGGGCTACGTACTGCCCAGCTTCGAACAGATGAAGAAAGAGGGCGAAGCCGGTCGCCGCAAGATCACCCAGTACACCCGCTACGGCACGCTGGGCCTGGCCTTGTTCCAGTCCTTCGGCATCGCGGTTGCGCTGGAAAGCTCGGCCGGCCTGGTGCTGAGCCCGGGCTTCGGCTTCCGCATGACGGCAGTGGTCAGCCTCACGGCCGGCACCATGTTCCTGATGTGGCTCGGCGAGCAGATCACCGAACGCGGCCTGGGCAACGGGATCTCGATCCTGATCTTCGGCGGTATCGCGGCGGGCCTGCCCAACGCGGTCGGCGGCTTGTTCGAGCTGGTGCGTACCGGTGCGATGAGTGTGCTGGTGGCGCTGTTCATCATCGTGGTGATCGTGCTGGTGACCTACTTCGTCGTGTTCGTCGAACGTGGCCAGCGCAAGATCCTCGTGAACTATGCGCGGCGCCAGGTCGGCAACAAGGTCTACGGCGGCCAGTCCTCGCACCTGCCGCTGAAGCTGAACATGGCTGGCGTGATCCCGCCGATCTTCGCGTCGTCGATCATCCTGCTGCCGGCCACGGTCGTGAACTGGTTCAGCTCCGGCGATTCGATGCGCTGGCTGAAGGATATCGCTGGAGCTCTGACCCCGGCCAGCCGATCTATGTGCTGCTGTATGTCATCGCCATCGTGTTCTTCTGCTTCTTCTACACGGCGTTGGTCTTCAACAGCCGTGAGACCGCGGACAACCTGAAGAAGAGCGGCGCCTTTATCCCCGGGATCCGTCCCGGCGACCAGACGGCCCGCTACATCGACAAGATCCTGCTGCGGCTGACGCTGGCTGGCGCGGTGTACATCACCTTCGTCTGCCTGCTGCCCGAGTTCCTGATTCTGAAATACAACGTGCCGTTCTACTTCGGTGGAACCTCCCTGCTGATCATCGTGGTCGTCACGATGGACTTCATGGCCCAGGTCCAGAACTACCTGATGAGCCAGCAGTACGAGTCGTTGTTGAAGAAGGCCAATTTCAAGCGCTCTCCTGGCTGAACGCCGCGAGGGTTGTAGTTAACCTGCCCAGCGCAACTGTTGCGCGAAGCTGATCGTGTTCCGGGTCTTCGGTTGAGGACAGCGGGGCAGGGAAATGAGTTTTAGGAGAAAGCAATGAGAGTCTCGGCTTCGGTCAAGAAAATCTGCCGCAATTGCAAGATCATCCGCCGCAAAGGTGTGGTGCGTGTGATCTGTATCGACCAGCGCCACAAGCAGCGCCAGGGTTAAAGAGTTTTAGAGGACGAACATGGCACGTATCGCTGGCATCAATATTCCGCCGCACAAGCACGCAGAGATTGGCCTGACGGCCATCTTCGGCATCGGCCGCACCCGCGCTCGCATGATCTGCGAAGCATCCGGTGTCGCTTACTCCAAGAAGATCAAGGATCTGACGGACGGCGACCTGGAAAAAATCCGCGACCAGATCGCGCTGTTCACCATCGAAGGTGACCTGCGTCGCGAAACGACGATGAACATCAAGCGTTTGATGGACATCGGCTGCTACCGCGGCTTTCGTCACCGCCGCGGCCTGCCGATGCGCGGTCAGCGCACCCGCACCAATGCCCGCACCCGCAAGGGTCCGCGCAAGGGCGCAGCGGCTCTGAAGAAATAAAGCCTGAAAGAAGAACATGGCCAAGTCTCCCGCCAATAACGCCGCGCAGCGCGTGCGCAAGAAGGTCCGCAAGAACGTCTCCGACGGTGTGGCCCACGTGCATGCTTCGTTCAACAACACCATCATCACGATCACCGATCGCCAGGGCAACGCCCTGTCGTGGGCTTCGTCGGGTGGCCAAGGCTTCAAGGGCTCGCGCAAGTCGACCCCCTTCGCAGCACAGGTCGCTTCCGAAGTCGCCGGCCGTGCCGCGATGGAACAAGGCATCAAGAACCTGGACGTCGAGATCAAGGGTCCCGGCCCGGGTCGCGAATCCTCGGTTCGCGCCCTGGGCGCACTGGGCATCCGCATCACCTCGATCGCTGATGTGACCCCGGTGCCGCACAACGGCTGCCGTCCGCAGAAGCGTCGTCGTATCTAAGACTGCGTTGTCCGCCCTTTACGGCGGATGAAGCCTGCGGCTATAATCGCAGGCTTTTCGTTTTTCGACGACTGCTGCATATCCACGGATATCTGCAGTCGTTCAATTAAGCCCACCGCCTGGTGCTCAGGCACCAGGCTCCCGCATGGACCACTTTCGTTTCGCGTTCGTGGCCTGCATGCGGCAGCTGATCAAACAAGGACACTCACGTGGCACGCTATCTCGGCCCCAAGGCCAAACTTTCCCGCCGCGAAGGCACCGACCTGTTCCTGAAGAGCGCCCGCCGCTCCATCTCGGACAAGGCCAAGTTCGACTCCAAGCCCGGCCAGCACGGCCGCACCTCGGGTCAGCGCACTTCCGACTTCGGCCTGCAACTGCGTGAAAAGCAGAAGGTCAAGCGCATGTACGGCATCCTGGAAAAGCAGTTCCGCCGCTACTTCGAGGAAGCCGACCGCCGCAAGGGCAACACCGGCGCCAACCTGCTGTTCCTGCTGGAATCGCGCCTGGACAACGTCGTCTACCGCATGGGCTTCGGCTCGACCCGCGCGGAAGCCCGCCAGCTGGTTTCGCACAAGGCCATCACGGTCAACGGCAAGTCGGTCAACATCGCCTCCTTCATGATCAAGGTCGGCGACGTGGTTGCCGTGCGCGAGAAGTCCGCCAAGCAGGCCCGCATCGCCGAGTCGCTGCAGCTGGCCGCACAGGTCGGCATGCCCGCCTGGGTCGAAGTGACCGCCGACAAGGCTACCGGCGTCTTCAAGAAGGTTCCGGATCGCGACGAATTCGGCGCCGACATCAACGAATCGCTGATCGTCGAACTGTATTCGCGTTGATCGCAGCGAGTCGCTCGTTGTCGAGGCGCCCTTGGGCGCCTCTTTTCGATTGTTTTCACTCCTTGTCTCATGGGGCACCGTGCGACAGGGCTTCGCAGCCTTACCGGTGTAACGAGCTGGGGGTATTGAGAGGAAGTCCATGCAAACCAACCTGCTGAAACCTAAAGCGATCAACGTCGAGCAACTGGGCCTGAACCGGGCCAAGGTCGCTCTGGAACCGTTCGAGCGCGGCTATGGCCATACGCTGGGCAACGCGATCCGTCGTGTGCTGCTGTCCTCGATGGTCGGCTACGCCGCCACCGAAGTCACGATCGCCGGCGTTCTGCACGAGTACTCCTCCATCGACGGTGTCCAGGAAGATGTCGTCAACATCCTGCTGAACCTCAAGGGCGTGGTCTTCAAGCTCCACAACCGCGATGAAGTGACCCTGTCCTTGCGCAAGGACGGCGAAGGCGTCGTCACCGCCGGCGACATCCAGACCCCGCACGACGTCGAGATCATCAATCCCGACCACGTGATCGCCCACCTGTCGGCCGGCGGCAAGCTCGACATGCAGATCAAGGTCGAAAAGGGCCGTGGTTATGTGCCGGGCACGATGCGCCGCTATGCGGACGAATCGACCAAGTCGATCGGCCGGATCGTCCTGGACGCCTCGTTCTCGCCGGTCAAGCGCGTCAGCTACACCGTCGAAAGCGCCCGCGTCGAACAGCGTACCGACCTGGACAAGCTGGTCGTCGAGATCGAAACCAACGGTGCCATCTCGGCCGAAGACGCCGTGCGCGCCTCCGCCAAGATCCTGGTCGAGCAGCTGGCCGTGTTCGCCCAGCTCGAAGGCGGCGAACTGGCTGCATTCGATGCGCCGGCTCCGCGCGGCGGCAACACGCCGTTCGATCCGATCCTGCTGCGTCCGGTCGACGAACTCGAACTGACGGTGCGTTCGGCCAACTGCCTGAAGGCCGAAAATATCTACTACATCGGTGACCTGATCCAGCGCACCGAGAACGAGCTGCTCAAGACCCCCAACCTGGGTCGCAAGTCGCTCAACGAAATCAAGGAAGTGCTGGCCTCGCGCGGCCTGACCCTGGGCATGAAGCTGGAAAGCTGGCCGCCCGCAGGTCTGGACAAGCGCTGAGATCCAGCCGGATCCACAACCGAATTCGGCCCATAGGGGGCCGGTGCCCGGGCAGTACCTGATACGGCTGCCTGTTTAACAAAGAAGGAAAAGCACCATGCGCCACGGACACGGTCTCCGTAAACTCAATCGCACCACCTCGCACCGCCTGGCGATGCTTCAGAACATGATGAACTCCCTCATCGAACATGAAGCCATCAAGACCACGCTGCCGAAGGCCAAGGAACTGCGCCGCGTCATCGAACCGATGATCACGCTTGCCAAGGAAGACACGCTGGCCAACCGCCGCCTGGCTTTCGATCGCCTGCGCGACCGCGATTCGGTCACCAAGCTGTTCAACGTCCTGGGCCCGCTGTTCAAGGCGCGTCCGGGCGGCTACACCCGCATTCTGAAGATGGGCTTCCGCGTGGGCGACAACGCCCCCATGGCCTATGTCGAGCTGGTCGAGCGTTCCGCTGCTGCCGAAGATAATTCTTCGGAAGTCGCCAAGAGCGAATAAAATCTGCTATAGTTCATCTCTTGCCGCGCGGTGGAGCAGTCTGGTAGCTCGTTGGGCTCATAACCCAAAGGTCGGAGGTTCAAATCCTTCCCGCGCAACCAACTCAGGGCAGGCAACTGCCCCTCAAAAACGCCAACCTTCGGGTTGGCGTTTTTGTTTGTGCGTTTGATTTCGAGCAAAGACAGTGCTGTGTGCCGGTTGGTATACTGGCCTCGCTTTCAGGAACCCGAAGGACCCCACCATGGCGGAGACCGCCGCATCCGACAGCATCGTCGAGGTCGTGTACGAACAGCTCAAGCGCATGAGCGTCGGATACGAGTTCAAACCCGGCGAGCGTTTGAACGAGGGTGTGCTGGCCAAGTCCCTGGGTGTGAGCCGCACGCCGCTGCGCGAGGCGCTGACCCGGCTGTTCGCCGAAGGGCTGCTGCTCTTCGTGCCGGGCAAGGGCTTCTTCTGCCGCAAGCTCGATGTGACCGAGGTGTTCTCGCTCTACGAGATGCGCAAGGTCATCGAGGTGGAGGCGCTGCGCATCTCCATCGAGCGGGCGAAGGACGAGGACATCGATGCGCTCCTGGCCTTCCTGGACAGCACCGGCCCGGAGCCGGGCGACCGCACGGTCGACGAGCTGGTCCGGCTCGACGAGATTTTCCACGAACGCCTGATGGCCATGTCCGGCAATGCCGAGATGCTGCGGGTGCTGCAGAACATCAATGCCCGCATCCGTTTCGTACGCTGGATCGACATGGAGCAGTGCGACCGCACGGTGAGCCAGCAGACCCACCGCGACATCCTGATCGGCCTGAAGGCGCGGAATGCCGGGGCCTGCGTGCCCGAACTCGGCAGGCACATCAACCGCCGCCTGGACGAGATCTCCGCCGCTCTCAAGGAAGGCTACGCGCAGATCTACATGAACGCGGCGCCGGCCTGAGGCCTGAGCGCCGCGCCGGGCGCTCAGTCGACCTGGGCCCCGGATTCCTTGACGATCTTCGCCCAGCGCACCAGATCGGCCTCCTGCGTCTGCTTGAAGGCGGCCGGCGAGCCGTCGGCGATCGGCGCGATGCCCTGGTCGACCAGCCACTTGCGAAAGCCATCGCTGCCGATGGCACTCAACACCGCCTTCGACATCCTGGCCTGGATCGCGGGCGGAATGCCGGCCGGCCCGAAGAGGCCGTACCAGGTCGTGCTCTCGAAGCCGGGTAGGCCGCAGGCCTCGGCCACCGTCGGCACGTCGGGCAGGGCCGCGATCCGCTGCGTCGAGGTGACGGCCAGCGCGCGTGCCTTGCCCGAATGCACGATCGGAATGCTGGGTGAGCTCTGGTTGAAGAAGAAATCGACCTCGCCGGCCAGCAGCGCGGTCATCGCCGGGCCCTGGCCGCGGTAGGGCACATGGGTGTAGCTGGTGCCGCTGGCGCCGGCGAACTGCACGCCCGCCAGGTGGCCCGATGCGCCATTGCCGGTCGACGCGTAGTTCATCTGGCCAGGCTGCTTGCGCGCGGCGGCCAGCAGATCCTTGCAGGTCTTGATCTCCGGATGCTTCTCGGGATTGACCAGCAGCACGTTCGGCAGATTGCCGAGCAGCGCGATGCGCGAGAAATCGTTCACCGGATCGAAGCCGAGCTTCTTGTACAGCGCAGGGTTGATCGCATGCGTGCCGGCCGTGCCCAGCAGGTAGGTGTAGCCGTCCGGCCGCGCCTGGGCCACATAGGCAGAGGCGATATTGCCGCCAGCGCCGGTCTTGCTGTCCGCCACGAAAGACACACCGAGCACCGGGGCCAGTTCCGCGCCGAGCTTGCGTGCATAGAGGTCGGTCGCCGCACCGCCGGGAAAGCCGCCGATGATGGTGATCGGCTGGCTCGGCCAATTCGCCTCCTGGGCCAGGGCGGCCGTCGAAACCAGGGCCAGCGCGGCCCCGAGAAAACGCAACTTCATGCTGTCACTCCGGTGAGTTGAATCGATGGACATGCCGTTTCCGCCCGATGCGGCGAGCCGTGCTCCGTCCTGAATACAGACTATAACTATTGCGTTGTATTCCAACAAGAGTTACGCTCTGTGCACTATTTTGCGAACCATGCACCGTTCTGGCGTGTTTTCGCAGGTTCCCGATTCACTCTCGCCACCGCCCACCATGACCATGCAGGAATCCAGCCAAGCCGCCAAGGCATGTTTCGTCGACGCCAACGCCACGCTGTCCAAGGTGTTTGCCCAACTCCATCGGCCCGCCGAGTTCGCCCTGGCCGTGAATGGCCAGCCGGATGTGACGTCCGCCGACCTGCCGCGCCTGCTGGCCGGCCAGTCGATCGCCATCGTCGACCACACCGCCGTGCCCACCGACATCGCCCGCCAGTGCCCGGACCTCAAGCACATCGTCTTCCTGGGCACCGGCGCGCGCAGCTACATGAACCCGGAAGCGCTGGCCGAACTCGGCATCGAGGTGCACATCATCAAGGGCTACGGCGATACGGCGGTCGCCGAATGCGCCTTCTCGCTGATGTGGGCGGCGGCCAAGGGCTTCAGCCGCATGGACCGCGAGATGCGCGCCGGCAACTGGCTGCGTACCGATGCGATCCAGCTCAGCGGCAAGACGCTGGGCCTGGTCGGCTTCGGCGGCATCGCCGACGAGATGGCGCGCCTGGCGCTCGGCGCCGGCATGCGGGTGCTGGCCTGGAACCGCACGCCCAAGACCCGTGCGGGCGTGGAGTTCGTCGCCATCGAGGAACTGCTGGCCCGGAGCGACGTGGTCTCGCTGCACCTGCTGCTCAACGACGAGACCAAGGGTTTCCTGTCTGGCGAGCGCATCGCCGGCATGAAGGACGGCGCGATCCTGATCAACACCGCCCGCGGCGCGCTGGTGGACGAAGACGCGATGGTCGCCGCCCTGCAGTCGGGCAAGCTGTTCCACGCGGGCCTGGATGTGTTCACCGTCGAGCCGCTGCCGGCCGGACATGTGCTGACCACGCTGCCCAACGTCACGCTGTCGGCCCATTCGGCCTTCCGCACTCCCGAAGCCAATGCCAACCTGGTCGGCGCCGCGCTCGACCACTGCCGCCGCATCGTCGGCCAGGCCTGAAAGCGAGCGAACACCATGAGCACCCGCAACCCCGACATCCGCCGCATCGACCAGAACGCCCGCCGCAGCCGCGCGGTGGTGGCCGCCGGAATGGCTTACCTGGCTGGCCAGGTCGCCGACGACAAATCCCTGGACATCGCCGGCCAGGCCGCCCAGGTGCTGGCCAAGATCGACGACCTGCTGGCCCAGGCCGGCACCGACAAGTCGCGGCTGATCACCGCGCAGATCTGGCTGTCCTCCATGTCCGATTTCAACGGCTTCAATGCGGTCTGGGACGCCTGGGTGGTGGCCGGCCACACGCCCACCCGCTGCTGCGGCGAGGTGAAACTCGCCGACCCGGGCTACCGCGTCGAGATCGTCGTCAGCGCCTTGCTGCCCTGAGCCCGAGGGAGGACCGCCATGATCTCCACCACCGATCCCCACCGCAACCGCCAGCCGCGCAATGTCAGCGACGCCGAATGGCAGGTGCGTGTGCAGCTGGCCGCCGCCTACCGCCTGGCCGCGAAATTCCAGCTGACCGACCTGATCTACACCCACCTCTCGGTGCGTGTGCCCGGCCGGCACGACCAGTTCCTGATCAACCCGCACGGATGGTTCTTCGACGAGATCACCGCCTCCAGCCTGGTGAAGATCGACGTCGAAGGCCGCCCGGTCGACGACGAGCGCTTCGAGGTCAACGCCGCCGGTTTCACCATCCACAGCGCCCTGCACCAGAGCCGTCCGGACGTGGAATGCGTGGTGCACCTGCACACCGACGCCGGCATGGCCGTGGCCGCGCTGCAGTGCGGCCTGCTGCCGCTCAACCAGATCAGCATGCAGTTCTACAACCGCGTGCACTACCACGACTACGAGGGCATCTCGCTGGACCTGGACGAGCGCTCGCGCATCGTGCAGTCCATGGGCGATGCGCACTACCTGATCCTGCGCAACCACGGCCTGCTGACCACCGGCCGTTCGGTGGCCGAGGCCTTCACCCGCATGTTCTACCTGAACCGGGCCTGCGAGATCCAGGTGAAGACGCTGTCCATGGGCCAGCCCTACGTGCTGCCTTCGCCCGAGGTCTGCGAGCACGCGGCCCAGCAGCACGACGACTACGCCTACCTGGACACGGTGCACCTGGACCGCGAATGGACCGCGCTGCTGCGCCTGATCGACCGCGAGGGCGGCGACTACAAGTGCTGACCCGCCTTCAGGCGGCGCCCAGGCAATCCCGGTTGCGCGGATCGCGCAGCGCGCGCCGGGCGTAGTAGGCGAAGGCGATCGCATTGCGCTGGGGCCGCAGCACCCAGTCGTGCGCCTGACGGGCCAGGTCCGGGTCGATGGCCCGGATCTCGCCCGCCGCCTCCGCCAGCAGCTGCATGCGGGCCGCGCGTTCGAAGGCGATGCCCAGCACCACCGCCTCCTCCACGCTGGCGGCCGCGATCAGCAGGCCATGGTGCGCCAGCATCAGCGCACGTTTGTCGCCCAGGGCCGCGGAGATCAGTTCGCCTTCCTCGTTGCCCACCGGAATGCCCGGCCAATGCGGCACGAAGGCCACGTCCTCGTAGAGCACGCAGTTGTCCATGTGCGAGATCTGCAGCGGCCGCTCCAGCATGCCCAGCGCCGCCGTGTGCGCCGCATGGGTGTGCACGATGCAGTTCACATCCGGCCGTGCCCGGTAGACCCAGGAGTGGAACCGGTTGGCCGGATTGGCCATGCCCCGGCCTTCGAGCACACGCAGGTCCTCGTCGACCAGCAGCAGGTTGTCCTGCGAGATCTCGTCGAAACCCAGGCCCAGGCGCTGGGTGAGATAGGTTCCGGGCGTGTCCGCGCGGGCGGTGATCTGGCCGGCCAGGCCGGAGTCGTGGCCGTTGTCGAAGAGGATGCGGCAGGTCAGCGCGAGCTTCTGGCGCAGGCTGTAGGCGCTGTCCTCGTGATGGGCGTCCATCTGGCGGTAGGAGTCCTGGATCAGGGTCTCCTTGTCCAGCGTGAAGGTGTCTTGCGTGCTCATGGCGGGTCTTTTGTCAGGGATGACGGAAATTCAAAGGGCGGCGGTTTCCGCGGTCGAGAAATTGAGGTCCGGCCGGCCCGGGAACAAGGGCTGGTAGCCGGGCAGGGCCTCGATCCGGCCCAGCCAGCCGAGGATGGCGGGATAGGCCGCCAGATCGATGCCGCCCATGCCCGCCAGCCGGGTATACGGATAGAGGGCGATGTCGGCGATGCTGGGCAGCGTGGGCGTCGCCACCCATGGCGCCGTGCCGGGGCGCGACAGCTGCGCCTCGAGTATCTCCAGCGCCAGGGCGGCTTCGGCCGCATGGTGGCGCATGTCGGCATCCTCCGGCCTGCGGTCGCGGTGCAGGCCCAGGTGCAGGCGGAGCTGGGCCAGGGGTTTCATGTGGCGCTCCTGCTCGAAGGACATCCACGACAGCACCCGTGCCTGCTCCACCGGGGCCAGCGGCCACCAGAGGCTGTCCTGCGCGAGGTAGAACAGGATGGCCATGGACTCGCACAGCGTGCCGCCGCCGTCCAGCTCCAGCACCGGCACCTGGCGCATCGGCGCGATGGCGCAAAAGGACTCGGAGCGCAGCTCGCCGCGGTCGATCGACAGCGTCCGGCGCTCCAGCGTGAGGCCGAGCAGGCCCGCCATCAGCCGCACCTTCCAGGCATTGCCGGATCGTTGGGTGTCGTAGAGGCGCATGGTCGTCAATCGAGTTTGGTGCCGGCCGCCTGGGTCACCCGCGACCACTTCGCGGTCTCCGCCTGCAGGTGTTTCTGATAGGCGGCAACGCCCGCGGGCATCGGCTCGATGCCCAGCTCGGCCAGCCGCGCCACCACCTCCGGCCGCGCCAGCACCCGGCCGAGCGCGGCCGACAGCACCTCGACCACCGCGGCCGGCGTGCCCTGCGGCGCGACGATCGCATTCCAGGACCCGATCTGGAAGCCCGGCACGCCTTGCTCGGCGCTGGTGCGCAGATCGGGCACGGCGGCGTTGCGCCGCGCGTCGGCGATGGCCAGCGCCTTCAGCCGGCCGGCCTTGACCTGCGGCTGGATCACCGGAATCGCGTCGATCACGATCTGCACCTGGCCGGCCAGGGCGGCATTCACCGCCTCGGCGCCGCTCTTGAACGGGATGTGCACGATGTACGAGCGGGTCGACAGCTTCAGCAGCTCGATGCCCAGGTGCGGCGAACTGCCGTTGCCGGCCGAGCCGAAGTTGAGCTGGCCCGGATGCGCATGCGCATAGGCCACCAGCCCCTGCAGGTCGTTCACGCCCGGGATGTCGCCGATCGCCAGCATGTAGGGCGAATTGCTCACCAGCGAGACCGGCGCGAAGGCGGCCGGGTCGTAGGCCAGCTTGCTGTAGATCATCTTGTTGACCACCTGCGTGCCCACCGTGGCCAGCAGCAGGGTGTAGCCGTCCGGCGCCGCCTGAGCCACCGCCTGCGCGGCGATGCTGCCGCCGGCACCGGCGCGGTTGTCGATGATGACCGGTTGCTTGAGCTCCTCGCCCAGCTGCTGCCCGATCAGCCGGCCGACCACGTCGGTGATGCCGCCCGCGCCGAAGGGAATCACCAGCCGGATCGGCCTGGACGGATAGTTGCCCTGGGCGGCGGCCGGCAGCGCCGCGGCGCACAGCGCCAGGGCGCCGAGCGCAGGCGCCAGCAGCGCGGCGCGGCGGGAAAGAAGACGGGAAACAAACGACATGACAATACTCCTGGGTTCCGGGATGGGTGCGTGAGTGGCGCCCTGGAAGCAAGAGGCGGGCCCGAATGACCCAAGTTTAATATCGGACACATGTGTCCAACAAGATCCAGATGTCGATCAAGCTGAAATTGTTGCGGGTGCAGGCGGGGCTGACGCTCGAAGCCCTGGCCCAGGCCTCGGATCTGACCCGAAGTTATGTCTCCAAGGTCGAACGCGGTGCTTCCACGCCCTCGATCGGTGCGGCGCTGAAGCTGGCCAAGGCGCTGAAGGTGCCGGTGGAGGAGTTGTTCGGTGAACCCTCGGAGAGCGATCCGGTGACCATCACCCGCGTGGCCGATGCCCGCGCGCCTGCGCCGGCGCAGGGCGAGCCGCGGGTGGTGGCCGGCACCTCGCCCGGCCACCGCATGCTGGCCTTCGTGCTGCAGCCCGGCAAGGAGCGCGGACGCGGGCATCCGATGAGCCATCACGAGGGCGAGGAGATCCTCTATGTGCTCAAGGGCGCCATTCAGCTGCAGCTGGCCAACCGCACCGAGGCCCTGCAGGCCGGCGACTGCGCGCACTTCAATTCCACGGTGCCGCACAAGATCACCAGCACCGGCGAATCGCCGGCGGAAGTGCTGCTGGTGATCGCGGCTTGAGGCGGCGGGGATAATCCGGCCGGTCCCATCAACCCGTCTCCAGAATCCCCATGAAAATCAGCGCCCGCAACGTCCTCCCCGGCACCGTCATCAAGATCGTGCGTGGTCCGGTCACCACCGAAGTCACCCTGGAGATCGCCGCCGGCGTGCAGATCGTCTCCACCATCACCAGCAGCTCGGCCGAGTCGCTACAACTCGTCGAAGGCGGCAAGGCCTATGGCGTGATCAAGGCTTCCAGCGTAATGGTCGGCACCGACTGAGGACGGTCCGCTCAGCCGGCCAGCAGCTGGCGCAGCCTGCTGCGCAGCGGCGTCTCGGCCGGCCGGGGCGGCAGCAGGTCCTGCAGCGCCAGCGTGCGGCTTTCGCCGGCATGCAGGTCGATCTCCCGCACCACCCGGCCCTGGTCGTAGACGAAGGCGACGTCGGCCAGCTCGATCACGTCCTCGATGTCGTGGGTGATCATCAGCGCCGGAATGCCCCAGCGCCTCCTCACCTCCCCCAGCTCGCGGCGCAGTTCGCCGCGCAGCATCGGATTCAATGCTGCGAAGGGTTCGTCCAGCAGCAGCACCTGCGGCTCGCAGGCCAGGGCCCGCGCCAGCGCCACCCGCTGGCGCTGGCCGCCCGACAGGTGCGCCGGCCGGCTCGCCGCCATCCCGGCCAGGCCGAAGCCGGCCAGCAGCTCCTGCACCCGGGCCTTGTCGGCCGCGCCCAGGCGCGGCCGCCAGGCCGAGGTCAGCCCGAAGGCCACGTTGTCGAACACCGACAGGTGCGGGAACAGCGCGTAGTCCTGGAAGAGGAAACCGATGCGCCGGGCCGGCGGCGCCAGCGCGATGCCGGCCGCCGAGTCGTAGAGCGTGCGGCCGTCCAGCCGCACATGGCCGCGTGTGGGGCGCAACAGCCCCGCGATCGCCTGCAGCGTCAGCGACTTGCCCGAGCCCGAGGGGCCGTACAGCGCCGCGAACGGCACATCCGTCGCGAAGCGTACCGCCAGCTCGAAGTGCCGCTGGCCGTCGGAAACCGTCAGCTGCAGGTCGACGTCGATCACGGCTTGCCGAAACCGTAGCGCTTGAAGACCGCCTGGGCCGCATCGCCCAGCAGGTAGTCGCTGAACTCCTTGGCCAGCGCCTTCTGCTTGCTGTCGGCGATCACGGCCACCGGATAGCTCACCGGTGTGTGGCCGCTCGGCGTGGCGACGACCTTGACCTTGTCGCCGGCGATCGCGGCGTCGGTGCTGTAGACGAAACCGGCATCGACCTCGCCGCGGCCCACGTAATCGAGCACCTGGCGCACGCTGTCGGCCTGCACGAACTTCGGCTCCAGCGGCTCCCACAGCTTGGCGCCGTCGAGCACCTGCTTGGTGTAGCGGCCGACCGGCACGGTCGCGACCTTGCCGATGGCGATCTTCTTGACGGCCGGGCCGCTCAGGTCCTGCAGCGACTTCACGTTGACCCCGCCGCTGGACGGCTCGATCAGCACCAGGCTGTTGGTGACGAAGTTGCGCCGGCTGTCGGCCTCGATCAGCTTCTGGTCGTTGGCGCGGTTCATGGTTTCCTGGTCGGCGCTGGCGAACACATCGACCGGCGCACCCTGGGCGATCTGCTGCAGCAGCGCGCCCGAGGCCGCGAAGTTGAAGCGCAGGGTGGCGCCGGGCTTGGTCGCCTCGAACTTGGGGCCGAGTTCCTTGAAGGCATCGGTCAGGCTGGCGGCGGCCGATACGGTGATCTGCTGGGCCGAGGCGGCCAGGGGCAGGGCGAACGTGGCGGCCACGGCGGTGGCACAGGCGACGAGGCGGAACAGGCGCATGGAAATCTTTCTGGGAAAAGTGGATTAACGAAGCGAGAAAAAGCGGTTGGAGACCACCAGCACCAGCACCGACAGCGTCGAGGTGACCAGCACCAGCAGCAGGGCCGTGTCGTCGTGGCCGGCCTGCACCGCGTCGTATATGGCCATAGACAGCGTCTGGGTCTGGCCGGGGATCGAGCCGGCCACCATCAGCGAGGCGCCGAACTCACCCATGGCCCGGGCGAAGGCCAGCAGCGTACCGGCCAGGATGCCGGGCCAGGCCAGCGGCAGCGTCACCCGCAGGAACACCGACATCGGCGACTGCCGCAAGGTGCTGGCCGCGGCTTCGAGCGAACGGTCCACCCCGGCGAAGGCCGCGCTGGCCGACTTCAGCACCAGCGGCAGCGCCACCACCGCCGAGGCCACCACCGCGCCGTGCCAGCTGAAGATGATGGTGTAGTCGAAATGGGTGCGCAGCCACTGGCCCAGCGGACTGCGCCGCCCGGCCAGCACCAGGATGCCGTAGCCGATCACCGTGGGCGGCAGCACCAGCGGCAGCATGAAGACCGCCTCCAGGAAACCGCTGCCAAGGAACTTGCGCCGGCCGAACAACCAGCCCAGCGCGATGCCCAGGACCAGGCTGCACAGGGTCGCCGCGGCGGCGACCTTGATCGAGAGCCAGAGGGGATGCCAATCGGTCGACTGGAGCAGGTTTTGCGTTGTATCCATGGGAATACGACGAATTGTTGCACAGGGGTACCGCCCCACGGAACGGCGGGAATAGACAGCAGACCGACAGCTTGCATGGCTAGAATCGGCCCCCATCCCTTGGGGAGTAGCCGGCTTTCACGCAATGTGGAAGCGCCAGCGTCAACACACTCGGCCGTCCAGAACGGCCGTGGCGCTGGCAACCCGCATCGACGATGCGGGCTGGCGAGACCATCGGCGCGTCAGCACGACCAGACATGGCCGGGCGGTGATGACGTGCCCATGCGCTCTCGCCCGGCCGCAAAAGAAATCCCGATGAATCTGCTCTCCACCGCCGCGCTCGCCCTGGCGATGTCCACCGACGCTTTCGCCGCCGCCATCGGCAAGGGCACCGCGCTGCAGAAACCCCGCTGGAGCGAGGCGCTGCGCACCGGCCTGATCTTCGGTGTGATCGAGGCGATCACGCCCCTGATCGGCTGGGCGCTCGGCCTGGCCGCCGCCAGCTACGTCAAGCAGTGGGACCACTGGATCGCCTTCGTGCTGCTCGGCGTGCTGGGCGTGCGTATGGTGATGGCCGGCTTCAAGCCCGACGAGGAGGAAGAGGCCGAAAAACCCAACCGCCATTCCTTCTGGGTGCTGGCGATCACCGGCTTCGCCACCAGCATCGATGCGATGGCGGTCGGTGTGGGCCTGGCCTTCCTGGATGTTTCGATCCTGCCGGTGGCGCTGACCATCGGCTGCGCCACCTTCGCCATGGTCACGCTGGGCGTGATGGTCGGCCGGGTGCTGGGCAACGTGGCCGGCAAACGCGCCGAGATGCTGGGCGGGCTGCTGCTGATCGGCATCGGCAGCGCCATCCTCTTCGAGCACCTCAGCGGCGCGGGCTGATCCTCAGGCCTTGACCGGCGAGGCAGCGACCAGATGTTCCGTCAGGAACCAGACCTGCAGCTCGTTGGTCCGCAGCACATTGCTCACCAGCACGTCGTTGGTGCCGGGGTCGCCCACTTCGTCGGCCTTGTCCGCGGCCTCGCGGGTGGCGATGATGATCTGTTCATGCGCTTCGGCCAGGCGCTTGATCTGCACGGCGGCCGGTTCGCGGCCACGCGGCGGGCGCGGGATCTTGGTCATCTCGGCCACGTCGGCCGCCATGGCGATGGCGATGCCGCCCAGCAGCTGGATGCGCTCGGCGATGATGTCCACCAGCTCGACCTGCGCCAGGAAATGCTGGTCGTACATCAGGTGCAGCTGGTTGAAGGTCGCGCCCACCACTTGCCAGTGGTGCTTCTTGTACATGTCGCGCAGCGTGATCGTGTCGGCCAGGCACTGGTTGAGCAGGGCCACGCTCTCCTTGCAGCTACGTTCCGAGAGCCCGTTGGGCATCTTCACGATCTCGCCGTACTTCTGCGTCTCGTGTTCGTACTGCTGCAGGTTGGGCTTGACCTCGGCGGTGCGCTGGGCGGTGGAGGCGGTCTTCTTGGGATTGGTTTTGGTGGCCATGGCGTTGGGTTGCGAAAAGGGTCCTGACAGCATGCGCCTGCGGGCCGCGCCGGCTGTGGGCGCCGGCCTGCGTTTGGCGTAGGCGGGCCGCCAGTCCAGAGGGCCGCGCCACTGGCGTGGAAAATGCTGGCTGCCCAACGCCTCCTGTTCTTCTTTCGAAAGCCTTCCACTCATGGCCAACCCCATCCGAGGGCGCCGCGGCATGGCCGTGGCGCCGCATGCGCTCGCATCCCAATCCGCCCTGGCGGTGCTGCGCGAAGGCGGCAACGCCATCGAGGCGATGGTCGCGGCCGCCGCCACCATCGCCGTCGCCTATCCGCACATGAACGGCATCGGCGGCGACAGCTTCTGGCTGGTCGCCACGCCGCAGGCGGGCGGTGGCCACGAGGTGGTTGGCATCGATGCCTGCGGCGCCGCGGCCCAGGGCGCCCGGCGCGAGAACTATGCCGGCCTGGCCGCCATTCCGTTTCGCGGCGGCCAGGCCGCGATCACCGCCGCCGGCACCCTGGGCGGCTGGGACCAGGCCCTGCAGCTGAGCCAGCGCCTGGGCGGCCGCCTGCCCCTGTCGCGCCTGCTGGCAGACGCCATCGACTACGCCCGCCACGGCGTGCCGGTCACCACCAGCCAGTACCTCAACACCTCGGGCAAACGCTCCGGCCTCGAAGGCGTGCACGGCTTCGCCGATGTCTTCATGCCCGGCGGCGAGCCACCGCGGCCCGGCACGCTGTTCCGCCAGCCGAAGATCGCCGCCACCTTTGAGCAGCTGGCGCGCGCCGGCCTCGACGACTTCTACCGCGGCGACCTCGCCCGCAGCCTGGCCGCCGACCTGGCACGTGCCGGCAGCCCGCTGGTGCTGGCCGACCTGCAGGCCTGCCGCGCCCAGCTGCGCGAGCCGCTGCGTCTGGCGCACAGCCACGGCACCGTCTTCAACATGCCGCCGCCCACCCAGGGCCTGGTGGCGCTGGCCATCCTGGGCCTGATGGACCGGCTGGGCGTCGAGCGTTTCGACCACCTCGGCCCCGACTACGTGCATGCCGCCGTCGAGTCGGTGAAGCAGGCTTTCGCCGTGCGCGACCGCCACATCACCGACCCGGCCCACATGCAGATCTCGCCCGCCGACATCTTGGCGCCCGCCGCGCTGGACGCCATGGCCGCGCGCATCGACATGGCGCGCGCCGCGCCCTGGGGCCAGGGCAAGGGCCCGGCCGACACCGTCTGGATGGGCGTGATCGACGGCGAGGGCCGGGCCGTCTCCATGATCCAGAGCGTCTATCACGAGTTCGGCTCGGGCGTGGTGCTGGGCGAGTCCGGCGTCAACTGGCAAAACGCGGCGCCTCCTTCTCGCTGGACCCGGGCCACATCAACACGCTGGAGCCGGGCAAGAAGCCCTTCCACACCCTGATCCCCGCGCTGGCCCTGCTCGACGACGGCCGCACCATGGTCTACGGCAACATGGGCGGCGACGGCCAGCCGCAGAGCCAGTCGGCGGTGTTCACCCGCACGGTGGTGCACGGCCTGAATCCGCAGGATGCGATCTCGGCGCCGCGCTGGCTGCTGGGCCGCACCTGGGGCCAGAGCTCGGACAGCCTCAAGCTCGAATCGCGTTTTCCCGCCGCCACGGTCGAGGCCCTGCGCGCGCGCGGCCACGAGGTCGATGTGCTGGGCGACTTCGACGAGACCTTCGGCCATGCCGGCTGCCTGCTGCGCCATCCGGACGGCAGCCTCGAAGGCGGCTTCGACCCGCGCTCCGACGGTTCGGTGGCGGCGTTCTGAGCGAGCAGCCCTGGATCGTGCACTGCGACGGCAGTGCCGTGCCCAACCCGGGCCGCATGGCCTGCGGCGTGGTGTTGCTGGCGCCGGACGGCAGCCGCCACACCGTGTCGCGCGCCATCCCCACGGTCGGCTGCAACAACGAGGCCGAGCTGTGGGCCATCACGGTCGCCCTGGCCGAACTGCGCAGGCTGGGCGCGACATCCGCTGTCCTGCACAGCGATAACAGCACCGTGGTCGCGCAACTGGCCGCCCCCGAGGCTGGGCGCCCGGCGCCCATCCTGCGCCTGGAGCCCGCCTTCGAAGCCGCCCGCCGGCTGATGGCCGAATTCGGCGAAGCGCGCCTGCAATGGGTGCCGCGCCACCGCAATGGCCAGGCCGACGCCCTGGCGCGCGCCGCCCAGGGCCTGCCCGAAAAGCCGGTATTGCCGCCCGGCCGCAAACGATTATCTAAAGCTCGGCGAAAAAACGGATGAAACGTGAATCGCCACGGCAATAACCGGGGCGGGTCTCGTCGAAGGTGTGGGTAGTTACTTGCAAATCTTCGATATTGCGCAGGCTGCAGTAAATCCATTCGTGGCCGGCGATGAAATGCTGGCCGGCCGTCTGGAAGGCGCTGAACCATTCGGCGCCGTCGTGCCCGATGCCCACCGCATGCGGCTCCACCATCCGGCGCACGCCGCGGTAGACGAAAGCGACGGCCTTTCGTTCCCGGATCGCTTCGATGAGCGCATGCAGCATGGCTTTGTGGTCCAAGGGTTTTCGTAGTGCTGGGAGGGCGGACGGCGAGTTGAGTGCTCGCGTCGAAAAAGTTTATCCCAGTCACCTTTGGAAATACCACCAACTCACAGTTGCGAGGACTACGCCATTCGGCCTATTCCTGGAATGAACCTTCGCTTCCGTCGAAAACCAGGCCGGCGCTGACGGCAGGCGCAATTTAGTCGACGGCATCACCTGTTCGGGTCATGACGGCCCGGCGGCGCACCGTCAGCATGGGAATTCCCAATACCCATCCCACCTGCGAGGCCATGACATGAGAGCGTTACCCGGCATTTCCGTGATCTTCATCGCGCTGGCGCTCGCCGCCTGCGGCGGCGGCAGCAACTCACCCACCGTCGTCGATGGTGGCACCGTGGTTTCGCCCGGCGTGCCGGACACGACCGTGGCACTCGGCGCCACCCTCAGCGGCACCGCCGCCACCGGCGCCGCGCTGGCCGGGGCCGCCGTCACCGTCAAATGCGACGGCGCCTCGGCCACCGCCACCACCGCCAGCAACGGCAGCTACTCGGTCACCGTCACCGGCGGCAAGCTGCCCTGCATGATCCGGGTCTCGACCTCCACCGTCGATCTCTACGGCATCGCCACCGGCAGCGGCATGAACGCCGCGACCGCCAACGTCACGCCATTCACCCAGCTCATCCTGGCCGCCGCCGCGCTGACCGATCCGGCGCTGCTGTTCCAGGGCTTCACCGCCACCAGCCTGAGCGCCGACACCCTGGCCACCGCCACCAGCTCGGTGGCCAGCGTGCTGGCGGCCAGCGGCATCGACATCAGCGGCGCATCGCCGCTGAGCACCGCTTTCGCGGTGGGCGACGCCAGCGATGCCAAGCTCGACGCCCTGCAGGCCAAGCTCGCCGCCGCCACCGCCACGCTGAGCGACCTGGTCGTGGCGATCAAGGACGGCACCACCGGCCTGTCCACCGCGCTGCTGACGCCGCCGGCCGTCTCCGCCTGCCCGCAGTTCCGCAGCATTGCCTACCGCGTGGCCTTCAACAGCGGCCGGCGGCTGCTGTTCACACCGGACTTCAGCGCCGGCACCGCCACCGTCACACGCTCGGGTGTCGCGGTCAGCGGCACGGTGGCGATCAGCACCACCACCGGCTGCCAGTTCACCTACACCGGCAGCGACGGCACGGTGATGACCGGCGTCGGCAACACCGAAGGCATCCTGGGCCTGCGCGATGCCAGCCGCGCCATCGTCGGCATCGGCCTGCCGCAGCAGAGCTTCAGCGTGGCCGACGCGGTGGGCGGCTGGAACACGGTGGAATACATCTACGACAGCTCCAGCGCCTTCTACAGCAGCGACTACAGCACGCTGCAGATCAGCGCCGCCGGCCCGATCACCAAGACCTTCTGCGACAACCTCGCCACCAACTGCACGGTGAGCGACCATGTGGCCAGCCTGGTGGCCGACTCCACCGGCGCGCTCAGCCTGAGCGGCCGGCTCGATTCCGACTATGTGGGCGGCGAGCCGGTGTATGCCTACAAGTCGCCCAGCGGCGGCAAAGTGCTGGTGGTGCCGATGACCAACGGCGGCATCCTGGTGGCGCTGCCGGCCGGCATCACCGAGACCCTGCCGACGGTGGGCGCCACCTCGAGCTACTTCGACCTGCTCACCCAGCCGAGCGGCTCGGGCTCCGCCTCCACGCTGACACGCGACACCAGCGTCGTCACGGCGGTCAACACCAGCACCGGCGCGGTGACCCGCGATATTCCGACCAAGTCCGTCACCGGCCAGGTGCGCTTCTACAACCAGCCGCGGCCCGGCATGCGCTACCGGGAACGCAACTCGGTGCAGAGCGGGCAGATCGCCCTGGCGCCCAACGGCACCAAGCTGACCGTCTATGGCGGCGCGGGGGCAATCAGTTCTTCGGGTTGTCCATCAACGATTGAGCGCCGGCCGGGGCGCGGCCCCGGCTCCCTCTCCGGAGTGCCGGCCCTCGCACCGGCAAGGCCGCAAGCCTAGTCAAGCACCCACCAGCCGGGCAGCAGGCGGCGGTAACGGGCCTGGTCGAAGCGATCGTCCATCAGCCAGACGGTGCCCCGGTCCGAGCCCGACCGGATCACCCGCCCCGCCGCCTGCACCACCTTCTGGAAGCCGGGGAACACATAGGCGTAGTCGTAGCCCCTGGCCGTTCCGTAGAGGGCCTGGAGCCGCAGCTTCAGGCGCTCGTTGACGGCATTGACCTGGGGCAGCCCCAGCGTGGCGATAAAGGCGCCGATCAGCCGGTCCCCGGGCAGGTCTATGCCCTCGCCGAACACCCCGCCCAGCACCGCGAAACCGATGCCGCGCCCGCCGGCGGCGAAACGCGCCAGATAGGCTTCGCGCTCCGCCTCCGACATCCCGCGCGACTGCGCCCACACGGGGATATCGGGCCGCAGCTCGACCAGCAGTTCCAGCGCCCGCTGCAGGTAATCGAAGCTGCTGAAGAAGGCCAGGTAGTTGCCCGGCGCGCGGTCGAACTGCGCGCCCAGCAGATCGACCAGCGCCCGTAGCGAGGACTCCCGGTGCTGCCAGCGGGTGGAGATGTGGTGGGCGATGCGCACTTCCAGCTGCTCGCCGCCGTAGGGCGAAGGCACGTCCAGGCTGGCTGTGTCGGCCGGCAGGCCGAGCAGGTCGCGGTGGTAGTCCTCTGGCCGCAGCGTGGCCGAGAACAGCACGGCGGCCCGGGCCAGGGCGAAGCGTGGCGCGAGAAAGCTGGCGGGCACCAGGTTGCGGATGTCGAGCTGCACCATGCCGCGGCCCGCCAGCCGCGTGGCATCGAACAGGGAATGCGCGGCCAGCGTCTCGGCACGCCGCGCGAAGGCCAGCAGCTCGAACCAGAAGCGCTGCAGCAGCGCGGTGTCGGTGCCGGGCGGCGCCTCGGACAGCGTCTCGCCTATTGCCGAGACGGCCTCCTGCAGCGCGCGTGAGAAGGCCTCCGGCACGGTGTCGAACTCGCGCCGGGCGCCGGTTTCCTCGCCCTCGGGGGCCAGGGCTTTCCAGGCCCGGTTGAGACGGTCCAGCGTGCGTTTGAGCACGGCGGGCGCCTGCCGGCGCAGCTCGGCGAACAGCCAGGGATCGAGGCTGGCCGAATACATGCCGCGCGCCCGCTCGATCAGGTTGTGCGCCTCGTCCACCAGCAGGCCGCAGCGCCATTCGGCCTCCAGCGCCAGGGCGAAGAGCAGGGCGCTGCCGTCGAACCAGTGGTTGACGTCGCCCACCACCACATCGCACCAGCGGGCCATTTCCTGGCCCAGGTAGTAGGGGCAGACCTGGTGCTGCAGGGCGATGCCGCGCAGGGTCTCGCGGTCCAGCGCCTGCGGGCTGGCGGCGGCCTGGGCGCGGGCGGCGGGCAGGCGGTCGTAGAAGCCGCGCGCCAGGGGGCAGGATTCGCCGTTGCAGGCGCGGTCCGGGTATTCGCAGGCCTTGTCGCGGGCCACCAGTTCCAGCACCCGCACGCCGGCGCCGAGCTGCTGCAGGGCGTCGAGGGCGAGGCGTCGGCCGGAGGTGCGGGCGGTGAGGTAGAAGACGCGGTCCAGGCCCGGCCGGTCGGGGCGTGGCGGCACGGCCGGTGGACAGGCGCGCAGGGCGGGGAACAGCGTGGCCAGGGTCTTGCCGATGCCGGTCGGCGCCTGGGCCATCAGGCGGCGGCCGTCGCGCTGGGCGCGGAACACGGCTTCGGCGAAGACGCGCTGGCCGGGGCGGAAGTCGCCGAAGGGAAAGGCCAGCCGCGCCAGGGCCGCGTCGCGCGCCCGGCGGTGCGCGGCCTCCTGTTCGGCCCAGGCCAGGAAGCGCTGGCAGCGGTCCTCGAAGGCCTGGCGCAGTTCGGCCGCGCTGCGCCGCTGCAGCAGCACGGTCTCCACGCCGCTGGACAGCTCGTAATAGACCAGGGCCAGTTCCACCTCGGCCAGCCCGCGCTCGGCGCAGAGCAGCCAGCCGTAGACCTCGGCCTGCGCCCAGTGCAGGGCGCGCTGGTGGGCCGGCTGCCGGGCCAGGTCGCCGCGGTGGGTCTTGATCTCTTCGAGGCGGTTGGCGACGGGGTCGTAGCCGTCGGCGCGGCCGCGCACCGCCAAGCCCTGCCAGCGGCCCGACAGCGTCACCTCCCGCTGGTAAGGGGCCGGGCGGCGCGCGGCCACGGCGGCATGGCCGGCGATGCCGTCCTGGGCGGTGGGCGAAGGCGAGAAACGGACGTCCAGATCGCCGCTGCGCCCGGTGAAGTCGCACAGCAGGCGCACGGCCACGGTGTAGCCCGGCGGGGTGGCGGCGTCGTCGGGCAGGGCGGCTGGCATGGGCCGCAGATGGTATCGGCGCGGGGGTTTTCCAGGTCCGCGGGCGCCGCTCAGGCGGTCGGCCGCTGCTCGAATCCGGCGGGTGGCGGGCCTTCGGCCTCGGCCACCGCCACGCCCTCCACCCGGGCCTGGGCCGGGCCCTGGCGCGACCAGTCGATCAATTCCTCCACCGCTTCGGCCGGGCCGCACACCAGGGCCTCCACGCTGCCGTCGCGCCGATTGCGCACCCAGCCGCTCACGCCCAGCGCCAGGGCCTGCTCCACCATGCTGGCGCGGTAATACACGCCCTGGACCCGGCCATGGATGTGCAGGTGGCGGCAGACGCTCGGCGTTTCGGACATACCCGGAATGCTGCCACGGAAGATGCCCGGCGATCTCGATTTCCGATACGATCTTCGCGCTTTGTAAGTAACGGTACAAGCGCGGCACGACCCACACCGACCTGGACATTTCCATGGCAGACAAACAGCTGGACGAATCCACCTGGAAGGCATTCGCGAGCAAGCGCGAACTCAAGGGTGCCGACCTGCAGAAGGCCCTGGCCGCGCTGGCCGCCGCCGAGAAGAAGGGGCCGCAGGGGGTGGACGCCGCCCTCGACGCGGTCGACAAGCAGATCGGCCTGCTGCAGAAGGAGCACAAGGCCGACAAGGACGTCGTCAAGCAGCTCGAAGCCATGAAGAAGGCCAGCGAGGCCGACCGCAAGGAGGCGGCCAAACAGGCCAAGGCCGCGGCCGCCAGCGCCGCAGAGGACGAGGAGGAAGACACCCCCGTCCTGCTCACCACCAAGATGATTCCGCTGGTGCGCCAGCTGAAGAAGGGCGATGTGAGCATGCACGCCATGATCGGCACAGCCGGCCGCAACACGGCCGTGCTGATCATGCGCAAGCCCATCGGCATTCCCCGCCGCAAGCTGCTCGCCGAGGCGCTGGATGCGACCGGCGGCGCCAAGTACGTCGTCGGTGAATGCCTGTGGGAGGCCGGCGCGCTGACCTTCGTGCTCAAGACCCAGGCCGCCGGCATGGCCAAGCGTCTGCGCGCGGCGCTGCTGGCGCAGACCGAGCTGCGGCTGAAGGTGCGGGTGCGGGGCGAGGACCCGGCCGATATCGACGAGGACGGCGAGGACGAGGAAGACGCCAAGCCCGCCGCCACCCAGAAGGCCGCTGAGAAACCGGCTGAAAAACCCGCTGCCGCCGAGACCGCCGAGCCCCCGCATGCCGCGCTCTACCGGCAGCGCCTCGACGAGCTGCACAAGCGCATGGCCGACGCCTTGAAGGCGCAGCACCCCGAATCCAACAAGCTGCGCGCGGTCAGCGGATTCGCCGAAGGCAAGGCCGAGGCCGGCGACTTCGCCGGTGCCGAGAAGGCGCTCGACATGCTGCAGAAGCTGCTGGAGCAGCCGGCGGCCACGCCCGAGGGCGCCGACAAGGCCGCCCTCGATGCCGCCCTGGACGGCTGGCGCAAGGCGCGCGCCGGCGTGCTGGCGCAGCTCAAGGACATGGCCGACGAACTCAAGGAAGACCGCGGCGAGGATCCGGACGACGAACTCGCCCGCGACGCCGAGCTGGAAGTCAACGCCGTGATGAAGCAGCTCACCGCCGAGCCGCGCACGCTGCAGCAGGTCAACGAACTCACCCGCTGGGTCACCCAGGACGACGTGGTCACCGATGTCGACGCCTACGTCGGCAATGTGCGCGCGCCGCTCACCACCGCCCTGGCCGCGCTGCGCCAGGCCTTCGGCCAGCCGGCCTGAGCCTGCGGGCCAAACAAGGACACCAAGACATGCCGACCAAACTGGGCCAATGGCTGGACGGGCGCAAGGCCAAGAACGAGCTCAAGAAGCGCATCCAGGACGATGCCGCCACCTTCGACAAGCTGATCAAGGAAGCCGTGGCCCTGGCCGGCAAGCTGCCCGAGCCGCAGCGCCGTGGCGGCGCCGCGCAGCTGCAGTTGCTGCGCGACCGGCTGACCGAGGCCCGGCTGCTGAAAGACCGGCAGAAGCGCGCCGACGGCATCACCCAGCTGGTGGGCGAAACCCGTGAGTGGATCGCCAAGGCCTCCGCGCCGGTCACGCCGCAGCAGCCGCCCCCGCAGCCGCAGCAGCCGATCCAGACCCTGGGCGAGGCGATCCGCACGCTGACGCAGGATGCCAAGGCGATGGCCCAGGCGGTGCGCCAGGCGCAGCTGGCCGTGCCGGCCGCCATGGAGAGCGCCATCGCCGCGGGCGACAAGCTGCTCGATCCGAAGACCGCCTATTCCACGACCAACTCGGTCAAGGGCCAGCAGGCGCTCAAGGCCATCGTCGATGCCAGGGCCAAGGTGGAGGAGTTCCTCGACGCCTGGAAGGCCGCCGGCCCGCAGGAACTGCAGAACCGCGCGGCCCTGCCCGATCCCAAGGCGCTGTTCCAGCCCCTGGAAGCCATGTGGCCCCTGCGCCTGGCGGAGGTCACGAATGCCTGGGCCAGCATGGCCGACACCGCCACCGCCGAGCGGGCGCTGCAGCAGTTGCGCAGCGGCCAGAACACGCTGGCGCAGTACCGCCAGGGCCTGCTGGGCCAGCACCAGGGCGCGGCCGCGCGCATCGAGGCGGTCAGCGAGCGCATCGGCGAAGCCGGCGCCATGAAGATCTACGAGCTGGCGCCCGCGCGGCTGCTGCTGAAGAAGGCCCAAGCCGACTATGTGGGCGCGGACAGCTCCGAGAAACTCACCGCCGTCACCCAGGCCCTGCAGGCGGCCGAAGCGGCCATCGAGAAGGCCAAGGCCGACATCGGCGAGGCGCGTGTCAAGGCGATGGAAAAGTTCGGCAAGCAGCGCCGGGCCCTGGCCGACCAGCTGGCCGCGGCGCGCCTGGTGCGCGGCGCGCTCGACGAGCAATCCGCCGTGTTCGCGGAGATCGGCAAGATCCAGAAGGAACTGGAAGCGGCCGACCGCGACCTGGGCACCTCGGTGACCTCCGCCGCCATCGACAGGGCCACCAAGCTGCTCGACGAGGCCATCGCCAAGGACATCGCCAAGGCGGCCGAGAAACTCTCCAAGGACCTGAAGAAGCAGGCCGAGGCCGACCTCGCCGCCCTGCCCGCCTACCAGAAGGCCTTCGCCCAGCTGCAGTCGGTGCGCACCGAGGTGGCCGGCATCAACGGCGGCCATGTGCAGCTGCAGGCCATCGACGCGCTCATGGTGCGCACCCGGGTGGACGCGCATGGCCAGCCGCCCGGCGGCTTCAAGGCCGCGGCCCAGACGCTGGCCGACGCCAAGATCGGCGAGTTCGTGGCCAAGGCGCGCAAGGCCGAGAAGGACTTCATCGCCAAGGAGCTCTCGCCAGCCGGCAAGAAGGCGCTGGAAGCGGCCGACAAGGCCGTGCTGCTCTACGGCCGCTGCCATCCGCAGTCCATGGTCGATGCGCAGAAACGCGCCATCGCCCTGGCCCTGCAGGCGCCCAACCCCGAGGCCGGGCTCGGCAAGATCACCGAGGACCTGACCGAGGCCGCCAGCAGCCAGCAGGAGGAACTCGCCCGCATGGGCCGCCTGACCGACGCGATCGAGAAGGGCCTGGACGAACTGGTCAAGCAGGGCTTTCCGGCCGGCAGCGCCGACCTGGCCGAACTGGGCCGCCAGATCGGCGCGGTGCGCGCCGCCCTGGCCGACTGGCGGGTGGAAAGCGCCACCACGCTGCTCGACAAGCTGCAGGACCTGGCGGTGGAACTCGGCAAGGACTTCGCCAAAGCCAAGCAGGACTGGACCGGCATCTACGAACAGCTCAAGCCCGTGCGCTCGCGCGCCGCCCAGCTCAGCAAGGCCACCGGCGCCATCGCCGGTCCGGCCAAGGGCCTGTTCGACAACATCGAGCAGACCCTCGCCGAACTGCAGGACGGCCGGATCGACCACCGCACCGCCGTCGAGATGGCCAGGCGCTACCTGCAGCGCGGCGCCGACCAGGACCGGGTGGCGGAGGAAGCCAAGTTCCCGCCCGGCTTCGACTTCGACGAATTCCGCATCGAGGCCGGCAAGCTCACCCAGCTCTGGAACACCCGCGCCAAGGGGCTGCGCGAGCAGATCGAGCGGCTCAACCAGGCGCTGCTCAAGCAGGGCCTCAAGGGCGGCGCCGGCTCCCTGGGCTGGGGCGCCCGCCTCACCGAACTGCAGAAGCAGCGCGACGAAGTCGACCGCGCGCTGCAGCCCAGGCTGGGCGAGCCCACCCTGCAGACCCTGGTGCGGTCGCACAACGAGCTGATGCAGCAGCTGGCCGACCTGGCCGCCAGCCTGCCCGATCCGGCGCAGACCGCGGACGCGGAATTCAAGCAGGCGCTGAAGGACGGCCAGGCCCGCGAGGCCAACGATGCCTGGGCCGCCAAGTACCGCGGCACCGAACAGCTGCTGCTGGAGATCGAGAAGGCCGCCGACGCGCCGCAGAAGGCGCTGCGCCAGCAGCTCCAGGCCTTCGAGCAGGCCAGCACCGATCCCAAGCAGGCCGAAGCCCTGGAGAAGCTGCGGGTGAGCTTCGCCCAGAAAGTGATCGAGAAGCGCCGCCTCATCGCCGCCGACAAGGCGCCGGCCCGCAACGAGGCGCAGAAGCTCAAGAGCGAGGTCGCCAAGAAGTTCATGAACCTGCAGGCGGACACCTTCAGGGACCTGTTCAAGGACCTGGGCCAGCGCGTCGACGACGCCCTGGCCATGCTGGACACCGACGACCCCCTGCTAATCGAGGCCGCCCGGCGCGAGATCGACCTGATCCGCCTGACGGTGGACGACGCCAAGGGCAAGGGCGACAAGGCCGGCGCCTCGCTCGACCAGGTGCAGAAGGCCTGGGCGAAGCTCTCCCACACCCTGGGCGACGACGCGGTGGTGCAGAAGCGCCTGCCGCGCACCTACGCAGGCCTGAAGGAGCGGCTCGACAAGGCCATCGAAGCCGCCAAACGCCTGCCGCCCGACCAGGGCCTGGCTGCCCTCGACCAGCTCGCCGAGCCGATCGGCCAGGCACGCGAGGCGGCCCTGGCCGCCCAGGTGAAGTACGACGGCTTCAAGCTGCGCAAGGAGGCGGTGGAAGCCCTCTTCGACAAGATGAAGGACCACACCGGCGCCACCCTGCTCGGCGGCCGGGCCAAGGCCTACAACGAACGGTTCGCCTCGCGCCTGAGCGACGCCCATGCGACGGCCCGCCAGGAAGGCGAACTCGAAGCCGCGCTGCAGCAGCTCGCCGCGTTGGAGACCGAACTCGACGGCCTGATGGCCCAGAAGCCCGACGAGGCCCGCGCCAGCCTGCAGGAGCTGAACGCCGACGCCGCGGAAGAGCAGCGCGAGCTGCGCGACCTGGCGCGCAACTGGAACAGCACCCAGTCCTACTGGATCGACAGCCTGGTCCCGGCGGTGGAGAGCGCCGTCAAGCAGCGCAAGGTCGAGGCCGAGGAGCAGGAGGTGGAAAGCCTCAAGGCCGCGGTCAACAGCATCGGCCGCTCGCTGGCGCCCTACCTGGACGTGGTCTCCAAGGTGCCGCACAAGCGCGGCCTCTCGAACGGCGCGCCGGACATGAAGGCCGCCCGCGCCGCCTTCGCCCAGGCCTATATGCGCATCGGCCAGCTCAACAAGACGGCGCTGCGCCTGCGCGAGGGCGGTGCCAGCACCAATGTGGACCTGGTGCGCGACCTGCAGAAGCTGGAGCAGGAGTGGGTGCGCCGCGTCGGCGAGCTGCGCGGCACCCTGGGCCAGCTGAGCGAGAGCATGAAGCAGCTGCCGGCCAAGGCCTCCGCCACCGAGGACCACGAGGACTACCTCTCGCCCGCCGACAAGCAGAAGCTCGAAACCGCCGTGGGGCAGATCACACCCATGCTCGACCGCCTCGCCAACCGCTTCCCGGCCGGCGCCTTCGCCGGGCCGCTGAAGGTGCTCGCCGCCCAGGACAGCTCCCTGGCCGACCGCAAGAAGGCGCGCGAGCAGGCCTTGCGCACCACCCGCCAGCTGGGGGCCGACGTGGTCGACAACCCGCTCTTCGTCCAGCTGTTCCGCGGCGCCGCCGCCGGCATGGTGGACGTCGATCCGCGCCCCGCGATTTCCTTCGTGCGTGCCGCGCTCAAGAAGATCGAACTCGCCGCGCTCGTCGGCATCTGATTCGGAGCTCCCCATGGCGACAATGAAAGACAAGGCCAACTTCCTGGCCGGCACCGCGGGCCTGGCGCAGGACATCGGCAAGGAACTGGTCAAGCGCGAGGCACGTGCCCAGGTGCTCGACAGCCTGGTCGGCCAGGGCCTGGACAGCTCGCGCGACGAGCTGCGCGCGGCCATGACCTTCAGCGTCAAGCGGCGCGACAGCAAGAAGGAAGTCCAGTCCATGGACGAGCGCGGCCAGCGCAAGTCGATCGAGACCGAGGACGCCCGCACCAAGTACGAGTCGCTGGACCCCAAGGTCGCCAAGCGCGTGACCGACGCGCTGGGCAAGATCCTGGTGCTGCGCGACAAGATGGCCGCCGCCAGGGACGACGCGGGCCAGCCGGTCTTCACCACCCAGGACATGATCGACGAGCTGTTCACCCCGCTGGTGCGCGAGGGCCTGCTGCCCGAGACCCTGGTGATCGACGGCTACAGCGAAGTCGCGGTGATGCTGCGCGAGGTCATGGGCTCCTTCCGCGGCATGCTGAAGAAGCAGGAAGACGACAAACGCGAGGCCGCCGCCAAGGCCGAGGCCAATTACCACAACGCCGGAACCAAGATGGAACGGCTCGCCAGCCTGGGCACCAAGGCCAAGGGCTTTGCCGAGGGCCAGATCGACACCCTGGCCGGCAAGGTCGGCATGACACCCGAAGAGCTGATGCGGGCCAAGACGATCACCACCAAGAGCCTGTCCACCGCCAAGTCGGTCTACGGCGCCTACAAGGCCGGCGTGGCGCTCGACAAGACGCTGGACGGCACCGTCAACCCGCAGCTGCTCAGCACCAAGATCGGCAAGATCAGCGCGCCCACGCACCTGGTGTCCTCGGCGCTGACGCCGGTGATCGGGCAGCTCAAGAACATTCCCGAAGGCCCGCTGACGGCGGTGCTGGCCGAGGTGGAGCAGCAGCTCACCGCCGCCGGCCTGAAGATGGACGAGGTGGTGCGGGTCTCCGGCGACAAGATGGTCGAGGTGCTCAAGGGCTTCGCCAAGCTGATCGAGACCGACGGCGTGAACATCACACGCGACGTGGTGAGTGTGCTCAAGAGCAGCATCTCCGGCGGCATCGGCCTGGGCGGCTCGGCCGGCGGCCGCGCCGGCACCGAGGGCGACATCGACAAGGCCGTGCGGCGCGGCGAGCTGCGCTCGGGCGCCCACGAGCTGGCCGACCGCATCGAGCAGGCGCTGCGCCAGGCCCTGTTGCCCCGCAGCCCCGCCGCCTCCGACGCGGTGGGCGGCGCCTTCGCCAGCGCCTTCGATGCCGATGCCCTGGTGGACCTCGTGGAGCCGGCGCTGGGCGGCTCGCCCGACACCCCGCCGCAGGCCACCGAGGTGGTGGCGCTCATCGGCAAGGCCATGGAAAAAGCCGTCGGCAAGGCGCACCGCGACCTGGCCCCCTTCGGCACCCAGCTGGCCAAGGCCTACCAGGGCGCGGCGGGCGGCGAGGTGTCGCGCCTGGGCGGCCTGTTCAAGAAGGGAAGCCTGGCGGATCCGTCCGGCGTCTTCGGCCAGCTCGTCAAGCCGGCCGGGGAAGCCGCCGAATCGGTGTTCGGCTCCGATGCCTTCCTGCAGGCGATCGCCGGCGACGAGGTCGGCGAAGGCATCAGCGCCGCCGCCAAGGAACAGAACGCCGGCCAGGAAGTGGAACTGGAAGAAGCCAACGAGGAACTCGATGATTTCGAGCGCCAACTGGTGCTGATCGACGAAGGCGGCATGGCGCTGGCGCGCCAGCAGTCGCTGGACGTGCTGATCGCGCAGGTCAAGGCCGACCAGCGCGACCTGGAGATCGTGCTCAAGGTGGGCTCGCTGCTGTCGGGCGCCGGTGGCGCCATCACCAAGCTGGGCACCGATTCGAAGAACGTCTCCATCGGCCAGCACATCGCCGAGCAGACCGCCGGCACCGTCGCCAAGACGGCCGCCAGCCAGGTGGCCGGCTCGCTGATACCGGCGCTGCAGGCGGCCGAGCTGGTGATGAAGATGTCCGTCACCATCGTCAAGATCGCCCGGCGCGCGGAGCTGGCCAGCAAGTTCAGCGCCGACGTCGGCAAGGCCCGCAAGGCCGGCAGCATGCTCATGCCCTCGATCGAGAACTTCTACTCGGCCAAGGTCACCCAGCAGGTCTACGCCAGCATCGAGCTGGCGCTGCAGACGGTGCAGCTGGCCGGCACCATCTGCGCCAGCGTGCCGGAGCCGATCACCATGGCGGTCGGCAAGGCGCTGACCGCCGCCAGCCAGGCGGCCGAGGCCGGCCGCGACCTGGCCAAGACGGTGCAGGACGAGGTCATGCTGCGCAAGGGCTGGAAGATCACCCTGGCCGCCATGAACAACCCCGCCAACCGCCGCGCCGGCCTGGACGCCCTGCGCCACAACGCCACCCTGGCGGTGCACTCCATCGCCTGGGCAGCCACCGACGGCAAGGACCCGATGGCGCGCGAGATCCTGCGCTCCTGCGGCGTGACCGCGCAGTCCCTGGCCGACTCGGAAAGCGACAAGGACAAGGTCATCGAATACCTGGAGACCCTGCTCGAGGAGGACCTGCGCTTCAAGGATTCGAGGAAGGTCAAGCTCGACTGGGCGCCCCAGCCCCTGCAGCTGAGCTACGCCGGCTGGTTCACCCTGAAGCAGCGCGCCCGCGGCGCCGAGCCGCCGCTGTCGGAGGACCCCACCGCCGACATCGACGCCGCGATGAAATTGCTCGACCTGCAGCCGCGCATCCACCTCATCCATGCGGATCCGACGCGCTACACGCCGGTGGAACTGCAAGGTTTCCACACCCAGGCCGAGAAGGCCGCCCGCCTGCTGGGCGCCTTCAAGCCGGTGGCCGCCGACCGCATGGCCCATGCCGAGATGAAGCTGATGAGCGAGAAGCTGCGCGCCCAGGCCGAGGACCGGGCACGGGAGCTGTCGGTGCTGGTGGAGGAGGCCAAGGCTTCGGTGCCGGTGCCGGTGCCGGTGCCGGTGCCGGTGCCGGTCTGATCCCGGGCACGGGTTAGATTCGACCCATGCCCACCTTCCTGCACACCGCCGATTGGCAGATCGGCCGCCTCTACGCCACCCTCCCGCCCGAAGACGCGGTGCCCCTGGCCGAGGCCCGCACCGCCGCCGTCGAGCGCCTGGCCGCGCTGGCGGTGCAGCATGGCGTGGATGCGGTGCTGGTGGCCGGCGATGTGTTCGATGCGCAGACGGTGTCCGACCGCACCATCCGCCGCCTCTTCCTGGCCATGGCGGGTTTCGCCGGGCCCTGGGTGCTGATCCCCGGCAACCACGATGCGGCGCTGGCCGAGAGCGTGTGGACCCGGGCGCGCCGCCTGGAGGTGGTGCCCGCCCATGTGCACCTGGCCCTGTCGCCCGAGCCCCTGCTGCTGGAATGCCTCCGCACCGCCGTGCTGCCGGCCCCGCTGACCCAGCGCCACACCTACGGCGACACGACGGCCTGGTTCGACACCGCGCCCAGCCCCGAAGGCTGGCTGCGCATCGGCCTGGCGCACGGCAGCGTGCAGGGCATCCTGGCCGACACCATCGATTCGGCCAACCCGATCGCGCCGGATCGCTGCCAGCGCGCCCGCCTCGACTACCTGGCCCTGGGCGACTGGCACGGCTGCAAACGCATCGACGAGCGCTGCTGGTACAGCGGCACGCCGGAGCCCGACCGCTTCAAGGCCAACGATGCCGGCCAGGCCCTGCTGGTGCGCATCGATGCGCCGGGGGCGCTGCCGGTGGTCACGCCGCTGCCGGTCGGCCAGTTCGAGTGGCGCAGCCAGGCGGCCGTGCTGTCCGTGCCTTCGGATCTGGATGAACTGCTGGATGGCCTGCAGGCCCTGTCGCCGCAAACCGTGCTCGACCTGACGGTGCAGGGCCAGCTCACCCTGGCCGGCCAGCAGCGCCTGCAGGCCGGGCTGGACCAGGCCGCCGCGCGCATCCGCCACCTGGGCATCGACCAGGCCGGCCTGCGCATGACGCCGAGCGACGAGGATTTCTCTGCGCTGAACGTCGATGGCTACCTGGTGGAGATCCTGGCCGAGCTGCGCGCCGAACAGGAAATGCCGGACCCGGCCGGCCAGACCGCCCGCGACGCCCTGGCCCTGCTCGGCTCGGCCCTGCTGGAGCGTCCGGCCGCCGGCGGGCAGGGAGCCGCGGCATGAGCCTGTACCTGAACCGCCTGCGGGTGCAGGAGCTGCGCCAGTTCCGCCAGCCCTTCGAGCTGCAGGACATCGAGCCCGGCCTCAACATCTTCGCCGGCCCCAACGAGGCCGGCAAAAGCACGCTGGTGCGCGCCATCCGCGCCGCCTTCTTCGAGCGCTACCGCTCGAAGATGGTCGAGGACCTGCGCCCGCGCGGCGATGCCGGCGCGCTGCCCGCGGTGGAGATCGACTTCACCCTGGACGGCCAGCCCGGCCGGCTGCAGAAATCATTTCTCGGCACCCGCGCCCGCTGCAGCCTGAGCCTCGGCGGCCAGACCTGGGACGGCGCCGATGCCGAAGACCACCTGGCCGCGCTGATCGGCTTCCAGTACGCCAGCAAGGGCGCCAGCAAGACCGAGCACTGGGGCATTCCCGGCCTGCTGTGGGTGGAGCAGGGCAGCGGCCAGGAACTCGCCGAAGCCGCCAGCCATGCACGCAAGCACATCCACACCGCCCTGCAGGAGCGCATCAGCCAGGACAGCGCCGGCGCCCTGGCGGCCACCGGCGGCGACGAACTGCTCGCCCGCTTCGAGCTGCAGCGCAACGAGCTGCTGACCAGCGCCGGCAAACCGCGCGGCGCCTACCAGGAGGCCATCGCCCGCGCCGAGGAGCTGCAGCAGCGGCTCGCCGAGGTGACCGGCCGCATCGCCAGCTACCAGCAGCAGGTGGACCAGCTCGCCCGACTGCGTGCCCAGCATCTGCAGGACGAGCAGGACCGCCCTTGGGAGCCGCTGCGCGAACAGCTCGCCGCCGCCCGCCAGACCGAGCAGGCCCTGGCCCAGGCGGCCCGTCAGCTGGCCGATGCCGGCGCCGGCCTGCAGCAAATGCAGGGCCGGCGCGAGCTGCTGCTGCAGCAGATCCAGTCCCATGAGCGACTGCAGCAGCGCCTGGCGTCGGGCCAGCAGGAAGCCGCACTGGCGGCAGACGGCGTGCAGCAGGCCGGCCCGGCCGCCGCCCTGGCCCAGCGCCATGCCGACGAGGCCCGCGCCGCCGCCGACCACGCCCGCAAGACCCTGGCCCTGGCGCGCCAGGAGGCCACACGCACCATGCTGCAGGCGCAGCAGCAGTCGGCCACGCAGACCCGCGACCGCCAGCAGCGCACGCTGCAGGCCGCGCTGGCCAGCCAGGAGGCGCTGGATTCACTGCAGGCCCAGGCGGCGGCCCACACCCTGGGCGAGGCGCAGCTGAAGGAACTGCGCCAGCTCGAACGCGGCTGGCAGGACCTGCTGCTGCAGCGCAAGGCCGTGTCCACCCGCCTGTCCTTCAAGCTGCTCGACGGCCAGGCCCTGGTGCTGCAAGGCGAGCCGGGCACGGACGAACGCCTGCAAGGTGAGGGCGAACGCCTGCTGGGCGAGCCGGTCCGGCTGCAGCTGCCGGGCCTGGGCGAACTCAGCATCACCCCCGGCGGGCAGGACCTGGCCGGCCTGGCCGCCCAATGCGAGGCCGCGCGTGTGCGGCTTGCCCAGCGCCTGCAGGCGCTGGGCCTGGTCGATGTGGCCCAGGCCGAAGCGCGTTTCGGGCAGCAGCAGGCCTTGCTTATCCACCTGCAGCATGCGCGGCAGGCGCTGCAGCAGGTCGCGCCCCAGGGCATCGCGCCCCTGCGGGACGGCCTGGCCCAGGCCGAGGGCCTGATGCAGTCCAGCCAGGAAGCCCTGGCGCAGCTGCCGCCCGCGCCGCCGCAGCCCGCGCCCGAACTGGCCGCCGCCGAGCGTGCCCAGGATGCGGCCGACCAGTTCGACCGCCAGGCCCGCGCCCTCCTGGCCGAGGCGCAGCAGGCCCAGGCCATCGCCCAGGCCGAGCACCAGTCGCGCGCCCGTGCGCTGGAGTTGCTGCAGGAGGAGCTGCGCGATCCGCAGCAGCAGGCCCGCCATGAACAGGCACAGCAGCAGCTGGGCGAGCTGGCGCAGGAGCTGCGGCTGCAGGCTGCGTTGGTCGAGGCCTTGACCCGGCAGCGCGAGCAGGCCCGGCCGGACATCGTGCAGCAGGACATCGCCCGGCTCGGCCGCAGCATCGCCCAGCTGGAACTGGCGCACGGCCAGCGGCATACCGAGATCCAGGTGCTGGACCATGCCTTGCAGCAGGCCGGGGCGGCGGGGCTGGACGAGCAGCGGCAGACGGCCGATGGCGAACTGGCGCGTGCGCGGCAGCGGCTGTCGGAGCTGCAGCGGCGTGCGGCGGCGCTGGACCTGCTGTGCGGCAAGTTGCAGTCGCGGCGGCAGGCTGCGCTGGCGCAGTTGCGGGCGCCTTTGCAGCGGCATCTGGAGCGGTATCTGAAGCTTCTCTTCGCGCAGGGCCGAGTGACGGTGGGGGAGGGCCTCACGCCCGATGTGCTGGTGCGGCCTGCTGCTGGCGGCGGGGAGGATGCCGGGGTGTTTGCCTCGCTGAGCTTCGGGGCGCGGGAGCAGTTGGGGGTGATCAGCCGGTTTGCCTATGCCGATCTGCTGCGGGAGGCGGGGCGACCTACCTTGCTGATCCTCGACGATGCGCTGGTGCATAGCGATGCCGGGAGGCTGGGGTTGATGAAGCGGGTGGTGTTCGATGCTGCGCAGAGGCATCAGGTTTTGCTGTTTACCTGTCATCCTGAGGGGTGGCGGGATATGGGGGTTTTGGTTCGGGCTGTCGGGCTTGCTTCTTCTTAGTTCTTCTCCTTGGCGGAGGGCTGGTTCTCCTGGCGGAGGGCGGAGCTGGGGCTGCGCGCCCCAGACCGCGCTCACTTTCTTTGCTTCGCTGTATGGACCGGGGACATAGGTGACAGGTGTGCGATGACATGGTTGACACCTTCGGGCGAGCTGCCCGAGGGGAGAACAGACCATGCCCTGGAGCACCCGAGACACCATGAGCCTTCGAGAAGAATTCGTCAGCCTGGCCCTGCAGGACGGCGCCAACCGGCGCGAGCTGTGTCGGCGCTTCGGCATCAGCGCGCAGACCGGCTACAAGTGGATCGCCCGCTACAAGCAATTGGGCTCGAGCGGCCTGAGCGATCTGTCGCGACGCCCGCAGTCGAGCCCGGCAGCCACCGCCCAAGCGCTGCAGCAGGCCGTTGTCGCCCTGCGCCTGCAGCATCCGGCCTGGGGCGGGCGCAAGCTCTCTGAGCGGCTGCACACGCTGGGCCACCCGCGCCTTGCGCCGAGCACCGTCAACTCCATCCTGCATCGCCACGGCCTGATCTCCAGCGCCGCCAGTGCCGCGGCCACGCCCTGGCAACGCTTCGAGCGCGAGCGGCCCAACGCGCTCTGGCAGATCGACTTCAAGGGCCACTTCCCGCTGGCCTCGGGGCGTTGCCACCCCCTGACGCTGCTCGACGACCACTCGCGCTTCAACCTCGCCATCCGCGCCTGTCCAGGCGAGACCAGCCAGGCGGTCGAGCAGCATCTGGTGGACGTGTTCCGCCGCTACGGCATGCCCGAGCAGATCAACGCCGACAACGGCGCGCCCTGGGGCGTACCGAGCCAGCCCGGGCAGCTCAGCGGCCTGGCGGTCTGGTTGATCCGCTGCGGCGTGCGGGTGAGCTTCAGCAGGCCCTACCACCCCCAGACCAACGGCAAGGACGAGCGCTTCCACCGAACGCTCAAGGCCGAGGTCCTGCAGGGCCGCGTGTTCAGCGATCTCGGCAGTGCGCAGCAGGCCTTCGACCTCTGGCGCGATGTCTACAACCAGCAGCGTCCGCACCAGGGCATTGCCATGCAGACGCCGATGAGCCGCTACCAGGCCAGTCCCCGCTGCTATCCCGAGGTGCTGCCGGAGATCGAATACGGTCCCGGGGACACGGTCATGACCGTGAAGTGGCTGGGCGAGCTGCGCTTCAGGGGGCGCCGCTACAGGGTGTCAAACGCACTGCGGGGCCTGCCCGTGGCCGTGCGTCCGCACGGCCAGACAGATGGCCTGTTCAACGTCTTCTTCATGCATCACTGGCTTCAGCAGATCGACTTGAGAGCGCACTGAATCAACAGCAGAATGCGTCAACCATGTCTTCGTACATGTGTCAGCCATGTCCCCGGTCCATACACTTCGCCAAAGAAAGTAAGCAAAGAAAGGCGACCCGGCTGCGGGAGTCCCCCTCCTTCGGAGGGGGCACGCTGCGGTGCTCGCAAAAGCGGGGTCCACGACAACTCGCTTCGCTCAAACAGGTCGTGGCCCTGATCCGCTTTTGCTGCGCTCCTCACTCACCCGCAGACGGGACCCGGGGAGCGGGGGCAGCCACTGCTTCGCAGGGCGACGGGCCGTCGCTGCGCTCGGCCTCCACTGAAATGCGGCCGATGACAAAGGGCGGGTTATTCAATCGGAGGCCGAGCGCAGCGACGGCCCGTTGCGCTGCGAAGCAGCCGCTGTCCCCGCTCCCGGGTCCCGTGAGCCCGAGAGCGAGGAACGGAGCAAAGGCGGATCAGGGCCACGACCTGTTTGAGCGAAGCGCAGCGTAGCGAGTTGTCGTGGACCCCGCCTTTGCGAGTACCGCAGCGGTGCCCGAAGGGCCTCGGGTGTCGGGTCGCCTTTCTTTGCTTACTTTCTTTGGCGAAGCAAAGAAAGTGAGCGCGGTCTGGGGCGCGCAGCCCCAGCCCCGCCCTCCGCAGGAGTAACAGAAACAGGAGCAGCAACCCGCCCCAAAACCCCATCCAGAACAATAGCCTGCAAGCTGCCAACAGCCTCCTCGAAGAACACAGGATCGTCCAGCGTCCGCCCCGTCAAAGCCTGCACCTGCACCCCAAAATCCGCATAGTGCTGCGTGGTGGCCCACAAAGCGAAGATCAGATGGTGAGGCTCGACAGCCGCCAGCCGCCCATCCGCCACCCAGGCCCGAATGACGTCGGACTTGCGCTCGACCAAGTCCCGCAACTCCCGCCCCAGCTCATCGCGCAGCAGCGGTGCACCCTGCACCATTTCCAGACAGAACAGCCGCGAAGCCTCGGGACTGTCCCGAGACACCACCAGCTTGCGCCGGATGTAGTCCGAGATCGCCTCCCGCGGATCCTGCTCCACGCTGAACCCCCGCAAGGGCTCCAGCCAGACGGTCAGCAGCTGCCGCAGCACCTGCACATACAGGTCCTCCTTGTTGGCGAAGTAATAGAGCAGATTGCTCTTGGAGACATCCGCCCGCGCCGCCACCTGGTCCACCGTGGTGCCATGCAGCCCGAAGCGCGAGAACAAGCCCAGGGCGGCCTGCAGGATCACGCTGCGTTTGTCCTCCGCCTGCCGCGGCCGGCGAACGGCCGATGCAGGACCTCGCTTGGCGGCCACCCGCGCGCGCACGGCTTTCTTTTTCACGGCCACCAAGGGCTTCTTCTGGATAGGCATGCGGACAAGTGTGGCCCAGCGCCCAGCAGGCCGACAAGCGCTTTTGACCATTTGGTCCAAATGGCACGGACCTTGCATTCCGCCCCGCCAGCACCGAACACCGCGAGGCAAAGCCATGACCCTGTTGTCCGTTCCCGTGATCGACCTGTCGCCCTGGTTCGAGGGCTCCCCCGAAGGCAAGGCCGCCGTCGCCCGCGCGGTGGACGAGGCATGCCGCAGCATCGGTTTCCTGGTGATCACCCACCATGGAATCGACCCCGCGCTGATCGAGCGCGTGGCCGCCGCATCGCGCACCTTCTTCGCCCTGCCGCTGGCCGACAAGCGCCGGGTGGACCGCCCGCGCGAGGACGCCGTGCGCGGCTTCAGCGCGGTGGGCGAGGAGGGCCTGTCGTACAGCCTGGAAGAGCAGGCCCCGGGCGACCTGAAGGAGTCCTTCTCCATCGGCCCTTCCGGCGTGCCCGAGGACGATTACCACCGCGGCCCGGCCGCAGGCGCCCACTTCGAGCCCAACCGCTGGCCCGACATCCCGGGCTTCCGCGAGGCCTATACCGAGTACTTCGACGCGATGAGCCAACTGGCACGCGAGCTGATGCGCATCTTCGCCCTGGCCCTGAAGCTCGACGAACGCTTCTTCGACGACAAGATCGACAGACACATCAGCATGTTCCGCGTGCTGAGCTACCCGCCCCAGCGCGAGGCCCCGCTGCCCGGCCAGCTGCGTGCCGGCGCGCACAGCGACTACGGCAGCCTGACCATCGTGCTGCCCGACGACAAGGGCCTGCAGGTCTTCAACAAGGCCGGCCAGTGGGTGGACGTGCCGCTGGTGCCCGGCAGCCTGGTGGTCAACATCGCCGACCTGATGATGCAGTGGACCAACGACCAGTGGATCTCCACCCTGCACCGGGTCGACAACCCGCCCTTCGAGACGGCCGGCGGCAACCGCCGCCAGTCGCTGGTGTTCTTCCACCAGCCCAACTACGACGCCGTCGTGGAATGCCTGCCGAGCTGCCTGGCGCCGGGCGAGGCACCGAAGTACGCGCCAGTGACTTCGGGCGACCACCTCACCTCCAAGTTCGTCAAGCAGACGACCTTCGGCGGCACCAAGGCCATGGCCTGAGGACGCAGCGAACGGCGATGGCGCATCTCTCCTACGTCAACATCTTCGCGCACGACATCGTGGCGCTGAGCGGCTTCTACCAGCGGGTCTTCGGCTTCGCCGAGATCGAGGCGATCCGCTCTCCCATCTTCCGCGGCCTGGACACCGGCCGCAGCAGCCTGGGCTTCAACGCGGCCGAGGCCTACGGGCTGCTCAAGCTCGACGAGCATGCCGAGACGCAGGGTGTGAAGTTCCTGCTCAACATCGATGTCGATTCCCTCGACGAGGTCGATGCCACCGTGCCGCGCGCGCTGGCCGAGGGCGCCACGCTGATCAAGGCGCCCTACGAGACCTACTACCACTGGTACCAGGCGGTGCTGCTGGACCCGGAGGGCAATGTCTTCCGCATCAATTTCATGATGGACCGCGAGGCGGTCTGAGCTTGCTTTCTTCTTCATCTCCCCAACGAGGTATCCCATGTCCGTCAAGCGTTCGATGAGCGGCGTCTTCGCCCTGCTGGCCCTGGCCGCCGTGTCCCTGCAGGCGCATGCGCAGGCGGCGGCCCAGGGCTTCACCCTCAAGGGCAAGCCCAAGATCGCCATGATCTATTTCGGCCCCAAGAACGACGGCGGCTGGACCCAGGCCTTCGACGAAGCACGGGTGAAGGTGGAGGCCGCGCTCGGCCAGAAGATCCAGTTCGTGGAGAGCGTTCCGGAAGACGCCTCGGCCATCAAGCCGGCGGCCGAGAAGTTCATCCAGCGCGGCGCCAACATCGTCATCGGCACCGCCTTTGGTTATTCGGACGCCTTCAAGGAACTGGCCGCCAAGTATCCGGACGTGGCCTTCCTCAACGGCTCGGGCACCACCAACGGGCCCAATCTCGAATCCTTCTACGGCCGCACCTACGAGAGCCAGTACCTCTGCGGCATGGCGGCCGGCGCGGCATCGAAGAGCGGCAAGCTGGGCTTCGTCGCCGCCAACCCCTTCGGCGTGGTGAACTGGACGGTGAACGCCTTCGCCCTCGGCGCGCAGAAGATGAACCCGGCCGCCACCGTCACCGTGATCTACACCGGCGCCTGGAACGACCCGGTGAAGGAACGCGCCGCCGCCATGGCGCTGATCGACCAGGGTGCCGACGTGATCGGCCAGCACGTCGATTCGCCCACGCCCCAGCTCGTCGCCCAGGAGCGCGGTGTGTACGGCACCGGCCACCACCGCGACCTGCGCCAGTTCGCGCCCAAGGCCACGCTGTGTTCCTCGGTGTGGGTGTGGGACAAGTTCCTGGTGCCCGAACTGAAGAAGGTCATGGCCGGCAACTGGAAGCCCCAGCCCTACGGCGCCTTCATCGAGATGAAGGACGGCGGCACCGACATCGCCGGCTTCGGCCCCGGCGTGCCCAAGGACAAGGCCGCCGCGATCACCGCCGAGCGCGACGCGATCATGAAGGGCAAGCAGGTCTACGCCGGCCCGCTGAAAGACCGCGACGGCAAGGAGCGGGTGGCCGCCGGCGCCACGCTGTCGGATGCCGACCTGTGGAAGATGGACTGGTACGTCAAGGGCGTGATCACGCAGAAGTGACGACCACGATGCCCGGCCATGCGCTCGAACTGTCGGGCATCCACAAATCCTTCGACGGCTTCGTCGCCCTGGCCGACGCGCAGTTCTCGGCGCGCTGGGGCGAGGTGCATGCCCTGCTGGGCGAGAACGGCGCGGGCAAGTCCTCGCTGATGAACATCGCCGCCGGTCTCTATGCGCCCGAGGCCGGCGAGCTGCTGGTGGACGGCAACGCGGTGCGCCTGGGTGGCCCGCGCGATGCGGCACGCCACCGCATCGGCATGGTGCACCAGCACTTCAAGCTGGTGGCGCCGTTCAGCGTGGCGGAGAACATCCTGCTGGGCCTGCCCACGCCCGACGATGCCGAGGAATCCGGCTATCGCAAGCGGCTGGGCCGGGTGCGCAACGAGATCCTCACCCAGGCCCATGCGCTGGGCTTCGAGATCGACCCGGACCGGCGGGTGGACAAGCTCTCCGTGGCCGAGCAGCAGCGGGTGGAGATCCTCAAGGTGCTGCTGGCCGGCGCCCGCATCCTCATCCTGGACGAACCGACCGCCGTGCTCACCGACCAGGAGGCCGCGCGCCTGCTGGCCACCGTGCGCCGGCTGGCCGAGGGCGGAACAGCGGTGGTGCTGGTCACCCACAAGATGGCCGACGTGATGCGTTATGCCGACCGGGTGACGGTGATGCGCGGCGGCCGCACCATCGCCACGGTCGATCCCGGCCAGAGTTCCGAGTCCGACCTGGTGCGCCTGACCGTGGGCGAGGCCGCACCGCCGCCACAGCGCACCGTGGCGCCGCGCGGCGCCGCCCGGCTGCAGCTGCAGGACATCCGCGCCGGCATGCTCGACGGCCTGTCGATGACGGTGCATGCCGGCGAGATCTACGGCCTGGCCGGCGTCGGCGGCAACGGCCAGGGCGAGCTGGCCCAGGCCATCATGGGCCTGCTGCCCCTGTCGCAAGGCCGCATGGAACTGGAAGGCTTCGGCGACCTGACCCAGGCCAGCACGGTGCAGCGCCGTGAACTCGGCATCGCCGCCATCCCGGCCGACCGCTACGGCCTGGCCCTGGCCGGCGCGCTGACGGTGGCCGAGAACTTCGGCATCGGCCAGGTGCATGCCGGCCGCTACGGCCGGGCCGGCCGGCTGGACCGGCGCCGCATGGAGGCCGATGCGGCCGAGGCGGTGAAGGCCTTCGACGTGCTCGGCGTGCGCTCGCTCAGGCAGAAGGCCGCGCTGCTGTCCGGCGGCAATGCCCAGAAGCTGGTGCTGGCCCGCGAGTTCGGCCGCAAGCCGCGCCTGGTGCTGGCGCACAGCCCGAGCCGCGGCCTCGACGTGCGTGCCGGCGCCCAGGTGCACGAACGCCTGCGCGCAGCGCGCGATGGTGGCGCGGCGGTGCTGCTGATCAGCGAGGATCTCGACGAGGTGCTGGCCCTGGCCGACCGCGTCGGTGTCATCGTGCGCGGCCGCATCGTGGCGGAATTTGCCGCGCCGGCCGAACGCCAGGCCATCGGCCAGGCGATGGTGGCGCATGCCTGAATCCCCATCTTCCGCACCCCGCCGCTTCGTGCCCCTGCTGGAGCGCCGCTACACCCTCGAACTGCGCCAGCAGCTGGGCTGGCCGCAGCAGGTGCTGGTCCTGGCGCTGGCCGTCTTCGCAGGGCTCTTCATCAGCGGCGCCATCCTGGTCGCGGCCGGTGTCTCGCCGGCCGACCTGCTCAACGAATTCATCGTCCAGACCTTCACCGATCCGGAGAACCTGCGTGCCGTGCTGTTCCAGGCCGCGCCCATGGTGATGGTGGGGCTGGCGGCGGCGCTGGCCTTCCGGGCGCGTTTCTGGAACCTGGGGCTGGAGGGCCAGATGATCTGGGGCGCCATCGGCGCCACCTTCGTCTCCATCCACGAGATCGGCCCGCCCGCCCTGCGCATGTGGCTGATGGCCGGCGCGGCCCTGGCCTGCGGGCTGGCCTGGAGCGTTTTCCCCCTGGCGCTGAAGATGCGCTTGGGCATCAACGAGATCATCTCCAGCCTGATGCTCAACTACGTGGCGGCCAACTTCCTGCTGCACCTGGTCTACGGCGCCTGGAAGGACCCGAAGGACTCTTTCCCCTACTCGCCCAAGTTCCAGCCCTTCGAGCGCCTGCCGGAGATCTTCGACGGCTTCTCCAGCGCCATCGTGCTGGCCGCCGTGGTCGCCCTGCTGGCCTGGTGGTTCGTGGACCGAAGCCGCGCCGGGCTCTACCTGCGTTTCATCCACGCCAGCCAGCGGGTGGCCGATGCGGTGGGGGTGCCGGTGCGGCGGCTGGTGATGGCCTCGGTGCTGCTGTCGGGCGCGCTGGCCGGTCTGGCGGGCTTCATGGTGGCGGCGGGGCAGGAGGGGCGGCTGACCCAGGCCTTCTACAACGGCTATGGCTTCAGCGGCATCCTGATCGCCTTCCTGGCCCGCAACAACCCGCTGGCCGCGAGTGTGGTCGCCGTGGTGGTGGCCACGCTCTTCGTGGCCGGACGCAGCCTGCAGGTGTTCTACCAAATCCCGTTCTCGATGGTGCAGCTGATCCAGGCCATCCTGGTGGTCTGCGTGGCCTCGTCGGACTTCTTCATCCGCCACCGCATCCGCGCCGTGGGAGCGGTGCACTGATACGCCGACCATGGACCTGATCGCCAACTGGCTGGGCAATATGCCCGACGCCGCCGTCCCCTTCGCGCTGGCTGCGCTGGGGCTCATCGTGTCCGAACGCGCGGGCGTGCTGTCGCTGGGCGCCGAGGGGCTGATGCTGGTCGGCGCGCTGGCCGGCATCGGCGTGCAGCTGGCGGTGCACGAGCCGGGCATCGCCCTCATCGGCTCGATGCTGGCCGCTGCCGCCGTCTCGGTGCTGTTCGCGGTGATGGTGGTGTGGCTGCGGGTGAACCAGGTGATCGCCGGGCTGGCGCTGGTATTCTTCTGCCAGGGGCTGACCGGGCTGCTGGGCACGTTGCTGGGCTGGACCAACCAGCCGGTCACCGGCCTCACGGCGGTGGCGCTCGGCCCGCTGGTGCAGCTGCCGGTGGTGGGCAAGCTGTTCCACCAGAACGTGGTGGTGTACCTGGTGCCTTTCATCATCGCCGGCGTGGTGCTGTACCTCAACCGCAGCGTGGCCGGCCTGCGCCTGCGCGCGGTGGGCGAGAACCCGCAGGCGGCGGACGCCGCCGGCATCCCGGTGCTGCGCACCCGTTTCCTGGCCATCGTCGCCGGCTCGGCGCTGGTGGGGCTGGCGGGCGGCTACATCGCCGTCATCAGCACCAAGCTGTGGATCGCCGGCATGACCGGCGGGCGCGGCTGGATCGCGGTGGGCCTGGTCATCTTCGCCCGCTGGTCGCCCTGGCGGGCCTTCGCCGGCGCGCTGCTCTTCGGCGGCATCGAGACACTCATCCCCCAACTCTCGGCCGCCGGCATCGCCATGCCGCAGTACTTCGTGCTGATGACGCCTTATCTCGTCACCCTGGGCGTGATGGTCTGGGTGGCCGTCACCCGGCGCGGCGCCGACGAAACCCCCGGCGCCCTGGGCGAGCCCTACCTCCGCGAAGAACGCCGATAGCCCCGGCATCCATCATGCAAGCCTACGTCTACGAACAGCCCCGCGAACTCGACCCCGCCGGGTTCGCCGACTACCTGAACCCGGCCACGACCGCCGTCATCTCCATCGACATGCACCGCGGCCATCTGGACGAGTCGCCCGACTGTCCCTGCCCCGCACCGCGTGCCCGCGACCTGGTCGCGCCGCTCGATGCTTTCCACGCGCAGGTGCGAGCGCTCGGCGTGCGCCTGGTGCATGTGCGCGCCACCGTGCGCCCCAACGGCGAGGACGACTTGAACGGCATCCCCGCCGCCTGGCGCCGCACCTTCCCCTTGTACGTGGGCGAGATCCCCAACTCCGCCGGCCATGCGATCGAGGGATCGAAGTGGACCGAGTGGTGCACCCATGTCGAGCCCACCGACATGCAGGTCAGCACCAAACGCCGCCTGTCGGCCTTCTATCCCAGCGACCTGGATTTCCTGCTGCGCAACCAGCGCATCGAGACGGTGGTGCTGGACGGCGGCTTCACCGACTGCTGCGTGCTCAACACCGCCTTCGATGCCAACAACTACAACTACCGGGTGATCGTGCTGCGCGACCTGGTGCGCGGCACCGATGCGCACCTGGAGGGGGCGGCGCTCAGCATGGTGTCGCTGCACCTGGGGCTGGTGATGGATTCGCAGGAACTGCTGCGGGTGTGGCGGGCCGCGGCCTGAGGCGCGCGCTTCAGCGCCGGTCGAAGAACTGCGTGTCGCCCAGGGCGACGGCGGTGCGCATGGATTCGTAGGCGGTCAGCACCCGGCCATAACTCCCCGGCCGTGTGCGCAGCATTCTTTCGACGCGTTCGAAGCGGCTGGCGTCGCAGTCCTCGCCGGCCGCGCAGCGCAGGGCGACATCGAACTCGTGCCGGTCGCATTGCAGGCCGGTGCCGCAGGGCAGCAGGTAGAGGGCCGAGGCCACGTCGGTGTCGGAATCCAGCGGATGGAAGTTGCCGTTGAGCATGAAACCCTTGCCGCCGTCGCGCGGTTGCAGCGCCAGGCGCCAGCCCAGGTCTTCGAAGACCAGCGGGTCTTCCATGCGCAGCACCTGGGTCACCGCCTGGCCGAGCCGTGCGGCCTGGGCCGGGTCCCTGGAATATTGTTCGAAGCTCGCGTGGTATTCGGCCACGGCCTTGACCAGGGGGTCTTGCGACAAACCGCTGCTCCACAGGTCCCGGGCCCGCGTTCGGGAGATTTCCTCCGAGACAAAATCCGCGCAGCGCATTTGCAGCTGCTTGCGTGCCAGATGCATGTGATGGGATTTGACGATTTCCGCGGCGGGGTGATCGGCCACCGGGCGGATATCGCCCGTCTCGGTTTTATCCGCCGAATCCTGGCATTGCCGCATGAATTTCACGGCGTAGAAATAACCGCCCTGTTCCGGATGCTGCAGCGCGTAGCTGAAAAACGCCCGCATGTCGCCGCCGGCGTTGTAGCGGCGCAGGAGTTCGGCCGAGATGTTGGGCGGGTCCTTCGAGTCCTCCGCCGCCGGGCCGGACGCGGCCATGGCGGGCGCGGTATCGGCATCGCCATCCGATTGGTCCACATGCGCCAGCAGCATCGGATCGTGGTGCGCCCACAAAATGATGGTGGCGAGAATGGCCGCCATGGCGGAGAGGGTGAATTTCATGCGGCGGCATTTTGGAGCCGCCGCCGTCATCCCGGTAATCCTGTTTCAAGATGACTAATCTTCGATATTGAATGACTTGGTCTCGAAAACCCCGATTGCCGATATCAAGTCATCAATATCCCGGCCCGCCTGTCCTGGCGGCTGCAGGCACCGGCTGCGCCGCCTGCCGCAGCGCATGCGTGATCACGCTCGAAGCCACGGTCGCGAAGAAGCGCGCCCCCCAGGCGCCGTAGCGCGCCTCGTCCGCGCCGTTCATGCCGATGATGCCGGCGCATTGGCCCGCGCCGGAGATGGCGCGTAGCGCCCGTTCGATCACCGCATCCACCTCCGGCGCCTTCCAGTCGCTGCCGAAACCCATCGAGTGCGACAGGTCGTTGGGCCCGACGAAGACCGCATCCACGCCTTCCACCGCGGCGATCTCGGCGGCTTGCGCGACCGCCTCTTCGGTCTCGATCATCACGATCAGCGCCACGCCCGCATTGCTGCGCCGGGTGTGCTCCGCGCCGGGAAAGGCGCCGTAGCCGGCGGCGCGCGGGCTGAAGGCGCTGCCGCGCCGGCCGGTGCCGGGGTAGCGCACCTGCTGCACCAGCTCGCGCGCTTCCTCGGCGCTCTGCACCATGGGGATCTGCACGCCGCTGGCGCCCATGTCCAGCACCCGGGCGATGTCCTGGCGCAGACAGCGCACCACCGGCGGTATGCCGCTGGCGCGCGCGGCGCGCAGCATGTGTTCGGTGATGCCCAGGTCGGCGCTGCCGTGTTCGTTGTCGATCAGGATGAAATCGAAGCCGGCATAGGCGCACATCTCCACGATGGCCGGGCTGGGCAGGGAGTTGAAGATGGCGCGCAGGGTGCGGCCGCTGCGCAGCAGGGCCGGCAGGCGGTCGTCGAGGGGGTGGCGGATGTCCGTGTTCATGCTCATGCTCATTCGGCCTGGATGCCCGCGTCGCGGATCACCTTGCCCCATTTCACGATCTCGGCGTTCTGGAAGGCGGCGAAGGCCGCGGAGGTGCGGCCGTCGGGCTCCACGCCCAGGTTGCGCAGCTTGTCCTGCACATCGGGCAGGGCGACGATGGCGGCGATCTCGCGGCCCAGCCGGTCCACGATGGGCGCGGGTGTGCCGGCCGGCGCGAAGATGCCCTGCCAGGACTGCATCTCGAAGCCCGGCACGCCGGCCTCGGCCATGGTGGGCACGGCGGGCATGTTGGCCAGGCGACGGGCGGAGGTCACGGCCAGCACCTTCACGCGCTTGCCGTCGATCATCGGGCGCGCGGCGGCCACCGTCTCGAAGACCATGTCGATCTGCCCGCCGATCAGGTCCACCATGGCCTGCGAGCCGCCCTTGTAGACGATCTGGCGCATGCGGGTGTGGCTGATGTTCTGGTAGAGCTGGCCGGAGAGGTGCTGCGAGGTGCCGGGGCCGGCGGTGCCGTAGGTCAGGCTGTCGGGCTTGGCGCTGAGTTCGGCGGTGATCTGCTGCACCGAGTCGAAGCGGCTGCCGGCGGCCACCACCAGCACGTTGCTCACCATGCCGACGAGGTCGATGGGCACGAAGTCCTTGACCTGCTCGTAGCCCAGGTTCTTGTTGAAAAAGGCGTTCACCGCATGGGTGGTGATGGTGCCGCCCATCAGGGTGTAGCCGTCCGGCGGCGCATGGGCCACGGACTGGGTGCCGACGATGCCGGACACGCCGGGCTTGTTCTCGATCACCACCGGCTGGCCCAGGCGCTGGCCCAGGTGCTGGGCGACGAGCCGGGCCACGCCGTCGGACACGCCGCCGGGCGAGAAGGGCACGACGAACTTGATCGGCTTGTCGGGCCAGGCGGCGGGCTGGGCCAGGGCGGGCAGGGCGACTGCCGCGGCTGCGAGGGCCAGAAAGAATTTGCGGGTCATCATGGTCTTTGTCTCCTTGTGTTTGTTCGAATCGGGCTCAGGCGGCGCGCACCGTGTCGCGCTCCACGATGCGGCAGGGAATCACCACATTGCGCGGCGCGGCGTCCTCGCGCATCTGCTCGTGCAGCAGGCCGACGGTGGCTTCCACCATCTCCTCCACGCTCTGCACCACGGTGGTCAGCCGGTAGGCGCCCCAGGCGGCTTGCGGCACGTCGTCGAAGCCGACGACACCCACCTCCTGCGGCACCTTCAGCCCCAGCTCCTGGCGCAGCACGTCGAGTGCGGCGATGGCCATGTGGTCGTTGGCGACGAAGAGGGCGTCGGGCTTCTCCTCGCCCGCGAACAGCTCGCGGGTGGCCTGCTTGGCCCGCTCGAAGTCGTAGTGGCCGTGCGCGCTGGCGAACACCGGCATGCGGGCCTCGGCCATGGCTTCGTGGAAGCCGCGTTCGCGCTCCAGGTTGGTGGAGGAGTTCTCCAGCCCCGCCAGGAAGGCGATGCGCCGGTAGCCGCGCGCCAGCAGCAGCTCGGCCACCAGGCGGCCGCCGCGCCGGTTGTCGGAGGTGACCGCGCTGGTGCCGTGGCTGGCGAAGGCGTGGGTTTGCGGCACCCGGTTGAACATCACCACCGGCACGCCGGTATCGGCGCACTGGCGCGCCAGGTCGGGCGAGAGCATGGCCGAGGCCATCACCACGCCATCGACCTGGTACTGCAGGATCTCGGCCAACACGCCGTCGGTCTGCTCGTCCTGCTCGGTGATGAACATCAGCACGTGGTAGCCCTGCTTCTGCAGCTTCTGCGAGAGCTTCTCGATCACCAGCGGATAGAACTGGTTCTCCAGGTAGCCCATCACCAGGGCGATGATCTGGCTGCGCCGGGTGATCAGGCTGCGCGCCAGGGCGTTGGGGCGGTAGCCCAGGGTCTTGGCCGCGGCGAGCACCCGGGCGCGGGTGTCCTCCGACACGCTGGCACCCGGCGTGAAGGTGCGGCTGACGGCCGACTGCGAGACCTTGGCCAGCTCGGCCACGGCCTGTGCGTTGGCGCCGGACCTCATGCGGCGCTCCAGCCGCCGTCCAGCATCAATGCGCTGCCGGTCATCAGGCTGGAGGCGTCGCTGGCCAGGAACACCACCGCGCCCATCACCTCCTCCACCCGGCCGAGCCGGCCGAGTGCGATGCGCTCGGTGACCCAGCCGCGGAAAGCGGGGTCGGCGAACATGCCGGCCGTCATGGCCGTCTCGATGAAGGTCGGGCAGATGGTGTTGACGCGGATGCCGCTGCCGCCCAGCTCCCAGGCCAGGGCCTTGGTCATGCCTTCGACCGCATGCTTGCTGGCGCAGTAGAGCGTGCGGCGCGGGCTGCCCACCACACCCATCTGCGAGGAGATGGTGACGATGGAGCCCGGCAGGCCGGCGGCCAGCAGGCCGCGGGTGACGGCGCGGGTCACGTAGAGGGCCGCCTTCACGTTCAGGTCGAAGACCGCGGCTATGTCCTCGTCCGACACCTCCACCAGCGGCTTGGGCCGGTTGAGGCCGGCGTTGTTGATCAGGATCTGGAAGGGGCTGGCGGCGGCGAGCCTGTCGTCCACGGCCTGCGGATCGGTCACGTCCAGCACCAGGTGATCGGCCTGGCCGCCCGCGGCGCGGATCTGCTCGCAGGCCTGGCGCAGCTCGTCCTCGGACCGGGCCGCCAGCGTCACCACGGCGCCGGCCTGGGCCAGCGCGGCGGCTGCGGCCAGGCCGATGCCGCGGCCGGCGCCGGTCACCAGGGCCTTGCGGCCATCGAGGCGGAAGCTGGGGGTGCTCGGCAAGCCGCTCATGGCGCCGCCACCGGCTCGTACCAGGGCAGGTCGGCGCGGTCGCCATAACGGCGCACCCGCAGGTTGGCCTGCTCGCCGTGGCCGGTGAAGTTCTCCATGTGGCACAGGCGCGAGCAGTACTCGCCCATGGTGGCGCTGGCCGCGTCGGTCAGCACCTTCTGGTAGGTGCAGGTCTTCAGGAACTTGCCCACCCACAGGCCGCCGGTGTAGCGCGCCGCGCGGTTGGTCGGCAGGGTGTGGTTGGTGCCGATGACCTTGTCGCCGAAGGCCACGTTGGTGCGCGGGCCCAGGAACAGGCCGCCGTAGTTGCTCATGTTCTGAAGGAACCAGTCCGCGTCGCGCGTCAGCACCTGCACATGCTCGAAGGCCAGCTCGTCGGCCTTTTGCAGCATCTCCTCGCGGCTGTCGCAGACGATCACCTCGCCGTACTGCTCCCAGCTCACGGCGGCGATGGCCGCGGTGGGCAGGATGGCCAGCTGGCGCTGCACCTCGGCCATGGTGGCGCGCGCCAGCGGCTCGCTGTCGGTCAGCAGGATGGCGGGCGAGGTGGGGCCGTGCTCGGCCTGGCCCAGCAGGTCGACGGCGCACATCTCGGCATCCACGCTGTCGTCGGCGATCACCAGGGTTTCGGTGGGCCCGGCGAACAGGTCGATGCCGACCCGGCCGTAGAGCTGGCGCTTGGCCTCGGCCACATACATATTGCCGGGGCCGACCAGCATGTCCACCGGCGCGATGCTGGCGGTGCCGACCGCCATCGCCACCACCGCCTGCACGCCGCCCAGCACCAGGATCTCGTCCGCGCCGGCCATGGCCATGGCGGTGACGATGGCCGGATGCGGCGCGCCCCGGTACGGCGGCGCGGTGGCCACCACCCGCTTCACGCCGGCCACCTTGGCGGTCAGCACACTCATGTGGGCCGAGGCGATCATCGGGTACTTGCCGCCCGGGATGTAGCAGCCGACCGCGTTGACCGGAATGTGCCGGTGGCCCAGCACCACGCCGGGATAGGTCTCGACTTCCACGTCGCGCATGGAGTCGCGCTGGATCTGGGCGAAGTTGCGGATCTGGGTCTGGGCGAAGGCGATGTCCTCGACCTCGCGGGCGGACAGGCTTTTGCGGGCCTTCTCGATCGCGTCGGCCGAGAGGCGGAAGTCAGCCGGGTCCCACTGGTCGAACTGGCGGCTGTAGTCGCGCACCGCGGCATCGCCACGGGTTTCGACCGCCTGGATGATGCCCTCCACGGTGGCGCGGACCTTGGCGTCGTCGTCGGCGCGGACCTGGATGTCCTTGCCGCGTTTGAGGTGTCTGATCATGGGTTTTGTCTCGTCGGGGACGGCATTGGCCGCTGGGTTGCATAGGTTTGCAAGACAGACTTTTGAGTCTGTGCAAACGTATGCAAAGGGGGTTTACCCTGGGCCCTGCCGATGGACGGTCGCTTCGGGCAACGAGCGGTCAATGGCCGTTCTTGCAGCCACTCCAGACTTTCGCCTGTGCCGCCCATCCATCGCTCAAGTAAACAAAAATGCTTGCATCGAGTCGCAATTTTGCTTATCTTCGGCGGCCGCTGGAGTCGAGTCTTGAAGATCAGCGAATTCAAACGATGGCTGGAAGCCGAGGGCGTGAGGATCGAGAACGGCACCAGGCACTGGCGCCTCTACTTCCGGGGCCACTGCAGCACGCTCCCGCGGCATCCCTCGCAGGAGTTGAAGGAAGGTACGCGGCGCGCCATCCTCAAGCAGTTGGGCATGAAGGCCTGAATGCGCCGGGCATCCCACATCCCCATGCCATGACCCATCGCAACTACCCCGCCTCGTTCGAGCCCGATCCGGATGGCGGTTTCGTGGTGACTTTCCGGGACATCCCCGAAGCCATCACCCAGGGCGACACCCGAGAAGAGGCCGAGTCCATGGCCGGCGACGCCCTGATCACCGCCATGGACTTCTATTTCGAGGAAGGCCGCCTGGTCCCGCCGCCGACCAAGGCACGCCGGCGCGAGGTGCTGGTCGCGCTACCCCTCTCGGTGGCCGCCAAGGTCGAACTTCTCAACCTTGTCGTGCAACGCAAGGAGCGCCCGGCCGACCTCGCCCGGGCCATGGGCGTGAAGCCGCAGGAGGTCACCCGGCTGCTGAACCTGCATCACGCCACCAAGATCGATACCCTGGCCGCCGCGTTCCGTGCGCTGGGGGGCGAGCTGGAATTGAACATCCGCTTCGCCTGACGCCGGCCGGCTCACACCTCCGGCAGCATCCAGTCTTCCGCACGCGCGAAGCAGCCGCTGTCGCCCAGCTTGCGCAGGCCCACGTCGGCCATCCAGCCGATGCGTTCGACCAGCAGCTGCAGCAGTTGCGCATGGTGGGGCAAGGCCTCCCCGTCCTCATCGACCGATGCCGCTTCGCGCGACAGGCCGACGGCCACGTTGGCCAGCGAGCAGAGCTGGCGCAGGACATGGCGGGCCTGCTCCAATGCTTCGGGGGTGATGTCCGATGCCAGCGCTGCATCGGGTCGTTCGTTCGATGGGTTCTTCGTCATGCCAGTCTCCTGTTCAAGAGAAAACCGGCGCACACCTGCTTGGAGGTGGCGGCGGCTCGAACGGGTTGGCGTACCGGACCAAAGCCTACGGCAAAAAACCGGCAGGGCGCGAACCCTCCCACTCGAGCCGCCATAAAACGGTTCGAATAGAAAAGGCCGCATAGCTGCGGTGGGCTAACGGCCTTAGCCGTGAGCTTTGGATTTTCAGGACGCCAATCCCGACCGCGTTCATCACGCGACGGCGAACTTTAACGGAAGCAGCGCGCGAAGCCCATCCTGTCATCCGATGGAGGGATGCCTTGCGACCACGCCCTTCTCAACTTTCATCGGCCAGCAGCGCAACGAATGCCCCAGGCGTCAAGCCCGCCCGTTCGGCTGCGTTCGCCGAGTCCTGGAGGCGGTACTGCAGCCGCTCGGCATAAAAGGCGCGCATGTCCTGGAAGTCCTGCACGCTGAGCATGACGCCGACCATGCGGCCGTGCTTCAACACGCCGATGGGCTCGCGTTGGGCGCGGTGCAGGAATTCACCGAACCGGGTTCTTGCTTCGGTGGCAGTCAAGGTCAGCATTGGGCACTCCGTCGATTGAGCGTTCGTTTTTACCCAATCGTTCAGCTGGGTCAACCATTGCCCCCCGCGCTGGCCTTGGCCGCAGCAGCCCCAGCAGATCGACAGTTTGTACACAGATTGATACGATTGCCCGCCGCCCGCTTCCCGGGCGCGCGGAAGGCCCTCCATGCCCGAGCACAGCGCCCAGCGCAATCCCGCCGTGGACATCGGCAAGGGCATCGCCATGCTGCTGGTGCTCTACGGCCATGCGATCGGCGAGCTCTACCTGTACGGCGACACACGCGCGGCCCCGGTCGCGGCGCAGCTCAAGCTGATCTACAGCTTCCACATGCCGGTGTTCTTCCTGTTCTCGGGCATGGTCCACCGGGTGCGGGAGCTGCGGCCGCAGCTGCGCAATGCCTGCGCGCTGCTCTTCACCGCCTACATCGTGCATGTCTTCTGCTGGGCCGCCGGCACGCTGTACGCCACGGCAGCGCCGGACTGGAAGGCGCTGGTGTTCCCGCTGATCGAACTGCGCCACTTCAAGGCGGTGATCGTCTGGTTCCTGGCCGCGCTGGCGCTGGTGCAACTGGCGTATCACCTGCTCAGCCAGGGTCCGATGGCGCGGCGCCTGGCGGTGGCCGCCATCGTGCTGGCCGGCTTCGTGTGGGCGCAGGCGCGGGCTTCCAATGTGTTCGAGCTGTCGGCGCTGTTGCCGGGGCTGCTCTTCTTCGCGGTCGGCCACCGCATGGCCGGGCCGGGCAGCCTGATGCAAAGGCTGGGCCGGCATGACGGACTGGTGCTGGCGGCGCTGGTCTTCACGGTGGTCTCGGCCGGCTGGAACACCGGCTGCCGCTGGGACCTGGCGGGCGACTGCCCCAATGTGCCCGGCAGCTTCGTGGCGCTGATGATCGCCGGCCAGTACGGCGTGCTGCCGCTGTTCCTGCTGACGGCGCTGGTGGGCTGTTTCGCGGTGGTCGGCCTGTCGCAGCGCATCGCCGTGCGCCTGCCGGCCGGCGGCCGGGCCCTGGCCTGGGTGGGCCGGCGCACGCTGCAGCTGCTGGTGGTCAACGGGCTGGTGATCTTTTTCCTGCACCCCTGGCTGGCCGGGGTGCTGGCGCCGCCCGGCAGCCTGTGGGCCCTGGAGGCAATCGCGCTGACCATGGTGGCGGGGCAGCTGCTGATGGTGCTGCTCTTCGGTTCGCTCACCTCGCTCCCGCTGCGGCTGGCCAAGTACCTGGCCGCCCGCCTGCCGCTGCTGCGCGCCTGAAGCGGTTCGGCGCGCGTCACAGCTGGTAGCAGGCCGGCCCGGCCGCCTGCCCATGATGTGCCGACAAAACCCCCACGAAGGCGATCATGGAATTCACCATCAACGGCAAGGCCGTGGAGGTGGCGTGCGACACGCGCACCTCGCTGCTCGACCTGCTGCGCGAGCAGCTCGGCCTCTCGGGCACCAAGAAGGGCTGCAACCAGGGCGCCTGCGGCGCCTGCACCGTCCTGGTGGACGGCGAACGCATCAACAGCTGTCTGGCTCTGGCGGTGCAGTACCAGGGCCGCGACATCACCACGGTGGAAGGCCTCTCGGGCGAGGGCGGCCTGCATCCGCTGCAGCAGGCTTTCGTGGCGCACGACGGCTTCCAGTGCGGTTACTGCACGCCCGGGCAGCTGTGTTCGGCCGTGGGCATGATGGCCGAGGCGCGGCGCGGCATGCCGAGCGTGGTGAGCGCCGACCTCTGCGCATCGAGCGTGGTGCTGGACCACGACGAGCTGCGCGAACGCATGAGCGGCAACCTCTGCCGCTGCGGCGCCTACAACGGCATCGCCGATGCGATCTCCGAGACCTTCGAGGCCGAGTCCGCCGCGCAGCCCGCGCTGAAGGAGGCCGCATGAACCCCTTCGCCTACCACCGCGCCAGCGATGCCCGCTCGGCCATCGCCCTGGCCGGCCCCGCGGCCGGCGCCAAATACCTGGGCGGCGGCACCAACCTGGTGGACCTGATGCGCGAGACCATCGAGCGGCCCTCCACGCTGGTCGATGTGTCGGGCCTGAGCAAGAACATCGAGGCCCGCGCCGACGGCAGCGTGCTCATCGGCGCCGCCGCCAGCAACAGCGCGGTCGCCCTGCACCCCGCCATCCGGGAGCGTTTCCCGGTGCTGGCCCGCGCCATCCTGGCCGGCGCCAGCGGGCAGATCCGCAACATGGCGACGGTCGGCGGCAACATCCTGCAGCGCACCCGCTGCCACTACTTCTACGACCAGTCCACCCGCTGCAACAAACGCGAGCCGGGCAGCGGCTGCGATGCGGTGGAGGGTTTCCATCGCATGCATGCGGTGCTGGGCACCTCGCCGAGCTGCATCGCCACCCATCCTTCGGACATGTGCGTGGCCCTGGCCGCGCTCGATGCGCTGGTGCACCTGTCGGGGCCGCAGGGCGACCGGGTGCTGCCGCTGGCCGAGCTGCACCGCCTGCCGGGCGACACGCCGCAGATCGAGCATGTGCTCTCGCCCGGCGAACTGATCGTGGCGGTGGAAGTTCCGGCGCTGGCCTTCGGCGCACGCTCGGCTTACCGCAAGGTGCGTGATCGGGCCAGTTATGCCTTCGCGCTCGTATCGGTGGCGGCTGCATTGGATGTGGAGCAGGGCCGGATCCAGGCGGTCCGCATCGCCCTGGGCGGCGTGGCCCACAAGCCCTGGCGCGCCCACCAGGCCGAGGCCGCGCTGCAAGGTGCCGTCGCGGATGAAGCGGCCTTCCTGGCCGCCGCCAACGCCGAGCTGGCCGATGCGGTCGGCCTGCGCGACAACGCTTTCAAGATCGAACTGGCACGCCGCACCATGGTGGCGGTGCTGGGCCAACTGGCCAAGGAGGCCGCATGAGCATCGTCCAGGAAGTCATGCAGAAGGCCGTGAAGGCCGTCCTGCCGCATCTGCCCGACCGTTTCGTGCCCGGCGCCTCGCCCGATGCACTGCGCGATCGCCATGGCCTGCTGGGCGAGGCGGTGGCCCGTGTGGACGGCCCGCTCAAGGTACAGGGCCGCGCCCGTTTCGCGGCCGAGGTCGACATGCCCGGCATGCTCTACGCCGCCTTGGCCTTCAGCAGCATCGCCCATGGCCGTATCGCGGAACTGGACACCTCGGCCGCCGAGTCGGCCGAGGGCGTCACGCTGGTGATGACCTACCGCAACGCGCCGCGCATGCAGCCGCCCTCCCTGATGATGACCAAGCCCCGCGCGGCCGGCGCCAGCCAGCTGCCGGTGATGCAGGACGAGCGCATCCACTGGAACGGCCAGCCGGTGGCCGTGGTGCTGGCCGAGACGCAGGAGCAGGCCGACCATGCCAAGTCCCTGATCCGCGTGCGCTACGAAGCCGAGCCGGCCGACACCGACTTCCACGCCGCCATGGCCCATGCCCGGGTGCCCGACACCGTCCTGGGCGAGCCGCCCCGGGTGGAGATCGGCGATGCCGAGGCGGCGCTCAAGGCCGCGCCCCACAGCGTCGATGCCATCTACACCTCGCCGCGCCACAACCACAACGCCATCGAACTGCACGGCGTCACCGTCGCCTGGCAGGACGGCAAGCTGCGGGTGCACGACGCCACCCAGATGATCAACGGCACGGCCTGGACGCTGGCCGAGGTCTTCGGCATGAAGGAGGAAGACGTCCATGTGAGCTCCCCCTTCGTCGGCGGCGCCTTCGGCGGCAAGGGCCTGTGGGACCACCAGATGCTGGCCGCGGCCGCCTCGAAGCTGGCCGGCCGCCCGGTGCGCCTGGTGCTTTCGCGCGAGGGCGTGTTCCGCGCCATCGGCGGCCGCACCACCACCGAGCAGCGGGTGGCCCTGGGCGCCAACGAGGACGGCACCCTGGCCGCCCTGATCCACACCGGCTGCGTGGCGATGACGCCGCACAACAACTGCCCCGAGCAGTTCACCTTCCCGGCCCGTCACCTCTACGCCACCAAGACCATGCTGCTGGAGCAGAAGGTGGCCGACATGCACATGGTGGCCAACACCTTCATGCGCGCGCCAGGAGAATCCATCGGCACCTTCGCGCTGGAGAGCGCGCTCGACGAGCTGGCCCACCGGATGCAGCTCTGCCCGGTGGAACTGCGCCGCCGCATCGAGCCCGAGAAGGACCCGTCCTCCGGCCTGCCCTTCTCCTCGCGCCACTACCTGAAGGCACTGGAGCAGGGCGCCGAACGTTTCGGCTGGGACCGGCGCCACGCCGTGCCCGGCAGCCGCCGCGAGGGCGAATGGCTCGTCGGTTTGGGCATGGCCACCGCCACCTATCCCTACTTCCGCATGCCGGGCGGCGCCGCCAGCATCACGCTGGGCGCGGACGGCAGCGCCGTCGTGCAGATGGCCAGCCACGAGATGGGCATGGGCACGGCCACCGTGCAGGCCCAGCATGTGGCGGTGCGCCTGGGCCTGCCGCTGGAGAAAGTGCGCTTCGAATACGGCGACAGCAGGATGCCCGCAGGCACCCTGGCCGGCGGCTCCTCGCAGACGGCCTCCATCGGCGCGGCGGTGATCGCCGCGCACGAAAAGCTGCTGGAGCGACTGCTGGAACTCGCCGGCCGCGAATCGCCGCTGCATGGCCTGAAAGCCGAGGAGCTGGACGCCCAGGACAGCGGCCTGTGCCAGCACGGCCACCCGGATCGCCACGAAAGCTACGCCTCCATCCTGTCCCGCGCCGGCCTCGCCGAAGTGAAGGTCGAGGCCGAAGCCCCGCCGCCGCTGGAAATGCAGAAATACTCCATGCATTCCTACGGCGCGCAGTTCTGCGAGGTGCGGGTGAATGCGGTCACCGGCGAGACCCGGGTCTCGCGTTTCCTCGGCTCCTTCGACTGCGGCCGCATCCTCAACGCCCGCACGGCCGCCAGCCAGTTCCGCGGCGGCATCGTCATGGGCCTGGGCCTGGCGCTGACCGAGGAGACCTTCTTCGACGAACGCAGCGGCCGCATCATGAATCCGTCGCTGGCCGAATACCACGTGCCGGTGCAGCTCGACGTGCCCGCCATCGACGTCATCTGGACCGACGAGCCCGATCCGCACAGCCCCATGGGCGCCCATGGCGTGGGCGAGATCGGCATCACCGGCGTGGGAGCGGCGGTGGCCAACGCGGTCTTCAACGCCACCGGCAAGCGGGTGCGCAGCCTGCCGGTCACGCTGGACAAGCTGCTCTGAGGCGTGGGCGAAGTCGATGGCCGCACAATCGTGCAGCCATCAACAAGAGACAAACGCGCAGCCCCTGCGCGTGCCAACAAGCCATGACAGCAGCCTTGCCAGACGCCGCGGCCCGCGCCGCCCAGGACCCACCCAACGGCGCGGAGGTCCTGGTGCGGACCCTGCTGGCCAACCAGGTGGACGTGTGTTTCGCCAACCCCGGCACCTCGGAGATGCACTTCGTCGCCGCCCTCGACCGCATCGAGGGCATGCGCTGCGTGCTGGGCCTGTTCGAAGGCGTGGTCACCGGCGCGGCCGACGGCTACGCCCGCATGGCCGACAAACCCGCCGCCACCCTGCTGCACCTGGCGCCGGGCCTGGGCAACGGCCTGGCCAACCTGCACAACGCCAAGCGGGCGCAGGTGCCCATGGTCAACATCGTGGGTGAGCACCGCCAGGGCCACAAGGCCACCGACTCGGCGCTGACCGGCGACATCGAGGGCATCGCCCGCACCATGTGCGACTGGGTGCACACCTGCAGCTCGGCCGACCACATCGCGCAGGACGCCGCCGCCGCCGTGCAGCGCGCCAACAGCCGGCCCGGCCGCATCGCCACGCTGGTGCTGCCGGCCGATACCGCCTGGACGCAGACCCGGAACAGGCAGCCGGTGGTGCTGGCGCCCGAGCCGCCGACCCTGCCGTCGGACCAGCGCTTCGACGCCGCGCTGAAGGCCTTGCGCAGCGGCGAGAACACCATCCTGCTGCTCTCCGGCCGGGCCCTGCGCGCCGGCGCGCTGGAGGACGCCAGCCGCATCGCCCAGCGCAGCGGCGCGCGCCTGCTGGCGCAGTACGCCAACGGCCGCATCGAACGCGGCCGGGGCCGGGTCGTCATCGAACGCACCCCCGCCCCGGTGGACCAGGGCGTGGCCGCCTTCCGCGATGCCCGCCATGTGATCCTGGTCGGCGCCAAGGTGCCCGCGCCCATGTTCGGCTACCCCGGCAAGCCGGACTACCTGATGGACCCGGCCGCCACCCTGATCGAACTGACCCAGCCGAGCGACGACCTGCCCGCCGTGCTGAAGGAACTGGCCGCCCGCCTGGGCGCGGCCGACGCCGCGCCGCTGCTGCAGCCCGAGGCGCCCCTGCCCCTGCCCGACGGCGCCCTCACGCCCGACGCGGTGCTGCAGGCCGTCTCCGCGCTGATGCCGCAGCAGGCCATCGTGGTGGACGAATCGGTGACGGCCGGCCGCGCCTTCTTCCCGATCTCGCGCGCCAGCGCGCCGCACGACTACCTGCAGCTGACCGGTGGCGCCATCGGCGACGGCATCCCCATGGCGGTCGGCGCGGCCGTCGCCTGCCCGGGCCGCAAGGTGATCAACCTGGAGGGCGACGGCAGCTCCATGTACACCATCCAGGGCCTGTGGACCCAGGCGCGCGAGCGGCTCGACGTGCTCACCATCGTCTTCGCCAACAAGGGCTACAAGATCCTCAAGGGCGAGATGGCCAACGTCGGCGCCGGCACCTGGGGCGCGCGGGCCGAGCAGATGCTGTCCATCGTCAACCCCGAGATCAGCTGGGTGAAGCTGGCCCAGGGCATGGGCGTGGAGGCCGCGCAGGCCACGACCACGCAGGAGCTGCTGCGCCTGCTGCGGCACGGCTTGGCGATGCAGGGACCCTTCCTGATCGAAGTGCAGCTGGCCTGACGGCCGGGCCGCGGGGCAAGCCCGGTACCCCCGGGATATCCCTGTCCCGCGGCCGTTGACGCTGCCGGAGGCGGCTGCTTATGATCCGATGACAGCGCTAACATCCGGATCCCCACTTCATGTCGTCTCCCGAAAAAACCCCTCCCACGCCCGAACCGACCCGCCGCAAGGCCCCCGAGGAGCTGCGCTCCCACCGCTGGTACGGCGTCAAGGACATGCGCTCCTTCGGCCACCGCTCGCGCACCGCCCAGATGGGTTTCAGCCGCGACGACTATCTGGGCAAGCCGGTGATCGGCATCCTCAACACCTGGAGCGACATGAACTCCTGCCACACCCACTTCAAGCAGCGGGTGGAGGAGGTCAAGCGCGGCGTGTGGCAGGCCGGCGGCTTCCCGGTGGAGATCCCTACCATCAGCCTGGGCGAGGCCTTCCAGAAGCCCACCACCATGCTCTACCGCAACATGCTGGCGATGGAGGCGGAGGAACTCATCCGCTCCTATCCGCTCGACGGCGTGGTGCTGATGGGCGGCTGCGACAAGACCACGCCCGGCCTGGTGATGGGCGCGCTGGCCAACAACCTGCCCAGCATCTTCGTGCCCGCCGGCCCCATGCTGCGCGGCGACTACAAGGGCAAGTACCTGGGCTCGGGCTCGGACACCTGGAAGTACTGGGCCGAGCTGCGCGCCGGCAACATCACCGAGCAGGACTGGCAGGAGGTGGAGGACGGCATCGCCCGCTCCCCCGGCACCTGCATGACCATGGGCACCGCCAGCACCATGACCAGCGCCACCGAGGCCCTCGGCCTGACGCTGCCGGGCGCCTCGTCCATCCCGGCGCCGGACTCGCGCCATTCGATGATGGCCACCCACTCCGGCAAACGCATCGTGGACATGGTGTGGGAGGACCTGAAGCCGCTCGACATCCTCACCCCCGCCTCCTTCGACAACGCGGTCGTCACCGCGCTCGGCCTGGGCGGCTCGACCAACGCCATCGTCCACCTGATCGCCATGGCGCGCCGCGCCAGCATCCCGCTGGACCTGGCCCGCTTCGACGAGCTGGCGCGCCGCACCCCGGTGATCGCCAACCTGCGCCCCGGCGGCCAGTTCCTGATGGAGGACTTCTTCTACGCCGGCGGCCTGCGCGCCTTCCTCAAGGAAATGGGCTCGCACATCGACGGCAGCCAGAAGACGGTCAACGGCCACACCCTGGGCGAGAACATCGCCGATGCGCAGGTCTACATCCCCGAGGTGATCCTGCCGCTGAAGGCCCCCAAGCTGGAAAGCGGCGGCCTGGCCGTGCTGCGCGGCAACCTGGCGCCCGATGGCGCGGTGATCAAGCCGGCGGCGATGGAGCAGCACCTGCGCAAACACACCGGCCCGGCCGTGGTCTTCCAGGACTACAACGACATGGCCGCGCGCATCGACGACCCCGAGCTGGACATCACGAAAGACAGCGTCATCGTGCTGCAGAGCGCCGGCCCGCAGGGCGCCCCCGGCATGCCGGAATGGGGCCAGCTGCCCATCCCGCAGAAGCTGCTGAAGGAGGGCGTGCGCGACATGGTGCGCATCAGCGATGCCCGCATGAGCGGCACCAGCTACGGCGCCTGCGTGCTGCATGTCACGCCCGAATCGCATGTGGGCGGCCCGCTGGCCCTGGTGCGCACCGGCGATCTGGTCACGCTGGACGTGGACGCCCGCCGCATCGCCATGGAAGTGAGCGACGAGGAAATCGCCCGCCGCCGCGCCGCCTGGAAGCCGCCGATGCCGAAGTTCAGCCGCGGCTACGGCGCCATCTTCCTGAAGCACGTGCAGCAGGCCGACACCGGCTGCGATTTCGACTTCCTGGCGCCGGACTACGTGGCCCCGGATGCGGCCCAGGCCTCCGCATTGGCCGGGGGCGAGCCCGAGATCCACTGAGACGGCGCGCCGCGCAAACACAAGACAAAAGAGACAAGACACCATGACCTCCACCCCCCGCACCCCGCGTCGCGCCCTGCTGCTGGCCGGCCTGCTGGCCGCCGCGCCGCTGGCCGCGCTGGCCCAGGCACCGGCGCCGTATCCGACCCGCGTGGTCACCATCATCGTGCCCTTCGCCCCCGGCGGCGGCACCGACATCGCCGCCCGCCTGGTGGCGGTGAAGCTGGGCCAGAAATGGGGCCAGTCGGTGGTGGTGGAGAACCGCACCGGCGCCGGCGGCCTGATCGGCGCCGAGGCGGTGAGCAAGGCCAAGCCGGATGGCTACACCCTGCTCGTGGGCAATGTCGGCACCCAGTCGATCAATCCCTCGCTCTACAAGATGCCCTACGACCCGGACAAGGCCTTCACGCCGATCTCCCTGTTCGCCGAGCTGCCCTTCGCCTTCGTCGTCAATCCCAACGTGAAGGCGACGACACCGAAAGAGCTGATCGCCCTGGCCAAGGCCGAGCCGGGCAAGCTGACCTATGCCAGCTCCGGCCAGGGCGGCTCGCCGCACCTCACGGCCGAGATCTTCCAGCAGGCCACCGGCGTGAAGTTCACCCATGTGCCCTACAAGGGCGGCGGCCCCGCCATGGCCGATTTGATGGCCGGCCATGTGGACATGCTCTTCGCCTCCATCCTGGAGACCAGCGGCTACGTCAAGGCCGGCAAGCTGCGCGCCCTGGCCGTGACCAGCGCCCAGCGCTCGCCCGCCATGCCGGAGGTGCCCACGCTGGCCGAACTGGGCGTGAACAACGCCGAATCCGGCTCCTGGGTGGCGCTGCTCGGCCCCGCCGGCCTGCCCGCTGGACTGGCCGAGAAGATCGCCGCCGATGTGCACGAGATCGTCGGCAGCGCCGACACCAGGGCCGCCCTCATCGCCCAGGGCGCCACGCCGCGCGGCGGCACGCCGGCCGAACTGCAGCAGACCATCGCCGCGGACAAGGAGCGCTACGGCAAGGTCATCAAGGCGGGCGGCATCCGTATCGATTGAAGCCGGTCCGCATCCACACAAAAAAGACAGAGACAAACACCATGACCACCCCCTTCCTCCCCCAGCGCCGCACCCTGCTGCGCGCCACCAGCGCCTTCGCCCTGCCGGGCGGCCTGCTCGCCAGCGCCGCCGTCCACGCGCAGGACAGCTGGCCCAGCCGCGCCATCACCTACGTCGTGCCCTTCACGCCCGGAGGTTCCACCGACGTGATCGGCCGCGTGGTCTGCCAGAAGCTCGGCGAGACCCTGGGCCAGCCGGTGGTGGTGGACAACCGTCCCGGCGCCGCCGGCGCCGTGGGCGCGGCCTATGTCGCCAAGGCCAAGCCGGACGGCTACACCCTCTTCGGCGGCACCATCAGCACCCATGCGATCAACGCCAGCCTCTACAAGAACCTGCCCTACGACCCGGTGAAGGACTTCGAGCCGATCTCGCTGGTGGCCTTCCTGCCCAATGTGCTGATGGTGTCCACGCAGTCCGGAGTGAACTCGGTGGCCGAGCTGATCGCGCTGCTGAAGAAGGATCCTTCGAAGCGCACCTTCGCGTCCTCGGGCGCCGGCACCTCCACCCATCTGGCGGGCGAGCTGCTGGCCGACCTGATCGGCGTGCCGCTGTCCCATGTGCCCTACAAGGGCACGCCGCCGGCCATGCTGGACGTGGCCTCGGGCCAGGTCACCTTCATGTTCGACCAGTTCACCGCCGCGCTGCCGCTGGTGCAGTCCGGCAAGCTGCGCCTGCTGGCCGTGACCACCGGCAAACGCGCCGCCATCGCTCCGCAGCTGCCCACGCTGGCCGAGGCCGGCGTGCCCGGTTTCGAGATGGCTTCGTGGCAGGCCATCTATGCGCCGAAGAACACGCCCAAGCCCATCGTGGAGCGGCTCTCGGCCGAGATCACCAAGGCGCTGAAGCTGCCCGATGTGCATGACAAGCTGACCAACCAGCTCGGCATGGAAGTCGTGGCCGGCTCGCCCGCCGACCTTGCCGCCCTCATGCAGAAAGAGATTCCCCGCTGGGGCGAGTTGGTCCGCAAGTCCGGCGCCTCCGTTTGATTCCCGTTAGACCTCCTCACCCATGACCGCACCCACCACCCCCACGCCCCTGTCCGACGAAACCCGTGCCCTGCTGCGCAAGGTCAGCGTGGCCACGCTGTGCACCCAGCTTTTCAAGCGCGGTTTCCGCAATGTCTTCCTGCAGGGCGTGGGCCGCCTGACCACGCCGAGCAAGGGCAACCTGGTCGGCCCGGCCTTCACCATGCGCAACATCCCGGCGCGCGAGGACATCGACCAGATCAGCGCCTTCGACGACCCCAACCACCCCCAGCGCAAGGGCATCGAGAGCGTGCCGCCCGGCCATGTGCTGGTGATCGACTGCCGGGGCGAGAAACGCGTGGCCTCGGGCGGCGGCATCCTCACCACCCGGCTCAAGGTGCGCGGCGCCGAGGGCCTGGTCTCCGACGGCCCGGTGCGCGACAGCGGCACCATCGCGCAGATGGATTTCCCGGTGTACTGCGCCGGCGGCAGCGCGCCGCTGAACCTGATCCACCACCACGCCATCGACCTCAACGTGCCGGTGGGCTGCGGCGGGGTGCCGGTCTATCCGGGCGACATCATGGTGGGCGACGAGGAGGGCGTGGTGGTCATCCCCGCGCACCTGGCCGAGGAGATCGCGCGCGACGCCACCGAACAGGAAAAGATGGAAGCCTTCATCCTGGAAAAGATCGAGGGCGGCGCGAAGCTGGCCGGCACCTATCCGCCCAACGCCGATACCCGCGCCGAGTTCGGCGAGTGGCGCAAGGCCAAGGGCATCTAGGAGACACACCATGCAACGCCGCCTTCTCACCGCTGCCCTCGTGGCGGCGTTCGCCTCCCTTCCCGCCCTGGCCCAGCAGCCGGCCTGGCCCGCGCGGCCGATCACCATCGTCGTGCCGGCCTCGCCCGGCGGGGCGATCGACCTGCTGGCCCGGCTGATCGGCAACAAGATGACGGCCGACTGGGGGCAGCCGGTCGTCATCGACAACCGCACCGGGGCGACGGGCATCATCGGCACCGACCTGGTGGCCAAGGCACAACCCGATGGCTACAACCTGGTGCTGGTGGCGAGCAGCCATGCGATCAATCCCAGCATGGTTCGGAAGCTGCCCTTCGATACGGTGAAGAGTTTCGAGCCGGTGGCGCTGACGCATGTGGTGCCGCTGGTGCTGGTGACATCGCCTGCGTTTCCGGCGAAGACGGTGCAGGACATCGTGGCCTATGGCAAGGCGCATCCCGGCGAGCTGAGTTTTGCTTCCAGCGGGAGTGGCGGGGCGCCGCATTTCTCGGGCGAGCTGTTCAAGTCGCTGACCGGGATTCAGATGACGCATATACCCTACAAGGGCAGCACGCTGGCGCATCCGGATCTGATGAGCGGGCGGGTTTCGCTGATGTTCGATACGGTAGCGGCCACCAATGCGCAGATCAAGGCGGGCAAGCTCAAGGCCTATGCGGTGACGACCTCTTCTCGGGCGGCTTCCCTGCCGGATGTGCCTACGATGCAGGAGGCTGGCATCGCCGGGTATGAGACCAGTACCTGGGGCGGGCTGCTGGCGCCGGCTGGCACGCCCAAGGCTGTGGTCGACAAGATCAATGCCGAGGTGAATCGGGTGTTGGCCCTGCCGGACGTCAAGAAGACTTTGCAGGACAACGGGATCGAGGCTGGGGGTGGGTCGCCTGCGCAGTTTGGGTCGTTTATCCAGGCTGAGATGGTGAAGTGGGGGAAGGTTGCCAAGGATGCTGGGATTCAGCCTGAATGAGGCTTTGTCATTCTGGGGTTTTGTCTCCTTGGCGGAGGGCGGAGCTGGGGCTGCGCGCCCCAGACCGCGCTCACTTTCTTTGCTTCGCTGTATGGACCGAGGACATGGCTGACACATGTGCGAAGACATGGTTGACGCATTCTGCTGTTGATTCAGTGCGCTCTCAAGTCAATCTGCTGAAGCCAGTGATGCATGAAGAAGACGTTGAACAGGCCATCTGTCTGGCCGTGCGGACGCACGGCCACGGGCAGGCCCCGCAGTGCGTTTGACACCCTGTAGCGGCGCCCCCTGAAGCGCAGCTCGCCCAGCCACTTCACGGTCATGACCGTGTCCCCGGGACCGTATTCGATCTCCGGCAGCACCTCGGGATAGCAGCGGGGACTGGCCTGGTAGCGGCTCATCGGCGTCTGCATGGCAATGTCCTGGTGCGGACGCTGCTGGTTGTAGACATCGCGCCAGAGGTCGAAGGCCTGCTGCGCACTGCCGAGATCGCTGAACACGCGGCCCTGCAGGACCTCGGCCTTGAGCGTTCGGTGGAAGCGCTCGTCCTTGCCGTTGGTCTGGGGGTGGTAGGGCCTGCTGAAGCTCACCCGCACGCCGCAGCGGATCAACCAGACCGCCAGGCCGCTGAGCTGCCCGGGCTGGCTCGGTACGCCCCAGGGCGCGCCGTTGTCGGCGTTGATCTGCTCGGGCATGCCGTAGCGGCGGAACACGTCCACCAGATGCTGCTCGACCGCCTGGCTGGTCTCGCCTGGACAGGCGCGGATGGCGAGGTTGAAGCGCGAGTGGTCGTCGAGCAGCGTCAGGGGGTGGCAACGCCCCGAGGCCAGCGGGAAGTGGCCCTTGAAGTCGATCTGCCAGAGCGCGTTGGGCCGCTCGCGCTCGAAGCGTTGCCAGGGCGTGGCCGCGGCACTGGCGGCGCTGGAGATCAGGCCGTGGCGATGCAGGATGGAGTTGACGGTGCTCGGCGCAAGGCGCGGGTGGCCCAGCGTGTGCAGCCGCTCAGAGAGCTTGCGCCCGCCCCAGGCCGGGTGCTGCAGGCGCAGGGCGACAACGGCCTGCTGCAGCGCTTGGGCGGTGGCTGCCGGGCTCGACTGAGGGCGTCGCGACAGATCGCTCAGGCCGCTCGAGCCCAATTGCTTGTAGCGGGCGATCCACTTGTAGCCGGTCTGCGCGCTGATGCCGAAGCGCCGACACAGCTCGCGCCGGTTGGCGCCGTCCTGCAAGGCCAGGCTGACGAATTCTTCTCGAAGGCTCATGGTGTCTCGGGTGCTCCAGGGCATGGTCTGTTCTCCCCTCGGGCAGGCAGCCCGAAGGTGTCAACCATGTCATCGCACACCTGTCACCTATGTCCCCGGTCCATACACTTCGCCAAAGAAAGTAAGCAAAGAAAGGCGACCCGACACCCGAGGCCCTTCGGGCACCGCTGCGGTACTCGCAAAGGCGGGGTCCACGACAACTCGCTTCGCTCAAACAGGTCGTGGCCCTGATCCGCCTTTGCTCCGTTCCTCGCTCTCGGGCTCACGGGACCCGGGAGCGGGAGCGGGGACAGCGGCTGCTTCGCAGCGCAACGGGCCTTCGCTGCGCTCGGCCTCCACTGAAATGCGGCGCTCAGTGTGGGCGGGTTATTCAATCAGAGGCCGAGCGCAGCGAAGGCCCGTCGCCCTGCGAAGCAGTGGCTGTCCCCGCTCCCGGGTCCCGTCTGCGGGTGAGCGAGGAGCGGAGCAAAAGCGGATCAGGGCCACGACCTGTTTGAGCGAAGCGAGTTGTCGTGGCCCCCGCTTTTGCGAGCACCGCAGCGTGCCCCCTCCGCAGGAGGGGGACTCCCGCAGCCGGGTCGCCTTTCTTTGCTTACTTTCTTTGGCGAAGTGTTTAGACCGGGGACATGGGAAACACCCGTGCGGGGACATAGGAAACACCTCGGCTCAATTGGAAGCGGTCGCCGCAGCGCTGTCCAGACGCATGAAGCAATGGTGGCTGAAGTAGATATCGAAGCAGCCGTCGTGCTCGGGATCGGGCCGGAAGGCCACCGGCAGGCGGTGTAGCGCGTGCGACAAGCGCAGCTTGTGGCCCTGGAACTTCACGAAGCCGTTCCAGCCCACGGTCACGACGTGATCGTGCTCGGCGTATTCGATCTCCGCCAGCGTCTGCGGCATGGCCCGCGGGCTCATGCGGTAGCGCTGTGCGGGTGTCTGCATGGCGATGCCCTCGTGTGGTCTTTCGTGGTTGTAGACAGCCCTCCAACGGTCGAGCGCGTCCTGTGCATGGGCGAGGTTGTCGAAAGTCCTGCCGTTGAGCACCTCGGCCTTGAGCGAGCGGTGGAAGCGCTCGAGCTTGCCGTTGGTCTGCGGGTGATACGGCGCGCTGTGGCTGACTCGCATGCCCAGCCGGATGAACCAGATGTCGAGCCCGCTGAGGTGGCCTGGTGCGCTCGGCGCGCCCCAGGGCGCGCCGTTGTCGGCGTTGATGCGCGCGGGCAGCCCGTAGCGCTCGAAGACGGCCTGGAGCTGGCTCTGCACCGTGGCGCTGTCGGTCCTGGCGCAGGCGGCCGCGGCCAGGTTGAAGCGCGAGTGGTCGTCGAGCAAGGTCAGCGGGTTGCAGCGCCCGGCAGCGGTCTCGAAGTGGCCCTTGAAGTCGAGCTGCCACAGGGCGTTGGGCTGCTCGTGCTCGAAGCGCTGCCAGGGCTGGCTGGCAGCGCTCGCCTCTTGAGGGATCAGGCCGTTGCGTCGCAGGATGTCGGTGACGGTGCTGGTGGCGGGCACCTCGCGGTGGCCGAGGTCCAGCAGCCTGCGGCAGATCTTGCGCGCGCCCCAGGCAGGATGCTCGCGCCGCAGCGCCAGGACGGCCGACTGCATGTCCGCGGGCGTCTGCAGCGGGCTGTGTACGGGGCGCCTGGAGCGCTCCACGAAGGCCGCCTGACCTTCCACTGCAAAACGCTTGAGCAGCGCATAGCCCGCCTTGGGCGTGATGTTGAAGCGCCGGCACAACTCGCGCCGATTAGCCCCTTCCTGCAGGGCCAGTTCCACGAACTCTTGCTTGGTGCTCATGAGGTCTCTCGGTTGCCAGGGCATGGGCTTCTCCTCGGCTTGACTGCCGCACAGAAGTGTTTCCCATGTCCCCGCACACCCGTTTCCCATGTCCCCGGTCTGAACAGCGAAGCAAAGAAAGTGAGCGCGGTCTGGGGCGCGCAGCCCCAGCTCCGCCCTCCGCAGGAGCAGCAGAAATAGAGCAAGATTCCCACCCGCCAAGCAACCCCCCCCAAAAAAAACCAGCCATCAGCATGCACCACAAAATCCTGATCCACCAAAACGCCTTCACCCCCGCCGTAGAAGCCCGCCTCAAGGCAAGCTACGAAGCAGAAATCCTCCCCCCTCGGGCCCTGAAAGGGACACCTTCCTGCAAACCCACGCCAAGGGCGTGGAAGCCATAGCCACCTCCGCCCGCTTCGGCGTGGACGCCAAGACAATCGCAGCACTCCCCGACCTGAAGGTCATCTCCAGCTTCGGCGTAGGCCTCGACACCCTGGACCTGGAAGCCGCCAAACAAAGAGGCATCCCCGTCGGCTACACCCCCGACGTCCTCAACGACTGCGTCGCAGACACCGCCTTCGCCCTCCTGCTGGACGTCTCCCGCCGCATCACCGAGGCCGACCGCGCCGTCCGCCAGGGCGCATGGAAGAAGGGCCAGTTCACCGCCGCGACGCGGGTCACCGGCAAGCGCCTGGGCATCCTGGGCCTGGGCCGCATCGGCAATGCCATCGCCAAACGCGCCTCGGGCTTCGACATGGAAGTCCGGTACCACAACCGCAAGCCCGCCCAAGGCTCGCCCTACACCTACGTCGCCTCGCTGAAGGAACTGGCCCAGTGGTGCGACTACCTGGTCATCGCCAGCGCGGGCGGCGCCGAAACCAAGGGCCTGGTCTCGGCCGAGATCCTCGACGCCATCGGCCCCAAGGGCTACGTCATCAACATCTCGCGCGGCACGGTGATCGACGAAGCCGCCCTGGTCGATGCACTCACCCATCAACGTATCGCCGGCGCAGGCCTCGACGTGTTCGAGCGCGAACCCCATGTGCCCGAGGCCCTGTTCGCCCTCGACAACGTGGTGCTGCTGCCCCACATCGCCAGCAACACCCACGAGACCCGCGCCGACATGGCGCAGCGGGTGGAAGACAACCTGGCCGCCTTCTTCGCCGGCAAGCCCCTGGTCAGCGCGGCCTGGTGAAACCATGAGCGCGGGGGAGATGTAACAGCGTCCGGAGAATTCTTCTGTTTGCAAGCGAGGTGTCAGCAAAGCGCGACTCCCGCGGCTAGCATGGCGGGCTCCGGTCCCCCCGAAGGGGCCGGAAACAAAGCCCGAGCCCACCACGCTTCGAAGGAGCCTGACGCATGTACCTCTCCCCCCGCATCCGCTGCTGGTTCGCCGCAGCTTCCCTCACCGCGCTGTCCGCCGTGCCCGGCCTGGCAGCGGCCCAGACCGCGGCCGCGATCAAGCCCAATGTGGTGATCCTGGCCACCGGCGGCACCATCGCCGGCGCCGGCGCCACCACCGTCAACAGCGCCAGCTACTCGGCCGCCAAGGTCGCGGTGGACAAGCTCATCATCGGCCTGCCGGAGCTGCAGAACGTCGCCAACGTGCGCGGCGAGCAGACCTTCCAGATCGCCTCCGAATCCTTCACCAACGACAACCTGCTGGTGCTGGCCCGCCGCGTCTCGGCCCTGGCCAAGGACCCGGCTGTCAACGGCATCGTGGTCACCCACGGCACCGACACCCTGGAAGAAACCGCCTACTTCCTGAACCTGGTGGTGCACACCGACAAGCCCATCGTGGTGGTCGGCTCGATGCGTCCGGGCACCGCGCTGTCGGCCGACGGCGCGCTCAACCTGTACGACGCGGTCAGCGTGGCCGCCTCGGCCGACGCCATGGGCAAGGGCGTGCTGGTCACCATGAACGACGAGATCAACAGCGGCCGCGACGTGGTCAAGCTGATCAACATCAAGACCGAAGCCTTCAAGAGCCAGTGGGGCGCGCTCGGCATGGTGGTCGAGGGCAAGAACTACTGGTTCCGCGCACCGGTCAAGCGCCACACGATGCAGAGCGAGTTCGACATCGACAGCATCCAGTCGCTGCCGGTGGTGGAGATCGTCTACGGCTACGGCAACGTGCCGCGTTCGGCCGTCGACGCGATCGGCGCCACGCCCGGCCTGCAGGCCATCGTGCACGCCGGCACCGGCAACGGCTCGGTCGCCGACCGCGTGGTTCCCGCCCTGCAGGACCTGCGCGCCAAGGGCATCAACGTGATCCGCTCCAGCCGCGTGCCGGCCGGCTTCGTGCTGCGTAATGCCGAGCAGCCGGACGACAAGTACGACTGGGTCGTGGCACATGACCTGAACCCGCAGAAAGCCCGGATCCTGGCCATGGTCGCGATGACGAAAACGCGCGATCCGAAAGAGCTGCAACGCATCTTCTGGTCTTACTGAACGAGCTTCGGCGGGCCGCTTCGGTCCCGCCCTCTAAAATCGCCGGTTCCGCGCCCGCACTCGATGCGTGGCGTATGGGCCGGCTTCTTTTTTGGATGGCCGGTCTCCACGCTCCAGCCGCCATGTTGTCCTTCCAGCAGATCATCCTCAAACTCCAGTCCTACTGGGCCGAACACGGCTGCGCCTTGCTGCAGCCCTACGACATGGAAGTCGGTGCCGGCACCTCGCACACCGCCACCTTCCTGCGCGCCATCGGGCCCGAGCCCTGGAAGGCCGCCTACGTGCAGCCCAGTCGCCGCCCCAAGGACGGCCGCTACGGCGAGAACCCCAACCGCCTGCAGCACTACTACCAGTACCAGGTGGTCTTGAAGCCCGCGCCGTCCAATATCCTGGAGCTGTACCTCGGCTCGCTCGAAGCCCTGGGCTTCGACCTGAAGAGGAACGACATCCGCTTCGTGGAAGACGACTGGGAGAACCCCACGCTCGGCGCCTGGGGCCTGGGCTGGGAGGTCTGGCTCAACGGCATGGAGGTGACGCAGTTCACCTACTTCCAGCAGGTCGGCGGCATCGACTGCAAGCCGATCACCGGCGAGATCACCTACGGCCTGGAGCGCCTGGCCATGTACCTGCAAGGCGTGGACAACGTCTACAAGCTGCAGTGGACCGAAGGCCTGACCTACGGCGACGTCTACAAGCAGAACGAGGTCGAACAATCCACCTACAACTTCGAGCACAGCGATGCCGACTTCCTCTTCACCGCCTTCAATGCGCACGAGAAGCAGGCCAAGCATCTGATCGAAGCCCAGCTGGCCCTGCCCGCCTACGAACAGGTGCTCAAGGCCGGCCACAGCTTCAATTTGCTCGACGCCCGCGGCGCGATCAGCGTGACCGAACGCGCCGCCTACATCGGCCGCATCCGCAACCTGGCGCGCTCGGTCGCCCAGAGCTATTACGAAAGCCGGGAGCGCCTGGGCTTCCCGATGGCGCCCCGCGAGTGGGTGGCCCAGATCCCGAAGAAGGCCGCATGAGCGCGAGCACGAACATGACGATGAACACCCGGAACCTGCTTGTCGAACTCTTCGTCGAAGAACTGCCGCCCAAGGCATTGAAGAAACTGGGCGACGCCTTCGCCGGCGTGCTGGCCGACCAGCTGCGCGCCCAGGGCCTGGCCGCCGCCGATGCCGCCGTGACCGCCTTCGCCTCGCCGCGCCGCCTGGCCGCGCATGTGACGGCCGTGGCCGCGCGTGCCGCCGACCGGGCGCAGTCGCAGAAGCTGATGCCCGTTTCCGTCGGCCTGGATGCCGCCGGCAACGCCACGCCCGCGCTGCTCAAGAAGCTGAGCGCGCTGGGCGCCGATGCGTCCGCCGTGGCGGGCCTGAAGCGTGCGCCGGACGGCAAGGCCGAAGCCCTGTTCTTCGAGAGCACCGTGCCCGGCGCCACCCTGGCCGCCGGCCTGCAGAAGGCGGTGGCCGAGGCCATCGCCAAACTGCCCATCCCCAAGGTGATGAGCTACCAGCTGGAAAGCGGCTGCGAGCTGCCGGGCTGGTCCAGCGTGAGTTTCGTGCGCCCGGCCCACGGCCTGGTGGCGCTGCATGGCGCGGACGTGATCGCCATCGAGGCCCTGGGCCTGCATTCGGGCCGCGACACCCACGGCCACCGCTTCGAAGCCGCCGTCGATCCGGTGGTGCTGCGCGACGCCGACAGCTACGCCGCCCAGCTGCGGGAAGAGGGTGCCGTGATCGCCGGCTTCGCCGAGCGCCGCGCCGAGATCGTGCGCCAGCTCCAGGCCGCGGCCGAAAAGGTCGGCGGCGGTGCCCGCCCCATCGAGGACGAGGCCCTGCTCGACGAGGTGACGGCCCTGGTCGAGCGCCCCAATGTGCTGGTCTGCCAGTTCGAGGACGAGTTCCTGGCCGTGCCGCAGGAATGCCTGATCCTGACGATGAAGGCCAACCAGAAGTACTTCCCGCTGCTGGATGCGGCGGGCCAGCTGACCAGCCGCTTCCTGGTGGTCAGCAACATCGCGCCGGCCGATGCCAGCGCGGTCATCGGCGGCAACGAACGTGTGGTGCGCCCGCGCCTGGCCGATGCCAAGTTCTTCTTCGACCAGGACCGCAAGAAGGCCCTGGCCTCGCGGGTCGCCTCGCTGGCCAAGGTGGTCTATCACAACAAGCTGGGCACCCAGGGCGAACGGGTGGAGCGCGTGCGCGCCATCGCCCAGGCCATCGCCACGCAGCTGGGCGACGCAACCCTGGCCGCGCAGGCCGACCGCGCCGCGCTGCTGGCCAAGGCCGACCTGGTGACCGACATGGTCGGCGAGTTCCCCGAGCTGCAGGGCACCATGGGCCGCTACTACGCGCTGCACGACGGCGAGGACGCCGCGGTGGCCGATGCGGTGGAAGACCACTACAAGCCGCGCTTCGCCGGCGACAGCCTGCCGCGCAACAGCGTCGGTGTGGTGGTGGCCCTGGCCGACAAGCTGGAGACCCTGGTCGGCATGTTCGGCATCGGCAACCTGCCGACCGGCGACCGCGATCCCTTCGCGCTGCGCCGCCATGCGCTGGGCGTGATCCGCATGCTCTCCGAAAAACAGCTGGCGCTGGACCTGGACGCCGTGATCCGCGCCGCGCTGCCGGCCTTCGGCAGCCTGATCGCCGACCCGTCGTCCGCGCTGTCCGACTTCGTCTACGACCGCCTCGCCGGCAGCCTGCGCGAGCAGGGTTTCAGCGCGCAGGAAGTCGATGCGGTCGTCTCGCAGCGCCCGCAGCGCCTGGGCGAGATCACCCAGCGGCTCGATGCCGTACGCGCCTTCGCCAAGCTGCCCGAGGCCGCCGCCCTGGCCGCGGCCAACAAACGCATCGGCAACATCCTGAAGAAGGCCGCCGCCACCAGCGTCGATGCCCATGTCAGCGAACTGCTGCTGCAGGAGCCCGCCGAGAAGGCGCTCTTCGCCGCCATGCGCGAGACCCTGCCGCAGGCCGACACCCGCTTCAACGCAGGCGACTACACCGCCTCGCTGCAGACCCTGGCCGCCTTGCGCGCGCCGGTCGACGCCTTCTTCGACGGCGTCATGGTCAACGCCGAGGACGACGCCCTGCGCCTGAACCGCCAGGGCCTGCTGGCCGAGCTGCACCGGGCTATGAACCGGGTGGCCGACCTGTCGCGCCTGGCCACCTGATACCCCACGGAGGTCCGCCCGATGAAACTCGTCATCCTCGACCGCGACGGCACCATCAACGAGGGCCGGACCGACTTCGTCTCCAGTCCCGAAGAATGGGTGCCGCTGCCCGGCGCGCTGGAGGCGATCGCGCGGCTCAACCATGCGGGCTTCCATGTGGTGGTGGTGAGCAACCAGCCGGGGCTGGGGCGCGGGCTGTTCGATGTGTCCACGCTCAACGCCATGCACACCAAGATGCACAAGGCGCTGGCGGCGGTGGGCGGGCGGGTGGACGTGATCTTCTACTGCCCGCACGGGCCGGAAGAGAAGTGCAACTGCCGCATGCCGGCGCCGGGGCTGTTCGAGCAGATCGCCGACCGCTACGGCATGTCGCTCGCCGGCGTGCCGGTGGTGGGCGACCGGCTGCGCGACCTGCAGGCCGGCCATTCGGTGGGCTGCGAGCCGCACCTGGTGCTGACCGGCGCCTACAGCAATGGCGTGTCCGATCCGCTGCCGCCGGACTTCCCCGCAGGCACGCAGGTGCATGCCGATCTCGCCGCCTTCGCGGCCTATCTGGTCGAGCGCGATGCGCTCGCCCTGCCTCCGGCCGCGCCCCGCGCGGCCAGCTGAAAAACTTCCATGGCCTTTCTGCGTTCTGTCCTGCATGCCCTGTGGATGCTGGTCACGGTGATTCCCTATGCGCTGGCGATCCTGCTGGCCACGCCTTTCGCCAAGGCCGACACGCTCTACTGGATGGCGGCCCAGTGGCTGGGCCTGGCCAGCGGGCCGATCGGCCGGGCCATCCTCGGCATCCGGCTGGAACTGCTGGGCTACGACCGGCTGCCGCAGGGCGACAAGAGCGCGGTGATCCTGCTGGTCAAGCACCAGTCCACGCTGGAGACCTTCCTGATGCCCACGCTGATGCCGCATCCGCTGGCTTATGTGTTCAAGAAGGAGCTGCTCGCCGTGCCCTTCTTCGGCTGGGCCATGGGCCGGCTGGACATGATTCACATCGACCGCGGCCAGCGCGCGCGCGCCTTCGTCAAGGTGGTGCAGCAGGGCCGGCGGCTGCTGGCGCGGGGCGTGTGGGTGATCATGTTCCCCGAGGGCACCCGCATCCCGCGCGGCCAGCGCGGCAGCTACAAGAGCGGCGGCACCCGCCTGGCGATCGAGACCGGCGTGCCGGTGGTGCCGGTGGCGGTGACCTCGGCGCGGGTCTGGCCGCGCAAGGCCTTCATCAAGCGGCCGGGCACGGTGGTGGTGTCGATCGGCCAGCCGATTCCCAGCGTGGACCGCAAGCCCGAGGAACTGATGCGCGAGGTCGAGGAGTGGATCGAGGCCGAGATGGAGCGACTGGACCCGGAGGCTTACCGCTGACCCGGCGGCCGCGACGATGGCGGGTCTGATCCAACTGGCGCTCGATTTCCTGGGCCTGTCGCCGGCCCACAGCGAAGGTGCGCCCGCGCCCGATACCGGCGCCATGCCGCCCTCGGCACGGCGCGGACCGCGTGGCGCGCGGCCGGATGTACGCATGGGCTCGGCGCCGCCGCGGCGTTTGCGGCAGGCGCCGCCGGCCCAGCCGGAACTCGACGAGCAGGCGGTGCTGCCGGTGCATCCGCAGGCCAACCGCCAGGCCCTGCTGCTGGGCCGCCCTGTCGCCTACCGGCTCGAACGCGGGCGGCGCGGCACGGTGGGTTTCATCGTCAATGCGCAGGGGCTGTCGGTGCGTGCGCCGGGCTGGCTGTCGCTGCACCGGGTGGATGCCGCCGTGGTGGAAAAGGCCGACTGGATCGTGCGCAAGCTCGCCGATGCCGGCGTGCGGCAGATCCAGCAGGAGGCCGTGCGCATGGTCTGGGCCGATGGCAGCCGCTTTCCGCTGCACGGCCAGCCGGTGGTCGTGCGCCTGGGCGCGCGGCGCGGGCAGGACGGTCTGCGCGAGGATGCCGAGGCCGGCGTGCCCGCCCTGTGGCTGGCCGTGCCGGCCGATGCGGCGCCCGAGAAGATCGGTGTGGCGGTACGGGCCTGGATGCAGCGCGAGGCGCGCATCGATTTCGCGGCCCGGCTCGACCGCTACGCCGCATCGATGGGCGTGCACTGGACGCGGCTGTCGCTGACCGATGCCCGCACCCGCTGGGGCAGCGCCACGGTGGGCGGCGCGATCCGGCTGCACTGGCGGCTGATGCACTTCCGGCCGGAGGTCATCGATTACGTGGTGGTGCACGAGCTGGCCCACCTCAGGCACATGGACCACAGCCCGCGGTTCTGGGCGGTGGTGCAGGAGGCCTTGCCCAACTACCAGGCGCTGCGCGCCGAACTCAAGTCCGACGACGCGCCTCGTTGGTAGCCCTCAGGCCGGTCGCGGATCGAAGGCTGCTGAAGTCGGCTCCGCACCCGCGCCGAAACGCCAGCTCGATGCGGTGACGCCGCCGAACACATGGGCATCGTGATAGACCAGCGTGGCCGCATCGTCGCCCGCCGCGCCGGCGGCCACCATCAGCGGGATCAGATGGTCCTCGCGCGGATGGGAGATACGGGCGCCGGGCGCCTGGTCCCATGCGCGCAGCGCGGCGGCGCGCTGCACGGCGGAGGAGGGCGCCAGGGCCTGCTGCAGCCAGGCGTCGAAGGCGGCCGACGGGGCCCGGGCGCCGGGGCCGAAATTGCGCAGGTTGTGATAACTCAGGCCGCTGCCGACGATCAGCACGTCCTCGTCGCGCAGCGGCGCCAGGGCGCGGCCGGCGGCCAGGTGGGTGTCCACGTCGTAGCCGCTCTGCAGGGACAGCTGCAGCACCGGCACATCGGCCTGCGGATAGATCACGGCCAGCGGCGCGAAGGTGCCGTGGTCGAAGCCCTGCTGCGTATCGACCTTCGCCGGCAGGCCGGCATCCGCGAGCAGGCCGCGCACCCGCTCGGCGACATCCGGCGCGCCGGGCGCGGGTAGCGCACCTCGTAGGTGTGCGGCGGAAAGCCCGAGTAGTCGTAGACCATGCCGGGGTTCGGCGTGCCCATCACCTCGAAAGCAGCGGCCTCCCAGTGGCCGGAGATCACCAGCACCGCACGCGGCGTGCGGCCGATCTGGCGCGGCATGTCGGCCAGGGCGGCATCCAGCGTGGCCAGGCGCGAGCGCATCTCGGGCATCCACGGCCAGGGGCCGCCGCCATGCGAGATGAAATAGACGGGCAGGCGGGCGAGGGCGGCGGTGTTCATCCAGCCCATGCTAGCGACGGCCGCGTGGGCTTGCAGGCCGCGCCCCCGATGCCCCCGGGCCGCTGGCAGAATCCGCCCCCATGACTGCAAGCAACACTCCCTCCGCCGCCCAGGGTTACGCCGGCGATGTGACTGCCCGACAGGCCTGGGACTGGGTCTCTGCCGGCGATGCCGTATTGGTCGATGTGCGCACCGATGCCGAGCGCGAATGGGTCGGTTATGTGCCCGGCGCCGTCGGGCTGGCCTGGAAGCAGTGGCCGGGCATGGCGCTGAACCCGGCGTTCGACGAGGGCGCGCGCGCGGCTTCCGAAGGCGGCGCGAAAAAGCTGGTGCTGCTGTGCCGCAGCGGCGTGCGCTCCATCGCCGCGGCCAAGCGGGCGACCGAGCTGGGCCTGCAGGCTTACAACATCCTCGAAGGTTTCGAGGGCGATCCGGATGCCGAGAAGCACCGCGGCCAGATCGGCGGCTGGCGTTTCCACGGCCTGCCCTGGAAGCAGAACTGAGCCGGCTCAGCCAGCCGGCGCAGGGCGGACGCCGAAGCGCCAGAAACCGTCCTCGCCGCGCTGGCGTTCCACCTGGCCGGTGAACCACAGGTAATGCAGATGCGCCACCGCCTCGCCCATGGCGAAGGTGGTCTGGTGCGCATCGAGTTCGCGCCGGAACAGCAGCCCCAGCACATCGGCCGCGCATTTCGGCGCCTGGGCGCAGGCCGCCAGCAGCTCGGCCAGCCGTTCGCGATGGTGCTGGTGCAGCTGGCCGATGCGCACCTGCAGCCCACGAAAGGGCTTGCCGTGCGAGGGCAGGGTCAGCGTGTCGGCCGGCAGCGGCGCGAAGCGGTCGATGGAGCTGAGGAAGCGTCCCAGCGAATCGGCCTCCGGCTGGCTGGCAGATACCGAGATGTTGGTGGAGATGCGCGGCAGCATCATGTCGCCGCCGATCAGCACGCCCAGCGCCGGGCTGTACAGCGCGATGTGCTCGGGCGCATGGCCGTAGCCGACGATGCAGCGCCAGCGGTGCTCGCCGATGGCGATCTCGTCGCCGTCGAGCATGCGCCGAAAGTTCGCCGGCACGGCCGGCACCAGGCTGCGGTAGTAGCCGCTGCGCTCGTCCAGCAGCTCCAGCGTGGCGGCATCGCGCAGGCCGTGCGAGGCGTGGAAGGCCGCCTCGCTGGCGCCCGCGCTTGCGTCCCGCCCGATGGCCAGGCAGGCCGCGTGGTAGTCGGTGGCGCTGATCCACAGCGGCGCCTGCCAGCGCTCGCACAGCCAGTGCGCCAGGCCGATATGGTCGGGATGCATGTGGGTGACGATCACCCGCAGGATGGGCAGGCCGTCCAGGCCCTGCTCGAACACCTGCTGCCACTGCGCGCGCGAGGCGGGCGCATCGATGCAGCAATCGACCACGCTCCAGCCCTCGCGCCCGTCGATGCGGTCGCGCAGCAGCCAGAGGTTGACGTGGTTGAGCGCGAAGGGCAGGCCCATGCGAAGCCAGCGCACACCCGGCAGCAGCTCCATCGCCGTGCCGGGCTCGGGCAGGGTGTCGGACCAGGGATAGTCGAGTTGACGCTCCAGCTCGTTCATGTCGATCGATTGACGTTAACGTCAACGTAAGATGTAATCCTGCATTGTAGGCAGGCCCGGTCCTTCCTGCCCGCGACCCCGCTCCTTGGCCTTCACCGACCCGCCGCCTTGCCCACCACCGCCGCCACTGCCGCTGCCCCCACCTACGCCATCGGCGACCTGGCGCGCGAGTTCGACCTGACCACCCGCGCCATCCGCTTCTACGAGGACATCGGCCTGCTGCAGCCGCAGCGCCAGGGCACCGGCGGCCGGGTGCGGGTGTACAGCGCGCGCGACCGGGCCCGGCTGATGCTCACCCTGCGTGCCAAGCGCCTGGGCCTGAGCCTGGGCGAAGCCCGCGAGCTGCTCGACATGTACGACGGCCCGCAGGACACCGTGCCGCAGCTGCGCCGCCTGATCGAGCTGCTGGCCGCGCACCGCGCGCAGCTGGAGGGCCGGCTGGCCGAGCTGCAGGCCAATATCGACGAGGTCAAGGCGCGCGAGCGCAAGGCAAAGGCCCAGCTCTCGCGGGCCCAACGCAACCCCTCTAACATCGAGACATGACTGAATCGACCAATTCCCCCGCACCTTCCATCGACGACCTGTTCAGCCACAACCGTGCCTGGGCCGCCCAGATGGAGCGCGACCGGCCCGGTTTCTTCACCGGCCTGGTCAAGCAGCAGACCCCCAAATACATGTGGATCGGCTGCTCCGACAGCCGCGTGCCGGCCAACCAGATCACCGGCCTGGAGCCGGGCGAGGTCTTCGTGCACCGCAACGTGGCCAACATCGTGGTGCATTCGGACCTGAACGCACTCTCGGCCATCCAGTTCGCGGTGGAGCGCCTGAAGGTCGAGCACATCATGGTGGTCGGCCACTACGGCTGCTCCGGCGTGCAGGCGGCGCTCGAAGGCGCGCGCATCGGCCTGGCCGACAACTGGCTGCAGCACATCAAGAGCACCCGCGACCGCCACCGCACCCTGATCGAAGGCCTGCCCGAGGGCCAGCGTGCCGATGCCCTGTGCGACCTCAACGTGATCGAGCAGGTGGTCAATGTCTGCGTCAGCACGGTGATGCTCGATGCCTGGGCGCGCGGCCAGAAGGTGGCCGTGCACGGCTGGGCCTTCGGCGTGCACGACGGGCTGCTGCAGGACCTGGGGCTGCGGGTGTCGGGCGGCGATTCGCTCGACGGCCTGTACCTGGCAGCCCTGGAGCGCATCGCGCTCAAGCGTCGCGCCGGCTGAACGCCAGCCACCCTCAAAACATAAACGGAGACAAGACATGCAGGACCCCATCGTCATCGTAGGCGCCGCCCGCACCCCCATGGGCGGCTTCCAGGGCGACTTCGCCAGCCTCGCCGCGCACGACCTGGGCGGCGTGGCCATCGCCGCCGCCATGGAGCGCGCCGGCATCGCGCCGGATACCGTCGGCGAAGTGCTCTTCGGCAACTGCCTGATGGCCGGTCAGGGCCAGGCGCCGGCGCGGCAGGCCGCCTTCAAGGGCGGTCTGCCGCAGAGCGCGGGCGCGGTCACGCTCAGCAAGATGTGCGGCTCCGGCATGAAGGCGGCCATGTTCGCCCACGACATGCTGCTGGCCGGCAGCCACGAGGTGATCGTGGCCGGCGGCATGGAGAGCATGACCAACGCCCCCCACCTGCTGCCCAAGGGCCGCAGCGGCATCCGCATCGGCCACGGCCAGATCTTCGACCACATGATGCTCGACGGCCTGGAGGACGCCTACCAGGCCGGCCGTTCCATGGGCACCTTCGGCGAGGAGTGCGCCGCCCACTACAGCTTCAGCCGCGAGGCGCAGGACCACTTCGCCACCACCAGCGTGCAGCGCGCCCATGCGGCCACGCTGGAAGGCCGCTTCGCCGCCGAGATCGCGCCGGTCACCGTCAAGGGCCGCAACGGCGACACGGTGGTCTCCATCGACGAAGGCCCGGGCAAGATCAAGCTCGACAAGATCCCGCAGCTCAAGCCCGCCTTCAAGAAGGACGGCACCATCACCGCCGCTTCCAGCTCCTCGATCAACGACGGCGCCGCGGCGCTGGTGATGATGCGGGCCTCGACGGCCGAGCGCCTGGGCGCCAGGCCCATCGCCCGCATCGTCTCGCACGCCATGCATGCGCAGGCGCCGGAGTGGTTCACCACCGCGCCGGTGGGCGCCACGCAGAAGGCGCTGGCCAAGGCCGGCTGGGGTGTGTCGGACGTGGACCTGTGGGAGGTCAACGAAGCCTTCGCCGTGGTGCCGATGGCGCTGATGCGCGAGCTGGAGCTGAACCACGACATCGTCAACGTCAACGGCGGCGCCTGCGCGCTGGGCCATCCGATCGGCGCCTCGGGCGCACGCATCCTGGTGACGCTGCTGCATGCGCTGAAGGCGCGCGGCGGACGGCGCGGGCTGGCTACGCTGTGCATCGGCGGGGGCGAGGCCACGGCGATGGCGGTCGAGCTGATGGGCTGATGGGCTGATGGGCCGAGGCCCTGGCGCTAAAGCATCACTAGCCTGACGGCAAGCCCACCACGGGCAGGAGATGTGGTTCTTTCGGGTAACCAACTTTCGCAAAGGCAAGTTGCGTAATTTGTGAGCGTCCGCTGACTTTCGGCGGATATGGTGCGCGGTTTTGTCCCAGGGCAGAACCCGCCATGAACCGCCAGTCCTTCCGTATCGTCTTCAACCGCGCCCGCGGCCAGCTGATGGCCGTGCAGGAAAGCGCGGCTTGCACCCGCAAATCCGCCGGCGGCGAGGGTTGCCGCTCCCGCCGCCGCTCCGTGGCCGGCGGCCTGTTCCTGGCCCTGCTCACCTGGGGTCCGATCCACGCCCAGATCGTCGCCGACCCCGGCGCCCCGGGCGGCCAGCGGCCCACGGTGCTCAACACCGCCAGCGGCATTCCCCAGGTCAACATCCAGACGCCGTCTGCCGCCGGCGTCAGCCGCAACACCTACGGCCAGTTCGACGTGAACCGGCCCGGCGCCATCCTCAACAACAGCCGGGTCGGCACGCAAACCCAGATCGGCGGCTGGGTCCAGGGCAACCCCTGGCTGGCCGGCGGCAGCGCCCGGGTCATCCTCAACGAGGTCAATTCCAGCAATCCGAGCTACCTGCGCGGCCCGGTCGAGGTGGCCGGGCAGCGCGCCGAGGTCATCGTGGCCAACCCGGCCGGCATCCAGGTCGACGGCGCGGGTTTCATCAACGCCAGCCGGGTCACGCTCACCACCGGCACGCCGGTGATGAACGGCGGCAATCTCGAATCCTTCCGGGTCCGCCAGGGCACGGTGCAGATCGAAGGCCTGGGCCTGGACACCCGCACGGCGGACTACACCACCATCCTCAGCCGCGCGATGGAGGTCAACGCCGGCATCTGGGCGCAGAACCTGAAGGTGGCCGCCGGCGCGCACGACGCATCGGCCGACGGCAGCACCGTCACGCCGGCCGCCGGCACCGGCGAGCGCCCGCGCTTCGCCCTGGACGTGGCGGCCATCGGCGGCATGTACGCCGGCCACATCTGGCTGATCGGCACCGAGGCCGGGCTGGGCGTCAACAGCCGCGGCACCATCGCCGCGGACGGCCCGCTGATCGTGACGGCCGACGGCCAGCTCATCAACACCGGCACGCTGCGCTCGGGCGCCGACGCCGACATCGCCGCCCGCACGCTCGCCAACGCCGGCACCATCGCCGCCGCCGGCAGCCTGCGCACCAGCACCGAAGGCACGCTGGACAACCGCGGCGGCACCATGGAAGCCGCGCAGCTGCGCCTGGCCAGCAGCCAGGGCGATATCGACAACCGCGGCGGCACCCTGCGCCAGACCGGCCCGGCCGGCCTCTCGCTGGCGGCGCCGGTGCTGAGCAACACGGCCGGCGGTTTCATCGGCTACGAGCCGGTGGCCGCAGCCGCAGCAGTGTCCCCATCCGCCGCCGCCGGCGGCGCGACCGCCTCGCCCGCCGTGGCCGCGGGCGATGCGCCCGATGCCTCCACCAACCCGGCCGCCGCCGCTTCGTCCGGCGGCTCTGCCCCGCTGCCGGCCGGCAGCATCGCCGCCGCCACGGTCCTGCGCAACGACGGCGGCCACATCTACGCCGGCAGCCCCGTCACGCTGGCGACACCTTCGGTCGACAACAGCGGCGGCACCCTGCAGGCGCAGTCCCTCGCCGTCAGCGGTGCGGAATTCCGCAACGTCGGCGGCACCCTGGTGCTGAGCCAGGGTTTCCGGGCCGATGTCGGCCAGTTCGACAACAGCGGCGGTACCGTGCGCGCCGGCTCGCTGGCCATCGCTTCGGCGGGCGACATCCTCAACCGTGGCGGCGTCCTGCTGGCGCAGGACGGCGCGGCCGACCTGCAGGCAGGCCGCGCGCTGGACAACACCGAGGGCCGCATCGCCGCCCAGGGCGCGCTGGCCCTGCGCAGCGCCGCGGCCACCACCAACACCGACGGCATGCTGGCCGCCGGCGCCGCACTCAGCCTGACGGCCGGCAGTGTCTCCAACACCGGCGGCACCATCGCCTCCACGCAAGACTCGGCCAGCGTGAGCGCCGCCACGGTGCTGGACAACCGCACGGGCCGCATCGAGGCAGCCCGGGACCTCACCCTGCAGGCCACCAACCTGCACAACGGCGGCGTGCTGCGTGCCGACCACGACCTGCGCGCCGATGTCTCGGCCGCGTTCACCGACGACAGCCCGGGCAGCGTCAGCGCTGCCGGCAATCTGGACATCGCGGCCGCCAGCATCGCCACCGCCGGCACGCTGGCGGCCGGCGCCTTGGCCGACGGCAGCCTCGCCACCAGCGGCGAGCTTCGCGTGAAAGCCGCCGGCGCCATCGCCGCCACCGGCCGCAACCTGGCCGGCGGCAGCCTGCAGGTGGAAGGCGCCAGCCTCGACCTCTCGGGCAGCGTCACCGCCGCCCAGGCCATCGCGGCGCGCGCCACGCAAGGCGGCATCGACACCCGCCAGGCCGAAGTCGTCGCGGCCGGCACCCTGGCCCTGGAGGCCGAGGCGGAACTGCGCAACCAGGGCGGAACCCTGGCCGGCGGCCAGCTGCGGATCGCCGCCGGCGATTACCAGGGCGCGGGCGGCGCCGTGCTCGCGCAGGGAACACTGCAGGCCCAGGTACGCGGCGCCTTCGACAACGACCACGGCAGCATCGCGGCCGGCGGGCTGGATGTGGCCGCCGGCAGCCTCTCCAACCGCCAGGGCCGCATCGTGGAGAGCGCGCCGGAAGGCTCGCCCGCCGGCACCGCGGGCGCCATCCGCAGCGCGGCCGGCCTGGACAACCATGGCGGGCTGATCGCCGTCCAGTCGGAGCACTTCACCCTGCAGGCCGGCGGCGCGCTCGACAACAGCGAAGGCGTGATCCGCCACGCGAGCGCCGATCCGGCGGCGGTGCTGGCCTTGTCCGCATCGGCGCTCGACGGCAGCAGCGGCCAGATCCTGGCCGACGGCGCCCTCCATGCCCAGGTGGCCGGCGCCTGGACGCAGGACGGCGGCCTGAGCAGCGCCGCCGCCCTGCAGCTGGAGGCGGGGCAACTCTCCAACCGCGCCGGCCAGCTGCAGCAGACCGGCCAGGGCGATGCCCGCATCGCCGTCGCTGGCAGCCTGGACAACCGCCAGGGCGCCATCGCCAGCAACGGCCGGCTCGACCTATCCGCCGCCAGCCTGCTCAACGGCGCGGGCCGCGTCCAGACCGCCGCCGGCGCCGACCTGGCATTGAACGCCGCAGGCGCCGTGGACAACCGGGACGGCGGCCTCATCGCCGCCGGCGGCCAGGGCCGCCTGAGCGCGCAGAGCCTGGACAACCGCGGCGGCGCGCTCACCGCGCAGGGCGCATTGGCCGCCGACATCGCCGGCCTGCTCGACAACCGTGAGGGCCTCGTCGCCGCCAACGGCGATACCCGCCTCGCCGCCGGCACCCTCGTCAACGACAGTGGCACCCTGGCCAGCGTGGAGTCAGGACTGCAGCTCGGCGCACGCCAGGCCGCCAGCAACCAGTCCGGCCGCCTGCAGGCCGCCGGCACACTCGCCTTTGCAGGAGCGGCACTGGACAACCGCCAGGGCCAGTTGATCGCCGGCAGCATCGATATCGACACCGGCGCGGCCATGCTGGACAACCGCGGCGGCACCATCGCCACCACCGCGCCCGCAGGCGATCTGCGCATCGCCTCCGGCCCCCTGCAAAACGATGCCGGCCTCATCCAGTCCGCCGGCGACCTCGCCATCGACACCCACGGCCAGGCCCTGTCCAACCGCGATGCCGCGGCCCATGCCAACCCGGACGCTCCGGGCGGCATCACCGCCGCCGGCCGGCTCGACCTGCAGGCCGGCCCGCTCGACAACAGCGCCGGCCTGGTCGCCGCCGCCGGCCCGCTGCACATCGCCCTGGCCGCCGGTGCCGACGGCACCGCCCTGCGCAACGCCGCCGGCCGCATCCTCGGCCAGTCCGGCATCACCCTCCAGACCGCCTCCGGCATCCTGGACAACCGCGTCGGCCAGATCCAGACCGCCGCCGACCTGTCGCTGGACGCCCGCAACGGCAGCGTGGACAACAGCGCCGGCCTGCTGCGTGCCGGCGGCCGACTGGACATCGCCGCCGCCACCGTCGCCAACCGCACGAGCAAGGAGCAGGACCAGGGCATCGAAGCCCGCGACCTCGCCATCCGCACAACCGTTCTCGATAACACCCAGGGCGCCATCCGCAGTGAAAACGCCATCGACATCGCCGCCAGCCGCCTGCTCGACAACAGCGCCGGCCTGATCGTCGCGGGCGGGACCCTCACCATCGCCGACCCGCAAGCGGCTGCTGCGCCCGCTTCCGCCACCCTGCTGCTGCGCAACGGCGGCGGCCGGCTGCTCGCCGGCACCGACCTCGCCATCGCCGCCGCCACCATCGAAGCCAGCGGCCAGGCCCAGGCCGGCCGCGACATGCGTATCTCCACCACCCAGGACACGGTGCACGACGGCCAGTGGAGCGCCGCCCGCGACCTCGCCTGGACCACCCCCGCCGACCTGCTCAACCAGGGCCTGCTGCACGCCGGCCGCACGCTCGATGTGCAGGCCCGCAACCTCGGCAACGCCGCCGGCGCCGAACTGAGCGCCGAAGTCACCACCGCCCTGCACGCCGCCGGCACCCTGGCCAACCAGGGCCTGATCGACGGCAGTGCCACCCGCATCGACGTCGGCACCCTCGACAACACCGGCGCCGCACGCATCTACGGCGATGACATCAGCATCGCCGCCCAGCAGCTGCGCAACCTCGGCAGCTTCGGCGGCGCCGCTCCCACCATCGCCGCCCGCGAGCGCCTGGACATCGGCGCCGCCACCGTCCTCAACCAGGACGGCGCCCTGCTGCTGAGCCTGGGCGACACCGCCATCGGCGGCAGCCTCGACGCCAGCCGCCGCGCCGCCGGCAGCGCCGCCGACATCACCAACGCCAGCGCCACCATCGAAGCCCTGGGCTCCATCGCCCTGAGCAGCGCCAGCGTGCAGAACCTCGACCTGCACCTGCAGACCGCCCGCCAGACGGTCTCCACCGGCCACGAGCAGACCCTCGTCCCCGATGGCCAGACCGAGCGCTTTCCCGCCAGCGAATTCGTGGAGATCGACGGCTACATCCATCACAAGCTGCATCCGGAACTCTATGGCACCGTGAAGACGCTGGAAGACGCCATCCGCCCGGCCGCCTGCGGCGACTGCACCGAAAACTTCATCTTCGAACCCGCAGATTCCCGGCGCTTCGAAGAGCTCGGCGTCACCCCGCCGCCGAGCGGCATGGGGCCCCTGGACCAGAACGGCGAGATCAACAGCCCCTGGACCCAGCTGCAGGCCGCCATCGTCCGCCACAACGCCGTGGTCGCCGAGAACGACGCCTTGTCCGTCGGCTACTCCGGCTGGACCGTCTACGACACCGACAGCACGACCAGCCGCGACGTCCTCATCGCCAGTGCCCCGGCCCGCATCAGCGCCGGCGGCGACATCCGCATCGCCGGCGCGCTCACCAACCGCGACAGCCAGGTCATCGCCGGTGGCGCCATCACCACCGACCGCCCGCCGCAGAACCTGCAGACCACCGGCCAGCAGATTGAACACAGCGCGGGCACGGCCACGCACTGGCACCGCGTCACGCACACCTTCCAGGATGCCAACGCCCACACCGACGGCACGCAGCCCTACCAGCCGGCCGACACCGTCACCACCTATCCGCTCGCCACCGGGCTGGCGTACCAGCAGTACGCCACCGCCAGCGGTGCCGGCCATTCCGCGGGCAGCGCGCCCCAGCCGGTGGCGCCGGTTCCGGCCGATGTCGCCAGCGGCCGCGTGGCCGCGGTGGCCATGCTTGCGTCGCCGACGACAGCCAGCGTCGCGGCGTCGGCCGACCGGGGTGCCGACAGCGTCGACACCAAGCTCATCGACGACGCCTTCCACACCACGCAGCCAGCGCCGCCGCCCACGCCGGCCGCGCCCGCTCCTGCCCCCGCGCCGTCCGCCGCCGATGCGGCCTTCGTCCGTGTCGCCACCCCGCCGCGCACCCTGCCCAGCGCCAGCCTGTTCAGCATCGACCCGTCCAGCAGCGTCCCCACCCTCGTCCAGACCGATCCGCGCTTCACCGACCGCAACCAGTGGCTCAGCAGCGACTACATGCTCGCCGCCCTGGGCCAGGACCCGGCCCTGGCGCAGAAACGCCTGGGCCACGGCTTCTACGAACAGCAGCTTTTGCGCAAACAGGTCGCCCAGCTCACCGGCCGGCGCTTCCTCGGCGCCCTGATCGCCAATGCCGGCAACGCCACGCAGGTCCGCGCGGGCCAGGACCTGAACATCGGCATGGTCGCGGTCGGCGCCAGCGAAAGCGTGGCCTGGAACACGCAGAACCACCGCAGCGAGTCCGAGACGGCCGAGATCGGCTCCAGCATCGCCACCGTCAGCGGCATCACCTCGCTGCAGGCGGCGCAGGACATCAGCATCCGCCAGGGCCAGCTCGAAGGCGGCACCGGCCTGCTGGCCGTGCAGGCCGGCCGCGACATCGCCATCGCTGGCAGCCAGGTCGTCGCCGACAGCGCCACCCAGCTGACCGCCGGCCGCGACATCGTCATCAGCGCCCAGACCCAGACCAGCAGCGAAACCCACGACCGCGCGCAAACCAGGAGCGGCCTCATGGGCTCGGGCGGCATCGGCGTGACCGTGGGCCAGCGCGCCCAGAACGAATCCACCACCAGCACCGCCACCACCGCAGCCGCCAGCACTGTCGGCAGCATCAACGGCAACATCGCGATCACTGCCGGCAACCAGTACCGCCAGATCGGCAGCGATGTGGTCGCGCCCACCGGCGACATCGCCATCCAGGCCCGCGACGTGCAGATCGTCGAGGCCCGCGAGACGACGCAAACCCACAGCGAACAGCACCTGCGCCAGAGCGGCCTGACCCTGGCCGTCACCAGCCCCGTCATCGCCGCGCTGCAGAGCGCCGCCGCCACCGTAGAGGCAGTCGGCCAGACGCAAAGCGGCCGCATGCAGGCGCTCGGCGCCGCCAGCGCCGCCATGCAGGCCGGCACTGCTGCACAGGGCCTCGCGGCGATGGGCAATGCCGCCAATCCCGCAGACGCCGCGAAGGCCGGCAACGTCGGCATCAGCCTGAGCCTCGGCTCCAGCCAGAGCGACAGCAGCACCGACCAAACCAGTGACAGCGCCCGGGGCAGCACGGTGCAGGGCCGCAACGTCGCCATCAGCGCCACCGGCGCCGGCCACGGCAGCAACATCCTGATCCGCGGCAGCGACGTCAGCGCCAGCAGCAACGTATCCCTCGACGCCGACAACCGCATAGACATCCTCGCCGCGCAGGACACCGCCAGCCAGCACAGCAAGAACAGCAGCAGCTCCGCCAGCGTCGGCATCGCCCTCCAGGCCGGCAGCAGCGGCTCCGGCATCGGCTTCAATGCGGCCGCCAGCATGGCCCGGGGCCATGCCGACGGCGAGGACGTGATCCAGTCCAACAGCCACATCAGCGCCGGCAACCGCGTGGACATCCACAGCGGCGGCGATACCAACATCATCGGCGGCGTCATCAGCGCCAACCAGGTCGCGGCCGACATCGGCGGCAAGCTCACCATCCAGAGCCTGCAGGACACCAGCCGCTACGAATCCAGGCAACAAAGCGCCGGCGCCAGCGTGATGGTCGGTGCAGGCGGCGGCGGCAGCGCCAGTTTCAGCAACAGCAACAGCAAGTCCAACGCCGACTACGCCAGCGTCGCCGAGCAGAGCGGCATCCAGGCTGGTGCCGGCGGGTTCCAGGTCAACGTCAAGGGCAGCACCGATCTCGTCGGCGGCATCATTGCCAGCACCCAGGCAGCCGTGGACTCCGGGGTCAACCGCTTCGACACGCAGAGCCTCACCACCAGCGACATCCAGAACCACGCCGACTACAACGCCAGCGGCTTCAGCCTCTCGGGCAGCTACAGCCCGGGCGGCACCGGCAAGGCCAGCGACGGCAGCAAGCAGGGCGCCACGCCCAACTCAGCCGGCGGCATCAACGGCGCGGCCGCAGGCATCGGCAGCGCCAGCGGGCACGCCAGCAGCACGACCACCAGCGGGATCAGCGGTATTGCGGGCAACACCGAAGCACGCACGGGCGCCAGCAGCAACGGCCTCGTCAACAACTTCGATCCGGACAAGGTCGCCAAGGAGGTCGCGGCCCAGGTGCACATCACCAGCACCTTCGGCCAGCAAGCAGCCAAAGCCGTCGGTGACTATGCCGACGCCAAATACAAAGAACTCAAGGACACAGACCCTGCCGAGGCCGCCAAGTGGGCCGAGGGCGGTGCCTATCGAGTCGCCGCCCACGCGCTCGCCGCAGGCCTCACCGGTGGCATACAAGGGGCTATTGGGAGCGCCGCCAGTCAACTCGCCATCGACGCGGTTGCCCAGCAGATCGCTCAGACCGATCTACCCACCGGCGTCAAGAACGCCCTGGTCGCTGCGGCCGGCACCGCCATCGGAGCAGCAGCCGGCGGCGCAGCAGGCGCAGCCGGAGGCTTCAACGCCACCACCAACAACTACCTGACCACCGCCGACCTGGCGAAGCACGACCCGGTCAAGGAGCGTCAGGCTCGCAGCCTGGAGAACAACGCCGCGGCCGAAGACGCCTGCCTCACCGGCAACGCCACGACCTGCGGCGGGGCGCTGGCCAAGGTTGCGGCCGACATCACCGACTTGAAGGACTATCAGACGCAGTTGGAACTGCAGGCCCAGCAGACAAGCGATCCGGCTGCGGCGGCTCAGCTGAATGCCCAGATCAGCGAAGTCAACAGCCAGATTGAGTCGGCGAGGAACGTCGCCCGGGTGGGGCTCATGGCGCTGGATGGAGGGAACTTCGATCTTTCTACCCTCACGCCGGACGAGCGCATGGCGATTGGGTTTGCGCTCGATCCAGTAGAGGGCGTGGGAAGACGCACCGCTCTAGATCGGTCAAATTTTGAGATGGTGAACATTCTCAAAATAACATTAGACCCTAAGATTGCGGGCCAGATGGAAGCGCGTGGGTGGGATTTGATCGACATTCATGCCGAGATCGGTCGCGGTGCAGTCGGTACTACGATGGATAACCGTTCCGCCGCGAAAACAGCCGACGGACAAGGACGAAATGATTCTGCGTCGGTATACGGATCAAAAAACGGTTATATCGTTGTCAACGATCGGACGGGCGAGATAGTGCAGTTAAGTAATAGAAATGATCCAAAATGGATTCCCGACAGTCGCATAATATGGAAATAATTTATGAAAATCGATGACCAAAAAATATATGAAGACGGCGAAGATTTTTTTGAATTAAATGGAAATGCTGTTATGAAGTTATCGCCCGAAGCCGCGCTTTCGGTTTGTAAGATTGCCACATTCCGCCGTGTGTCAATTGGCCGAATTGAGGGAGGTATTTTTAATGCCTCTGGTTTCGAGGCTCGTGGCGATTGTGTCTGGGACAGCAAAGTGGCGGTCATTTTTGATTCGCCTGGGGAAAACAACGAGCTTGCGGCAAAATTTATCCTCGAAGAGAAATTTGTGCACAACGCTTTTATATTGACAGTCTAAAATTTGGGGTAATTCCAATCGTATGACGGAATGTCATCCGGCAATGCGGCAGCATCCGCCATGGCAGGAGGCATCGCTTTCAGGTCGATAGCAAAAAAGTCGGTATAGGCGTTCGTCGGCAGAGTATCAACAACTCCGTCAGCATCAGCTGCAGCAGATCCCGCGCGCCGCGAGGATGCGGTGTACAGGGAATCGATTCAGCCCCGCACTCAGCCAGCAGCTATGAGGCCTTTTGGGAGATTGGCCTGCAAGGCGGGTGCAAAACAGTCGTGTTCCATATAAACGAGCATGAGCCATCACGGTGTCAGCAGGCGAGCTTTGCACCCGCCCGCTCGGATTGAAGGAAGCAGCGAGACCCCTCAGACCACGACCGCCTCATTCAGCGCCGGATAGTCCGTATACCCAGCCGCCCCCCCGTTATCCCCATAGAAGGTATTGGCATCCCAAGCATTCAAGGCCGCCCCCGCCTTGAACCGCGCCGGCAGATCCGGATTGGCGATGAACAGCTTCCCCCAAGCAACCGCATCCGCCTCGCCCGCCTCCAGCAGCTTCTCCCCGGTAGCCTGGTCCAGCCCTTCGTTGGCGATATAGACGCCGCCGAAAGCCGCCTTCAGCTGCGGCCCCAGGCGCGGCGCGGCCTGCGATTCGCGTGCGGCGATGAAGGCGATCTTGCGGCGGCCCAGTTCGCGCGCCACGTAGCCGAAGGTCGCGGCCCGGTCGGAATCGCCCATGTCGTGCGAATCCGCGCGCGGCGCCAGGTGCATGCCCACGCGGTCGGCGCCCCACACCGAGATGGCGGCGTCGGTCGCCTCCAGCAGCAGGCGGGCGCGGTTCTCGATGCTGCCGCCGTAGGCGTCGGTGCGGCGGTTGGTGCTGTCCTGCAGGAACTGGTCCAGCAGGTAGCCGTTGGCGCCGTGCAGCTGCACGCCGTCGAAACCGGCGCTTTTGGCGTTCTGGGCGCCGACACGGTAGGCCTCGACGACGCCGGCGATTTCCTCCAGCGCCAGCGCGCGCGGCTCCACGTAATCCTGCTGCGGCCGGATCAGGCTCACATGGCCCTTGGGCCGGATCGCGCTGGGCGCCACTGGCTTCTGGCCGTCCAGGTAGTCGGGGCTGGAGATGCGGCCCACATGCCAGAGCTGCATCACGATCAGCCCGCCGGCGGCATGCACCGCCTGGGTCACCAGCTTCCAGCCTTCGACCTGCTCGTCGGACCAGATGCCCGGCGTGTTCGGATAACCCACGCCCATGGGCGTGACCGAGGTGGCCTCGGTCAGGATCATGCCGGCCGAGGCGCGCTGGGCGTAGTACTCGGCCATCAGCCGGTTGGGCACGCGGCCGCCGCCGGTGGCGCGGGTGCGTGTCAGCGGAGCCATCACGATGCGGTTGCGGAGCGACAGTGCGCCTGCCTGCAGGGGGGTGAAAAGAGTGGTCATGGGTGCGACGGTATGGGTGGAAACACGGAGTGGCCGCACCTTATCGGCCGTGCCATCCGTGCGCTGCGCGGCATGGAATATCCCCATGGGATCGGGCCTTTGGCGGCCCGGCCCCGGGCCCGGAAGCGGTTTCGTGGCAGGCAGCGGGGGCGGTGCTAGAGTGCGCCGACCTGTTTTCCTGCGACTTCCGATCCCCGCATGACCGTGCCCGATCCCTGTCCCTGCGGCCGCACCGACGCCCGCCGCAAAACCCTGTCCTATGCCGCCTGCTGCGGCCGCTGGCTGGAGCATTTCGACACCGCGCCCGCGCCGGATGCCGAAGCCCTCATGCGTTCACGCTACAGCGCCTTCGTGCTGGAGCGCGAGGCCTATCTGCTGGCCACCTGGCATGCGGATTTCCGGCCCGCATCCTTGTCCTTCGACCCGGGTACCCGCTGGCTCGGGCTGGAGGTGCGCAGCTTCCAGGCCATCGATGCCGACCATGCGGAGGTGAGCTTCGTGGCCCGCCAGCGCGATGCCGGCGGCCGGGCGCACCGGCTGGAGGAGAACAGCCGTTTCGTGCGCGAGTTGGGGCGCTGGTATTACCGGGATGGCGACCTGGGGCCGGGCCATCCCAAGGCGGCTCAGAGGTAGGTGGGGCGCCGGCCGTAGAGCACATCGGCCGAGACGGAGACACGCACCAGCCGGTCCGGCACCGTCTTCTCGATCGCGAATCCCGGCAGCGCCGTATCCCGCCGCAGCGGCTGCATCAGCGCCTCGCCGCGCCGGTTGATCACCACCGCCACCTTGGGCGTGCGCGCCGTCTCGCCCACATGGGTGACCACGGCCGTCTCGCCATTCGTCAGCAGCACGAAGCAGCCGGGCGGATAGATGCCCAGTTCGCGGATCAGGATGCTGGCGAAGGGATCGTTGCGGCTCTGCAGGAACAGCTCGCGCGCCGCCTGGTGCGCCGGCAGCGGGCCACGCCCGGTGCGCGGGCTGTGCTTGGCGGTGAAGATGTCCACCAGCCGCAGCAGCTGCGACATCTCGCTCGGCCCCTGGATCTTGTTGGGGTAGCCGGTGCCGCCCTGGGCCTCGTGGTGCTGCTCCACCGCCTGCAGCCATTCGGCGTCGTGCAGGCCGGCGGCGCGCAGCATGCGGGCGCTGACCAGGGGATGCTGCTCGATCTCGGCGCGTTCGGCCTCGGTCGGCGGCACGCCTTCGGAGGCCAGCCGGCCCTGCAGTTCGAGGATGGACATGTTCATCGTCAGCGCCGCGCCCACCAGGCTCACGCAGCGGGTGCCGCTCCAGCCGATGCGCTGGGCCAGCACCGCGCACAGGGCGGCGCAGTGCAGGGCATGGGCCACGCCATAGTTGGACAGGCGGGTGTGGTCGTGCCGCAGGATCAGGTAGATCAACTCGTCCGAATGCTCCTGCGCCGTCGACACGACCATGGCCAGCGTCTGCCGCAGCCGCGCCAGGAACAGGCCGTCGCCGGGCGCGCGCAGCAGGCCGCCCAGGCGGGCTTCGAGTGTCAGCCAGCGGTCGGGCAGGGTGTCTTCCTGGTTGTCGTATTCCTCTTCGCTGCCGGGCAGTCCGGGGATGGCGGTGTCCACGAAAGCGCCGCGCGCCTGCAGGGCATCGGCCATGCCGATGTCCAGCACCACCTGGCCGCGCGCCAGCAGCAGCTCGCCGCTGGCGGTGCGCACATCCCAGGGCAGGGCGGCGCCGGCGACGACCTGCAGTCGTACTTCGTCGAAAGGGATGAGTTGCATGCGGACGGACCTCGAAGGGCGGCGCCGCGCACTGGCGGGCCGAAACGGAATATCGGGGAAATCTTAGGGCCTGGCGCTGCGCGGGAAAACCGCCAACTGGCGGGTATTGGCCGGCCATTTCCGGGCACTGCTGCGCGCAGGGCGACAATCCTCTCATGCCTGACACCCGCGACACCTCCTCCTCCATGCCCTTCGATGCCGTGCTGTTCGACTGCGACGGCGTGCTGGTCGATTCCGAACCCATCACCGGCGCCGTGCTGCGCGACATGCTCGAAGAGCGCGGCTGGAAACTCAGCCACGAAGATGTGATGCGCATCTTCGTCGGCAAGGCCGTGAAGGACGAAAGCGCGCTGATCGAGGCGCAGACCGGAAAGCCGCTCACGCCCGAATGGTTCGCCGAGTTCTGGCAGCGCCGCAATGCGCGCCTGTCGGCCGAGCTGCTGCCCATTCCCGGCGCGCCGGAGGCCGTGCGCCGCATCTTCGCGGCCTACAACGGCCGCATCGCCTGCGCCTCCGGCGCCGACCGCGGCAAGATCGAACTGCAGCTGCGCAAGATCGGCATCTACGACTGCTTCGAAGGCCGCTACTTCAGCGGCCACGACCAGCCGCGCAGCAAGCCCTATCCCGATGTCTACCTGGCCGCCGCCAAGGCGCTGGGCGTGGACCCCAAGCGCTGCGCGGTGGTGGAGGACACGGTCACCGGCGCCACCGCCGGCGTGGCCGCGGGCGCGACCGTGTTCGGCTACAACCCGGGCGGCCTGGGCCACAGCGGCACGGCCGACCTGCTGGCGGTGGGGGTGCACCGGGTGGCGTCGAGCATGGAAGAGATCGCCGACTGGCTGACCTGAACGGCGGGCGGGCCGGCAAGCGGCGCGCGCCTCATGCCGGCCGGGCCAGCGCCGCCAGCTTCTGCTCGAAAAAGCGTTCGTACTCGCGCACCACCTCGGCGTTCTCGTACAGCACGCCGATGCGTTCGGCGATGGCGGCGCGCATGGCGCGGCTGAACTCCGCGTCCGTGGCCAGGCGCAGGGCGATGCGCACATAGTCGTCCGCGTCCCGCGCGATCAGCTCGTGCAGTCCCATGAAGCGGTACATCCCGGCGGTGTGCATGCCCCGGTAGAAGGCGCCCGGCAGGGTGACCACCGGCGCATGCGCGGCCCAGGCTTCCAGCGTGGTGTTGAAGCCGTTGAAGTGCGGCGTGTCCAGCACCGCGTCGCAGAGCTGTTCCAGGTTCATCAGGTCCGGCATCGCCAGGCCCGGCAGGCAGGTGATGCGGTCCACCAGCCGGCCCATGCGGCCTTCCAGGCGGCGCAGCAGCACGGTGCTCCAGTGGGCCACCGGGGAGCGGGTCAGCAGGATGCGGGCCCGCGGATCGGTGCGCAGGATCTGCTCCAGGATCAGGTCGAAATCCGGGTGCAGCTTGAAGACGTACTGCGGGCAGATGAAGACATGCTCGTCGTCGCGCAGTCCGTAGTCCGCACGCTGCTTGAGGCGCTCGGGCAGGCGCGGGCGGTAGTAGTAGCTGAAATGCGGCACCCCACGCAGCAGGTGCAGCTGCTCGCTGTAGTGCGAGGCGGCGTCGGGCGGCTCCAGCTCGTCCACCGAGATCCACCAGTCCACGGTGGGGATGCCGGTGGTGTCGGGATGGCCGGCATGGGTGCACTGCAGCGGCGCCAGGCGGGCGTGGGCCAGCATGGACTGGTAGGGGTTCATGCCGATGTCGACGTAGAAGATCGCGTCGAAGCGGGCCTGTTCCAGGGTCTGTCGGTCGCGCTGCAGGTCGCCCTGGAGGTCGATCACACGGTCCGCCGCGGCGCGCATGGCGTGCGCCATGTCATCGCTGCGCCGCGGCGGCAGGCAGACGAGCACCACCTCGAAACGGCTGCGGTCGAGCTGGTCGACGATGCCGCGGGTGGTGCGCCCGATGCTGTGTGTGTAGAAGAGCGAGGAGGCGATCGCCAGCCGGATCCTGGCGCCCGGGCCGGCGTAGCCGGCCACCCAGGGCGCCGTGTAGTCCAGCTGCGGCATCGACTTGCGCGCCAGCAGCGCGCCCTTGCGCTGCAGTTCGCGGTCGTCGCGGCCGTGGTAGGCCAGGTAGAAGAAGCCGGGCGAGAACAGCGGCGGCAGGGTTTCGCTGCGGGCCAGGTAGTCGTCCAGCGTGGCTTCGAGCTTGCCGCGCAGCGTTTCGATCTGCTGCAGCGAGTCGGGCAGGCAGGGGAAGGCCAGCTCGATGCGTGCCTGCAGCGCGGGCGAGGGGTGATCCTGGTGGAGCGCCTCCAGATCGGCCAGGCCTTGCGCGAACTCGCCCATTTCGCAGCGGCAGTCCGCCAGCCGTTCCTGGGCGAGGCGGTGGCCCGGCACCATCTGCAGCAGGCGCTGGTACACCTCGCAGGCGGCCTCCAGGTGTTTGTGGGCCTGGTGCAGCGTGCCCAGGCGCAGCAGCGGCTCGGCCTGGCCCGGCATCGCGGATTCGGCGCTGGCGTAGGCGGCGGCCGCCTCCGCATGGCGCTGGTGTTTCTCGTGGATGGCGCCGAGCCGCAGCCATTGGGTGCCGGCGGCGGCGCCTTGCTGCATCGCCCGGCGCAGCGCATCGGTCAGCGGCGAGGGTTCGGGCATGGCGGCCAGCAGGCCCAACAGGTTGTCCAGCGCCTGCGCATGCCCGGGGGACAGTTCGAGCGCCCGCAGGTAGGCCGCGGCGGCCTCGCTCCAGTGCTGGCTGCCCTGGCCCTGCAGGGTCAGGCCGAAGTGGTTGTGGAAGTCGGCCTGGTGCGGATCCAGCGCGATGGCCATGGCCACCTGCTGCATGCCCTCCTGCGAGCGGCCCTGCTGATGCAGCGCATAACCCAGCAGGTTGTAGGCGTCGGCCGGCGGCGAGGGGGCCTTAAGCAGATGGCGGTACAGGCGTTCGGCCAGGCCGAGCTGGCCGCGCCGGTGCAGTTCGGCGGCCACCACCAGCATGTCGCGGGATGGGTCCGGCAGCGCCGGCGTGCCCTCCGCCAGGCAGGCCTGGAAGATCTCCGCGGCGAGCTCGGACGCGCCTTCGCGATGCAGGTGCACGGCAACGCCGATGAAGGTCTGGTGCTGGCTTTCCAAGAGGGCGCTCATCTCGTTGGGGAGTAGCCGGCCATTATTGCCCCGGGGGCTCGCGTCGCGCCCGGCCGCTTTGCCGCGGTGGGGGATCGGGTCTAGAATCCGCCCCGCTCCGGGGTGCATGGAACGACATGCTGAGACGGCAATACCTTTTGCCAAACCCGCGAACTTGAACCGGCTAGTACCGGCGTAAGAAGAGCTGCAGTTCCCTGGCCCCCTGGGCGGATCCTCCTTCATGGAGCGCATCCGTCCGGCGCGGGCCGGTCCGAACGATTTGCGGAGCACCCATCGTCCCCACGACCAGGAGTGCTTCCATGAATGCCCCGCACGAATTCGCCGAACTGCTTGCGCTGACCCGCGAGCCCTTCCCCGCCTCCCGCAAGGGCCGCATCGCAGGCAGCCGCGCCGACATCCAGGTGCCGGTGCGCGACGTGGCCCTGACCAGCGGCGAGACCGTCTCGCTCTACGACACCTCCGGCCCCTACACCGATCCCGCGGCCCGCATCGACGTGCGCCAGGGCCTGGCCGATGTGCGCGGCCCCTGGATCGCCGAACGCGCCGACACCGAGAGCTATGCCGGCCGCCTGGCCCGCATCCTGGACGACGGCGGCACCCACGAAGGCCGCGACCAGGCCCGCATCGAGCAGCTGCGCGCCGAGGCCGCCGCCCTGCAGCGCACGCCGCGCCGCGCGAAGTCCGGCGGCAACGTCACCCAGATGCACTACGCCCGGCGCGGCATCGTCACGCCCGAGATGGAATACGTGGCCCTGCGCGAGAACGGCCGGCGCGAATGGATGGCCGAATACGCGGCCGACACCGAACGCGCCCGGCGCGTGGCCGGCAACCCGATGGGCGCGCAGATCCCGCGCATCATCACGCCGGAATTCGTGCGCGACGAGGTGGCCCGCGGCCGCGCCATCATCCCGGCCAACATCAACCATCCCGAGGTCGAGCCGATGGCCATCGGCCGCAACTTCCGGGTCAAGATCAACGCCAACATCGGCAACTCGGCCGTCACCTCCAGCATCGAGGAAGAAGTGGAGAAACTGGTCTGGTCCATCCGCTGGGGCGCCGACAACGTGATGGACCTCTCCACCGGCCGCAACATCCACACCACCCGCGACTGGATCGTGCGCAACAGCCCGGTGCCCATCGGCACCGTGCCCATCTACCAGGCGCTGGAGAAGGTGGGCGGCGTGGCCGAGGACCTGACCTGGGAGCTCTACCGCGACACGCTGATCGAGCAGGCCGAGCAGGGCGTGGACTACTTCACCATCCACGCCGGCCTGCGCCTGCCCTTCATCCACCTGACCGCGAAGCGCATGACCGGCATCGTCTCGCGCGGCGGATCCATCATGGCCAAGTGGTGCATCGCCCATCACAAGGAGAGCTTCCTCTACACCCACTTCGAGGACATCTGCGACATCATGAAGCAGTACGACGTGAGCTTCTCGCTCGGCGACGGATTGCGGCCGGGCTCGGGCGCCGATGCCAACGACGAGGCCCAGTTCGCCGAGCTGCGCACCCTGGGCGAGCTGACGCAGGTGGCCTGGAAGCACGATGTGCAGACCATGATCGAAGGCCCCGGCCATGTGCCCATGCACATGATCCAGGCCAATATGGACGAGCAGCTGCGGCTCTGCCACGAAGCCCCGTTCTACACGCTGGGGCCGCTGACCATCGACATCGCGCCCGGCTACGACCATATCGCCTCGGCCATCGGCGCGGCCATGATCGGCTGGGCCGGCACGGCCATGCTCTGCTACGTCACGCCCAAGGAGCACCTGGGCCTGCCCGACCGCGACGACGTGAAGCAGGGCATCATCGCCTACAAGATCGCCGCGCATGCGGCCGACGTGGCCAAGGGCCATCCGGGCGCGCGCTACCGCGACGACGCGCTCAGCAAGGCCCGCTTCGAATTCCGCTGGCAGGACCAGTTCAACCTGGGCCTGGACCCGGATACCGCCCGTGAATTCCACGACGAGACCCTGCCCAAGGACAGCAGCAAGTCGGCCCATTTCTGTTCCATGTGCGGCCCCAAGTTCTGCTCGATGAAGATCTCCCAGGAGGTGCGCGAGTTCGCCGCCGAACGCGGCCTGGCCGACGAGCAGGCGCTGAGCGAGGGCATGGCCGAGAAGTCGGCCGAATTCCGCGCGGCCGGCGGCGAGTTCTACATCCCGATCCGGCAGGCCTGAAGATGGCCCGCATCGCGATCGCCGGCGCCGGCCTGCTGGGCCGGCTGCTGGCCTGGCAGCTGGGGCATGCGGGGCACGAGGTGGCGGTGTTCGATCCGGCGCCCGGGCCGGAGCCCACCTACGACGGCCACGGCGCGGCGGCCTTCAGCGCGGCCGGCATGCTGAGCCCCACGGCCGAACTCGACCGGGCCGATGCGGCCATCGCCGCACTCGGCTGGCGCTCCATCCCGCTGTGGCGCGACATCGTCGAAGGCCTGGGCGCTCCCGGCCTCTTGAAGCAGCGCGGCAGCCTGCTGCTGGCCCACCGTGCCGACCGGGCCAGCGCCCAGCGTGTGCTGGCCCGGCTGCAGGGCGCCCGCCCGGCACCGCAGGCCCTGGGCGCCGAAGCCCTGGCCACGCTGGAGCCGGCGCTGCACGGCGCGGCCAGCGCCTGGCTGCTGCCGCAGGAGGCGCAGATCGATCCGCCCGCCACGCTCTGCCTGCTGCAGCGCCGCGCCGCCGCCTCGGTGGACTGGCACTGGCGTTCGCCCGTCGCTGCCCTGTCGGCCGGACGGCTGCAGGCCGGCGGCCGGACGCTGCATGTCGACTGGGTGTTCGACACCCGCGGCCTGGGCGCCCGCTCGGGCAAGGCGGAGGACGGTGGCTTCGCCACGCTGCGCGGCGTGCGCGGCGAGACCGTCTGGCTGCAGGCGCCCGCCCATGGCCTGACGCGGCCGGTGCGCCTGCTGCATCCGCGCCATGCGGTCTACCTGCTGCCGCGCGGCGCGGACCGGGTCTTCGTCGGCGCCAGCGAGATCGAGTCCGAGGACCGCTCGCCCGTCTCCCTGCGCAGCTCCGTCGAGCTGATGGCCGCCGCCCACAGCGTGATGCCGGCCCTGGCCGAGGCACGCATCGAAAGGCTGGACCGCAACCTGCGCCCGGCCTGGCCCGACCACCAGCCCGGCACCGAGGTGAGCGAGGGCCTGGTGCGCATCAACGGCCTGTTCCGCCACGGCTGGCTGATGGCGCCAGCCCTGGTGCAGGACGCGCTGGCCCGGGCCGGACTGAAGGAGGCGTTGCATGCCTGAGATCGCCATCGAACTCGCCGGCCGCCCGCACCGGGTGCCCGAAGGCAGCAGCCTGGCCGATCTGCTGGCCGCGCTCGGCCATGCGCCGCAGGCCTGCGCCACCGCGCTCAACGGCGACTTCGTGCGCCGCGAACAACGCCATGCCACCCGGCTCGCCGAAGGCGACCGGGTGGTGCTCGTCCAACCCATCGTCGGTGGCTGAACCATGAACCCATCCTCCTGCCTGCCCGCCGATACCTGGCGGGTCGGCGACACCCTGCTGCGCAGCCGTTTCCTGCTGGGCACGGCCGGTTATCCCTCGCCGGCGGAGCTGGCCCAGGCCATCGCCGCCGCGCGGCCGGCTGCCGTCACCGTCGGCCTGCGGCGCGGCCTGGCCGGCGGCGGCGACGACAACGGCTTCGTCGCCACCGTGCATGCCGCGGCCCGCGCCGCCGGCGCGCAGCTGCTGCCCAACACCGCCGGCTGCCGCACCGCCCGCGAGGCCGTCGTGCTGGCGCAGATGGCGCGCGAGCTCTACGGCACCGACTGGATCAAGCTCGAAGTGGTCGGCGACGAACACACGCTGCAGCCCGATCCGGTGGAGCTGGTGGCGGCGGCGCGCGAACTGGCGCGTGATGGTTTCACCGTCTGGCCCTACTGCACCGACGACCTGGTCACCGCGCGCCGCCTGCTCGATGCCGGTTGCCCGCTGCTGATGCCCTGGGGCGCGCCCATCGGCTCCGGCCAGGGCCTGCTCAATCCCTTCGCGCTGCGCACGCTGCGCGAGCGCCTGCCCGACACCGTCCTGATCGTGGATGCCGGCATCGGCGCGCCCTCGCATGCGGCGCAGGCCCTGGAGATGGGCTTCGACGCGGTGCTGCTCAACTCGGCCGTGGCCCATGCGGCGCGCCCGGCCGCCATGGCGCAGGCCTTCCGCCTGGCCATCGAGGCAGGGCGCACTGCCTGGGGCGCGGGCGTGATCGCCCGGCAGGACTTCGCCGTGGCCAGCACGCCGGTGGGCGGCGAGGCCTTCCTGATCGGCGCGCCATGAGCGGCCTGGCCATTGTCTGGACCATCGCCGGCACCGACAGCGGCGGCGGCGCCGGCATCGCCGCCGATCAGCGCGCGGCCGATGCCTGCGGCGTGCACCTGTGCACCGCGGTGGCGGCGGTCACCGCGCAGAACTCGCAGGGCGTGCGGCGCATAGACGTGCTGCCGCCCGCCACCCTGGCCGCCCAGCTCGCCACGCTGGAACACGACCTGCCGCCCGCCGCCATCAAGACCGGCCTGCTCGGCGGCCCGCAGCAGGTGGCCCTCGTGGCCGAATGGATCGACCGGCTGCGCCAGCGCGCGCCGGTGGCGCTGGTGGTCGACCCGGTGCTCTCGGCCAGCACCGGCGCGGACTTCGCCGATGACGCCACGCTGGCCGCCTACCGCGCCCTGCTGCTGCCGCGCGCCACGCTGATCACCCCCAACCGCCGCGAGGCCGCCCGGCTGGCCGGCCTGCCGGAAGCCAGCGCCGCGCCGCTGCTGGCCGCCGCCCTGCGCTCGCGCGGCGCGCACAGCGTGTGTGTGACCGGCGGCGACGACACCCGTGCCGACGGCCTGGCCCTGGACTGGATGGACACCCCGCAGGCCGCCGGCTGGCTGGCCCTGCCGCGCCTGGACACGCCGCACCACCACGGCACCGGCTGCACCTTCGCCAGCGCCGCGGCGGCCGCGATGGCGCAGGGCTTCGTCGCCGCCGATGCCCTGGTGCTGGCCAAGATGGCGACCGCCCAGGCCTTGCGCCACGGCAGCGCCGCGGGGCAGGGCGCCGGACCGGTGCGGGCGCGCGCCGGCTTCGCGACGGATGCCTCGCTCATGCCGCAGATGTCGTGGAGCGCCGAGCCCTGCTTCGCCCCTTTCTCGTCGCCCGCCGCATGGCCCGCGCTGGGCCTCTACGCCATCGTCGACAGCGCCGGGCGGGTGGCCCGGGTGCTGGAAGCCGGCGTGCGCACGGTGCAGCTGCGCATCAAGACACCGCCCGGCCCCGACCCGGCCTGGCGCGCCCAGGTGCGCCAGCAGATCGCCGAAGCCGTCGCCCGCTGCCGCGAACACGGCGCGATGCTCTTCGTCAACGACCACCATGCCCTGGCCGCCGAACTGGGCGCTTCCGGCCTGCACCTGGGCCAGGAAGACCTGCTGGCGCTGGACGACGGGCAGCGCCTGGCCCTGCGCGCCGACGGCGCACCGGCGCTCGGCATCAGCTCGCACAGCCTGTGGGAGCTGGCGCGCGCCCGCTCGCTGGCGCCGCGCTACATCGCCTGCGGCCCGGTCTGGCCGACGCTCACCAAGCAGATGCCCTGGCGCGCGCAGGGGCTGGACAACCTGGCCTGGTGGGTGGCCATGGCCGGCGCGCCTGTGGTGGCCATCGGCGGCATCCTGGAGCCGGCACAGGCCGAGGCGGCGGCCGCGCGCGGCGCCGATGGCGTCTGCGTGGTGCGCGGCCTGGGCGATGCGCCTTCGGCCACGGTCCCCGCTTTCCTGCAGGCGCTGCGGCGCGGTGCCGGGGCCGCACGGCCGCCGCTGCCGCCAGGGCCGCGGCCCAGCCTCTGAAGCGGCTCAGCCGTAACGGGCATGCAGGTCCTGGAGCTGTTCCTGCATGCAGGCCTCTGCCGCATCTCGTTCTTGCGGCGTGTGGAGCGCCAGTCGCGACTGCAGGGACTCGACATACCAGTTGGTACACGGAACCGGGCGCTGCACACCCTGGCGCAAACATGCCAGCGCGATCGCGCGCAGAGGGGGGTCGAACCGCACGATGTGCGCCAGTGCGTGGAAATGGGCGATCTCCATCGACAGCGGATTCACGCTGCGCACCCCCAGCAGCAGCACCCGCAGCACCGGCATCTGGCGCTCCTGCGGCCAGGATTTCAGTTGCCACAGCAAGTGCAGGAACATGCTCAGCACCGTGGGGGCGAGTTCGCTGCCGAGGGCCTGCTCGCCCAGTACGCCGGACCAGAAAGCCTCGGCCAGTACCAGATACAGGCGCTGCTGCTCGACCTGCGGCAGCAGGAAGTCGGCTCCGAGCAGGGTGTCGAGCGCCGCGAATCCCCGCTCCGCCTCCACCGGACGCTGGCCCAGGCTGGTGGCCGCCGCGATGAAACGCAGCAGTTCGGCCTGGGCCTTGCGCCCCAGGGCCTTGCCCGCGGCGATGCCGGCCAGCCGGGTCAACCACGGCTCCTGCTGCGGCAGCGGCAGCCGCAAGACGGCCAGGGTGGCGCTGAGCAGCGCGCGCCGCGCCAGCGCCGGATGGGCAATGAAATGGATCTGCGGCAGCACCGCCGCCAGTGCCGCCGGCAGGTCGGCCGCCGAAGCCAGCCGGACCGCCGCGCGGGCACGGGCCAGGTCCGCGCCCACGATCGCGTTCAGGGCCTTGCTGGTGTGGGCCAGCGCCTGCAGATCAGGTGCGGACAGGAAGGCGAAGGTCCGTTGCTGCAGCTCCACCGGCAGGGTTTCCAGCAGACTCGGTTCGGAGCTGCCGACCCCGGCGTCTTCGGTGCCGTCTGCATCGGCATGGACGGACGCGGGACCGCCTGGCTTGTGACGTCCTGACGCGGCGCCGAGGTTCGCAGGAGGAAGGGTCATGGCTGGCTTCTCCTGCGGTCTTCAGGCCGCGTGCAGTTCGGTGCCACCGGTCACGATGCCGTGCAAGGTCTCCAGCAACGCGATGTGCAAGGCCTGGCGATCGCGCAGCGGAAAGTAAGGAGGGCTGGCCAGGAGCGCCTCCGTCATTTGGAGCCCGCACTCCGTTTTCAGCGACCAATCCTGTACCAGGGCCAGCAGACGGCGAAAGATCCGGGACACCGCCTGGTTCGTCTTTTCGGTGCGGTGGTACGCATCGCCCAGTGCACCCGTGCTGAAGGCCTGCGCCACGGCCAGGTAGAGCCTGCGCTGGGCGCGGGGATGCAGGCCGCGCGCCTCGGCCAGCAGCAGCTCGAAGGCGGCCAGTGCCGCCTCCACGTCCTGTGGCTGGCCGTCCAGCCGCTCCACCGCCGCGATCAGCTCGCGCAGGCGGGTGCGCCACACGGGGGTGTGCATGGGCGTTCCACCATCTCCAGCAGCCGGGCCAGCCAGTCCGCACGCTGCCCGGGTGCGAGCAAGGCCACGCTCAGGATGGCGATGCGCAGCGCGGGCAGCAACAAGGGCAGACGGGTGATGCGGGCCAGTTCCGGCAGCGCCGCCTGGAGCGCGGCCGGCAGGTCGCGGGCTGTCTGCAGGTTCCTGACCACCAGCGCGCTGCTGCGCGCCTGCGCGGTGCAGGCCTGCAGGCGGCGGCTGGTCGCCCACAGGGCGCCGACGTCGCGCGGGTCGTCGAGGCACAGGACGATGCGGTCGAGCATCTCGGTCGGCAGCATCTGCAGCGGGCCGGGCAGGGGGGCCAGTTCCTCATCGATGACGTGGGTATCCGGCTGGCCTGGATCCTGTGTGGTGACAGTGTCGGCCGCACGAACGGCGGCGCCGGGGTCGGCGTTGAGATGGAGCATGGTGTGCGGGTCTTCGTCGGCAGCGAGGGGACTCGATTCCAATGCCCCGCCGCGCGGGCCGGAAACCGCCGCACGAAGCGGCGGCGCGCCCACCGAAACGCCGTCTCAGGCCTGCGCGCCGGATGGATCGGGCCGTGCGCGCTTGGCCGGGCGGGCCTCGTCGGTCTGCCGGGCCTGCAGGGTCCTGCGCCGGTTCAGCTCGAAAACCTTGCGCAGTGCGCGGCGCCGCTCGCCGACGAGTTCCTGCACCTCGCGCCGCACCGGGTGGCGCATGAGCGCGGCGACGGTGTGCACCATCATCAGCTCCGGATCGGGGTCGAGGGTGATGCCGCCCCAGTAGGTGCACTCCATCGCGACGGCCCAGGCCGTGGACTTCAGTCGAAGGATCGCCGGCCAGGCGTGGGTCAGCCCCTGTACCCGCTCGCCCGGATGCAGGCTGTGCATGCCCAGCAGCAAGGGGGCCAGAACCTGGATCGCCCGCTCGTCCGGCCAGTTCCGCACCCGTTCCAGCAGGTGGACGAACATCGGCAGCACCCGCGGGTCGTGCGGCGTGCCGGCGGCGCCCTGGGGGCCCAGGGCGCCTGCCCAGAAGGCGCCGGCGATCGCGCGGTACACGGTGTCCTGCACCGCGTCGGACTGGTCGGCGCAGCCGTCTATCAGGCAGCCGAAGGCGGCGAAACCGCTGTCCGCCCGTGCCGGCCACCGGCCCAGGATCGCCACCGCCGTGCCCAAACGGCGCAGCCGCAGCCGCTCGTTTCGCGGGAAGCCCTTGGCGTCGATTTCATGGCCCAGGCGCGCGATCCAGGCATGGCGCTGCCAGGGCGGCAGGCCCAGCACGGCCAGCGTGGCCACCTGCAGCGCCGGGCGCGCCAGCGGCAGCCGGTCGATGCCGGCGATCTCCCACAAGGCCCGCTCCAGCGCCGCCGGCAGATCGGCCGCGCACGGCAGCCCCTGCACGACAAAACTGCGGGCCCGCTCCTGCGCCACGCAGGCCCGCAGGCCGCGGCTGGTGCCCGCCACCGCCGCCAGCTCGCGCGGCCCCAGGTGGGAAAACACCTGCTGCCACAGCTCCACCGGCAGAAGGGCCAGGGCGTCCAGCGCAGGCTGGGGCGGTGCTGCCCGACCGTCGGCATCGGCTGCCGGTGCTGGCGGATCATGCGCGCCGGCCCGGTGGCTGGCGGCGGCACCCGCCAGGATGGCCGATGGCCCGGGGAAAGCTGGGTGCATTGCAGCACTCGCTGGTCGCAAGGCGGGGGTGGGCTTCAGCGCCAGCCGGCTTCCAGTTCACGGCGCTTTCTCTCTGCCGCACGGGTCGCCCCGCGTTGCTCGATCGGCGGATAAGTTGCCAGTTCACTGTGCACCGCTTTTTCGAGCGGGCTGATGTCTCCATAGGTGAGGATGCCCTCGGCCAGGCAGGCCAGCCCTTGCGCCCGCCACTGCGGTTCCATGCGATCGACCGCCGACAGGGCGGCGACGAATATCGACTCCTGGGCGCGCGGGGGCAGGATGCGCATGGCCAGCAGCAGGTCTTCCAGAACATGCCTGCTGTCTTGCGGCGGCCAGGACTGGATGCGGCCCAGCAGGTCGCGAAACATCTGCGTCACACGCGGGTCCGGCGCCACGGAGTCGTCGCGGTGGCCGAGGACGCTTCTGTACAGCGCGCCGGCGAGTGCGCGGTAGAGCCGCCTGAGCCCCGCCTGCGGCAGGTCCGCGCTTGCGGCCAGCAGGGTCTCGAAGGCCGCGAATCCCTTGTCCGCCGGCACGGGGCCGAAGAAGTCCAGGCTCGCGTCCTCGGCCGCGGCGACGATGGCTTGCAACTGCTCCACCTCGTGGCTCGCCAGCGGCATCGCCGCCACGCCGGCCGACAGCTGCCGCAGGCACCGCCCGCGTTGCCAGAGCTGACAGCCCAGGATGGCCGCCACGGCGGCATGCACCACCACCCGTGCCTCGGCCAGGGAGCCGAGGGCGCTGATGCGCGGCATCTTCACGGCCAGCACCGATGAAATATCGTCGTCGTATTGCAGCAGCGCGTGGCTCAGGGCTTGCGCCTGCGAGGCCGCGGGCAGGGGGCTCGGGGTGCGCGCGGACAGTTCACCCAGCGGACCCGGCTCGTGCCGCGCTTGCACAGGCGCATCGCTGGCGGGATCGTCGGTGCGCTGGCCGGCATCGCCGACGCTTGCGCCGAGGTCGGAGCGGGTGGAGGAGGTGGAGTGGGTGGCGGGAAAGTACATGGAAGAGCGTTCGCGGGAAAGGCCGTCATTTCAAGGCTTCGCGGCCAAGCCGGTGAGCGCAACACGAAGACGCGTTCGGCGTTTCGAAGCGGCCGTCTCCAGTCAGCGGCACCGGCAGCACCTGCGGGGCCGGCCTCAGGTGTTGCGCTGGTGCAGGTCGTCGAGCTGCGCGCGCACCGCCTCGACCGCCGCGCGCACCTGCCCGGCCGGGCAGCCCTTCAACATCGCGCGGGTCTCCGCGATGCGCCAGTCCGTGTGCGGCATCACGGCCAGCAGGCCCTGGTGCAGGCATTCGAGTCCGATGGCCTGCAGATCGGGCCCCAGGAGCTGCACCTCCCGCCGCACCGTCACATGGGCCATCTCCAGCTGACGCCGGCTCAGGCTGCGCAGGCCCAGCAGCATCACCCGCAGCACCGGCGCGGAGGACTCGTGCGCCCAATAGTCGATACGGGACATCATGCGCATGAACAGGCGCAGCGCGGCGGGCTCGCCGGAGCCTGGCCATGCCGGCGGGTTCAGCACGCCGGCCCAGAGGGCCTCGGCGACGGCGAGGTAGAGCAGCAGCGTGTCGCCGCGCGTCAGCCGGGTGGCGTCGTTCAGCAATGCGTTGAGCGCCTGGCATGCACGCGCCGCCGGCACCGGGCGCCTGCCCAGGTCCGCCGCCGCCTCGATGAAACGCATCACCGCGCCGCGCGGCGCATCCGCCAGATCCTTGCCGGCCGCGATGGCCGACAGCTGGCGCAGCCAGGGCTCGCGCTGCGTCCGCGGCAAGCGCATCGTCGCCAGCGTGGCGCTGCGCAAGGAGCGCAGCAGCAGGCCGGGATGCACGATGGCGCGCATCCGCGGCAGGGTCGCAGCCAGCGCCTGCGGCAGGTCGGCGGCCCGGGCCAGCGATGCGGCATCGCGGGCGCGTTCCAGATCGGGCGCGAGCACGGCATGCAGGGCCCCGCAGCTCCGGCTGAGCGCTGCCAGGTCCGCTTCGCACAACCGTGCCGCCACCGCCTGCTGCAGTTCCACCGGCAGCTGCAGCAGGCCGCGGCCCGCGGATCGGGTCGGGGGTGGCGCCGGCAGGCGGGCCGATGTCCCCTCCGGCGCCCCATCGTCGGCCGCATGCAGCAGCCGCGCGGGCGTGGTCAAGGCATTCGGCTGATGGGGTCCGCCATCGGGCTGGCAGGCCAGCGCGCATCGCCGGAAGGCCTCGGCCAGGGCCAGGTGCAGGGCACGCCGGGTGCGGGGCTGCAGGTCGCCGGCCTGCGCCAGCAGCAGCTCGAATTCGGCGAATCCCGGGGCGTGCGGCGCCGGCCTGCGGCCCAGTTCCGCCACCGCGTCGATCAGGCGCCACAGCCGGCCCGAATCGGCCGAACGCGCGAACCGGTCCTGCGCCGCCTCGGACAGGCAGGAAAGCCAGGTGGCGCGCTGCCCGGACGGCAGGCGCAGCACGCTCAGCACGGCGATGCGCATCGCCCGCAGGGACGCGGCGGAGCCGGAGGGCAGGGCGGCGATGTCGCGCAGCGCAGCTTGCAGCGCGGCGGGCACATCGTCGGCCGCCTGCAGCCGGGCGCCTATGCGGGCGGCGGCCCTCTCCTGCGCCGCATCGGCCTGCCGTGCGCGGCTGCCGGCCCACACGCCGGCCAGGTCGCGCGGATTGTCGAGGCGAGACAGCGGCCCGCCCGGCAGATCCTGCGGCTGCGGTGGCAGCGGACCCGGCATGCCGGACAGGCGATCGGCCGGCGCGGGGACGACACAGGATGCCGGATCGGCGAGCCGCGCCCGGTGAGTGGAAAAAACGGGATGCATGGATGCTCGCGGGCAGGAAGGAACCCCGATTGGAGGAGCCAGCCCCCAGCGCGGGACCCGCACCGCCCGAAGATCGCGGCGGCGCGGCGAAGCGCGCACCGCGGCCGGCTCAGTGGATATCCGGCAGCTCGGGGAGCATCCTACGAATGGGCCGGGCGGCCGCGGCAGCGCTGGCTGAATGCATATACGACCTCCGCTCGCGCGCATGGTGGAGGCTGCCCAGCACGGCCCAGTTCGCCAGGTCGGATTGGCTGGGATGCAGGCGCTCCGCGGCCTGGAGCAGGTGGTCCCCCATCATGGGGCCACCGCCCGGCGACCACCTCGCCAGCAGCTGGTGGAACATCCGTGTCAGGCGGGGATCGGGCGGGGCTTCCGCGGCCTCGCCACTCTCGTCGCCGAAGACACCCGCCTCGAACGCCTCGGCCAGCGCGCGGCAGAGCACCTGGCGGGGGGATGGCCGCAACTCGGTGAACTGCGCCATCAACAGATCGAACGCAGCCCGCCCGCGCTGCGGATCGGCCGGCCTGCGCTCCAGCTGCGCGACCGCGTCGATCAGGCGGTGCAGCTGCTCGCGCGGGGCGCCGGGCGGGAACCTGGCATCCACCACTTCGGACAGGCGCGACAGCCAGGCGCGGCGTTGGGCCGGCGACAACGCCGGCAGGACGAGGATGGCCGTGCGCAGTGCCGGCAGCACCAGGATCAGCCGCTGCATGGATGCGGTCTCCCGCACGGCGCGTTCCAGCGCTTCAGGAAGATCGCTTGCGTTCTGCAGCATCCAGACCAGGGAGGCGCTGGTCCATTGCTCCGCCACGGCACGCTGCAGCTTGCGGCTGGTGCCGCGCACCGCCGCCAGGTCTTTCGGACTGCTCAGGTATCCAAAGATCGTGCCCAGCATTTCCGGCGCCGGCGATTCCAGGTGCCTGGGGTCACCGGCCTGAAGCGGGGCCAGTTCCTGCGGGACAAGCGACACGGGGTCGCCGGCCGGAGGAAGCTGCTCGATGACCGCCTCCTTGCACACGGTGCCGGCACTCACGGCAGAAGAGGAGGGGAAGGCAGCGTTCATGGCGGTCGTTCGGAAGCGGAAACCCGCGATTTCAAAACCCGGCCGTCGCGGCGGCCCTGGAGAACCCGAAGACTTCATCGACGCGCCGAAGCAGCCCCGCTCAGCCGCCCTGCAGCTCCCGCGCATCCGCCCGCCAGCGTCCGGGCGCCTGGCCGGTCCACAAGGCGAAGGCGCGCGCGAAACTCTTTTCGTTGCGAAAACCCGCGGCCAGCGCCACCTGCTTGATCGGCCGGCCGCTGCCGCGCAGCAGCGACTGGGCCAGGGCCAGGCGGGTCTCGTCCTTCAGCGCCTGCAGGGCAAAACCCTCCTCGTGCAGCTGGCGGTGCAGGCTGCGCGCCGACAGGTTCAGGGCCGCGGCCACCGAGTCGGCCGTGGCGAAGGGTTGCTGGCGCAGCTGTTCGCGCACCTGCTCGGCCAGCAGCCGGTCGCGCCGGTACTGGCGCACCGTCAGCGCCAGGGCGCGCTGCAGCATGGCGCGGGTGGCGGCCTCGTCGCGCACCAGCGGCAGACCGAGGTAACGCGCATCGAAAAGCATGCCGCTGCCCTCGCAATCGAAGTGCAGCGGGCAGGCGAACAGCAGCGCATACACGGCGGCATGGCGCGGCGCGGCATAGGCCAGCCGCGCCTGCCGCAGGGCGATGCGCGAGTCGATCGCCCAACTGGCGAAGCCATGCAGATTGCGCAGCAGCGTCACATGGCAAAGCTCGCGCAGCGCGGGCGCGATGGGCCGCTGCTCCTGCAGGCGCAGGCTGGCGATGTCGCCGTCCACCGCCAGGTGCAGCAGCACATCGTCCGTCAGCAGCCGGTGATGGCGGCACCAGCGCGCCAGCGCCACGCCCAGGGTGGGCGCGGTGACCGAGGCCCGGCACAGCATGCCGTAGCTGCCCCAGGGCAGGCGGCGCGAGAACCAGCCCAGGGCCTCGTCGTCGAGCTCCTGCATCGCATGGGCGCACAGGGCCTCGAATTGCGCTGCGGTGATGCGGCCGTCGCGCAGGCGCAGCTCGCGCGGCGCGATCCGTGCCTGGCGAAGCGCCGGGCCGGGGTCCAGGCCGCGCAGTTCGTAGGCGGTCAGGGCCGCACGGGCGAAGGCCATGGGCGTGGCGGCACTGGCGTTTTTCTTGGCTGGAACGGGCATGGCTCGGTGGCAGGATTTGCAACCATTGTGGCGCCATATGCGGCGCTGCGAGGCGTAGGCTGGCGGCTCCGACAGGAGACAAACCAAATGCAGCTACCCGGACTGGACTTCGGCCTCGGCGACACCGTCGACGCCCTGCGCGATGCCGTGGCCGACTTCGCCGCCACCGAGATCGCCCCGCGCGCCGCGCAGGTGGACCGCGACAACCTCTTTCCCGCCGACCTCTGGAAGAAGCTCGGCGACATGGGCCTGCACGGCATGACCGTGTCCGAGGAATATGGCGGCACGCAGATGGGCTACCTGGCGCATCTGGTGGCGCTGGAGGAAGTCTCGCGCGCCTCGGCCTCGGTCGGCCTGTCGTATGGCGCGCACAGCAACCTCTGCGTCAACCAGATTCACCGCAACGGCGATGCGGCGCAGAAGGCCCGCTACCTGCCCAAACTGGTCAGCGGCGAACATGTGGGCGCCCTGGCCATGAGCGAGCCGGGCGCCGGCTCCGACGTGGTCAGCATGCAGCTGCGCGCCGAGCTGAAGGGCGACCGCTATGTGCTCAACGGCGGCAAGATGTGGATCACCAACGGCGGCGATGCCGACACCCTCGTCATCTACGCCAAGACCGACCCGGCGGCCGGCGCCAAGGGCATGACGGCCTTCATCGTCGAGAAGGGTTTCAAGGGCTTCTCGGCCGGCGCCAAGCTCGACAAGCTGGGCATGCGCGGCAGCAACACCTATCCGCTCTTCTTCGACGACTGCGAGGTGCCGGCCGAGAACGTGCTCGGCGGCGAAGGCAATGGCGCACGGGTGCTGATGAGCGGCCTGGACTACGAACGCGCCGTGCTCTCCGGCGGCCCGCTCGGCATCATGGCCGCCTGCATGGACGCGGTGCTGCCCTATGTGCACGAACGCAGGCAGTTCGGCCAGGCCATCGGCGAATTCCAGCTGATGCAGGGCAAGGTGGCCGACCTCTACACCACCTGGCAGGCCACCCGCGCCTATGTCTACGCCCTGGGCAAGGCCTGCGACCGCGGCGACCATGCCCGCACCCTGCGCAAGGACGCGGCCGGCGCCATCCTGTATTCCGCCGAGAAGGCCACCTGGATGGCCGGCGAGGCGATCCAGGCCCTGGGCGGCGTGGGCTACACCAAGGACTTCCCGGTGGAGCGGCTGTGGCGCGACGCCAAGCTCTACGAGATCGGCGCGGGCACCAGCGAGATCCGGCGCATGCTGGTCGGGCGCGAACTCTTCGCGGAAACCGCATGAGCGCGCTCGAAAGCCAACTCAACCCCCGTTCGGCCGAATTCCAGGCCAACGCCCAGGCCATGCGGGCCCAGGTCGACGACCTGCACGCCCAGGTCGCCCGCATCGCTGCCGGCGGCGGTGAAGCCGCCCGCGCCAAACACGTGGCCCGCGGCAAGCTGCTGCCGCGCGAGCGGGTGGAGCGCCTGCTCGATCCCGGCACGCCCTTCCTGGAGATCGCCCCGCTGGCCGCCCACGGCATGTACGAGGACGCGGCGCCCGGCGCCGGCCTGATCGCCGGCATCGGCCGCGTCTCGGGCCGCGACTGCGTCATCGTCTGCAACGACGCCACGGTCAAGGGCGGCACCTACTTCCCCATGACGGTGAAGAAGCACCTGCGCGCCCAGGAGGTCGCCGAGCAGAACCGATTGCCCTGCATCTACCTGGTGGACTCCGGCGGCGCCAACCTGCCCAACCAGGACGAGGTCTTTCCCGACCGCGATCATTTCGGCCGCATCTTCTACAACCAGGCCCAGATGAGCGCCCAGGGCATCGCCCAGATCGCCGTGGTGATGGGCAGCTGCACGGCCGGCGGCGCCTATGTGCCGGCGATGAGCGACGAATCCATCATCGTGGCCAAGCAGGGCACCATCTTCCTCGGCGGCCCGCCGCTGGTGAAGGCCGCCACCGGCGAAGTCGTGAGCGCCGAGGACCTGGGCGGCGGCGACGTGCACACCCGGCTCTCCGGCGTGGCCGACCACTTGGCGCAGGACGACCTGCATGCCCTGGCCCTGGCCCGCGCCGCCGTGGGCCATACCGCCGCGCAAAAGCCCTTCGCGGCGCAGCGCCCCGCCGAGCCGCCTCGCTTCGATGCGCAGGAGCTCTACGGCGTGATCCCGGCCGACACCCGCAAGCCCTTCGACGTGCGCGAGATCATCGCCCGCATCGTCGATGGCAGCGAGTTCCACGAGTTCAAGGCGCGTTTCGGCGCCACCCTGGTCTGCGGCTTCGCCCACATCGAGGGCCAGGCGGTGGGCATCGTCGCCAACAACGGCATCCTGTTCTCGGAGTCGGCGCAGAAGGGCGCGCACTTCATCGAGCTGTGCTGCCAGCGCGGCACGCCCATCGTCTTCCTGCAGAACATCACCGGCTTCATGGTCGGCCGCAAGTACGAGAACGAGGGCATCGCCCGCCACGGCGCCAAGATGGTGACGGCGGTGGCCACGGCCAATGTGCCCAAGTTCACCGTGATCATCGGCGGCAGTTTCGGCGCCGGCAATTACGGCATGTGCGGCCGGGCCTTCAGCCCGCGTTTCCTGTGGATGTGGCCGAACGCGCGCATCGCGGTGATGGGCGGCGAGCAGGCCGCGAGTGTGCTGGCCACGGTGCGGCGCGACGGCATCGAGGCCAAGGGCGGCCAGTGGTCGGCCGAAGAGGAGGAATCCTTCAAGGCGCCGATCCGCCAGCAGTACGAGCGCCAGGGCCATCCCTACTACGCCAGCGCGCGGCTGTGGGACGACGGGGTGATCGATCCGGCGGACACCCGGCGGGTGCTGGCGCTGGGGCTGGCGGCGGCGCGCCATTCGTCGGTGCGCGAGCCGAAGTTCGGTGTGTTCCGCATGTGAGGGCGCGATGGTCGAAGTCTTATCCAAACCATGCGGGGAGCCGTGATGGCCTTGTTGAAAGTCGAAGTTCTGCAGACCGTGGCGCGTGTCACGCTGGCGCGGCCCGAGGTGCGCAACGCCTTCGACGAGCGGCTGATCGCCGAACTCGACGCGGCCTTTGTGGGGCTGTCGGCGCGTGAGGATGTGCGCTGCATCGTGCTGGCGGCCGAGGGGCCGGCCTTTTGTGCCGGCGCCGACCTGAACTGGATGCGGCGCATGGCCGATTACAGCCGGGAGGAGAACGTCGCCGATGCCGGTGCGCTGGCTCGCATGCTGCGGACCATCGCTTCCTGTCCGCAGCCGGTGGTGGCGCGGGTGCAGGGGGATGTCTATGCCGGGGGCATGGGGCTGGTGGCGGCTTGCGATATCGCTGTGGCCATCGACTCGGCCGGGTTTTGCCTGAGCGAGACGCGGATCGGGCTGGTGCCGGCGACCATCAGTCCATATGTGATCCGGGCCATCGGGCGGCGGGCTGCGCAGCGCTACTTCTTGACGGCTGAGCGCTTCTCGGCGGGGGAGGCGCTTCGGGTGGGGCTGGTGCACCAGCTTGTCGACTCGGTTGAGGCGCTTGATGGCTGTGTCGATGGGATCGTGAAGGCTGTTTGCCAAGGGAGTCCGGCTGCGGTGCGGGCTGCCAAGCTTTTGATCGATTCGGTCGATGGGGCTGTTCTTGACGATGCGCTTGTGGCGCTGACGGTTGAAGGGATTGCGGATATTCGGGCTTCTGCCGAAGGGGTGGAAGGGGTGCGGGCCTTTCTTGGGAAGCGGGCTCCTGGGTGGGTGTTGGGATGAATGGTTGCTGCCGCTGCTGGGGTGGTGGTGGTGCCTTGCTGGGGCTGTTCTCCTGCGGAGGGCGGAGCTGGGGCTGCGCGCCCCAGACCGCGCTCACTTTCTTTGCTTCGCCAAAGAAAGTAAGCAAAGAAAGGCGACCCGGCTGCGGGAGTCCCCCTCCTGCGGAGGGGGCACGCTGCGGTGCTCGCAAAAGCGGGGTCCACGACAACTCGCTTCGCTCAAACAGGTCGTGGCCCTGATCCGCTTTTGCTGCGCTCCTCACTCACCCGCAGACGGGACCCGGGAGCGGGGACAGCCACTGCTTCGCAGGGCGACGGGCCGTCGCTGCGCTCGGCCTCCGATTGAATACCGCCCCACACTGAGCGCCGCCTTTCAAACCCAGGCCGAGCGCAGCGATGGCCCGTTGCGCTGCGAAGCAGCCGCTGTCCCCGCTCCCGCTCCCCGGGTCCCATCTGCGGGTGAGCGAGGAGCGGAGCAAAGGCGGATCAGGGCCACGACCTGTTTGAGCGAAGCGCAGCGTAGCGAGTTGTCGTGGACCCCGCCTTTGCGAGCACCGCAGCGTGCCCCCCTCGAAGAGGGGGACTCCCGCAGCTGGGTCGCCTTTCTTTGCTTACTTTCTTTGGCGAAGCAAAGAAAGTGAGCGCGGTCTGGGGCGCGCAGCCCCAGCTCCGCCCTCCGCCAGGAGACCAACGCGAATCAACAGGAAGACAAGCCCCAAAATGTTCAAAAAAATCCTGATAGCCAACCGAGGCGAAATAGCCTGCCGAGTAGCCTCCACGGCCCAAAAACTAGGCATCAAGACAGTAGCCATCTACTCCGAAGCAGACGCAAACGCCAAGCACGTAGCAGCCTGCGACGAAGCAGTCCCCCTGGGAGGCAATACCCCCAGGAAAGCTACCTGAAGTGGCAGCACATCCTGCAGGCAGCCCAGCAAACAGGCGCAGAAGCCATCCACCCCGGCTACGGCTTCCTGAGCGAAAACGCAGACTTCGCCACAGCCTGCGCAGATGCCGGCCTCCGCTTCATCGGCCCATCCCCCAGGCCATCCGGGCCATGGGCCTCAAGGCCGAATCCAAGCAGCGCATGGAGCAGGCCGGCGTCCCCCTGGTCCCCGGCTACCACGGCGCGGACCAGAACCCGCAGCTGCTGCAGCAACAGGCCGCCCGCATCGGCTACCCGGTGCTCATCAAGGCCAGCGCCGGCGGTGGCGGCAAGGGCATGCGCATCGTCGAGCGCGACGAAGACTTCGCCGCGGCCCTGGCCTCCTGCCAGCGCGAGGCGCAGAACAGCTTCGCCAACGACGCCGTCCTCGTCGAGAAATACGTCCAGCGCCCCCGGCACATCGAGATCCAGGTCTTCGGCGACACGCAGCAAAACTACGTCTGGCTGTTCGAGCGCGACTGCTCGGTGCAGCGCCGCCACCAGAAGGTGCTGGAAGAAGCCCCCGCACCCGGCATGACGGAAGCCCTGCGCCAGCGCATGGGCCAGGCCGCCGTGGCGGCGGCACGCGCGGTGGACTACGTGGGCGCCGGCACTGTCGAGTTCATCGTCGAACAACGCGACGACGGCGCCATGGACTTCTTCTTCATGGAGATGAACACCCGCCTGCAGGTCGAGCACCCGGTCACCGAGGCGATCACCGGCCTGGACCTGGTCGAGTGGCAGCTGCGTGTGGCCTGCGGCGAGCCGCTGCCGTTGCGCCAGCAGGACCTGCGCATCCAGGGCCATGCCATCGAGGCGCGCATCTGCGCCGAGAACCCCGACAAGCAGTTCCTGCCGACCACCGGCACGCTCGCCGTCTACCGCACGCCCGCGGACGCCCACCATTTCAGTCGCGGCCCGCTGCGAATCGACGACGGGGTGCGCGAGGGCGACACCATCACGCCCTTCTACGATTCGATGATCGCCAAGCTGATCGTGCACGGCGCCACGCGGCAGGAGGCGCTGGCCCGGCTCGATGCCGCCCTGGCGCGGGTGCGCATCGTCGGCCTGCCGACCAATGTGCAGTTCCTGCGCCGGGTGGTGCAGAGCCCGTCCTTCGCCGAGGCGCGGCTGGACACGGCGCTGATCGAGCGTGAACGGGCCGTGCTGTTCGACCAGGACGAACTCGGCCTTCCGCTGACCGCCGCGGCCGCCGTGGTGCAGCAGCTGGCCGACGAAGAACGGCTGTCGCAAGGCGGCGACCCCTTCGCCAACCGCCAGGGCTGGCGTTCGCACGGCGCCATGCGGCGGCCCTTCGCCTTCGAATGGCGCGGCGAGCCGGTGCAGGCGGTGCTGGAGCGCGGGCGCGACGGCAGCCTCTCGCTGGCCGTCGGCGGAACCGCGGAGCCCCTGTCCTGGTCGCCGGCCGCCGACGGCGCCATCGACCTGCGCCTGGGCGGCCGGCGCATCACCGCCTTCGTGCACCGGCATGGGCAGCAGGCCCAGGTCTTCACCGACCGGGGTGCGGCGGCCATCGCCATCGTCGATCCGCTGGCCCATGCCGGCCACGCCCAGGACAGCGGCGGCCGGCTGACAGCACCCATGCCGGGCAAGCTGCTGTCCTTCGCGGTGAAGGCCGGCGAGCGGGTGGCGCGCGGCCAGCCGCTGGCGGTGATGGAGGCGATGAAGATGGAGCACACCATCGCCGCGCCGGCCGATGGCCTGGTGCAGGAGTTGCTGTACGCGCCCGGCGACCAGGTGGCCGAGGGCGCGCCGCTGCTGGTGCTGCAGGCCTGAGGCGGCTCAGCCGCTGGCCGCGTCGGCCGCATGCGCCTGCAGCCAGGCGCGGGCCTCGGCCCGAGTCCGGTCGCGGATCTCATGCCAGCGGGCACGCGAGGGGCGTTCGCCGGAGTCCAGGTAGGAGAAGGCTTGCAGCACCGCCGGGCGCAGATAGAAAGGCAGCGCGGCACAGTGGTCCAGCAGTTCCTGGAAATCGGTCTCGAGCACCGGCCTGGAGGACAAGCGGTCCGGCACACGGGGGCCGCCCAGACCAGGATCTGCGCCTGCTCCTCGGGATCCAGCTCCGGCAGGGCACCGAGCAGGCGGGGCAGCACGATCAGCGGCGTGTGCGGCAGCGCCGGCAGCAGGGCGAGCAGCCAGTTGCGGATCTCCGCCGGCTCCGTGGCCTGGCTCAGCGCCGTGGTGGTCTCGCCCAGCGCGGGCAGCCACTGCGCCAGCCACAGGCGCTGGAATTCCGGCGACGCCCGGGCCGTCCGACGCACGCCCACCAGCACGGCCACGCGGTGGCACGTTGGCAGCTCGGCGCATTGCGCCAGCAGCTGGCGGGCCAGCGCCGGAAGGCCGATGAATCGGGCGCCGGCCAGCAGCAGGAGCACTTGCTGGTGTTCGCATGGCGAGGCCTGGGCGCGTTCGATCAGCGCTAGGCAGGCGTCGCACAACTGCTGCAGGCTGTCGGCATCGCAGCGGAAGCTGTCGGTGTGGGCCTTGAGGATGCGCGCCGCCTGCAGCGGGCCGAAGGCGGCCAGGCTCTGCAGCAGATGGCTGCGCTGCCGCTGGTCTGCGAGGCGCGGCAGCAGCTTCAGGGCCTGCGCATGCACGGGGCTGCCTGCAAGTCCCAGCAGGGCCTGGCGCCAACGGGCGGCGCAGGCCGGGCCGTCGTCGCCGAGAGCGGCCAGGTGGACCTGCAGGCGTTCGAGCAGGCACAGCCGTATCTCGGGGTCGGCGATGGCTTCGATGCGTTCGAGCATTTCGAGGAAGGCCCGCAGATCGCCCAGCCGCGCGTGCTCGCGGGTGTCCAGCATCAGGCGCAGTTGCGCCTGCTGGTCTTCGGTGATGCCGGCCGCGTCCGGCGGGGACGCGGGCTTGCGGTGGAAGCGGCTCACCCGGCTCTTGAGCTGCAGCAGCTTGCGCCAGCGCTCGCGGGAGATTGCGCCGGTGGCCGCGCACAGCGTCAGCAGCTGCCGGCTCGCATCCTGCAGCGAATGGCAGGAGCGGCGCAGCAGAAAGTCGAGGGCATGGTCGATCTGCTGCTGGCGCAGCCCGCATGGCGCGGGCAGGTGGTCCAGCAGGTGCCAGATCAGCCGGTCGGTGTGGTCCGGCCAGAACCGGTCCACACCCGCCCAGGCGGCCTCCCAGCACGGGGCGGCGCAGGCCGGGGAAGGTCTGCCAGCGCATCGATCGCGGCCATGAGTTCGCCGGGCGTCTGCGCCAGCGCCAGGGCATGCATCGCCCGGCTGGCCGCGGCGGGCTGCCCGAAGACGGCGGCGAAGCGGCTGTTGAGCCGGGGCAGCTCCAGCACGGTGTCCAGCGGCGGCGTGTCGCGGTTCTGCCGCTGGATGGCCTGCGCGATCATCCAGAGCAGTTCGTTCGGGGTCTGCTCCAGGCGCGGCGGTGGCGGCGGCAGGCCGGTGTCGTCCTGGGGCAAGGGTGGCGTCGGTGGCGCGCCCTGGGCGCCGATCGGCGGCAGGCTCATGCCGGCTCCCGGCTCGCGAGGACGGCCAGCGAATTTTCGGCCCAGGCGGCCTGCGCCTGCGTGGTGTCGCGCTGCAGCGCGGTCAGCAGCGCAACGCTGGCCTGCGGCGCCGTCGCGCAGAAGCGCCGCAGGCAGCGCAGCGGGCCGGCCCGCAGGTGAAAGGGCAGGCGGCGGCAGGCTTCGATCAGCAAGACCCGGTGCGCTTCGTCGGTGTCGAACCGGCTGCGCAGGCAGTGGGTGAGCATCTGCTCCAGCACACGCGCCTGGTCCTGCGCCGGCAGCAGGGGCAGGGCGTCGATCTGCAGGCGCAGCACCGCGTCGCGGTTCTCCTCCTGGCGCAGCGCGGGCAGCAGGCCCTGGATGGCGGGCCAGGCCTGAGCGGCGTTGCGGGCCTGGCGCAATGTGCCGGACACCTGCGCCAGCGCGGTCAGCCAGTGCCGTTTCCAGAGCTGCCGCACATCGCCGCCGCACCGGGCGCCGGGTTCCAGCACGGCCAGCAGGGCGAGGCGATACCTGGGATCGACCCGGGTGCAGTCTTCCATGGCCAGCTCCTGTAAGCGCTGCATCACGGCCGGCTGACCGAGCCGGTGGATGAAGTAGCTCATGCCATGCAGAAACTGCAGGTGACCGCAGGGCTCCTCGCGCGAGCGCTGCAGCAGCGCGATGAGGCCATCCGCCATCGCCTGCCGGTCGTCGGCGTCGATGACGGGCGTGTCGATGTGCATGGCCAGCACACGGATCGCGTGCACCGGCGCCAGCTCGCCGAGTTCCTGCATGAGCTGGCGGGGTGTCAGTTCCAGCTCGTCCAGGGACAGCATGCGCAGGGCTTTGGCATGCCATGCGGCGCCGGGTACCCGCAGCAGGGCCTGGGTCACCGAGGCCAGGTCGAACTCCGCGCAGGGCTCCTCGCCGCGCTCCGGCCGCGCGCGCAGCAGCTCCAGCAGCTCGAACCGGATCGCCGGATCCTCGACCGCCTCGACCTGCCGGATCAGCAGCTGCAGCGCCTGCGCGGACTGCGCATGTCTTGCTCGCCCGCCGCAACGCTGCAGCAGCGCCAGCGCCTCGCGCCGCGCGGCCGGCAGCCGATCGACGCCGGGGATCTGTTCGATGGGATGCCGGTCGCGCAGCGGATCTTTCAAAGCCCTGCGCTGCAGCTGCATCAGCATGCGCCAGAGGCTGGCCGGGATGTCGGGAAGTTCGGCGCAGGACTTCAGGAGGCGGTCGGCCACGCCGGCCCGGTCGCCGAACCGTGGTCGCCGGGCCAGGTCCGCCAGGCGGTGCAGCAGCTGAAGGCGCAGCGGCTGCACGGGCGGCAGCCGGTCCAGCAGATCGCCAAGCAGGACCAGCGGCCTGGGATCGTGGTTGCGGCCGATCCAGTCGCAAAACCACGCCAGGGCCTGGTCCCAGCATTCGCCCAGGTACCGGTGCGGCGCATCCGCCAGCGCGTCCAGGGCCTGCCGCAACTCGGTGGGGTCCCGGGCCAACGACAGCGCCAGCATCAGCATGCTGGCGGCGATCGGCTCGTGGAAGGTCTGCTGCAGGCGGCTGTTCCAGAGGTCCTGCGACAGCAGCGGGTTGTCGGCCAGCGGCCAGCGCAACCATTCTTCGCTGACGAGCAGGCGGATCTCCGGCGGATAGGCTTCGAACTCGATCGCTACTTCCGCCACCGCGCACCCTTGCGCTTCGACAGGAGGCGGATGGGCCGCGGGCAGCGGCGCCGCCAGGTTCGCGAGGGCAGGCATCATGGTCGGTCGGTTTGCAGGCAGGCGGAGTCCGCAACGATGCGCAGGGACGGCCGACAGCGCCGCTTCGCGGGCGAAGCCGGCCGTGCCGCGGCGAAGAAGCGTTCAGCCGGGCGGCTGGCCGTGAGCCCATTCGCGGCGCTGCCGGGCCGTCCGCCCCTGCAAGCCGGCGAGCGCTTCCAGGCTTTGGTGCGGCGGCCAGCTGCGCAGCGATTCCAGCCGCTCCAATAACGTGGCGCGCAGGTAGAAGGGCAGTTGCGAACAGGCCTGCACCAGCCAGGCCTTGTGGCGGTCGTCGACCACATAGCAACCGTTCAGCAGCATCGACACGATCTGCCGCAGCAGGGGCGCCTGCGCGTGCGCATCGAGCAGGCGCAGCGCCGCGAGCTGGCTGCCCAGCACCGTGTCGCGGCTTTCGTGCCGTCGCAGGGCTGGCAGCAGGGCCTGGATCAGCGGGCCGGCCTGGGTGCCATCGCCGGCTTGCGACAGCAGGGCAACGGTGTCCTGCAGCGCGGTGTCCCAAGCGGTCTGCCATTCGGCGCGCAGGAGCGGCTCGCCCTCGATGCCGACCTGCAGTGCCGCCAGCACACGCAGGCGCTTCGCCGGGGTGAGCGCCGCGCATTCGTCCAGCAGCAGGCGGTCGAGCCGCTGCCACAGTTCCGGATCGACGACGCCCTCGGCCAGTCCGGCCAGCGTGCACAGAAAGGCCGCATGGTCCTGCGCCGCCTGGCGGGAGCGCGCCAGCAGCGAACCGATGCAGCCGGCCAGCAGCGCCAGGTGGGCGGGGCTGTCGTGGAAGGCCTTGATGTGCCGGATCAGCACCTGCAGCCCGACGCGCGGCGCCAGCGCGGCCAGCTGCACCGGCAATGCTTGGCCGATGGCGGGATCGTCGCGCAGGCATACCTTCTGCAGCACCTGCGGGCGCAGTGGCGAGTCGGCCAGGCGCAGCAGGGCGCGCGACAGTGCCGCGTTGGCCTGCTTCAGCTCTGCCGGCTCGAACACGCCCAGGCGCTGGCGCAGCAGGCAGAGCAGGTCGAAGCGGATCGCGCGGCTGCCGGCGGCTTCGATGCGGGCCAGCAGGGCCTGGGTGTGCTGCAGCGTGGGGGTGTGGTGCCGGCTGTCCAGGCAATCCTGCAGGACGAGCCACTGCCCGCGCTGCTGCGCGCTGAGGCCGGGTGTGTCAGCCAGCGCGCGGCGGCTGGCGTCATGCGGTGCCCGGTGCTGCAGCTGCAGCAGCTGGCGCCACAGCGGGGCGGGTATGCCCGGTCCTTGCGCCGTCAGGCGCAGGATGCGGTCGGCGCAATCGGAGCGCCAGGCGCCATGGCCGTGGTCGAGCAGGAAGGTGGCGGCGCGCCGCAGCTGCAGCAGGCGCATCTCGGCCGCGTCGGGCAGGCGGTCGAGCAGGTGGGTGAGCGGGGCCTCGGCCTGGCGCGCCTTCAGCCGCCGGGTCATGGCGGCCAGGGCCGGCCAGGCGGCCTGCCAGCACAGGTCCAGGTAGGGCGGCGGCACCGCCGCCAGCGCGTCGGCCGCCTGGCAGAAACGCGGCAGGTTCGGCGCCACCCACAGGGCCTTGATCACCTCGTAGGCCGCCATCGGACGGGTCAGCAGCCGGTGCTGGCGCTGGTTGCAGTCGAAGGCCGGCAGGCCGCTCTGCGCCGGGTTCTGCACGGCCCCGCGCAGGCTGCATTCGACGACCAGCAGCATCAGCTCGTCCGGCATCTGCTCGTAGCGGGTGGCGGGCGGGGGTTGCGTCATGTCGGGCGGCTGGCCGGCCGTGGTGGCGGTCGTGTTGCGCAGGGTGATGTTGTCCATGGTCGTGCGGGCCGCAGGCCATAGCGCTACGCAGCGGCGCTGTCGGCGGCCCAGGCCTGGATCTCGGCCTCGGTCCGCCTTCTCAGCTGAGCCAGGCGGGCGGCCACCGGGGCCGTGCTGCGCGGCAGGGCCCCGAGGCCCTTCAGCGCCTCCCGCCGCAGGTAGAAGGGCAGTCGGGCGCACAGCTCGATGAGCAGCAACAGGCCGGTCTCGGGCACTTTTTTCAGGACTCGCGCGGGGCGCAGTCCCTGGCAGAAGGAGGCCAGGATCTGCGCCTGCTCGGGTGGCTCGAACACAGCCAGGGCCGCCGGCAGCCGCCGCAGCAGCGACGCCGGATGCCGGCGTAGCGCGGGCAGCAGGGCTTTCAGCCAGATGCGGATGTCCGGCGCCCGTGTGGACCGGTCCAGCGCTGCGGCGATGTCCTGCCGGGTGCTGTCCCACAGCGCCTTCCAGGCAGGCTGGAAGTCCGGGCGCCGCTCGGCCTGCCAGTCCAGCGGCGCCAGCAGCGCCAGGCGCTGCTGCAGCGGTACGGCGGCGCACTCCGCGAGGAAGCGCTGACAGATCGCGGCGGTCAGGAAAAAGCGATTGTTCACCAGCCGGCGAAGCAAATGCAGATGCTCGTGCGGGTATTGCAGCGAGCGGTCGAGCAGCCCCAGCCAGGTCTTTTCCAGCAAGCGCAAGTCCTCGCCGCCCTGGTGGAAGGACCAGGCATGGTGCGCCAGGATGTCCATTGCCGCCAGCGGACTGAAGGCCTGCAGTTGCTGCAGCAGCTGCTGTTGCAACTGCAGGCGGCGCTGCGGATCGCCCTCTGGCGAGGGCATCACCTTCAATGCCTGCCGCGCGAACGGGGTGTTCCCGAATTCCAGGAAGGCCTCAGGGAGTTGGGTCGTGGTCAGGTCCTGCTCGCCACGATTGAGGTGGCACCGACGCTGCAGGAGCAGCTGCAGCATGAGCAGGCGAATGCGTGGATCGGCGAGCCGGCGTGCGCGTTCGAGCAGCTCCAGGAAGTGCTGCCGCCGGCCGAGGGTGGAGGTCCGGCGCATGGCCGCAAGCAGCGGCAGATCGGCCTGCTGGCCAGGCGTCAGCGAAGGCAGCACCAGCGCCGGAGGGTCGGGGTCAAGACGATGGAGACGCATGCGGCCGTACAGCCGCAGCAGCTTGTGCCAGGTGTCGTCCGGGATCGCGCCCATGGCGGCGCGAATCTGCAGCAGCCTGTCGGCCACGGCGTTGCGCATGCTGCAGCCATGGGCGGTGAGATACACGATCGCACGCTCCCACTGCAGGGCACGCAGCTGCGGATGACTTGGCAGGTGTTCCAGCAGATGCTCCACGCTGCGCTCGGTCTCCGCCGGATCGAGCCGCTGGAGCGCTGTCCAGACCGCATCCCAGCAAGGGCCGATGCAGGCCTCGGGAACCTCGGCGATCGTATCCACCGCGGCCTTGAAGGCATCGCCATCCGATGCCAGCCAGAGCCGGCCGATCACCTTGCTGGCCGCGGCCGGGCCGCTGAAGATGGCGTCCAGCCGGCTGTTGAGCCCGGCGATGACCGGCACGGTGTCCAGCGGCGGTGTGTCCGGGTTGCCGTGCTGGATCTCCCGGGCGACCATGCCCGGCAACTCGGGCACCAGCCCTTCGAAATCCGGAGGCGGCGGTACCGGCAGACCGGCGCCGGATGCCGGCAACTGCGAAGCTGCGCCTGGCGGCGGGATCATGGCGACTCGTCCGCTGCCCATGCCTGCATGGCTTCGTCGGTTTCCCGCTGCAGCTCCGCCAGCAGCGCGTCGCCGGGCTGCGGCGGCAGGTCGCTGTCGTGGGCCAGCGCTTCCAGGGGCGCGGAGCGCAGATAGAAGGGCAGTCCGCCGCACACCTCGATCAGGCGGCAGCGGTGCTCCGGCGTGAGCCAGCAGAAGGGCTCGCGTTCGAGCCGCTCGATGATCTGGCACAGCACACGCGCCTGGTCGTCCAGGGCCAGCAGGGGCAGGGCGGCCAGCAGGCCATCCAGCGCGGCGTCGCGCTGGCCGGACTTGCCCAACGCCGGGAGCAACGCCTGCACCAGCGGCCAGGCGGCCTCGGCCGAGCCAGCCTGCCGCAGCGCGGCGAAGGTGTCTGCCAGCGCGCGGTTCCAGCGCTCCGTCCAGCTCGGCGGAACGCCGATCACGCAGGAGGTGCCGGTTTCCAGAGCGGCCAGGATGGGCAGGCGCCAGCGCAGGCCGACCTGTTCGATCTCGCCCTCGACCAGGGTGCGCAGGCGCTGCCGTGAGGTCTGGTCCTCGATGAGGCCCGCGCAGTTCGCCAGCGCGAGCAGGAACTTCGGATGATCGTCCGCATGCTGCTCGCGGGACAGAACCAGCAGCTCCAGGAGGCGCTGCTCCAGCTGCGCGATGGCCTCCGGCTGATTCTGGAAGGCGAAGTGCTGCCAGTCCAGCACATGGGCCGCGGCCAGCGGCTGCAGTGGTTTCAGCTGCTCCAGGAGCGTCCGGCGAAGCGCGGGGTTCTGGTCCACCCACATGCTCAGCAGCACCTGCTGCCGCAGGTGGGTGGAGGCCAGGGTCAGCAGCATCTCGCGCTGTTTCTTGCTGACGACGCTCCAGACGTCGGGTTCGCGCCGCATCATGCACATGGTCGCCACCTGCAGCAGGTCGAAGCGGATGGCCGGATCGGCGACACCTTCGATGCGCTGGAGCAGTTCGAGTGCATCCTGCAGGCTGACCGTCTCCAGAAAAAATTCCCGGCAGCGCTGCAGGATGGCGAATTCCTGCTGCCGGTTCTGCGGCAGCCTGGCGACAAGGGCGGCGGACGGACGGAACAGGCCGCCGTGAGCCAGGTTCTTGCCCTGCAGGTGCAGCACCTTTCGCCACAGGCGGTCGGGCAGATCGGGCTCCGCGGCGCACAGGCACATGAGCTGGTTGGCGGGCCATTGCGTCTTGCCGTAGCGGCGGTGGTCCCGGCTGTGTTTCAGCAGGCAGGCGGCCGCGCGCTGCAGCTGCTGCAGGCGCAGACCGGATGTGTCGGGCAACTGCTCCAGCATGTGGATGAAGAGCCGCTCGAAATCCCGTGTCGGCTTTCGTCTGCCCAGGCGCTCCAGGTTGATCCAGGCGGCATCCCAGCATTCGGGTTCGTATTGCTGCGGGACCTCCTTCAGGGCTTCGATCGCCTTGCTGAAATCCTCGGTACCGCCTGCCACCCACAGCGCCTTGATCGCCCGATGGGCGGCAAGCGGCTTGGCGAACGTCTGGCGCAGGACCTGGTTGCACCTGCAGAAGGCCTTGATCGAATGGCCGGCCGGGGTCATCCGGTTGAGCTTCATTTCAGTCTCGGTGAAGAGCAGAAGGACCTCCCTGGCCTGGCGTTCGTACAGGGGCGGTGGCGCCGGGCGCCCGATGACTGATGCCGTCTAAGTGGTGGCGGGCAGGGTCATGATTTCAGGCCTGTGTGGCGCCTGCTGCGGCCGAGGCCATCCAGGCCTGCTGCTCCCGCGCGGTCTGCTCCAGCAGTGCTGCCAGCTGCGCCTGGATCGGGCCGGACGCTTCGCCCGGCAGCGTGCGGCGGCAAAGGTTCTGGAGCTTGTCCAGCGCTGGCGGCCGCAGGTAGAAGGGCAGCCGGACGCAGGCCTCGATCAGCAGGGATGTGTGCCCCTCCTCCAGCTGGCAGCCGTAGCGCAGGCAGCAGCGCAGCATGCGCTCCAGCATCTGCGCCTGGTCTCGCGGATCGAGCAGCGGCAGCGCGTCCAGCTGGGCCCGCAGGACGGCGTCGCGGCCCTCCCGCTTCGGCAGGGCCGGCAGCAGGCCGAGCAGCAGCGGCCAGGCGGCCTGGGCCGTGGTGGCCTGGCGCAGCGCCTGGGTGGCGGGCGCCACGGCGGCCTCCCATGCGGCGCTCCAGGCCTGCTCGACTTCGGCGCAGGACCAGACCTCTTTTTCGAGCTTTTCCAGGATCGGCAGCCGTTGCCAGGGCGGCAGCTGCGCGCACTGGTGCAGCACCAGCGTTTCGATGCGCTGGCGCTGCACGCGGTCGGTGAACTGCACGCAGAGCTTCGCCAGGCGGCCCAGGAAGAGCGGGTGCTCCTGCGGGTCCTGGCAGGAACGTTCCAGCAGCCGGTCGATGCAGACGTCCAGCAGCTGGCTGCCCTCGGTCTGGGACAGAAGGGTTTCGACCTGCCAGGCCAGCACACGCAGGGCCTGCAGCGGTGTCATGGCCGCCAGCTCCGCCGGCAGGGTCGCGGGCTCCGCCTCGCCGGGCCGAAAGCGCAGCCGGGTCAGCACCTGCCGGCGTTGCGCCGGGTCGGTGATGCGCAGCAAGGCCCGATCGATCGCCGCCTTGGCGACATCCCGGTACGGCGGGTTGGCCGCCAGCAGCAGCGGCAGCAGATGCCTGAACAGCTCCACGCGGACGGCCTGGTCTTCGACATCCTCGATGCGGCCGATCAGGGCCAGCATCTGCGCCTCGGTCATCGCTTCCAGGCCGACTTTGGTGCAGCCGCGCAGGAGTTCGAGCTGCCCGCGCTGCGCGGGCGACAGGCCGGGGGTGGCGAGGAGTTCGTGGTAGTCCGGCGCCTCCCGCGTGAACCGCGTGGCGCGCTGCAGCCGCAGCAGGCGGCGCCACAGCTCGTCCGGCATGTCGGGCATGAGGGCGGCGCAGCGGCGCAGGATGGCGTCGGCGCCCGCGCTGCTCCAGATGCCGGGGCCCTGGTGCAGCGCCCAGGAGACGGCCCGGTGCAGCTGCTGCACAAGCACGGCCGGGTCGGCCGGCAGGCGGTCGAACAGGTGGAAGAAGGCGGCTTCCACCTCCGGCCTGTTCTGCATGCGGGACAGCCGCGCCAGGGCGGACCAGGCGGCATGCCAGCAGTCGGACTGGTAGCGCAAGGGGATCTCGCCGAGGGTTTCGACGGCCTGCCGGAACTCGGGGAAGTCCGGCGCCGTCCACAAGGCCTTGACCGTCGCGTCGGCCCGGCGCAGCGGCGCCAGCTGCCGGGCCATTTCCCGGTTGCAGCCGCTGAAGGCGTGGACCGGACTGGCCTGCGGCCGCTCCAGCAGAAAGGGCTCCAGGGTGCCGAGTTTGATCTCGGGCGGCAGCCGCTCGAACCAGGGCGGGATCTGCTGGCCGGCCGCCGCAACGGTGCTGGCGAAGGAGGCACCCGGCGGCAGGGCCGGCGGCTGGGTCGCTGAGGGAAGCGTCATGGTCGGTGGAATCTGGTGGTCGAAGCGTTCGGCCCTCCAAGATGCCGGCTGCCGTCATGCAGCTGCGGGCCTCGGGCGAAGCCGCTGCCGCTGCGGCGAAAGCGCTGCTAGCCGACGGGTTTCGGGGCCGGGGCGGCAGTGGCTCCGCGGTCGTGGAGTCCGGCCTGCCGCTGCGCTTGCGTTTCTTCGTCCAGCGCCCCCAGCCGCGCCTTGACCGCGGCCGCCGCTTCCTTGCTCAGCAGATGCAGCAACTTCCCCGGCCGCGGCCGCAGGTAGCAGGGCAGTTGGCGGGCGGCCTCGATGAACTGCAGCAGGTGGCCGTCCTCCTTGTCGAACCGGTCCACGAGGTATTCGTGGCAGATCGTGTGCAGCGCCCGCACCTGGTCGTGCGGGTCGAGCAGCGGCAGCGCCGCCAGCTGCGCCTGCAGCACCGCGTCGCAGCTCTGCCGCTTTTTCGATGCCGGCACCAGGGCGTGGATCAGATGCCAGGCGGACGCGGAGCCGGTGGCCTGCCCCAGCGCCTGCAGGGTGCCGGCCAGGGCGGCGGCCCACTCGGCGCGCCAACGCTCCCGGAAGCCGGCTTCCGGGCCGTCCAGCGCCGCCAGGATATTCAGGCGATGGCCCACTTCGAGCCGCAGGCTGTCTTGCAGCACCAGGCCGCCGATGCGTGTGCGCAGCACGACATCGGGAATGCTCTTGCTGGCCCGGCCCAGCGTGTGCAGGAAGGCGGGGTGTCCGTCCGGCACCTGGCGGGAGCGCGCGAGCAGCAGCTCCATGGACTGGCCGGTCAACAGCAGGCCATGGGTGTCCACGCCCAGCGTCATCACCTGGGGTTCCAGCAAACGGATCGCCTCCACGGGCGGGAAGGCGAGCAGCTCGCGCAGCAAGTCCACACGCGGTGCGATTTCCTCCTCGAACGGGATCTCCAGCAGAACCTCCTTGCGCAGCGCCGGATCGGTGATCCGCAGCCGGGCCTGATGCACCTGCGTTTCGGCGGATTCGCGTTCCTCGGAGTGGGGATTGCCCATCAGCACGACCATGTACAGCAGTCCCAGCAGGTCCAGGCGCACGCCCGGGTCGGCGACACGCTCCACCTGGGCGAGCAGCGCCGGCAACTCCTCGGGGGCAGGCGCCGGCACATGCAATGCATCTGCAGCTGGAGCTGGTCCTGCTGCTCGGCAGTCAGGCCGGGGGTCCGCAGGATGCGCTCGAAGTCCGTGGCCACCTGTCGGTACTGGGTGCGTTGCTGCATCTGCAGCAGCTGGCGCCACACCCGCGGCGGCATGTCAGCCTGCTCCGCCCACAGCTGCAGGAGCCGTGCGGTGGATTCGACGCTCCAGGCGCTGGTGCCGCGGCTGCACTGGCTGCCGAAGCGGGCGGCACGCCGCAGCTGCTGCAGGCGCAGCCCCGGGTGGGCGGGCAGGCGGTCGAGCACAGCTGTGAACATGGCCTGGAGCTCGGCCGCCTTCGCAGGTGCGGACAGGGCCTCCAGCGCGTTCCATGCCGCCTTCCAGCATTCGGGCAGGTAGCAGGCCGGCGCCGATGCCACCGTATCCAGCGCGGCCTGGAACTGTGCCGCGTCGTTAGCCGTCCCCAGCGCATGGATCACCGCGCTGGCCGCGACTTCCAGGGCCAGCTCGCGGGCCAGGGTGCTGTTGCACTGGGCGAAGCAGGCGATGCCGCCGGACTCGGGCTCGAACAGCTGCCATTGGAGGTTGCAGCGTGCGATCGCCGACTTCATCTCGGGTGCCTGCTGCTCGTAGCGCGGCGGCGGGAGTGTCCTGGGCTTGGTGATGGGGCCTGGGGCTGTCGGCGGGAAATGCATGGTGGATGGGGATGGTTGATGGGCAAGCGCGAGGACCGGACGCCTGCGGCTTTTCAGATGTCCGTTCGATCCGCCGGCAAGGCCCGCCAGCGCTCGACGGCCTCGGCCGTCTGACGTTCGAGCGCCAGCAGACCTTCGTCTTCGCCCTCGTGGTGGGGCGCGATCAGCTTCCTGATCTGCATCAGCAGGCCGGGCCGCAGATGAAAAGGCAACTCGGCGCAGGCGGCGATCAGCTGCGTCACCTGCTCGCGGCTGGTCAGGAAAGGGCTGAACAGGCAGTGCAGGACGACTTCCTTCAGCGCCAGCGCCAGGTCCCCGGCCGCCAGCAGCGGCAGCTTGGAGAGCACGGTCTGCAGCACCGTGTCCCGCAGTTCCGGACGGCGCAGCGTGACCAGCAGGCACCGCAGGGCCGGCCACGCTTGCGCCGCCGTCCGGGCATGCTGAAGCGTTTCGATCGACTGCCTCAGGCAGGCCCGCCACTCCCGCGCCCAGACCTGCCGGGTTTCGCTGCTGCGCCAGTTCGCGGTGGAGAGCTTGTCCAGCAGCGCCAGCCGCAGGCAGGGTTCGAGCCGTGCGCACTCCTCCAGCAGGAGATCCGGCAGCTGCGGGGCCAGGCCGACCGCGCACACCAGGTGCACACGCAAGGCCAGCAGATGCAGGAAGGCGAGGTGCCCGGACGGCGTTTCGCGGGAACGCAGCAGCAGCGGAACCAGGCAGTCGGCCAGCAGCCGGCGGCCGCCCGCGGCTTCGAGCAGCCGATAGAAGTGGGCGCCGAGTACCCGCATCGCCGCCACCGGCGGCAGCCCGGGCAGTTCCTTGCGCAGTGTGTCGACCGACAGTTCGCCCTCTTTCAGGGGCAGCATGCGCAGCACTTCCTCGCGCTGCGCTGCCCCTTCGATGTTCAGCAGGGCGCGGCAGCGTGCCGCCGCGACCGTATCGGCATCCTCGGTGCGGGCGGTCGCGCGGCGGATGCGCAGCCACTGCAGCAGGTCCAGCCGCACGGCCGGGTCGGCGACGGTTTCCACCTCCGCGATCTCGTCGAGCATCTCCGCCAGCGTGCGTTGGCGATAGCGCTGGTCCATGCAGCGCAGCAGCAGCGCCAGTTCTGCGCGCCGCGCGGCCGGCAGCCGTTCGGCGCCGTCGATGTCCTCGATGCGTTCGGGGCCGGCTTCCGGATCGGCCACGCTGGTGTGGCGCAGCTGCAGCAGCAGGCGCCACAGGGCTCGGGGAATTTCCGGCAGCTCCAGGCAGGCGCGCAGCAGGCGGTCATGGAACTCCCGGCTCCAGGCGTCCGAGTGGCAGGCGTCGACGAAGCGGACGGCTCTCTGCATCTGCTGCAGCCGCAGCGCCGGCGCGGTGGGAAAACGGCTCAGCAGATGGTCCAGCAGCGCCTGCAGCTGCCAGGTGCTGCAGGGCGTGACCCAGCGGGGCAGGATCTTCCAGACATGCGCCCAGCAGTCTTCCTGGTACTGCACCGGCGCGTCCGCCAGCGCGTCGATGGCGGCGCGCAGCTGCGTGTCGTCCTGCGCGCAATACAGCGCGCGGATCAGATCGCTGGCGCGCAGCGGCTGCCGGTAGACGTCGTGCAGGTGGGCGTTGCCGCTGGCGATCGGCCCGATCGGGTTCTCGGCCGGGTGGAGTTTCAGCCAGATGTCGCTCAGCATCAGGGCCAGCTCGGGCGGCAGTTCCTCGAAGCGGGTGGGTTCGAAGTCGGCCTCGTCCTGTCCTTGCGCAACGAGCGGGGGGTTGCCTGGCAGCTGGACCGTGCGCGCTGGCTGCGGACGGGTGTCGTCTACCTGCATGGGGGTTCCCCATGGCTCGACGGGCGGGCGATGCCGCCCGGCGGCGGCAGGTCGATCCAGGCCTGCCGCTCCTGCCTGGTCCGCTGCTGCAGGGCCGCCAGTTGCGTGGCGCCCGGGCTCTCCGGGTCACTGCACAGGTAGCCCAGCGTGTCCAGCAGGCGGGGCCGCAGGTAAAAAGGCAGGCGGCCGCAGTCCTCGATCAGCTGCAGCGTGTGCTCTTCTTCCATGGCGAGGGGATCGACGACGCATTGGAAGGCGATGTCGTCCAGCAGCTCGGCCTGACGCTCGGGTTCGAACAGGGAAAGCGCGGCCCTTTGTGCCTGCAGCACCGCGTCACGGCTGTCCTGCAGGCCCAGCGCATTTGTCATCGCGAGCATCAGGGGCCGGGCGGCGCAGGCCGCCTTGGCCTGCCGCAGCAGGTCGCTGGTGGCGGCCAGCGCGGCCCTCTGCGCCGACTCCCAGTCTGGCCGCAAGGCATCGCCGGGCCAGGAGGCGGTGTGGCGGATCGTCAGCACGGTGAGGCGGTCCGCCGCCCCGAGCGCTGCGCTCTCCTGCAGCACCCGGGCGGCGATGTGCAGGCGCAGCGCCTCGTCGCCGAGCTGGCGGCTGGCGATTGCCAGTTTGTGCAGGAGCGCGGGATGCGTCTCTGCCGCGTTCCGGGAGCGCTCCAGCAGTGCATCCACGCATTGCCGCAGCAGGTCCATGCCTTCGGCATCGGGCGCGAAGTTCAGGAATTGACGGTCGAGCACCGCCATCGCCGCCAGGGGCGGCATCGCGGCCAGCTCCTGCAGCAGCGTGTCGCGCTCCGCGTGCCCCTCCTGGAAAGGCACGATTTCCAGCACCCTGGGACGCAACGCAGGATCGGTGAGCTTCAGCATGGCCTGGTGCACTTCGCGTTGCACATCGGCGAACTCCGGGCGCAGGCGACGCTGCCACATTGCGCGACTTTCCAGAACCCCGAACAGGGTGAGACGGATGGCCGGATCGGCAATGCGCTCGATGCGCGCCAGCAGGCCACGCAGGGCCCGCGGCGTCGGCTCGACGGGGTCTCTTCTCACGCAATCGCCGAGCAGCGTCAGCTGGCTGAATTGCGCTGCCGCCAGCCCGGCGGTCATGGCGATGCGCCAGTGCCTGTAGGCGGACGGGTGGTAGGACATGTGCAGCAGCTGCAGTTCCAGCAGTCGATGCCAGAGGCCGGGCGACAGGTCGGGGTACTCGGCGCAGCGGCGCAGGATGGTGGTGGCGGAGCTCAGGCTCCAGCCGACGCCCGCCTTCCTCTGCAGGAATGCCGTGGCCCGTCGAAGCTGGCGCAGGCGCAGGGCCGGGTTCTCGGGCAGGTGTTCGAGCATGTGCGCGAGCATGGCCTCGACCACCGGCGCCTTCGCATTGGCCGAGGCGAAGGCCATCAGGGCATGCCATGCGGCCTGCCAGCACTGAGACTTGTATTCCTGCGGTGCGCTGTCGATGGCATCGACCGCCCGCCGGAAGGACGGGACGTCCGCCGCCACCCACAGGGCCTTGATCGCCGCGCTGGCGGCCACCTGCCTGGCGAGCTGCGCGGCCAGGGCGGCGTTGCCCACGAAGACCTCCGGTCCGCCAGCCTCCGGCTGCCACAGCAGGCGGTTCAGGATGTCGTCGGCAATGGTCTGCTTCAGCTCGTTCGGCAGTGCCTCGAAGCTGAGCGGCTGCGGCGGGTGGATCGAACCGGACCCCTGCGAGGCGCTGGTGATGTGCATGAGGCTTAGTCCCCGGTGTCGTCGGTGGCCCGGGCCGTAAGCGCCAGGCCGGGTGCGTGCAGGGCGACCCAGGCCCTGTGCTCCTGTTCGGTCTCCTCCGCCAGCGCCTTCATCCGTGCCTGGCTGACGGCGGCCTCGTCCCCTGGGAGGAGCATGAAATTCAGCAAGGGGATCGAGTCGCGGCGCAGGTAGGAAGGCAGGCAGCGGCCGGCCTCGATCAGCTGGATCAGCTGGTCTTCCTGCATGCCCGCTTTGTTGACCGGGCTGAGCATGCATTCGATGCAGATCGTGTGCAGGTGCCGTGCGGCATCGTGCGGATGCAGCAAGGGCAGGGCCTCCAGCTGCGCCTGCAGCGCGGCATCGTGCTGGTCCGGCTTCGTCAGAGCCGGTACCAGGGCCAGCAGCAGGGGCCAGGCGGCGGCACCCGTCGTGGCCTGCCGCAGCGCATGGTGCGCGGCGGCCACCGCGGCCGTCCATTCGGCCTGCCAGCGGTCCTGGAGATCGATGTCCCTCCATTCGAGGCGGTCCAGCGCCGCCAGCACGTCCAGGCGCTGCGCCGCGCCCAGGGCCCTGCTGTCCTCCAGGACCAGGCCGGCGATGCGTGCATGCAGCGCCTGGTCGCGCAGGTGCCGGAGGTCCTTGCCCATGGCGCACAGAAAGGCGGGATGGCCGTCCGGCAGCTCCCGGGATCGCTGCATCGTTTCGTCCAGGCAGCGGCCGAGCAGGGCGATGCCGTCGCTGTCCCGGCCGAAGGCATGGGTCTGGCTGGCGATCACCTCCAGCGCCGCCAGCGGCGTGAGTGCGGCCAGTTCGGCCAGCAGGGTGTTCTGCGGCACCAAGTATTGCAGGAAGGGCAGGTTCTCCAGCACCTTGGGCCGCAGCGCTGCATCGCGGATGCGCAGCAGGGCCCGGTGCAGTTCGGCTTCGGCGGCGTTCAGTGCCTCGGAGGGCTCGGCGCAGGCCACGGCGCGCCTTTGCAGGCACCAGAGCAGAGTGAGACGGATGGCAGGGTCCGCGATCTGCTCGACGGGGCCGAGCAGGGCCCGCATGCGCTGCGGCGTCATCGGTCCGGGCAGGCCGTCCAGGCAGTCCAGCAACAGCGTCAGCTGCTGTTGCCGCTGCGGCGACAGCCCGGCGGTCCAGGCGAGCTGTCTGCCCGTTTCCAGATTCTCTGCACACAACTTGTCGGCCAGCATCTTCAACAGGCAGCGCCACATGCTGTCGGGCAGCACCGGCAGTTGCGCGCAGTGGCGCAGCAGTTTTGCGATCGGCGCCAGGCGCCATTCGCTGGTGAAACGGCTTTGTTTGTAGGAGAAGGCGACGGCGCGCCGCATCTGCCGCAGCCGCTGCTGCGGATCCTCAGGCAGACGGTCGAGCATGTGGAAAAAGAGGATCTCGACATCGGGCCGGGGAGGCGGGCGCAGTGCGCGGGTCTTCAGGGCACGCCAGGCGGCTTCCCAGCATTCGGCGGTGTGGTGCGGCGATACATGTTCGAGCGCATCGATCGCCATCCGGGCCTGCGCGACGCTCTTCGACGCCCACAAGGCCGAGATCGCCGCGGCGGCCGCGGCCGGCTCGGCGAGGGCACGGCCCAGCCGCTGGTTGCAGTCGGCCAGGGGCGTGACGCCGTCGGCCTGCGGATGGTCGAGCATCCAGCGCAGGCTCCAGTGGGCGACCTCCAGCAGCATCTCCTCCGGCAGTTCTTCGTAGCGCAACGGCGGGGCGCTGGCGGACGTCGATGCGGTCTGGCTGGCGACGGTGGTGGTGGTGGTGGTGGTGGTGGCGGTGACATGCATGCGGACGCTCTCCGCTCAGCGTGCGCCGGCGCCTGTCGCCTGCCTGGTGCGGCTCTGGATGGCCCAGTTCAGGTGCTCTTGCCTGGTCTGGCGCACCAGGTCGGCCAGCTGCCGGCAGCTCGGGGCTTCCGGCTGGCAGGGCAGCAGATCCAGCCGCGCGGGGCGCAGATGGAAGGGCAGGCGGGCGCAGGCCTGGATCAGCTGCAGGGCATGCTGTTCCAGCAGCATCGGATCTTGCTGGATGCAGCAGCCGACGATTTTCTGCAGCAGCCGAGCCTGCAGATGCGGCTCCATTGCCGGCAGCCCGTGCAGCATTGCCTGCAGCGCCGCGTCCCGGCTGTCCGGCCGGCGCAGCGCGGGCAGCAGACCCTGCGCCAGCCGCAGGACGGCGGCCGACGTGTCGGCCTGCGGCAGGGCCGCGATGGTCTCGTCCAGCGCGGTCCGCCAGTCGGCTTGCCAGCGCTGGCGCATGTCCATGTCGAACCAGTAGGTGATCTGCAGCGCTGCCAGGACGGTGAGGCGCGATGCCGGCTCCAGCGTCGCGCACTCCTGCATCACCCGCCTGGCGATGTCCTCGTTCATCCTGGCGCCACTGGCGTTCCGGCTGGCCATCGCCATGTTCCGCAGGAAGTCGGCATGCCGGTCCGGCGCAAGCCTGGATCGCTGCATCAGCTCGTCCAGGCAGCGGGTCAGCAAGGCGCGGCCCTGCGTGTCGAGGCTCAGGGCCCGGGCCTGCTGGAGCAGCACCTGTATCGCCTCGCTGGGGTCGAAGGCCGCCAGTTCCTGCGCCAGGGTTTCGCGCAGCGGATGGTCGGCGTGCGCTTCGATGCATCGCAGCACCTGCGGCCGCAGCCGGGGTTCGCGCACGCGCAGCAGGGCCTCGTCGGCGGCCTTCTCATTGCGTTCGCACTCCTCCTGCGTGCGGCTGACGCGCCTGACGCGGGCGCGCAGCGTCAGCAGCAGATTCAGGCGAGCGGCCGCATCGCGCACCCGCTCGGCGCCTTGCAGCCAGCCGGGGAAACGGCCGGCCAGGGGTCCATCCGTGACGTCGCGGTTGCATTCGACCATCAGTGCGAGTTCCTCCTGCTGCACCGGCGTCAGGCCTTCGAGGCTGCTGCCCGGCTGGAAGTCGCCAGCGGTCGAGAAGTGCATCCAGAACAGCAGCAGGTCGCGCCACAAGCTGTCGGGGATGCGGGGCAGGGCGGCGCAGTGCTGCAGCAGCCGGGTGGCGGATGTGGTGCCCCGCGGGTCGAAGATGCGATCCACCATGAAACGGGCCGCATGCTGAAGCTGCCGCAGGCGCTGGCCCGGATCGGCGGGCAGGTGGTCGAGGATGTGGAGGAAGGCGGCGTCCACCTGCGGCTCGTCGACGTTTTCGTCGCGGTCCGCCGCGGCCAGCACAGCCCAGGCGGCCCGCCAGCAGTCGCAGCGGTATTGCGCGGGCGCCTGTTCGATGGCGCCGAGCGCGGCCCGCAAACCCGGGCCGGTGCCGGCGGCCCACAGGGATTCGATCACCCGGCAGGTCGCGGACGGTTCTGCGAAGGTCTGTGCCAGGGCTTGATTGAGATCGCCGAAGAGGTCCGCGCCGCCGCACTGCGGCAAGGGGACGATCCACTGCAGCATCGCCCGGAAGACCTCGTACTTGATTTCGTTGGGCAGCGTCTCGAATCGGCCGGGCTCGTGGTTCTGCGCCACCAGGGGCTTCGACTGCTGGACGGGTACGAGATGCATGACGGGTCGCAAGGCATGAAAGGGAGCGCGACGATGCCGGGCCGCGTGCGCTCCCCGCATGCGCCATGCGAAGCCGGCACCCCCGTGGCGAAGCGGCACCGCCCGCGGCTTGCTGCAAGAATGTCGGGACAAGCCTTCCAGCCCATCCCATTGGAGACATGCCCCATGGACTATCCCGAAAGCGTCGCCCTGGTCGATGTCGGCCCGCGCGACGGCCTGCAGAACGAGAAGCAGCCGATCGCCGCGGCCGACAAGATCGCCCTGGTCCACCGCCTGCAGGCCGCCGGCCTGAAGCGGGTGGAGGTCACCAGCTTCGTCAGCCCCAAATGGGTGCCGCAGATGGCCGACAACACCGAGGTCATGGCCGGCATAGACCGCCAGCCCGGCGTGGCCTATTCGGTGCTCACGCCCAACATGAAGGGCTACGAGGCGGCGCTGCCCAGCCGGCCCGACGAGATCGTGGTCTTCGGCGCGGCCAGCGAGGCCTTCAGCCAGCGCAACATCAACTGCTCGATCGAGGAAAGCATCGAGCGTTTCCGTCCGGTGGTGGAGGCCGCCCAGGCCGCCGGCATCCATGTGCGCGGCGCGATCTCCTGCGCGCTGGGCTGCCCCTACGAGGGCGAGGTGGCGCCGTCCCGGGTGGCCCGGGTGGCCGGGCTGATGAAGGACATCGGCGTGCAGCATGTCGGCGTGGCCGACACCATCGGCACCGGCACGCCGCTCAAGACGCAGCGCGCGCTGGAGGCGGCCTTCAAACACTACGCGGTGCGCGAGGTGTCCGGCCATTTCCACGACACCTACGGCCAGGCCCTGTCCAACACCCTGGCGGCGCTGGAGCTGGGCGTGTGGCAGTTCGACACCTCGGTCGCAGGCCTGGGCGGCTGCCCCTATGCCAAGGGCGCCACCGGCAATGTGGCGACGGAAGACGTGGTCTACCTGCTGCACGGCATGGGCATAGAAACCGGCATCGACCTGGAGGCCCTGGCCGATACCGGCGCCTGGATCAGCGGCGTGCTCGGCCGGCAGACGCAGTCGCGTGTGGGGCGGGCCCTGCTGGCCAGACGGGCGGGCTGAGCCGCGCTTCGCTCGGGCGTGGCGGTTTTCGCGGCGCGGGGGGCGGGCCCGCGCGCCCTTTCCATGATGGCCGGTTTTGCCTGCCTTCGAGGAACCGACCCGCATGGACATCAGCCGCACGCCACCCGCACAGCCCTCATGGGGTGCGCTTTCCGCCGGGGCCGTCGATCCGTCGAAACCGCCGTCCGGCGGTGAGCCGACGCGGCTGGAGCACCTGTCCAACGAGCTGCTGGTGGAGATCTTCGACCACCTCGACCCGGGCTTCCGCTACCCGGGGCGCCGGCGTGGTGAGGAGGCACGCGGGATCGCCGTCTTCACCGGGCTCAACCGGCGTTTCGCCGAGGTGGGGCGGCACCATGCGGTCGCCGAGGATCTGGCCAGGAGGGCGCGCTGTCCCGGCACGGCGCGGCAGTGCGCCGACGTGGTGAAAGAGGCCCTGGCGCTGCCCGTCTCGCTGCGGCTGCGGGTACTGCACACCCTGGTGGAAGCGGTGCAGTTCGCCGACGGACAGGCGCACGGCGCACTCGCACGGGAGGCCGCCCGATGCATCGTGGAAGAGCACCCCGGCTTGCTGCGGCAAGACCTCTTCCTGAAACTGCAGATCCATGCCTTCGCCCGCAAGGACATCTGCTGTCCCTACCTCGACCGGCTGCATGAAACCGCCCCGCTTTCGCCCCGGCAGGAGCAGATGCTGCAGACCCGGTTCCATTCCGCCAGGGTCCGCACGCTCAGCGAACACCTGGCCCATGTGGAGCAGAAGAAGGGGCAGGACCTGCTGATGCACTCGCTGGCAGGTGTCTGCACGCAGCCCGCGGCGGACGTGGTGGCAACCATCCACCGCCGGCGTATCGATGCCTGGTTCGCCGGCCTGGAACCTGCGCGGCAGGCGACCATGCTGCGTGCCCTGGCCGCTGCGATCCGCAGCAGCAGCGTGCGCCATCGGCCGGCGCACTTCGAGGCGCTGCTCCTGCTGTACGGCCACCTGGCGCAGGCGGACCGCGGGCGCCACACCGGGCTGATGGAGGCCACGGCGCGCCATGTGCCGGGCGGGTTCGCGCAGCTGGCCGCGCTGACGGCTGCGGGCATGGTCCTTCCCCCACCGTCCGCCTCCAGCCGTGTTCCGCCGGACATCCTCGCCACGCCGCCCGTGGTGCCGCCGGACAGCGAACCGGAGGACGGCGTCCAGGTCGTCACGCGCACCCGGCTGGAGCAACTGCCCAACGAGGTCCTGCAGTGGCTCTTCGACTACGTCGATCCTTGCCTCGCCGATGTCGCGCCCGACGACAAGGGGGCACGCGGCGTGGCCGCCTTCACCAGCCTCAACCGCCGCCTGGCCCACGCCGGCCGCGACCATGCCGCCGCCGCGCGCATCCTGGCCGCGGCCCGCCGCCTGGCCACGCCGCAGCATTGCCAGGCCCTCGTGTCACCCCTGCTGCAACTGCCCGCCGCGCTGCAATCGCGGGTGCTGCATGCCCTGATGGAGCTGATGCGGCAGCACAATGGCCCGGTGCACTGGGCCATGCGGGAATGCGTCGTCCTGCTGCTGCTCGAACACCTGGGCGCGGCGGTGCGGGGCAGTGAATTCATCCGCGTCCAGCTGCACGAGCTGGTGCTGAACGGCGCCAGCGCCAGGCTGGAAAAGGCGGTGCGCGCCGAAGTGCCGCTCACGTCTCGGGAAGAGCATCTGGTGAGAACGCGTTTCTTCCGCTCCCGGCTCGGCATGCTCGGCGGCTACCTGTCGCTGACCCGGCACCGGGAGCCGGATGCCTGGGCCTCGGCGATCGCCGGCGCCTGTTCGCAGCCCGACACCAGCGAGCATGAACTGCTGGCCAGAGGCAGGATCGGCGAGCTGTTCGAGCAGATGGACGACACGCAGCGCCGGGCCATGTCGCGCGAGCTGCTGCGCGCCATCCGCACCAGCCTGCAGATCAACCGGGAGCTGCCCTTTCTGATGCTGCTGCGGCTGCATGAAAAAATGCCGGACGCGGAGCGCCGGTGGCATGTGCACCGGCTGGCCGCCGCGGCACTGCATGTGCCCGAAGGTCCCGAACTGCTGGCCGCCGCCCGACCAGGATAGTCCGGGCCCTGCTGGCCAGGCGGGCGGGCTGAGCCGGGCCTTTTCCGCCGCGACCCCTCGCATGCGGCGCGATCCATCCACGCATCGCGTTTCGTTTGCCCAGCCTGTTGTTCGGAAGGGCGGCAGGGCAGGACGGCTGGATTTTTCCACCATGCGGGAGGAACGTAGCTTCCTGTCTGTCCGGTGCTTCACCGGCAAGTTCGAAATCGTCGCTGCCTTGCTGCCGCGGATCAAACGCCTGGAGCCATGCGCTTGGATACTCACCATCGCGGGCACCTGCGCGCGATGCGACGCGGACATGCAGGCCTTGTCCTCAGGCCTGCGGCTGGATGCCCTTTTCAGCGGTATGGACGCAGCAGAGCAGTGGGCCATGTCCCGCGCGCTGCGCCGCTCGATACGCAACAGCCTGCAGCGGCAGCGGGCGGCGTCCTTCGAGGCGCTGTTGCTGCTGCATGAGAAAATGCCCGCCGCAGACCGTCCACGCCACGAACAGCGGCTGAGCGCCACGGCGTGCCATGTCAACGGCGGGGCAGCCCTGCTCGCCTGGCACCGGGCCCGCCGCATGGCGGACACGGTCGCCGCCGCGGCTTCCCCGCCCACCGAAACCGAGACCCCGCCATGGCCGATCCCCTCCTGGCCGCACCGCCAGCCGAGCCCGTCTCCCCGGTCTCCACCGCCCACCGCCTGATCCCCGAGGCGCATTCGCCCGAGGCGCGCGCCCTGCTGGCCGACCGGGCACGCATGGCCTTCGACCGCTGCACGGTGCCGGTGCCCTCGCCCTGCATCTCGGTGTGCCGCATGAACGAGGACCGCAGCCTGTGCCAGGGCTGCTTCCGTTCGCTCGACGAGATCCGCATCTGGTCGCGCAGCGATGCCCAGGAGCGCCGCGCCATCTGGACCCGCCTGCTGGCGCGCGCCGGCATGGCCGAATAGGAAGGCCGCCCCCATGCAGGCCTTCACCTTCCACCTCGATTTCGTCTCGCCCTACGCCTACCTGGCCTTCGAGCAGCTGCCGGTGGCGCTGGAAGGCTGCAGCTATGCCGCCGACTACCGGCCGGTGCTGCTGGGCGCCATCCTCAAGCAGTACGGCCACGCAGGCCCGCACGGCATCGCCCCCAAATACGCCTGGGTGCTGCGGCAGACGCGGTGGCTGGCGCATGCCCATGGCATCGCCATGCGGATGCCGGCGGTCCATCCCTTCGATCCCCTGCCGCTGCTGCGCCTGGCCCTGGCTTGCTCGCAGGACGGCGGCATCAGCCGCCATGTGGCCGGCCGCATCTTCGCGCATGTCTGGCAGGCCGATGGGGCCGATGCCAACGATGCGCAGCGCCTGGCCGCGTTGACGCGGGAGCTGGCGCCGCGGCTCGACCCGGCCTCGCCGGAGGTCAAGGCCCTGCTGCGGGCCAACACCGCCCGCACGCTCGAAGCCGGCGTCTTCGGCGTGCCCGCCTTCACCGTCGGCCAGGACATGCTCTGGGGCTTCGATGCCTTGCCGATGCTGCGTGCCCGGCTGCTGCAGGACGCCTGGTTCGCCGGCTAAAGGTCCGCGTTCTTCTGTTCGAGGAACAACGCCAGCATGGTGTTTTGTGTCTTCAACAGCCCGGACTGCAGCTGGAGCGGCAGGTCCCCATAGGCGGCACGCCTGAGCACGGCCAGACGGGTCCACCAGGTGTCTTCGTCGATGTCGGTATGCGCCAGCACATCCATGCTCGCGGCCGTCAGCACATCCAATCGCTCGTCCGGCAGGAGCTTGGGCGCGGCGGCCAGCAGGGGCGGCAGGGCGGTCTCCAGGCTGTGGGTGAAACGCAGGGCCGGCAGCAGGGCCTTGGCGAGGCGCCGTCTGGCCGCAGGCGTTTCGGCGGCCGCCAATGCCGTGCAGATGGCTTGCAGGGCCTGCTGCCATTGGGCTTGCCAGCGCGCCTGGCCATCCGGGTCTTGCTGGGAATGGATCGCCAGTTTCTCCAGGAAGGCAAGGCGCAGGTGCAGATCGAGCTGTGCGCAGTGCGCCAACAGCGCGCGGCCGATGTCCCGCCCCGGATCCTGGCCGCACCATTCGCAGATGCCGGCCAGGCGCAGCAGCAGCTGGGGGTGTTCCCGCACCCGGTCGACGCACTGGCGCAGCAGCGCCGGAAGCGCCTGCCGCAGCATGGGATCGAGCAAGGGCCCATGGCCGACCTCCAGCGATTCGATCAGGCGCAAGGCATCCTCCGGCGTGCGCTTCTGCACGGCCTTCAACACCACGCCCTGATCGTCGTTCCAGAAAGCGCGGAACACCGTTTGCAGCAAACGCGCTTCCAGCGGCGTGCCGATGAAGGGGGCGGCCGCGTCGCGCAGGGCCAGGCAGGCGATCTCCTGGTCCTGCTCGGGCAGCCCGAAGAGGCACGATTGCGCGTTGGCCAGCAGCAGCAGGCGGATATCCGGATCCGCGACCGCCAGGATGCGCCCCAGCAGGGCGTGGAATTCCGGGAGGGTGGCGTCATGGTCGACATCACCCAGGCGCATGCATTCCTGCAGCAGTGCCAGTTGCGCGGACCATGCCGGCGGCAGCCCGGCGACCGGCCCGCGCGCCTCGACGGACGAACGCACGCCCGCCAGGTGATAGAGCTGCAGCAGACGGCGCCAGGTGCCGGGCGCCGCTTCGCCGCCCGCGGCGCCCAGCTGCATGAGGCGCTCGACGAATCGCAAGGTGCAGGGCTGGCGGCCCCGTGTGACCAGATCCAGGGCGCAGCGCCACTGCTGCCGGCGCAGCACGGGGTGAGCCGGCAGCCGGTCGAGAAGGCGCCCGGCCAGATCGGCATCGGCATCCCTGAGATCGAAGCGCGCCAGGGCATTCCACACGGCGTTCCAGCAGGCCTCGTGGTACTGCTGCGGCATCTCGTCGATGGCATCGACCTCCGCCAGGAAACCCGCGGCGTCCGGAGCCTGCCACAAGGCGCGGATCAACTCGCTGGCGCCGAAGGGCGAGGCAAGGCTCTTGTCGAGCCTGCTGTTGAGACCCTTGAAGGGGTTGATGCCGGCTTCTTCGTTGCCGAGCTTGAGCAGCTTGTCGAGGATCTCGTACTGCAGTTCGACCGGCAGTCTCTCCAGCCAGCCCGGCTCGGTGCCGGCGGTGGTCTGCCATGCCGTGCGGCTGGCCGGGGGCGTGTGGCGCGTGTCTTGTACGGAAGCGGTGTTCATGGTGGCTTGAAGGGCGGGCGTCTGGCGCCGGGCAAAAAACCACGCACCATCGCCGCCGCGGTCCGGCGCACCGCACCTTGGAGCCGAATGCCTGCCGCGGTTTGCGAAGAATCCGGCCGAAGACAGGCGTTTTCCGGCTCCTGAAATCACCCTTGCGGGTTTCCCCGCGAGTTGTCAGAGAAGGGTCAGTTTCACGTCAGAAGCGGGTCAGTGCCGCATCCAAGAATGGACGCAGCCGCCCGGCGCGATGTCGCCGGGCCGCGCATCCATACCAACAGGAGACCCGCATCATGTCCAGCACCTACGCCCCGGGGCGGCCATCGAGCCCCGCGCCCGCGCCCCGGCCGATGACCTCCGAGGAGAAGAAAGTCATCTTCGCCTCCTCGCTAGGCACCGTCTTCGAGTGGTACGACTTCTACCTCTACGGCTCGCTCGCGGCCATCATCGCCAAGCAGTTCTTCAGCGGCCTGGATGCGGGCGCGGCCTTCATCTTCGCGCTGCTGGCCTTCGCCGCCGGCTTCCTGGTGCGGCCCTTCGGCGCCATCGTGTTCGGCCGGCTCGGCGACATGATCGGCCGCAAGTACACCTTCCTGGTGACCATCCTGATCATGGGCCTGTCGACCTTCATCGTCGGCATCCTGCCCAGCTACTCGGCCATCGGCGTGGCCGCGCCGGTCATCCTGATCGCCCTGCGCATGCTGCAGGGCCTGGCCCTCGGCGGCGAGTACGGCGGTGCCGCCACCTACGTGGCCGAGCATGCGCCGCAGGGCAAACGCGGCGCCTACACCTCGTGGATCCAGACCACGGCCACGCTGGGCCTGTTCCTGTCGCTGGTCGTCATCCTGGGCGTGCGCAGCGCCACCGGCGAGGCGGCCTTCGCCGACTGGGGCTGGCGCGTTCCCTTCATGGTCTCCATCCTGCTGCTGGCCGTGTCGGTGTGGATCCGCATGACCCTGTCGGAGTCGCCCGCCTTCGTGCGCATGAAGGCCGAGGGCAAGACCTCCAAGGCACCGCTGAAGGAATCCTTCGGCGAGTGGAAGAACCTGAAGATCGTGATCCTGGCGCTGGTCGGCCTGACCGCCGGCCAGGCGGTGGTCTGGTACACCGGCCAGTTCTATTCGCTGTTCTTCCTGACGCAGCAGCTGAAGGTGGATGCGATCACCGCCAACCTGATGATCGCCGGCGCTCTGCTGATCGGCACGCCCTTCTTCGTGCTCTTCGGCATGCTGTCGGACAAGATCGGCCGCAAGCCCATCATCATGGCCGGCTGCCTGCTGGCGGCGGTGACCTACTTCCCCGTTTTCAAGGGCCTGACGGTGGCCGCCAACCCCGACCTGGCGGCCGCGCAATCCAGCGCGCAGATCACGGTGACGGCCGATCCGTCCACCTGCTCCTTCCAGGGCAATCCGGTGGCCCGCGAGATCGACTTCCGCAGCTCCTGCGACATCGCCAAGCGCTACCTGGTGCAGAACTCGGTGTCCTATGACAACGTGGCCGGCCCGGCCGGTTCCGCCGCGGTGGTGAAGGTGGGCGACAAGGTCATCAGCGCGCCGGCCGGCAATGTGGTCGACCTGAAGTTCGACGCCGATTCCAGCGGCAAGATCGCCGCCTTCAAGAAAGAGGTGGGCGACGACCTGAAGGCGGCCGGCTATCCCGCCAAGGCCGATCCGGCCAAGATGAACAAGCCGGTGATGATCCTGCTGCTGGCCTGGCTGGTGATCCTGGTGACCATGGTCTACGGGCCCATCGCCGCCATGCTGGTGGAGATGTTCCCGACCCGCATCCGCTACACCTCGATGAGCCTGCCGTACCACATCGGCAATGGCTGGTTCGGCGGGCTGCTGCCGACGACCTCGTTCGCCATCGTGGCCAGCACCGGCAATATGTACAACGGGCTGTGGTACCCGATCATCATTGCCTGCGTGACGCTGGTGATCGGTACCTTGTTCATCAAGGAGACGAAGGACGTGGATATCTACGCCAACGATTGAGGCTCGTCCTTTTTTCTTTCCGGAAACGGGCCCTTTGCTGGAAGGCAGGGGCCTTTTTTCATGGCCGGGTTTTTTCGCCGGCCGCTTGGATGGGCAGGGCGGATTGCATCGACATCAGGCTGCTTTCGGTCAGCTCGATCTGGCGGTGCAGGCCGCCGTTCATCAGGCGCAGCAGGGTGCTGAGTTCCTGGCGGTCCGGTTCGGCGGTGCGCTGCGGATCGAGGAGTTTTTCCAGGCCTGTGTAGGCGGCTAGAAGTTCGCGGAGTTGGGCGACTTCGGTGATGGCGGATTGGGTGAGGGTGGCGAGGGTGCTTTCAGCCATGTTGGGCTTTCTAGTCGTTGTGATGGATAAACCACCGCACCCGCTTCCAAACGAGGGCGGCAGCTCGAACGGGTTGGAAGACCGGACAACTACTAGCGAAAACCGGCAGGGCAGGGCCCTCCCGTCCGAGCCGCCAAAACTGGGGCACGAACAGCGCAGCCGCAACGCTTCTTGAAGAGCGTCACGGCTGTTGTTTCACTAGCAGTTGTTCGGGCTTCCAAACCCGGCCGCTTCCTGGGGAAAACGGCGGATGAATTCTAAGCGGCGCTCTGGTTTTTCCTTCTTCTACTCCTACGGAGGGTGGAGGTGGGGCTCGCGTCGCCCCACACCCCGGTAACTTTCTTTCCATCGAAAGAAAGTCACCAAAGAAAGATTCGAATGCGGGAGCGGGGACGGGCTTTCGCCCGGGTCGGGCCTTTGTTTCGCTGCGCTTCACTCGGCTCTCGGCATGGCGTAGTGGGCTCAGCAACTGGAACGGATGCTCGAGGTTTGGGCCGCCCGCTCGCCAAAAGCTTCACGCACTGGCGCGGTTGGTGGGCGCTTGTTTTGGCGCACTGGCGGTTCTCCCGGATTGGACGCAGCGCTTGATCAAACTTGTCGGTTGGCTGAGCGTGAAGCTTTTGGCGAACGAGCGTCCCGATCCTCGAGCATCAGCAATCGTTGCTGAGATCAATTCGCCATGCGGAGAGCCGAGTGAAGCGAAGCGAAACAAAGGCCCGACCCGGGCGAAAGCCCGTCCCCGATCCCGCATTGAATTTTTCTTTGGTGACTTTCTTTCAATGGAAAGAAAGTTACCGGGGGTGTGGGGCGACGCGAGCCCCACCTCCACCCTCCCACGGAGTGGAAGAAGGAAAAACCAAGACCCCCGTTAAAGACCAGCAGCCAGAGCCCCCGGCATCCGCTCCCGCAAATAAGCCATCGCATGCTCAGCCCGAGCCGTCAGCGACCACTCCGCCCGGTGCACGAACCAAAGCGTGTCCATCACAGGCACAGCACACTCCGTAGCCCGCACAGCCTCGGCCTGCGCAAAGGCCTGCCGCGCATAGCGGGGCAGCACGGTAAAGCCCAGCCCCCGGGCAACAGGCTCCAGGATCAACCCGATCTGGTTGACATAGCCATGCTGCGGCAGGCCCCCCACCCCCGGATTCCCCGGAAAGTGCCGCGACAGCAGCCGCGTGGCCATCGCCTGCCCGTCCGGATGGTCGATGAACCCCAGCGCCACCAGGTCCTCCCAGCAATCGGCGACCGCACCGCGCGGCAGCACCAGCTCCAGCGGCTCCTCCACGAAGGCGGACGCGGCCAGCCGCGCATCCTCCGGCCGATAGGTCATCAGCCCCAGCTCGGCACTGCGCGAAAGCACGCTTTCCAGCACCTCGCTGTCGGGCCCGAAGCGGTGGCGCACCCGCAGCCCCGGATGCGCCGCCTGCAGGTCCAGCAGCAGCGGATACAGCGCCAGGCCGATGCTGCCGGGCGTGATCAGCGTCAGCTCGCCGCGCGTGGGCTCGGTATCGCTCAGCCAGCATTGCAGGCGATGGCCGGCCTGCTCCATCTCGGCGCAATAGCCCAGCAGCGCATGGCCGGCCGGCGTCAGTTCGATGCCGCGTGGCCGGCGGATCAGCAAGGGGCCCAGCGCCTGCTCCAGCTGCCGCACATGCTGGCTCACGGCGGCCTGGGTGAGACTGCGTTTGTCGGCAGCGCGGGTGAAGCTGCCCGTCTCGGCCAGGGCGACGAAGGTTTCCAGCCAGTGGGGATGCAGCATTAGGAAGTTTTATCGAGTCGATAAGGAGTTGATGGTTTTCATTATGGCGACAGCTGCCTAGACTCGCGCCCTCCCCACAGATCTCAGGGTTTACTCGCGTGTCCCATCTCTTCGCTCCCTTCCAGCTCAAGGACGCCGTCCTGCGCAACCGCATCGCCGTTCCGCCCATGTGCCAGTACAGCGCCATCGACGGCCTGGTCACCGACTGGCACCTGCCCCACTACACGGCGCTGGCGCGCGGCGGCGCGGGGCTGGTGATCGTGGAGGCCACGGGTGTTTCGCCCGAAGGCCGCATCACCCCTGGCTGCCTGGGCCTGTGGAACGACACGCAGGCCGAGGGGCTGGCGCGCATCGCGGCGGCCATCAAGGCCGGCGGCGCGGTGCCCGGCATCCAGATCGGCCATGCCGGCCGCAAGGCCAGCGCGCACAAGCCCTGGGAAGGCGACGACCACATCGCCGCGGGCGACCCCAGCGGCTGGGCCACCATCGCGCCCTCGGCCATCGCCTATGGCGGCAACCTGCCGCAGCTGCCGCGCGCGATGACGCTGGACGACATCGCCCGGGTGCAGGCCGACTTCGTGGCCGCCGCCGTGCGGGCGCGCGATGCCGGCTTCGAATGGCTGGAACTGCATTTCGCCCACGGCTACCTGGCGCAGAGCTTCTTCTCGGCGCACAGCAACCAGCGCGACGATGCCTATGGCGGTGATGCGCAACGCCGCTCGCGTTTCCTGCGCGAGACGCTGGCGGCGGTGCGCGAGGTGTGGCCCGAGAACCTGCCGCTGACCGCGCGTTTCGGCGTCATCGAATACGACGGGCGCGACGAGGAGACGCTGCAGGACTCCATCGAATTGGTGAAGGCGTTCAAACAGGGCGGGCTGGACATGCTCAACGTGAGTGTCGGTTTCACGATTCCGGACACCTCCATCCCCTGGGGACCCGCCTTCCTGGCGCCGGTCTCCGAACGGGTGCGGCGCGAGACCGGCCTGCCGGTGGCCTCGTCCTGGGGCTTCGATTCGCCGGCCAATGCCGACGAGGCGGTGGCCCAACAGCAGATCGACCTGGCGATGATCGGCCGGGCGCACCTGTCCAACCCGCACTGGTCCTACCAGGCGGCGCTGCAGCTGAAGGAAGCGAAACCGTCCTGGGTGCTGCCGGCGCCTTATGCACACTGGCTGGAGCGGTACCGCATCGCACAGTAGGCCTATGGCCGGCATCGGCGCGGGGCCGGCGGCTAAGCTCAAGGTATCGACAGATACCGGCTTTCCATGCATCCGAAACCGTTCCCGCCCGCGCCGCTGCCGCGCCGCCGTTTCGTCCAGACCCTGGCCGCCGCCGGCCTCGCCGGTGCCGCCCCGTGGTCGCTGGCGGCCACCGCGCCGCGCCTGGGCAGCCCGGAAGTCCTGCGCGGCACCGAGTTCGACCTCGTCATCGAAGAAACCTGGGTGAACCACACCGGCCGCCCGGCCCTGGCCACCACCGTCAACGGCTCGCTGCCCGGCCCCACGCTGCGCTGGCGCGAGGGCGAGACGGTGACGATCCGGGTGCACAACCGCCTGCGCGAGCCCACGTCCATCCACTGGCACGGGCTGATCCTGCCCTACCAGATGGACGGCGTGCCCGGCATCAGCTTCGCCGGCATTCCGGCCGGCGCCACCTTCACCTACCGCTTCGAGGTGCGCCAGAGCGGCAGCTACTGGTACCACTCGCATTCGGGCTTCCAGGAGATGCGCGGGCTGTACGGCAGCATCGTCATCGACCCGGCGCGTGCGCCCGCCCGGCCGTCGCAAGACCGCGACTACACCGTGCTGCTCTCGGACTGGACCGACGAAGACCCGATGCGCATCCTGGGCAAGCTGCGCACCCAGAGCAGCTACTACAACTACCAGCAGCCGACAGCGCTCGATTTCCTGCAGGACGTCTCGGCCACCGGCTGGCGCGCCGCGCTGGACCGGCGCCAGATGTGGAACCAGATGCGCATGAGCCCGACCGACCTGTCGGACCTCTCCGCCGCCACGCTCACCCACCTCATCAACGGCACCACGGCCCAGGGCAACTGGACGGGGCTGTTCCGGCCTGGCGAGAGGCTGCGGCTGCGCCTGGTCAACGGATCGGGCAACACCTTCTACGACGTGCGTATCCCCGGCCTGCCACTGCGGGTGGTGCAGGTGGACGGGCAGGAGATAGAGCCGGTGACGGTCGATGAATTCCGCTTCGGCCCCGGCGAGACCTGCGACGTGGTGGTGGTGCCCAAGGATGATGCCTACACCCTGTTCGCCCAGACCATGGACCGCAGCGGCCACGCACGCGCCACGCTGGCGGTGCGCCAGGGCTTGTCGGCGCCGGTGCCGGAACGGGACAAGGTCGAGTGGCTGAGCATGGCCGACATGATGGGCGCGATGGACCATGGTGCGATGGCGGGCATGGACCATGGCGCCATGGCGGGAATGCAAGGCATGGGCGCCATGACCGGCATGCAGCCCATGGCAGGCGCTGACGAGGCGCCTCCCGACCCCCTCGCCACCCCCGGCACCCGCGTGCGCCACGCCCGCACCGAATACGGCCCCAGTACCGACATGCGGGTCGACACCCCCCGCACCAACCTCGACGACCCCGGCATCGGCCTGCGCAACAACGGCCGCCGCGTGCTCACCCTGGCCGACATGAAGACCCTGGGCGGCCCGCCCGAAGAACGCGGCCCGGGCCGCGAGATCGAGCTGCACCTCACCGGCAACATGGACCGCTACACCTGGTCCTTCGACGGCCTGGAGTTCAGCCAGTCCACGCCGGTCGCGTTCCGCCACGGCGAGCGGCTGCGGGTGATCCTGCACAACGACACCATGATGACCCACCCCATGCACCTGCACGGCATGTGGAGCGACCTGGAGACGGCCGACGGCGACTTCCAGGTGCGCCGCCACACGATTCCCGTGCAGCCGGCGCAGCGGGTGAGTTTCCTGGTCACGGCCGACGCTCTGGGCCGCTGGGCCTGGCACTGCCACCTGATGCTGCACATGGAAGCCGGCATGTTCCGCGAAGTGGTGGTGGCATGAGCGCGGCCCGCAACCTCCTGCTGATCTGCCTGGCCGCCACCGCCGCCGGATCGGCCACCGCCCAGGCCATGGACCACGGCGCGATGCAGATGCAGGGCGGCGACCCGCCGGCCGACGCGCGCGACCCGCACGCGTACTCCGGCGGCTACCGCATGGGCACCGGCCTCTACGCCCTGCCGCACCAGGCCGGCACGGCGCACCAGATGGAGATGGCCGACGGCAGGAGCTTCGGCTCCTTCCTGGCCGACCGCCTGGAGCGCGCCGGCCATTCCGATGGAGTCGAAACCGCCTACGACCTGCGCGCCAGCTATGGCACCACCTACGACAAGCTGGTGCTCAAGGCCGAGGGCGAGGCCGCACAGGGCCGCATCGGCGAAGCGCGCACCGAACTGCTCTGGGGCCATGCGGTCGGCGGCTACTGGGACACCCAGCTCGGCCTGCGCAACGACGCCGGCCACGCCCGGCCCGGCCGCAACTGGTTGGCCTTCGGCGTGCAGGGCCTGGCGCCGTACTGGTTCGAGCTGGAGGCCACCGCCTATGTGGGCGAGGGCGGCCGCACCGCGCTGCGCCTGGCCGGCGAATACGAGCTGCTGATCACCCAGCGGCTGATCCTGCAGCCGCGGGTGGAGGCCAACCTCTATGGCCGCGACGATCCCGAGGCGCGGCTGGGCAGCGGCCTGTCCAGCGGCACCGCGGGCCTGCGGCTGCGCTACGAGATCAGCCGGCAGTTCGCGCCCTATGTCGGCGTGGAGCGCGCCGCCAGCTTCGGCGGCACCGCCGACTACGCCCGGGCCGCGGGCGCGCGGCCGGCGCAGACGCGCTGGGTCGCGGGCGTGCGGATGTGGTTCTAATCGCCGTCTCTTTCACCATCCCCAGGATCACCAGCATGTCCCTGTCCCGAGTCCTCGCCCGCGCGGCCTGCGCCGCCGCCGTCCTGCTCGCCAGCACCGCCGCCCTGGCCAACCCGCAGCTGCTGGCGTCGAACCCGGCCGAGAACGCCGAGGTGCCGGCGCTGTCGCGGGTCGAACTGAACTTCAGCGAGAAGCTCGCCGCGCGTTCGTCGGCCGCCAAGCTGACCATGACCTCCATGCCCGGCATGACGGGCCATCCGCCCATGCCCATGGCCGTGACCGTGTCGGCCGGCGAGGATGGCAAGACCATGCTGGTCACCGCCGACCAGCCCCTGCCCAAGGGCAGCTACCGGGTGGACTGGCGGGCCGCCTCCGGCAGCGCCAAGCCGGTGACGGGGACGGTGAATTTCACGGTGAAGTGACAGGAGCGTCCCCGCCATGATCGATTTCCGCAGTGTTTTCCTGCCCTATTGCGTGCTGAGGCTGATGGACGGCAATCACGTCGTGCTCAACCGCAACGAAGCCCCGGCCGGCCTGACTGTCGAGGGCGGCGTGAAGATGGAAGACCATCCGGTGCGAGTGCGCCTGCAGGACCTTAGGCCCGAGAGCATCGCCGCCGCCAGCGTGGACGGCAGCGGCGATGCCGCCCGCATCCTGCTGTACGACGACAACAGCATCCCCACCGATAGCGCCGAGCACTGGGCGGCCTACGGACGGCGCCTGCAGGCGCTGGCGGCGCTGGGGCTGGAGGCGGTGCGGGAGGGGGATCCGGAGTTCGTCGTCGTGCCGGACTTCCCGGTCTTCAAGGCCAGGGCCCGCTGAGCGCCGCCGGTCGGCGTATCTGGTCCCCTCGACAGGAATCGAACCTGTATCTAGCGCTTAGGAGGCACTCGTTCTATCCATTGAACTACGAGGAGGGGTTGCAGATTCTAGCTGTCTTTCATTGGAGAGCGTGCCCCGCTTGCCACCCCTGTATCATTCGATCCACCCTGGCAGTGAGTCGGGATGTGATACGGGAGTGAGTCGCCGATGGCATCGATTTCTAAGGTCGAAGGGCGCTGGCGTGCATTGATACGCCGGAAGGGGCACAAGCCTATCAGCAAAAGGTTTGACACCAAGGCTGCGGCTGCAGAATGGGCTCGCGCCATCGAGACGCAGATCGATGTTGGCCAGGTCCCCAAGATGGCCAGCCCGGCCACCATCGGGACCCTCATCAAGAAATATCGTGAACTGCGATCGACGACGAAGCCGATCCTGGATACCTCAAGCGAGCATTACGTGCTGAAACAGCTCACGCGCACGCTTGGCGAGATACGCGCGGAAGCACTTTCCGTCGACGATTTATTAGGTTGGGCTACGCGGCGCAAGGATGAGGGCGCCGGCCCTTACACAGTCAATTGCGATCTATCAAAGCTGGGGACGGTGCTGCGCTATGTAGGGGGTAGTCTGCCTGACGTAATCGGCACAGCCCGCCCAAAGTTGGCCTATCTCGGACTGATTGGTGGGGGCGGCATGCGTGAACGAAGGCCCGTTGAGGATGAGCTAGCCCGCATTTGTACTTGGCTGGTCGAAAACCGAGGTCAGGTCTATTCAGACTTCGTCCTTTTCAGCGCCTACACCGCCATGCGACGTAGCGAGGTCGCCCGCATCGCCTGGAGCGACGTTGATGAGAGGAAGCGCCTAGTGCTGGTGCGTGACCGGAAAGATCCGCGGAGAAAGATTGGCAACGACCAATGGGTTCCATTATTGGGGGAGTCTTGGAACGTTATGCAGCGTCAGCCCTCCAAGCAGGCCATTGGGGTAGCTCAGGAAGATCAGAGGATTTTCCCGATTCATCCCCAGACCATTTCGAAGTATTTTAAAGATGCGTGTCGTGAACTTGGCGTGCCGGATCTTCATCTGCACGACATGCGTCATGAAGGTACAAGTAGATTGTTCGAGGAAGGCTTCGAGATTCAAGAGGTGGCTTTGGTCACTGGGCACAAGGACTGGCGTCACTTACGCCGTTACACTCAGCTGAAGCCAGAGTCATTGCACTTAAAAGTTGGAAAGCAAAGGGGTTGAACATGGCAGTTCCGCGGGTGTTTGTTTCTTATTCTCACGACTCTCCAGAACATAAAGCGTGGGTGCTAGATTTGGCAACTAAATTGCGGCACAGCGGGGTGGAATCAATTCTTGACCAATGGGCGTTAGGTCCGGGCGGCGATTTGCCTCACTTCATGGAGCAAAATTTAGCCAGCGCGGATCGGGTGCTTATGATCTGCACCGACCCGTATGTAAAAAAGGCGAACGCTGGTACTGGCGGCGTAGGTTACGAAAAAATGATTATTACGCCCGAGTTGATGAAGAGCATTGATTCTCGGAAGGTCATTCCCCTTATTCGGCAGTCAGGAACAAAAAATGTTCCGGCGTTCCTTAACTCAAAAATCTATTTGGATTTTTCGCGAAGCGATCAGTTTGAGTTCAGCTTCGACGAACTGGTGCGCGATCTACATGGCGCGCCACTTTACGCGGCGCCTCCGGTCGCCGCCAATCCCTTTGATATTGCCAACGCGACAGAGCCGGTGGAGGCTGCGAAGCGCTCGTCTGACCCCATCATAAGTCTGATGAGATTGATCGTTAAGGCCTTCGATGCAAGTCATTTCGACTGGGTGAGGTACGCATACATCATCGAAAATTCAGAATATTCGCGAATTATGGTAGATATGTTTATTTCGGATTTGATTAACAAGCGGCTGGTAAGGCAGGACGACGAGAAGGATATATGGCTTACTGACGAGGGGCGCCGCTTCGCAATTGTGAATAATTTGACCGGGAAGCGTTGACGATCACCCCGCCTGTTGTCGACAAGTGTCCAGATACGTCGCGACATCTCTATAATCTGCAAACCGCTTTCCTCCATCGACATATGTGGGAACGGCGAGGGTTTTTTTGGCAACTTGGTTATAGATGGTATTCGGTGCCAAGTCTAATACCTCGCCGAGTTGCTCTACATTAAGCCGTAACCCATATTTCTCGACTAGATACGCTTGGGTAATAAGGCTCATTTCAGGCCCCCTCAATAGATAGCTGATAGCCGGCCGGATGAATTTGGACGGTGCCTCCGGAACTGCGGACCTCAGCAATCGCACGATCGAGGGCACGCCAATACTCGCCATGGCTGAGCTGGCTGAGTTGGAAGGCAAACAGATCGACGCCGGCGTCGATGTTGTCCAGCTCCTGGTAATACAGGGCTGTGGGCTTCCAGTGGCCGCTTGCCATCGCCCTCATGCGTATCTCGGCCAGGGCAAGCTGCGCGGCCTGGATGTGCGCCCGGGCGCCGCGAACGACGCCCTGCAGTTCGATGGTGTCAGCGATGTTCATGACGCTGACGACGTGAGTCCACTGGCCCTCGTTGGCAACGCCCTCGCGCAACGCCTTGAAGCCCGCACGGACGGGCTCCAAGGTGGCGTCGATCTCAGGCTTTGTGAGCAGGGTTGCCCTGGTCATGGCCAGCAGCATTGGGTTGGTGGATACCGGGCGCGGCCGGCGCGGTTTGCGGAGACCATTCATGCCAATACTCCTGCCTCGAAGTAGCCGAGGTTCCCCCCTGCAGGGTTGGAAGTCGAGGATCTCCGGGTCTGCGAGCACATGGCCGTAGGGACCGGTGAACCAGGGCGATTCATGCACACGCGCGCATGCCACCAAGCGCGCGGCGCCGATGATCCCTCCGCGCTGCAGGTCGCTCGGTTTGGGGAGCACCTCAAGGACATCGCGGATGCGTTCATCCGCGCGAATGAAGAGTCGGCAGGCCTCGTAATCAGGCATGGTCATAGCTTGGGCCGCGTGGATCAAAACGCGGCCGCGGCGGTATGTTGTCCAGCTGCGGTTTTCGACGGGCTTATGACCATTCACGATTAGCCAGGCCCACGGCTGGCGAATAGAAAGCGCGATCATGTTGCGGTCTCAGGAGTAGTGACCTCAACCCGAACGGGATGCATGGTCCGGCCAACGACGAAGAGCATCACGGCGCCGCCGGCGTTGAGGGCAGCCAACTCGGCAGCGTCAGGACGCCAGAACGAAACCACAGAAGGAACGTCGTTCTGCATGACATCCGTGATTGGCAAGGCCCCCACTGGCAACGCACCTTGGTACCAGCCGGCGGGTGCGCCGAGCACTCGATTGTTTGAGGAATGCTGGAAGAAGTTCATGCTGCGGCCACCTCCAGCTCGTCTTCTGCGAATGTCTCGACGCGCGCCTTTTTCTTGCCGACCGGATCTAAGCGCACATCCCATGCATAGCCGCTCTTCGACCTTCCGACGATCCGGCCGAGCTGCCCGGCGAACCCTTGAAGGTGCTCGGCCACATTGGTGCTTACTTGAATGCGCTGGGAAATCACGAAGCCGTCAGATGCACCGGGCGGCGGAGCCATGGCCTCAATTTCATCGGAGCGAGCTGTGGCCAAGTCGTAGCTGGCAGGCCCCGTTCGCACGTACCAGGTGTCGCCGTTGCGGGCCTCGATCGTCCCTTCCTTTCCAGCCACCTTGCGAATGTGACGATTCGGCCCTCTGATGCCTTCTTTGAATCGCACCGCCTGGCCAAGTGCAAAAGGCGCGGCGGCCGCACCAGGCTGCCGCAGGACAGCCTGGCCTTCGTCGCCTTGTGCCGCGACAGCGGCACCTGAGCCGGTGCCCTCGACTGCGTCCGCCGGCACCGGCGACGAGCTGGGCGCCGGGGCCTGCCGAAGGACAGGCCCCGCCTCGTCACGCTGCGGCGCGTCAGCGCCGCCTAGACCTGATCCCTCGGCTGCTTGAAGAGCCGCGGAGATCTGCGCAGATGCGTGTTCCTTCGAGGTCTTGGCAATTTCGTCAGCCGGCGCAGCCGGGCCTTTTTTGCCCTTGACCTTTTCTTTTCCTCCCCCCCGCACCCCACTAGCTTGCGCAGCAGGGGGTAGGGGTAGAGAGGCCTTTGGCGATCGGGATTTGGGCAGGAATTTGGCCTCCGCATCGGCCTTGGCCATGGAAATAATGGCCGGCAGGCGCGATGCATAGGCGATCCCGGCCACGAGCATCAGCCCGGCGTTTTCGCCGTGGCGCGCGCCGGAATCGCGCTGCATGATCACGAGCAAATGCAGCTGGTCGGGGTCGGGCGTTTCCTTAGCGTAGTCGAGCAAAGCCGAAGTTGGAGAGACTTTGCCCAGGCCGAGGAAATCGGAGAGCGCTGTAGCGTCATCAACGCTGAGGCTGTAGATCGCCGACTTCACTAGCACGCGATGCACATCCATCGTGAATGAGGCGCGGCCGGTGCCCCGGATCACGTTCCACGTCTGCTGCATCAGCATCGTGCGCCAGGCCTGCTCGTACTGTTGCTTCGCCTTCAGGAGAGCCTTGGCCTTCTTTTCCTCGGAAAACTCGCGTACTTCCTTGGCGACTTCCTGCGTCTCGTTCGCCTGGCTGTCCACGCTTTTCAGCAGCCTCAGAACGACCTCGTTGGGCAAGGCGGCGATGAGTGCACCGGCCTTGCGATGGTCCTCGATCATCACGGGCGTGATGCCTTCGGCTTTCATCTGCGCGCCGATGATCTTGCGCAGCGGAACGCCTGTTGGACTGTCCTCGGCATCGTCTAGGCGCTTGTAGCCCTTGTACTTGGGCTGATAGCTGCCCACCAGCAGCTCCTTGGCCTCAGTGCCGGCGATAACGGTCTGGCCTTTTTCCTTGGCCTTCGCAACGACGACCGCCGAATGTGCCTCCTGCTTTTTGTGAAAGCAGGGAGGGAAAGTGCAGACGTCCGGCCCCTTGACGTCAGAGAACAGATCCGGCTCGTGGCCTGTTCGCTTCGGGCATGTGCTGCATGCCCCGGCCTCGGGCAGCAGGGATGCATCGGTGATCTTGAAGCGGGCCTTGTCGAGCCGCAGCATGAACTCTTCTTGGAAGTGGTTTGCCGCGTCGCGGTAGCTCGGCACATCGCCTTGCCAGTCCTTTTTGACCAAGTACTGCAGCGCCTTGGCTTGCAGTTTTTCGTCAGGTATGCGGGCGATCAGCAGTGCCTTGCTGGCGTCGATCGTGCCCTCGCGCAATGCCGTGCGGCCTGCCTGGAACAGAGCCAGCAGCTTCAGCTTTGCGTAGACATAGGCCTTGCTCTTGCCGATCTTGCCCGCGACCTGGTCGGCCGAAAGCTTGCTGTGATCCATCAGCAGCTGATATCCCTCGGCTTCCTCAAGGGGCAGCAGATCGTCGCGCTGCAGGTTCTCGGTGATCTGGATGTCTAGCACCTGGTCGTCGGTGAGGAACCGCACCACTGCCGGCACGTCGGGCACGCCGGCAAGCCGGCTGGCCCGCCAGCGGCGCTCGCCGTACACCAACTCGAACTCCGGCAGGTCGGTGCCGCGCGCCCGGCCCTGGAACGTGTCCTGCAAGCGCTCGCCTGGCAGCGGCCGGACCAGGATGGGCGAGTGGACGCCGCTGGTCTTCACGCTGTCTGCCAGCTCGGAGAGCTTTTCGGCGTTGAAAGTCTTGCGAGGGTTCGTCAGGCTGGCGACGATGCGGTCGAGGCCGAGGCGCACGACAGCGCCATCCGGGAAACTCGCCATGGGGGCCGTAAGGGTGGTGGGAGCTTGGTTCATATGCTGCGACTCCGATAAAAGCCGGACTCAGTGATGGGATTGCCCTGCAGGTCGGTGATGCGGCCATCGCGATAACGCAACGTGTTTCCAATGCGCGAGGGGATCTCGTGCTGGGCATCGCTTCCAGATCGGTGGTGCCGGCCAGACAGCTCGGGGCAGTGGGTGTTCTCCGTAGAGACAGGAATGCGCCTGGGCCCGGCGACAAAGCGAGGGCGGTGCAGCAGGTAAACCGCCGTGAAGTGCTGCCCCTCCTCGGTGGCAAGGGGATACGGGCAGCTCTCATCGATGGACTTCCCGGCCTTGGCCGCGGCCGCTGCCAGGTTCTCGATGCGGATACGATCGGCTTGTTTGATCTTCACTGCGGCTGGGCCTGCAGGACGGTGACCTTGACCACATGCGGCATCACGATCCGCACCTCTAAGTGCTTGGCATCGAGCGTCAAATGCGTGCCCTTGCGGCAGTGATTCGCCCGAGCTTCAGCTGCCATCCGGCGGGCGCGCGGGTAGGGCTCTTCACCGTGCACGCCGAACGTCACAGCGCCGAGCTGGCACTGGAGCTCGTACACGACGACTGGCACGGGTTCCTCCCCCGCAGTTCGTGCACTCATGCGGAAATGGGCGTCCTGTGTCAGAACGCCAGTGAAGGTCAGCGCGTCAACTACGTGGATATCTTCTCGCGCCTGCAATGGATCGACATCGCCGAACATGTCGAGCTCGGCAGGCGCCGAGGCGTGTGCAGACGTCTGCACGGCATGTGCTTTGCTTTGCATGGGATGTCCTCAGATCAGAGGGAAGGGGCTGGCCAAAGCCGTCGTCGCTGCGCATCCCGCCGCGGCCAGGAATGCGAGCACGACGGTGATGGCGAAGGCTTTGGCAACGCGCTGACGGCGGCGCCGTGTGCGGAGGCGGTGCGTTTCTGCGGCCTGCACGAAGTAGTTCGGCTTAAGCACGGGCGCCTCCGTGTCGAAGTACTTGGGCGGGCCAGGCTGTGGGGAAGCGCCGCTCGGCGTCCTCGGCCGCGGCCGCGTTGCTGGCGAAGATGCCCACGTAGGTGACGCCGGCGACCTTGATGCGGAACGCGCTCATGACCGCATCCCCTGAAAGTACTCGTCCTGCAGGGGGTGGACGTGAAGGCGATCACGCAGCCGCTTGGGGTCCATCGCGCCACGGCCTTCGCCGTAGGCTTTGATCCAGCTAGCGGTGTTTACCGCGGCAGCATCGGCAATGAGCCAGCGTTCGGCCTGCGTCGATGCGACCATGTAGCGGTCGGCGCGGTCTTCTGCGCGACGCGCGCGAACCATTTGGTTGTCGGCGATCACCGCCAGGCCAACGACTGCGACAAGCAGTATTAGCAACAGCACCAGCGCGGTGGCGCCATTCATGACGCCACCCCCGGATGGTTAATCGAGAACACCCGCAGCTGCTCGCGAAAGACACGCTCTATCTGTGCCTTCGCCACGCACTGAATGGCGGCGGCCAGCTGCAGAGCTTCTTCAGCTGGCATCCATCGGCCTTCGCCTTCGAAGGCGATCCAGATCCATTCATCCCGCTGATTAAGCGTGCAGTCGGAAACTTCGAACCCATGCACAACGCTCGCTTGCCGTTGCACGTAGGTGCCGCTGAGGTCATGCGGAAGGTGGCGCTCGAACGATGGCGCGCGAGCCAAATGGGGGGATGCTGCCGGCGTGACCGAGCCGGCAATCGGTTGTGCAGACGTCTGCATGCGCACTCCTTGTTGGGATGCGCAAATCTATTCGATGTCGAATAACAAAGTCAATCGATATCGAATAATTCCTCCTGCTCCGCTATTCCATCCCTTTGGACTTGGAAGGAGTAGATCTTTGCGGAACGTCTTTTCCCGGTAGGCCCAGGGCGCCGATGATTCGTTCTGCCATGCTTTCTGCAAAACCGGCGTCGTCGGCTTTTTCGGCTACGTCTTTGAGGATCGCGGCGACCGAAGACCTGATGCCCGCTGGCTGTGGTTCTAGTAGGGCTCTCAGTTCTAAAACCAGTTCGCGAACCCCACGTGTGGGCGGGTTCAGCGGCGTTGGTGCTGGCACAGCCGGCGTTCGATCGGCCACTCTCCAAAGGACTCGGTGGTCCCCGGCCTTTCGGGCTTCCTTATTCATGTTAGACGCCACCCAGTCCGCAACGTCAGGGTCGTAGAAAGCCTCAACGGGAATGCCGAAGAACTTGGCAACAGGCGCCATGCTGGTCCGCCTGGGTTCGCGGACTTGCTTGTTCAAGTATTTTGCGATCGTAGGCTGGTGCACACCTTCCGCCTTCGCGGCGAGGCTGTTCGGATTGAGCCCCTCGGCGTCGAGCAGGAGCTTTAAAAGGAAGTGGCCATCCATCAGTCTAACTATGCGCTAACGAATAATTCGCTTCTGCATTGAAAAGCTATTCCATATCGAATAGGATGCAGGCATGGAAACGACCTTACAGCTCCTGAAACGACTTCGGTCCAGCGGGATGACCCAGATTGAGATCTCGAAAGAGACCGGCATTCCTCAGCCGCGTTTGTCGCGGTGGGAGCAGGGAGACGTCGCCCGTTCCGCGGATGACGCCCTCAGGCTGAACGATTTGGCGGCGAGACGAGATGCAGAAAGTGCTTCTGTCGCGGAAAGGAGCAGCCATGCAGCCGCTTAAGCCCATTGCATGGCGGCGACGTGCTATGGAGAGGGGTGAACGCGCTCGTGCATGGTGGTCACAAAACTTTTTACTGCTGTACCGCGGTGAAGAGCCCCTGTCGCCGCCGCCACCATGCATGGCCGAGCTAGTGCGGTGGCTGCAAGGACACGGGTCAAACTGCGCGGCGCCAGCTGCTGTTAAAGCGATTGCCCACGCAAGATCTTCACTTGTCCAGCCACGGTCCGACAAAACTCTGGCGACAGCTCTGGAGCATCTGGAGCGGTCTGCTTGAAAGCACTTGACGCATCCGAGATTTTTTCGAGCCAAGTAAGGCTGCGCTTGATTTCGGCGTCGAAAAGCGGATCTTTCTCTGCGACTTTTACAAGCGCTTGGATAACAAATTCGAGTGCGAATTTTCGAGCGTTGTTGAATTCGTCTTGGTCGAGCATGGGTGTCCCTTTCTTGGACCTTGGGTGCATGGAAGCTCCACTGTACCGAGGCTGCGGACACCCGCCTTTTCTGCCTTGCTGCCTGCCCAAACGACGCGCGGGTTGTCACTCCTCCAAGGTCTTGTCGCGGGCAGGCGCCGAGATTTCCGTGCATCGCGGTGGCAAGGCCTTTTCTTCCTTTTTTCATCGGGCTACCTCTCCATGGCACGCAGTGTCGCGGCGAGCGCCTGAGCGCAGCAATAACGACAAGGTCGAGGGGTCGCTATGGAGATGAGTATTTTGGATGCGGCCTACAACGTCGGCCAGGACTACAAGGATGGGGGGGCCGCAGGTCTGGCGCGCCGCATGGGCGAGAACCCGAGCCACTTCTCATCTCAGCTGGCCCAAACCGGTTCTGCGAAGCTCGGCCTGGCCACGGCGCTAAAGATGTCCGTCATGACCGGAGACCTGCGGATCCTTCAAGTGTTTGCCCAGGAGTGCGGCCAGATGCTTGTGCCGCTGCCGGAGATTCAGAGCCTCAGCACCGAGGATTGCCTGCAACGACTTGGAAGCGCCTCGATCGAGTTTGCGCACGTCGCCGCGACATGCTGCGAATCTCTCGCCGACGATGACGTGAATGCCAATGAGCTGGCGAGATTCAGGAAGGCCAAAGGCGTGCTGCAGAACGCCATGCACCAGCTGGACGTAGCCATGGCTGCCAAGCACGAAGCCAGCAAGCCGGCTAGCGAGCGGAGTGGTGGCGCAGCATGAGGCCCGCAGGCGAGGTTTCGATGGCGTTGCTTCACGCAGCTGTGTCTCTGTCTACGGCCGAGCGCGGCGCGACCCTACGCGAACTGGCTGGGTCAGCCCAGGTGGGGGTTGCGGCTGCTCGCCAGGCGGTCGCCAACATGAGCCGTAGTGGGCGGCTGGTGAAGTGCGGTGAACGCCCCGTGCCATACCGCAACCGCAAGGTGGCCGAGTACAGAGCTCCGCATGCCTTGCCGCCCGCCAATCGGGGGCCGGTCGAGCTGAGTGCTGTCCTTGCCTGCTGGGCGAGGTAGCAGCCGCGATGGCCGAAGTGATCATCCCCACAGTGGCCGAGCCACTGTGGGACAACATTCCTGCGAGCCTCGCGCAGCGTCAGCAGTGGCTGCTGTGGAAGTTCGAAATAAAGCCTGGGGCGAAGAAGCCCCAAAAGATCCCGTACTACGTGATGGGCGGTCGCCGTACTGGCGACGTGGGCAGTGATCGTGATCGCCAGCGGCTCGCCACGCTGCAGGTCGCTCAGCGCGCGTATGCCAAAGCGCAATGGGACGGTGTTGGCTTCGCCTTTCTGCCCGATGACGGCTTGATCGGCGTCGACCTTGATGGGCAGTGGAACGACGATCCCGAGGGCTGGACCGACCGGTGTCGGAACATCGTCCAGGCCTGTGGCAGCTACACCGAGATCTCGCCCAGCGGCAAGGGCGTCCACATCATCGGCAGCGGAACGACGACCACCAACAAGTCCAACGACATTGGGGTCGAGATCTTCTGCGGCAGTCAGTATTTCACCTTCACAGGCAAGCTCTGGCCGGATGCGCCTGCCGACGTGCAGCCGCTCGGCGAAATGGCCTTGCGTCGGTTGCACAAAACGGTGGATGAGGCCAAGGACGCCCACAAGAAGGCGAAGCAAGCGCCGCCGTCAGCAAGCAACGCCGAGCGCAGCCCTAGGTCGGCTGGCCAGGACGACTTCGCCTACATCAACGCGCAGGCGATGCAGGGGTTCGCGCTATGGGTGCCCGAGCTGTTCCCGAAGGCGCGGCAATACAAGGGCGGATACCGGATCACTTCCAAGGAACTGGGCCGCGACCTGCAGGAGGACTTGGCCATCCATCCCGAGGGCATTCAGGACTTCGGCGAGGAGGCGACATATACGCCTATCGACCTGGTCATGAAGTGGCGTGGTCTGGCGAAGCCCGCGGAAGCGCTCCATTGGCTTGCCGCCCGACTGTCCATCATCTTGCCAAAGCCAGGGGGGCGCGAGCCAAAGGCACCGCGCGCGAACGATCCGGCTCCCGCTGGGGGGCGGGGAGATGACGGTGGGCGCGGCGGCGCCGGCGATGGCGGCGGCTTCGGCGAGCCGCCTGACGACGATAGCGACCTCGAAGCGCTGCATGCCAAGCTGGTCACCAGGCGAGGCTTCCCCGTCGATTGCCGTGAGAACGTTCTCTATTGCCTGACGCTTGATCCTCGCCTGAACGGCTTGGTGCGCAAAAACGACTTCACGGGCTTACTGGAGCGAAGTCGAGAGACGCCCTGGGGCCGCGCAGCAGGCGAATGGGATGAGGAAGACGACCTTATGCTCGGCGAACACCTGTTGTTCAAACATGGCTTGGCCGTCAAGGCGAAGGCCACGCTTCGAGACGGCGTGATGATGGCCGCTCGCCTGCGCAAGTACAACCCGATCGTCGACCTGATCAAGGCTGCAACCTGGGACAAGGTTTCTCGCCTGGACCATTGGCTGGCTGACGTCTTCGAGGTCCAGCAGCGGGAGTACACGGCCCTCATCGGGCGGTGCTTTTTCATGGGGCTGGTCAAGCGCGCCTTGGAGCCTGGCTGCAAGTTCGACTACATGCTCATCATCAAGGGTGAGCAGGGCCTGCAGAAGTCCAGTGCTTGGCGGGCCATCGCCTACCCCTGGTTTACCGACAACGCGATCCGCATCGGCGACAAAGACAGCCAGATGGCCCAGCAGATGGCCTGGATCGTCGAGTCGGCCGAGCTGGAGTCGCTGAACAAGTCGGAGTCGACCCAGATCAAGCAGCATCTGTCGGCGCAGGAGGACTGGTATCGGCCTCCGTATGGCTCGCAGATGATCAAGGCGCCTCGCCACTCTGTGCACGTCGGCACGACCAATGCCGACACGTTCCTGCGTGACGCTACGGGGGACCGGCGCTTCTGGCCGCTGGAGGTGTTCGTGGTCAATCTCGAACTGCTCAAGTCCCTGCTGCCGCAGCTGCTCGCTGAAGCCTATGTTCGCGTTTCAGCAGACGAGCGGTATTGGCCCAACCGCGAGGAAGAAAAGCGGTTGATCTTTCCCGAGCAGGAGCCTTTCAAGCGCGGTGACCCCTGGGAGGAGTACCTGGGCGAATACGTCAATGCTGAGGTCGGCGCCACGCAGGTCGACATACCCCGGCGCGACCGCGAGTTCTTTCCGACCACCGAGTTGTTTGACAAGGCCCTTCAGATCAAGGCCGACAAGATCGATGGCTCGGGGAACATGGATACCCGGCTGGGCAACTGCATGAAGGCGCTCGGCTTCAAGCGTGAGCGCGAATCCACCGGGAAGCGCAGGAGGGGCTTCACTCGCCTGCGCCAGCCGGTGGATTCCGCCGCCCAGCCCGCGCAAGCCGCGGCACCGAATCAGTGGCAGGAGCCGGATGACGCCCTGCCGTTCTAACCCTTTCAACGACAGCGTGGCTGGATGCCATGCGGTTTGGCCTCGCCCCGGCCGGGCAGACGTTTGCACGTTTGCCTCCCCGGTCATGACGCCGCCGCCGTCCACCCTAGTCCACCCTTGGGCCACCCGGGGTGGACGGCGCAAGTCGTTGATCTATTACGGGAACTGTCCCGGCCGTCCACCGGACCACCCAATCCGGCCGTTCCCTCATGAGGCGTGCGTGCGCAGACAGGCAGGCGTGTGTCTGCGCGCGCGCCCGGGCGCAACCCACCCGCACCTACTGAGAGGGATGGACAGATGGACGGATCAAGCATTGACGCGGGTTTGCAGCGTCCACCCCATGACCACCAGCCGAGTGAGATCCCGATGAGCCAGCCAGCGAAACAGGTCAACATGCGCGAAGCCATGCCCCGGACCGCGAAGTGGGTCGCAGAGATGCGCGAAAGGCACGGAGCGCAATACATCGACCGCTGCATCCGAGCAGCCTTGGCCGGCGAGCGCAACCAGTTCTATGCCGTCGAGGGCGGGCATGTGGTGGGCACGCCGTTCGATTGGAGCGAAACGCTGCGATTCCTCGTCACGATGAGCATCGTGTCGGGTGGTCCCTACGTAGCCGCCATGCGCGATCCTGCCGGCGACGTGGACCTTGTCGTTGTTCCGCCGGCCGCGACGAATGGAGGCGCCAATGGCCCGCATTGAGTGGATGCACAACCGCCTTCAGAACTGGGCACTGTGGGCGGCGCGGGAACGCGGCGGGGGTCTGGGATTCTCCACTCAGTCGGTTCTCCTGCGGGATGTGACCGGCTCTGAGGCGCGCGAGTCATGGGTGCCAGTCGATGAGGTGGAGGCTGGCATCACGGATCGGGCGGTGTCATCCCTTGCTGAGCCTCATCCTGAATTGCACGAAACCCTGGTGCATTTCTACATCCACCAGCTGAGCGCGATCGGCATCGTGGCTGCTGGCTCGGCCGCAAGCGTATCGACGGTGCATAGCCGGCTGGCGAATGCTGACCGCAAGCTGGCCGCCTGGCTGGCTGCACGGACTGAACGCCAAACCGCGGCAGCGGCGCCGCTTCCCAAAGCCCCTCGCGTTACCGGCACGCTACGGCGCAGCAAAAATGGGAGTTTTACAACATAGAGCGAATCGGTACATTTCAGGCACCTTGAGAAAAATGGGTTTACGCGATGGGAACGCAGGGCTTCTCCCAAAAGCTGCGTCTTGCGACAGCAGTCAACAGGGTCAAGAAACAAGGAACTAAGCCGGTCAGCGAGGAAGAAAAGGCGCGGCACAGGCAGGTCGCAAAGGCTCGCGCCGACAAGCTACTCGCTGAGAACCTGGCACAGCGTGCGCTCGTTCAGAGCAAGCGCATCTAGTCCACACACATTCATCTACAGCCCGCCGCGAGCAATCGCGGCGGGCTTTTTCGTGGCCGGATGGAATCGCGCTGTCACGCCGAGCCCTGAAGGCGTCCCACCACGGGGAAATGGTGGGGTCAACGGCACGAATGCGGTCCCGTGTTATCAGGGTGCGCCGCGAACGGCAGGGTCCAGTTGGGTCAGATCAAGCCCAGCAAGTCCGATGGACCCAACAACGAAAGCTCTATGCCCGTCGCAGCCCCCCGCCCGTGCACGTATCCGGGCTGCGGGAGGCTCGTCCGCGACGGGTCTAGCCGGTGCGAGTCGCACCGCCGCTTCGAGCAGCGCCAGTTCGACCAGCAGCGCGGATCGGCTGCGTCACGCGGGTATGACTCGGCCTGGCAGCGTGCCCGCGAAGGATTCCTGCGAGCTCATCCGCTCTGTGCGAGCTGTGAGAAGGCCGATCTGGTGACACCCGCCACGGTCGTAGACCACATCGTCCCGCACAGAAACGACAAGGTACTCTTCTGGACGCGGTCCAACTGGCAGCCGCTCTGCAAAAAGTGCCACGACATCAAGACGGCCACCGAAGACGGTGGTTTTGGAAGGCGCAAGTAACTAACTAATGCTGGGTCTGGAGTTGAGCAAGGTGGCAGTTTTTAAACTTCTTTCCGCTTAGGCATGGGCACGGTTCGTTCCGGCCGATTTTGCCCGGCGCGGAAATTCGATATTCCCCGTTTGGCATCTTGGTGAATACCAACTTTGATCCTTTGAGGTTCTCGGAGATTACCTGCTCCGGCATCGTCACGGGGTGGTTGGTCACTTTGTCAATAGGTGTGAAGAAGATAGGACCAATCGCTGCACCCGAAATTTTCGCCTTTCTCGTATACCCGAGTTCAAAGGATTTAATCACTTCATGCGCCATTTGCCGAATGGCGGCTCGCTCTGGACTCGATACGTCAATACGAGATTCGCCGTCGCGAGATATAGTAACGCCAAGGGCGTTTTTGCGAGAAAAGGCCGCATATGAGGCGGGTATTTCGGGCGACACATGCCCCAAGCCCTCTTTGTTGGAAACGCGGTTGATCAAGTCCATGCGCGTCAACCGATTTCCCGTCCCATCATCGAGGACCACTGCATTTAACCAATCGGTCTGTGATATTGGGACGCTGGGCCCATGCGGCCAATCGAGAAAGGCCTCGTGCGTGCCCGAGTTCGTCCCCACAGCTGCAAGCGCGTGGTAGTTCGGTAAAAGCTCATCGCGTGGCATTGCAGTATCAATTAAAAGATGCGTTTCAAAGCCAGCTTGCCTCACGAGTGGCGGGGCGTCAGGCTGGCCCCTGAATAGGACGCGCATAACTTGAGCCATTGTTTTCGACTGATGTAATTTGCCGTTGTCGAAACCATCGGCCGCGTCTTTTAGTATTTCAATGCTGTCTCGAAAGTGTCCTGCGATCTCTTCTGGTGTTTGCTGGTACTTGGTCATGTATGAGTCCTAACTTCGCGGCTTGCAGCAATGGGCCGGATTCCGGCTCCGGCAAATATAAACCATAGACTTTTTTGGAGCTAAGTATGGCAATCCTTTCGATTACTGAGTTCGCGGCGCTGGGCGCTAACTCCCGGGGCGGTCTGGCGCCGGTTGCGGCAGTCCCACCCGCAGCTCAGCAAACTCTGGCGATCGCCGGTGCATCAGCCGCATCTGTCGCATTCAGCGCAAAAACGAACTTAGTTCGCCTTTGCTCAGATGTCGCCTGCTATGTGGAATTCGCAACCTCGCCAACAGCTAGCGCCACGAAAATGCGCTTGCCGGCCGGTGTTCCTGAGTACTTCGGAGTCCAGCCGGGCAAGGGCTACAAGGTCGCAGTGATTGCGGGCGCGTGATGCTGGTCGGTCGCCTTGGTTCTATCTTTGCGGCGTCGGCTGCTTCCGTAGCGCCGACTCCGGCACCACCAGCCTCGGCATTTCCGAGCGCTGTTAGGAACCTTGCGGTTACTGGCGCGAATCAGGACATGGTTCTGAACTATGCCTACGATGCACCGACCAGCGGACTCGCTGTGACAACTGCAGGCTATCTTCACTACCAGCGCCTTCTAGGTGACACCGCTTGGACGGCAATCGATCCGACTGCTCTGATGGTGGGTCGAGCTGCACTCGCAGGCCCAATGCCTGCTGGTTTCCTGACTCGTGGCAAGACCTACGAGTACCGTGTGGTGCCCACCAATTCCAGCGGCTCGGGTCCGGAGTCCATCGTCCAGATCTCGACCCCGATGATGACGCTGACGTCCCCGACGATCACTTCTGATCCTTTGGCTGGTACAGCTGTCACCTGGACTAACGGTACGGCCGTGAGCACCACGGGTGGGGCTACCCCGACGCTGACGCACAAGCTGTTCGTCAATGGCACCGAAGTGCTCAACGCCACCAGCGGCAGCTATACCTCGACGGTTGAAGGTGACGTGATTGCTGTTGCGATGGACGCAACTGATTCTTCAGGTACTGCCCGTGAAGTGGATGGCCGAACCATCTATGCGGTCGGCACCACCGTGGTCACCGAAACCTCATTCGAGGGCCGAGTTCGCAAACGTGCACTCCCTGCGACCAGCCGATTCACTGCCGGCACCCGCTGGCTGAACCTGGCGGCTCAGACAGTTGCGAACGTGGCGGCAAGCGTCTACACGGGAGCCATCGGCATGGTGGGCGTGCCGCAAATGGATACCGGCAACAAGCTGCTCATCAAGTCGGCGCCGGGGACATCCCTGGGCTTCGACATGACCTGGAGCGGTCTGACCGTTGCACCTCCGACGGACAAGATGCTGTCCGTGGTGCTGTACTTCCCGAATTGGCCTGACATTCCAAACCGGGTGCTGAACAGCATGGGGTTCGTTGTCCGCGGGGCAACCGGCGCCACCCGCTATATCTGCTCCTCGGCATACATCAATTTCGACGGCACCTGTACCGTGACTTTGATCGACGCCAACGACGCCGACGCCATGGCCGCGTTGAACAACGCGAACTACACGGTCACCTCCACGACCGGGAGCAATGGCGTCAACGCGCATTACAACTGGACGGAGAACATCTCCGACTTCCGCATCTACACCAACATCCAGAATATCCCGGATGCACAGGTGCTGCTGCTGGGCGTGTTCAGTTCCAGCCGTCTAAAGAAGCCGCTGATGCTGTCCACCACGGACACTTCCGACGAAAGCGCAGTGAACCTGATGGTGCCTGCTGCAAAAGCTCGTGGCATCAAGCCTGCGATCCGTTCTGGTGGTGCCGACATCTTCCGCAATACGGACTACCTGGCCGCGTTCAAGAAGGTGGTTGGTGATGGCTCGGCCGAGGTCTACAACGGTGCCTACCAGCGGTGGCCCAATGGCACGATCAGCGCCAAGCAAACCGAACTGGACTACAAGCAGCAGTCCGACTGGATGCGGACAAATGGCCTAGGCGATCCGGCTACCAACCCAGGTATCCGGGGTTACTCGGGTGCAGGCAATGCGCTGGGCGACCGAGCCAAACGCCAGCGGGCGGCATGGATGTCTGGTCTGACCATCATGAAGGGCGGCGCGAAGAACGGCATCTACTTCGGTCCTCACGGCATCGACGATCCAACGTCCCTGTTCACCTTCGGCAGTGGCTCGCTGAGCGCCATGCAGCGGTACACCAACATGGCTGAGAAGTTCGGCAGCATCGCTATCAGCTTCTCCCACAACTACGCCACCTATGGTTCGACGCCGGTGCCTGACGCCAATAACGGGGTCGCTACTGGCGGCGAGTGGATCGAGAACACGATCAGCCGTTTCGACTGGCTGAACACCAACTCGTCGAACGGCACGCTGAACGGAAAGATCAAAGCCGGCACCTTCAAGGAAATCAACGATTTCCTGCTCGGCAACTGATGCGGCGAGCCCCTCACCCTCGAACCCGGCCGCACTGGCCACCTACTGACCGCCCGTGCATCTCATGCGCGTTGGCCGCCTGGGGAGGGGGGGGCGATAAAGTTTCACGCGTTCAGAACCCAGACCGTCAGTTCAGGCAAATTTCTGCGCGCGCAGGTTTTAGGGGTGGGGGGGTACCCCCGCCAGACAGGAGAACACCATGGGTGCACGAGGACCAGCCCCGAAACCCGGCGAACTGAAAGCCCTCGAAGGCGGGCGCGGCCACCGCGCACTCAACCTCGACACCACGTTCCGGCCCGAGGTCGGCCTGCCGGACGCCCCGCGCTGGCTGACGCCCGAGGCGAAGAAAGCGTGGAAGCGGCTGGGCACTGAGCTGCTGTACTACAACCTGATCAGCAAGGTCGACCGCGACGCGTTCGCCATGCTTTGCCAAACCATCGGCCGCCTGGAGATCGTCGAGCGATCGATCATGGGACGGATGGGGCGCCTGCTGGAGCAGGACAAGGATGCGGCCGAAGCGCTGATGGACAGCACGCCCAATGGGCTGAAGGTCCAAGCCGCGATCTACCAGGTACTCAACAAGGAACAGGAGAAGCTGCACCGGATGCTCGCCGAGTTCGGTCTCACACCGGCGCAGCGAGCTCGCGTGACCACTGCCATCCGTGCGCAGCTGCAGCTTATCGACGGGGGCGGTGCTCCCGCTGTCACGCCCTCGGGCGCACCTACCGGCTTCGCCGACTTCAGATGACCACCTCTCCCTTTGTCACCCGCGCGGTCGCATATGCCCGCCAGGTGACAGAGGGGGAGGTTGCCGCAGGCAAGTTCGAGCGCCTGGCCTGCAAGCGCTTTCTGCGAGACATGGACCGGCAGGGCAGTGATGGCTTCCCATACCTGTTCGACGATGCCGCTGGCGCTCGCGCCTGCGTTTTCATCGAGCTGCTGCCGCACATCAAAGGACAGTGGGCCAAGCCGGAATACATCAACGGCCGTCTGCAGCATGGACGCCTCCGGCTGGAGAATTGGCAGGTCTTCATCGTTGTCCAGCTGTTCGGCTGGAAGCACCGCGTCTCCGGCCTGCGGCGCTTTCGTCGCGTGTACCTGGAGGTGGCCCGGAAAAACGCGAAGTCCACCCTGGCGGCGGGCATTGCCCTCTATCTGCTGGTGGCCGACAACGAGCCCGGGGCGCATGTGTATAGCGCGGCCACCACGGGCGACCAGGCCCGCGAGGTGTTCGACGTCGCACGCAATATGGCGCTGCGCCTGCCGGAGTTCCAGGCTCGCTTTGGCGTGGACATCGGCAAGCACGACATCACAGTGCCCGAGACGGCCAGTAGCTTCAAGCCTCTGAACGCCGAGGGCTCGACCCTAGACGGGCTGAACATCCACGGCGCCATCGTTGACGAGCTGCACGCTCACAAGACCCGGGCGGTGTACGACGTGCTGGACAGCGCAACGGGCGCCCGCAGCCAGCCGATGATCGTCATGATCACCACGGCCGGGAGCGACCGCTCCGGCATCTGCTACGAGCAGCGCGACTACACCTGCAAAGCGCTCGAAGGTGTGCTGCCGCAGGGCGAGGGGCTGGGCACCGACGATACATGGTTCGGCGTGATCTTCACGATCGACGATGGCGATAACTGGCAGGACCCCGCGGTGTGGCGCAAGTCGAATCCGAACCTCGGTGTGTCCGTCCAGGTCGACGATCTGCAGTCCGCGATCCGCAAGGCACAGGCCCAACCGAGCGCGCTCGGCAACGTGCTGACCAAGCGGCTCAATGTCTGGGTCAACGCCGATTCCGCATGGATGGACATGCAGGCTTGGGACCGGTGTGGCGACCGCAAGCGCGTTGCCTCGGCTGCGCGCCGGCTGCCCATGATCGGCAGCTTGGACCTGGCTAGCAAGATCGACGTGGCCGCCAAGGTGGCCCTCTACTACGACCAGGCCGAGGATCTTTACTTCCTCCGCCCCATGTTCTGGTTGCCGAGCCGCGCTGTGGAGCAAGGGTTCAACAGCCAGTACGAGGGTTGGCGCCGCGCCGGCCACCTGCAGGTGACCGACGGCGAGACGATCGACTTCGACGTGATCGAAGACGCGATCCGTGCAGACGTCTGCACTGAAGAAGTTCTCGAATATGCCTACGACCCGCACCAGGCTACGCAGCTGGTGGGGCACATGCTGGCCGAAGAGGTGCCGATGGTGGAGTACCGGCCGACGGTGTTGAATTTCAGCGAGCCCATGAAGACCTTTGAGGCTCTCGTGCTCAGCGGAAAAATCGTGCACGACGAGAACCCTGTCATGACCTGGATGGTCAGCAACGTGGTCTGCCACCGCGACCACAAAGACAACATCTACCCGCGCAAAGAGCGCGAGCAAAACAAGATCGACGGCCCTGTCGCCGCGATCGCCGCACTCGGCCGCTGGCTGGCCCAGGAAGTCAGTCCTGCGACCGGCTTCTGGGAAACCTTCGAGGAAACATGAATATCTCGCCCCGACACATGGCGCAGCTTGCGGTGCAAAAGGGCGCGGACATCACGCTCACGCAACCTGACGGCTGGCAGTTTCTCGGCATGGGTTCGCCGACCTGGGCCAAGGTGCCGGTCGGAGAGAACACCCAACTACAGATCGCTGCCGCCTTCAGCGCCATCCGGTTGATCTCGGAGACGGTGGGCACGATCCCGCTGCACCTCTACAGGCGCACCTCCCGTGGCCGGGAACGGGCGCTGGATGACGATCGCTATGGTTTCGTGCACGACCAGCCCAACGAGTACATGACGGCGGTCGAGTGGAAAGAGGCGATGGCGGTCAGCCTCTGCACGATGGGACAGGCCTACAACTACTGCCAGGCCTTCGAGTCCAGTGGCCGGATCGTCAGCATCCAGCCCGTACACAAGAGCCGCGTCCGGCCAGAGGTCAACCAGGCGGGCGAAGTGCTGTACCACTTGACCAAGCGTGATGGCAGTGCCCTCACCTTGAAGCGCGCGCAGATCTGCCCGGTTCGCGGCTTCGGCGGCATCGGCGATCTGGAGGGATACGCGCCGCACCGGCTGCACAGCAACAGCATGGCGCTGACGGTGGCTGTCGAGAAATACGGCGCCGAGTTCTTTGGCAGCGGCGGCCGGCCGACCGGCATCCTCAATACGAAGGCGAACTTCGGCAAGGAAAGCCGCGACAGCCTGCGGGCCGGCTTTGCGGAGTACATGCGCCAGTCATGGCTCAAGGGCGAACTTCCTGTGCTCGACAGCGATACCTCTTACACGCCCGTCAGCACGCCAAACAACGACGCGCAGTTCATCGAGACCCGCAAGCTGCAGATTGCCGAGATTGCCCGGATCTATCGGGTGCCGCTGCACATGCTGATGGAGATGGACAAGGCTTCCTACAACAACACCGAGCAGGCCAACAAACACTTCCTCGACTACACCCTGCTGCCCTACCTCAAGCGAATCGAGCAGGCGCTCAACAGCTGCCTGCTCACACGCGTTGAGCGCAAGACCTTGAATTTCGAGTTCGACGTGCGCGGCCTGCTGCGGGGCGACAGCACCCAGCGCTCGGAGTACTACGTGGCCATGCGCAACGCCGGCGCCATCACCCAAAACGAGATCCGCGAGCTGGAAAACATGCCGCTGATCGACGGCGCGGACGATCTGCTCGTGCCGCTGAACATGGCGCCCAGCGACCTGCTGCGCGGCTTGCTGAAAGGCAAAGAAGGAAACCCATGATGGACCGCATCGTTGCTCCCATAGAGATCAAGTCCGCCGACGACGACGGCACCTTTACCGGCTACGCCGCTGTCTTCGGCAACATTGACCTGGGCTACGACGTTATCGAGCCCGGCGCCTTCAAGTCGGCCAAGACCACCCGCGACGGCATGCTGCGGATCGCCATCGGCCACAACCTGACCCAACTGGCGGGCAAGGCCAAGTTCGAGCAGGACGACCACGGCTTGCGCGTCGAAGCAAAGCTCAGCCTCGGCGTCAGTTATGTCCGCGACAACTACCAGCTGATGAAAGACGGCGTGCTCGACGGCCTGTCTGTCGGCTTCAACATCCTGCGCGACGGCGCCGACTACGAGGAACGCTCGGGCAAGCATGTCCGCGTCATCAAGGCGGCCGAGCTGTGGGAGTTCTCATTGGTGCCGTTCGGTATGAACCCAGCGGCCCTGGTCGACAGCGTGAAGTCGATCCGTGATTTCGAGGCGCAGTTGCGCAGCCTCGGATACAGCCAGACCGAGGCGAAAGCTCTCGCATCTGGCGGTTTCAAGTCGCTGGCTCACCGGGACGGTGATCTGGACAGCGGGACGCTGGAAGACGCCCTCAGCAACCTCCGTCAATCCCTCACCTGGTAAATCTCATGAACATCACCCGAAAGCATCTGACCTTTGCCCTGATCGGCATCCTCGCCGTCGGCGCCATCTGCGCCTTGGCCGGCCACCCCATGGTCCCGCCCGAGTGGCTCGCCGGCATTAGCGTCCTGCCGTTCGCCACCGGCGAAACCGCTGTCGTCAAGCAGCTGGAGCAGCTCACCGACGTGGCCAAGGCGGCGAAAGAGGCCGTCGAGACCATGCGCAAGGCGCACAACGATCTGGACGGCCAGGTCAAGAAGCTGCACGACGAACTGGGCGTCGGCAAGCCCGACGCGATCACCAAGGCCGCATTCCAGGATGCGGTGGCCAAGGTCGACAAGGCTGAAACTGCGCTCGACAAGCTCAAGGGCGAAGTCACCGAACTGGCACAGAAAGCCGCCAACATGCTGGGCAGCGCCCAGCAGAAGAAGTCGCTGGGCCGGCAGGCGGCCGAAACCGACGTCGCCAAGAACTACCGCGGCGGCACCGTCGAGCTCGGCACCTTCGACAGCCCGTTGCATGCCAAGGCAGCGATCACCTCTGCGGTCGGAAGCGCCGGGCTGCTGGTCGATCCCTACCGCGTGCCCGGCATCCTCATGGAGCCCGAGACCCAGCTGACCGTGCGCGACCTGTTTCCGACGATCGGCATCAGCTCCAGCTCGATCGAGTGGCTGCGCGAGAAGCTGTTCACCAACAACGCCGGCCCGCAGAACGGTGAGGGCACGACGAAGAACGAGTCGGCCTGGACATTCGAGAAGATGCAGACCCCGGTCTCTACGCTCGCCCACTGGATCCCGGCCTCGCGCCAGATCCTGGCCGATGTGCCCGCCCTGGCTGGCCTGATCGACACCAAGCTGCGGACCGGCCTGAAGCTCAAGGAAGACGAGCAACTGCTGCTGGGCGACGGCCAGAACGGCAACCTGCTGGGCCTGATCCCTCAGGCGACTGCCTACAACCCGGCCAACATCCCCGCCGGCGCTACCTCGATCGATCACCTGCGCTGGGCCTTCCTGCAGGTCGCCAAGGCCAAGTACCCGGCCACCTTCGGCGTGCTGAGCCTGGACGACTGGGCGATCATCCAGATGATGAAGACCACCGACGGTGCGTACATCTTCGGCACGCCTACCGACGGCACCGCACCGCGGATCTGGGGCAAGCGCATCGTCGAGAGCTACGGCCTGGTGCCCGGTGAGTTCGTCGCCGGCTCGGGCTTCGCCGGCACGATCTACGACCGCGAGCAGGTGACCGTGCGGGTCGCCGAGCAGCACGGCAATTTCTTCGTGCAGAACATGGTGGCCATCCTGTGCGAAGAGCGCATCGCCTTCACCCTGGAACGCCCCGCCGCCATCGTCGCCGGCCAGTTGCCGGCCTGACCGCCTTTGCCACCACCACGGCCCGCCGGCATCGCCAGGCGGGCCGTTTCTTATGGAGATCCCCATGAAAGTTCTCAAGCCATTCGTGCGGCTGGGCAAGCGCTTCTGCTTCGGCGACCCGGCCCCCACGGACCTGGACGCCACCACCCTCACCGAATACCGCCGACTCGGCATGGTCGGGGAGGAAGTTTCCGAGGTGCAGGAACCCGACGATGTCGGCGCGCCGCTGCGGACATCGTCTCCCCTGACGCTGCAACCCACGGCGGCGACCGCCACGCCGCGTCCACAGCGTGGCCAGACGGGCGGACCGCGGAAGGGCAACGGTGCGAAGGGCACAGCTGCGGCGCCGGCCGGCTCCGCTGGCGTCGTGACAACGACGGCCCCAACATCGACAGCAGCTGTCGGCGATCCATCTGGCGAAGCTGGAGACAGGGCCGTGGACCTCGTCGATCACAAATCGGCAGCGTCTCTCCCCGGCACGGCGCTGCCCCTCGGACCGGTCGATGGCGCACAAGTGCCCCGACCGACCGAAGGCGCGCAGGCCGGCCCGGAGGACGCCACCCTGCTGGTACCCCGTAACGCCGGCGTTCTGTCGGTCGCAGAAGTCAAGGCGCTGGAAAACATTGGGGCGCCGGACGCGGTCGCCGCAGCGGCAGCAGGCGGCGCGACCTCGACGGACCCCAAGCAGTGAGCCTCAAGCCGACCGTCGAGCAGGCAATCCGGCGGCTGCGGCTCGACGATGACCTGACGGGCGATGTGCGGGACGCTATCGAGGCCGCCTTCGCGGAAACGCTTGCGTTTCTCGACGGGCGGCTCTACGAGGTGGAGTCGCCCGAGTCCCTGCTGGATCCGCGGGCCATCATCATGACGCCGGACATCATCGCCGCGCAGTTGCTGCTGGCCGATGCCCTGGTCGGTGCAAACGACACCCGGGCTCGGGAATACAAGCGGACCGCGGCGTTCAACATCCTGCGGCCCCGCAGGATTGCGGGGTGCTGAATGGATTCGCAGGACCGCAATCACCGAATCACGTTGCAGCGCCGAGGCGGCGCTCGCGATGCTGCCAACCAGCCCACCAACGACTGGGGCACTCATCGCCAGGCCTGGGCCAGCATTCGCCATGTCAGCGGCCTGCAGTCCATTAAGGCGGACACCCCCACATCGGTGGTGGCCTGCAGCGTGCGCATCGGTTGGTGCACTGATGTGACAGATGCCATGCGCGTGCGGCTGCGTGACGGCACCGTTTATGCCATCCAGGCCGTCATGCCTGACCTGCAGGCCAGGCAGTTCGTCGACCTGGTGTGCCAGAAGGTGGGCGGTCGTGGCTGACGGTTTCACGCTCGACGCCGACGCCTTCGTTGCATCGGCAGTGCAGCGTTTGGACGGCCTGGGCGAGGCGATGGGCGAGTCTGCGCTGCGCCAGGCGGCTGTCGCCGGCGCCCGCGTCTTCCAGGACGATGCGCGGCTGCGGGCTCCAGTCCGCTCCGGCGTGTTGGCACGCAACATCATCATCAAGCACATCCCCGAGCAGTCCGAAGCCGACCGCCTGCAGGTGTACTTCGTGACGGTGCGCCACGGCAGCTTCGGCCAAGACGGCGACGCCTTCTACTGGCGTTGGGTGGAATTCGGGCATCAGAAGTCTCGCCCTAAAGCCGCGGGCACCTCCTGGGCCGGGCACCGCGCTGCGATGCAGCTGGAGTTCGGGTCCTCCCGCGTGGCGGCGCGCCCGTACATGCGGCCCGCCTTCGAAAGCCGCCGCGATGCAGCGCTGCAGGCCATGCGCGACCGCCTCCGCGAGGCCGTGGATGCCGCCCTCCAAAAATTCCACCAGGCCTACAGCCGATGAGCATCGAAACCCTCCTGTCGCAGCTGCTACACGACGCCACCGAGGGCCGGCTCTATCCCGACGTCGCCGACGAAGGGGCAATGCTGCCCTACGCGACCTGGCAGCAGGCCGGTGGCCGCACCTTCCAGTACCTGGAGGGCGGCCAGGCCGACCTGCGCGAGTCCCGCATCCAATTCGCGGTCTGGGACGAAACCCGGCTCGGCGCGAACGCCCGCATGCGCGCGATCGAGGCCGTGCTGGTCGCCGCACCCATCTGTGCCGAAGCGCTGGGTGCTTTGGTAGCCGACTACGACCTGACCGCCGAGCTCTATGGCGCACGCCAGGACTTCTACATCCGCTGGCGCTGACGGCGCTCTGCCTCCTGTTCATCACTGCCCGCATCTCGCGGGCTTTTTTTTGAGGTCTCCATCATGATCTTTCTCCCCAACGGCGCATCCATCGCCATCGCCGCGCTGGCCGCAGCCAAAGCCATCACCGGCATCTCCAACGCCGCACCAGCCGTGGCTACCGCACCGGGGCACGGCGTCGCCGCCGGCGTGCCGGTGCTGCTGTCCTCGGGCTGGGGGCGGCTCGACGGCCGAGTCGTGCGCGCGGGCGATCCCGACACCAACACCTTCAAGCTGCTCGGCATCGACACCACCGACTTGCTGCGCTTCCCGGCAAGCGGCGGCGCCGGCAGCCTCCAAGCAGCTGCGAGCTGGACCGAGATCACCCAGATCCTCGACTCCAGCTCGGGCGGCGGCGAGCAGCAGTTCTACAACTACTCGTACCTGGAAGATCCCGAAGGCACCGAGCGCCAGATGCCCACCAACAAATCCGCGCGCTCCTTCACTCTCACCCTGGGCGACGATCCGGCCAAGGCCTGGTATGCGGCCCTCGATGCGACCGATCAGGCCAAGCTGCCGACCGTGGTCCGCGTGGTGCTTCCCAGCGGCAGCGTGATCTTCTACGTCGCGTACGTCTCTTTCGACAAGATCCCCAAGATCGCCAAGAACCAGGGCATGTCGGTGACGGCCGTCTTCGCCATCCAGTCCTTCAACCGCTACGCCGCCTGACTGCCATGTTCAAGCTCATCCCCGAACCCACCTTCACCGGAGTGGCCAAGATCGCGGCCGCCGGCGGCGCCACCCAGGAACTGCGCCTGGTCTTCAAACACCGCACGGTCGCGCACCTGCAGGCGTTCCTGGACCATGCCGCCGCCCATCCGGAGCGCAGCGATCTCGACGGACTGCTCGACATCGTCGCGGGCTGGGAGGACGTCGACGTGCCCTTCAGCCCCGAAGCCCTGGGTCAGCTGCTGGACAACTATCACGACGTGGTGCGGCCCGTAATGGACGCCTACTTCGAGGCCCTGCGCGGCGCCAAGCAGGGAAACTGACCGCGGCCGGCCAGGCGATGTACCGGCGCGTGCCCTCGGCCGCGCACCTGGCCGGCCTGGGCCTCTCGCCCGAGGACTTCGCCGTTCCTGAACTACCGCTCTGGCAGGAACATTGGCCCGCCGTGCGCTTGATGGTGGCGATGGCCACGCAGTGGCGCATGGGTCCCTCCGGTCCGGTGGGCCTCGACTACGCCGCGCTCGACCGCGTCCTGCGCAGCCTGCGCCTGGCCGATCCCGACGACGCCATCTTCCAGGACCTGCAGGTCCTCGAATCCGCCGCATTGGATGAGATCCACGCGGACTGACCACGCTCCCCTCTGAAAGCACCCATGGCCGCAGAAGAAATCGGCAGTGCCGTCATCAAGGCCTCCGTCGACGCCACGGGCGTGCAGACCGGCATCGGCAAGGCGAAGGAGGCCTTCGCCGACCTGGCGCAGGGCGCAAAGACTTCTTCGGCCGGCGTCAGCCAAGCGGTGCGCGAGATGGGCGACGAGGGAGAAAAAACCTCCGGCCGCGTGAGCCAGGCAGCGCGCTCCTTCATCGCCTCGCTCGAACGCCAGGCCCTGGCCGCGGGCAAGACCCGTAGCGAATACCTTGCGCTGCGTGCCGCCCAGCTTGGTGTATCCGAGCAGGCCTCGGGCTACATCGCCAAGATGCGCGAGGCTGAGCAGGCCACCGGCAAGACGCAGATGTCGGCGGCCGCCCTGAACGCGGCGCTGCGCGGCGTGCCCGCGCAGTTCACCGACATCGTCACCCAGCTGGCCGGCGGCGGCAGTCCCCTGCTGGTGCTGACCCAGCAGGGCGGCCAGTTGAAGGACATGTTCGGCGGCATCGGGCCGGCCGCCAAGGCGCTCGGGGGCTACGTCATGGGGCTCGTGACCCCCTTCACCGTGGCAGCGGCGGCCGCGGCGCTTCTTACGCTCGCGCTGTACCAGGGCCGCTCGGAGACCGCCGAATACGTCAAGGCCACGGTCCTGACGGGCAACTATGCGGGCCGCACTTCCGGCCAACTCGCCGACATGGCGCGCGAGATAAGCGCGAGCACGGGCACCACCGGCAAGGCCGCCGACGTGCTGGCCCAGCTCGCGGCCACCGGCAAGATCGCCGGCGATGCCATGGCGCCGATCGCCCGCGCAGCCCTGGCGATGAGCGCGGCCACGGGCGCTGCCATCGACAAGACCGTCGCGGACTTCGTGCGGCTCGCCGATGAGCCTGCCAAGGCCTCGGAAAAGCTCAACGAGCAGTACCACTACCTCACTGCCGCGGTCTGGCAACAGATCCATGCCCTGGAGGAAGAGGGACGCAAGGACGAAGCCTCGGCGCTGGCGCAGAAGACCTATGCGGCGGCGATGGCAGAGCGGGCTGCCGAGGTGCGCGAGAACCTCGGAACCCTGGAGCGCGGCTGGAACACGGTCGCCAGCGCGGCTGCGCGTGCCTGGGACGCGATGAAGGATGTCGGCCGTCCGATCACCCTCTCGCAGATCAAGGACAAGATTGCGAGCGTCACCGAGGAGCTCAACAAGCTCGACGCCGGTACCTCTGGTTTCGGCGAGACGGGCGGCGGCGCGGCCACCGGCGCAGGGCGGACCAGCAGCGCGATGCAGGCCAAGCTGCGCGCCCGCCTGGCCGAGCTCACCGCGCAGGCCGCGCCGCTCGAAGCCCAGAGCGCCACCGCCGCCATCCAGGCCGAGCAGGCCCGGCAGCAGCAGGCCCGGATCGAGGCGCAGAAGCGCCTGGATGCGCAGGAGAAAGCGACCCGCACCGCCGCCCAGAGGCGCAAGGAAGAGATCGACCAGCTCAAACGCGATGCCGACACGGTCGGCATGGCGAAGGACGAATATGACCGGCGTGTCGCGTCGATCAACGAAAAATACAAGGATCCGAAGACCGCCAGGCCCAAGGCCGTCACCGCCGATGCGGCCGAACGCTACCTCGACCAGCTGAGTCAGGAAAACGCCGCGGCCCTCACGCGGTCCTCGCTGCAGGAAAAGGCCTCGGCCGCCGTCGAGAAGCAAAGCAAGTTCGAGCAGCTGATCGCCGACATCCAGGCCAAGCAGGCGGACCACGGCCAGAAGTCGCTCACCGCCGATGAAAAAAGCCTGCTCGCTGCGCAGGACACCATCCGCGAGAAGCTCAAGCAGTACGTCCTGAACGAGAAGATCGCCGACCTGCAGGAGAAGTCGCTCAAGGCAGAACGCGACTTCGCCAATGCGGCCGAAGCCATCAACCGCACGATGGCGAGCGCACGCGAGTCCCGCGCCGAGCAGTACGACCGATCGCTTTCGGTGCTGGGCCTCGGCAGCCAGGCGCAGGAGCAACTCAACTCCACTAAGGCCATTTATCGCGAGTACCAAACCTACCAGCGTCAACTTGCACGCGAGGCCGGCGAGAAGGGCATGCTGGGCTCAGAGAAGTACGCGGCCGAGCGCAACCAGATCAAGCAGCAGCTGCAGCTCGCCCTACAGGACAACGAGCAGTACTACGCCTCGCTGCGTCAGAAGCAGGGCGACTGGACGCTAGGCGCCCAGCAGGCGCTCAACAACTACCTGGACAGCTCGCGAAACGTTTTTAGCCAGACCGCTTCGCTGGTGGGCAATGCGTTTTCCTCCATGGAAGACGCGCTGGTGACCTTCACCACGACGGGCAAGCTCAACTTCAAGAGCTTGGCCAACAGCATCATCGCGGACCTGGTGCGTATCCAGACCCGCCAGTCGCTATCGGGGGTCGCCTCGACCCTGCTGAGCAGCCTCTCCGGTGTTTTCGGGGGGAGCGCCTGGCAGTCAGCCGGTGTACAGGCGTCGGGTGCCGTGACCTCCGGTGTGGCGGGTGGAAACGTGGTGGGCACCGCTCTGGCGCCGCTTGCCAATGCCAAGGGCAATGTGTTCCAGGCTCCCGGTCTCCATGCCTATGCCAACCAGGTGCTCGAAAAAGCCACGCTTTTCCCATTCGCGAAGGGGGCTGCGATCGGCGTCGCCGGCGAGGCTGGGCCCGAAGCCATCATGCCGCTACGCCGCGGCGCGGACGGCCGCCTAGGCGTGAGCACTGCGTCAGGCGGCACAGGCGCTGTGGTCGTCAACAACTACGCCGGCGTGCAGGTTCAAGCGAAGCGGCAACAACGCGACGACGGCTCCGCATTCACCGAAATCCTTATCCGCGAAGTCGCCTCCATTCTGGGTGCGGACGTTGCCGACGGCAACGGTCCGATTGCTCGCGGGATTGAGCATCGCTACAACCTCAAATAGACAACCATGAATCCTTCTTGGCCTCGAGCTGTGCGTCTGTCTTTGGCAGGTGCGCAACAGCAGGACGCGTCCGTCATCGAGCGCTCCGACATGGAGCGCGGTCCTGCCAAGACCCGGCGCGCTGCCACCGACCCCATGGTGACCGTGAGCGCCACTGCGCTGTTCCTGGCAAGCCGCGACGTCGCAGCCTTCCGCGCTTGGCTCTACAGCCCAACCGGTGCGGACGCCGGTGCGGCATGGGTGGATTGGACCGACCCGCGAACGGGCGCGGTGCGGTCGATCCGAATCGTCTCTTTAGGCGCGCTCACGCCCATTGCGAGCTGTTTCGCCATCGCGCAGCAGCCCGTGGTCTTCGAATACTTGGAGACGGTGGAGGAGATCGCCGCAGGCGTACCGCTGCGCTGGGACTTCACCGCCAACGCCGATGGCTGGATTGCCTACCCTGGCCTGGGGACACTCACCTGGGCGCCCGGCAAGATCACGGCCGCCGCCGAGCCCGGCCGCTACCCCGTAATCCGGCGGCCCGACCTACAGATCTCGGGCGCATATCAGTCCGTCGTGCGGATGGCGATCACACGCCTGGCCGGCAGCGGATGGACGGGGAACCTCTACTACCAGACGCAGGGCCGCCCCTTCGATTCCGGCGGCTTCCGCAAGCAGATCGCCAACCCTGTGCCCGCCGTGGGCGCGAGCGCGGTGGTCACCTGGGACATGGCCCAGCTTACGGCAGGCGGCGCGGACTGGCTGCAGAACACCATCACCTCGCTGAGCGTGGACTTCGGTGCGGCTGCGGACGATGTGTTCGAGATCGACTGGATTGAGGTCGCTGCAGCATGACCCTCACGCCTCAGATGCGCGCGCAGCTGCAGCGCGTGAACGACCGCGACGGGGTGCTGCTGTTCCTGGCCATCACCCACCGCGCCTTCGCCGCGCCGGTGCGGGTGGTGCGCGACACCAGGAAGTGTCCCCGGCAGGAGCTGGTGGACGGCGTCCTGCAGACCGTCACCTACCTGCCGCTGCCCATCGAGATCACTCTGCCGCAGGACGTTCCTCGGGAGCAGGCGAGGGTGCAGATCCAGATGGACAACGTCGGCCGCGACGTGCTGAGCGAGCTGGAGGCATTGCCGGCCGGCGCGGCGCTCGATGTGACCGTCTTCATCACCAGCCGAGCCAGCCCGCAGACCGTGGATTGGGACTTCACCGCGGCCATGACCAAGGCGACCGCGACCTACGGCAGCATCGCCATCACCATCGGCGACGACTCGCTGTTCCGCGCGCCGGCCGTGGCCCTTCGATACGACGCGCAGACCGCGCCGGGGCTGTTCTGATGGCCGCCGTCACCATCCGCGACGCCGAGCGCTACCTGGGCATGGTGTACCAGCCTGGCGTGTTCGATTGCGCGAGCTTGGCGGTGCTGGTGCAGCACGACCTGTTCGGCCGCACCGTCAGCCTGCCCGGCGCCGCAGACCGCGCGCGCGGCCGGCGCGGCCAGGCTCGGGAGATCACCCGGCAGCACGTTGCCGCGCCGTTGTCCCAGCCCGCCACCGGCTGTGCGGTCCTGCTCTGGCAGGACGCCGGCTTCGGTGAGCCTCCTTTCAACCGGCAGTGGCACATCGGCACCGTCTTCCTCCACCAGGGGGCGGTGTGGGTGCTCCATGCCGCCAACGAAACCCAGGGAGTCGCCCTCAAGCGGCTCTCCGACCTCACCCGCCAGGGCATGCACCTGGAGGGCTTCTACCAATGGATCTGAGCTTCAAGCCCATCAGCCTGGCCATCGCCGCGCACCCGATGCGGCGCGATTTGGACGTGCGCCCCGTCGCGCCAGGCCGATCCCTCGCGCAGACCCTGGCGGAAGAGGGCATCACCGGCGACGGCTGGGAGGTTTCCATAGGCGGTGCGCTGGTGCCCGTCGCTATGTGGCCGCACGTCCGCGTTAAGGCTGGCCAGGTCGTCGAGGCCCAGTCCCTGATGCGGCGTCAGGTCGCGCAGCTGGCGGCGATCGTTGCACTGTCCTACTTCACGTTCGGCGCCGGCGGCTTGGCGGCTGCCGGCTCTACAGGGGGGGCTGGGCTCTTCGGTGTCGGCGGCGCCATCGGGGGTGGCTTCTGGGCGGCTGCAGCCACCTACGTCGCAGGCACGCTGCTGATCAACACACTGCTGTCGCCGAAGTCCACCAGCGCGGCCAGCGCCTCGGCCGCGGGCCCCGCCAGCTACGCCATCTCCGGCGTGCAGAACTCGCCGCGCCCGTTCGGCCGCCTCTGTCTGATGCTGGGCGAATGCCGGGTCGTGCCCGACCTGCAGTCCCGCCAGTACGGCGAGTTCCGTGGCGAGGACCAATACCTCTCGGCGATGTTTGCCGGCGGCATCAACTGCGGCCTGGTCACGGATCTGCGAATCGCCGGGACCAGCATTGCGGCCTACGAGGGCGTCACCGTCACCACGGCGGGCTTTCCGGGCATGGCCGAGCAGGCGATGCCGGTCTTTGACGTGGACACCATCGCGGGTGGCCTGCTCGACGCGCCCTCAGCGGTGCCGGGCCCGACCGTGCTGCGCACCAGCAGCCCGGACACCGTGGTCCTGGCGGTGGACATCGAGGCCCAGCTCTTCGCCACCGACCCGGGCTCCGGCAACTACACCGCCCTGGACCTGGACATCGTCATCCAGTACGCGCCGGCCGGCTCCGGCGCCTGGCAGCCCTTCGTCGGCACCAACCCGGCGGTGCGTCTGCGCAATGGCACTTCGCGGCCCCTGCGCGTCACCTACGTGCTGAACGTGCCCGCAGGCCAGTACGACGTGCGCATGTGGAAGGCCACGGTCAACACCGATTCCGATGGCGTCAGCGCGGGCGCCAGCAACACTGTCAGCTGGACCTCGCTCAAGAGCTACCAGGTGGATACCGCCGACTACGGCGGCCAGCCGCGGCTGCGCGTGGAGATCAAGGCCAGCGGCCAACTCTCGGGCTCGCTCGACTCGCTCACCTGGATCGGCCGCAGCGCGCCCATGCCGCTGTGGAACGGCACGGGCTGGGTCATGGTCGGCGAGCCCGGATCGGCCGGCGTCAGCAACCCCGGCGCCCTGGCCCTGCTGCTGCTACGCGGCATCTACCGGCCCAGCGACGGCAAGCGCATCGCCGGCATGGGCTTCAGCGACAGCCGCATCGACCTGGAGTCTTTCCAGGAATTCATGGTCCGGTGCATCGCGATGGATTTCCGCTTCGACGCCGTGATCCAGGAGGACATGGCGATCGGCGACCTGATCGACACCATCCTCGATGCCGGCTGGGGCCGTCTGTCGCGCGGTGGCAATGGCCGCTACCGCGTGACCTGGCTGGCCGAGGACCAGCCAATCGAAGGCGTGCTCAACATGGCCGCCATCAAGGCGCGGTCCTTCTCGGTGGACTACAACCTCGCGCCCGGCGCCGACGAGCTGAGCTACCAGGTCTTCGACCGGGACAGCGACTGGACGCTGCAGGCCGTGCGGGTGCAGGCGCCCAACGTCGTGGGCACGCCGCAGAACACCGCCAGCCTCACGGTGCTGGGCATCACCCGGCAGGAGCAGGCCGCGATGCGTGCTCGCCTGACGATGGCGCAGAACGTCTACGGCCGCAAGGTCATCAGCTTCGACATCGATCTGGAGCACCTGGACTACCGGGCCGGCAGCGTGCTGGCCGTCAGCCACGACCTGACGCAGTGGGGCTTCGGCGGCCGGCTCCGCGCCGTGACCGTCGCCGCCGGCCGCTTCATCGTATCGGTCGATGAGCCCGTGCCGGCGACGGCGGCCGCCACCCGTGTGCTCGGCCTGCGCGTGCCCGGCGAGCGGCAGATGCGGGTCTACCAGGTCAGCGCCGTGAGCCCCGACGGCCGGCGCATCACCGCCGCGGGCGACTGGCCCGGCACTGGCCTGGCCGGCGTGGAAGACGTGCTGTGGATGTTCGACTTCAAGGCGACCCCGGGCCAGCGCGTGCGGGTGGCGTCCATCACCCCGCAGGGGAAGATGACCGGTGCAACTGTGTCTTTTGTGCCCGAAGACCCGGGGTTCTGGCAATACGTGCTCTACGGTGCCTGGACGCCTCCGCCCAACAACAGCCAGCTGCAGCGCGCGCCGCAGATCACCCGGGCCTACGTGACCGAGCAGCTCAAGCGCGAGGGCAGCGGCTACGCCACCGAACTGACCGTCAGCTTCGAGGTCACCGGCCGCCTGGCGCGCGCCGAGGTGTGGGGCGCCACGGCCGGCACATCGCTCAAGAAGCTCGGCGAGACCACATCGAACAGCTTCACCTGGGGCGCTGCGCTCGACAACGTCTGGCGCATCGAGGTCCGGCCCTTCAACGACATTGCCGGCGGCAAGGCCTTCGCGCTGAGCTATGCCGTGCTCGGCCTGCGCGCGCCGCCGCCGGATCTGGCCAGCCTGTCACTCAACGGCCAGGTCTTGAACTGGCCCAACATCTCGCGCGACCTGGTGCCCGATCTTGCCGGCTACCGGATCCGCTTCAACTACGGCGAGAGCGATGACTGGGGTGTCGCCACACCGATGCACGAGGGGCTGATCACGGACTCCCCCTATCAGCTGCAGGTGGTGCCGCCCGGCGTCATCACGATTCTGGGCAAGGCCGAGGACACCTCGGGCAACCTGTCGGTCCATGCGGCGGTGCTGCGCGCGAACCTGGGAGACGCCGAGATCGCCAACGTGGTGCTGCAGCAGGACTACCGCGCACTCGGCTGGCCTGGCACCTACACAGGGGCGCATCTGGCGGGCGGCGACCTGGTGGCGGACAACACGTCGCCCTTCTACGGCCCGGCCGCCTCGCGCTTCTACAACCCGAACCCGAACGCGCCTTTCTACACCGCCAACTTCGCGGCGATGGAATGGGTCAGCGAGCGCTGGTGGGCGGGCGCGGACATCGCCGGCAGCACCCTGACCCTGGCCACCGACATCGATGGCGCGAACTACTCCATCGAATACCGCCGGCCTGGCAACACGCCGTTCTATGGGGATCCGACCGCTCCGTTCTACGGTGCGGCGGCCGATCCCTTCTATCCGGTCGATGAGGCTTGGCAGGTGTGGCCCGGCAGCCTGGATGTGGCGCCGTCCTTCTATCAGTTCCGGGTGCGCATCGGGTCCGGCCCGGTCGAGGGTGCGATCCGCGCCTTCGTCGCCACGATCGATGTGCCAGACCGTGAGGTCAGCCAGCAGCAGGCGATCGGCCCGGGGCCGACGCGGCTGGCGGGCCTGGCCGGGTTGTTCAACGTCATCAAGACCGTCCGCGGCTCGCTGGAAGGCGGCACCGCCACGGGCTTCTCCATCCTCGACCGGGACGCGGTCCTCGGCCCCCTCATCCAACCGTATGCCGGCGCGAGCGCGGGCGGCACTGCCAACTTCAATTTCGACGCGAAAGGATATTGACCATGAGTCTCTTGCCCGCCAAAGGCGACCTCGACGGCACCGCCGCCGGCCACACCACCGGCATGTTTCAGCTGGCGATCGGCGGGATGCGCGACTTCGTCGCCAGCCTGCTCGGCGCCGGCTCCGCAGATCTGCAGGCCACGAAGCTGCTCGCGCAGCAGACGCTGGGGATCGGCGGCCGCAACAAGATCATCAACGGCAACTTCGCCATCAACCAGCGCGGCGTAGCGGGAACGGTGAATCTGGCCGCCGGGGCATATGGCCACGACCGATGGAAAGCAGGCTCTGCGGGCGTCATCTACACCACCGCTTCGAACGGCGTGGATACAGATCTCACGATCACCTTCGGCGGTTTGGTGCAGGTGATCGAAGCCGGGCTTGTGGAGGGGGGCGACTACTGCATCAGTTGGGAGGGCACATCTCAGCTGTACCTCGGTGGCAGCACTTTCGTGACCAGCCCATACGTGCTGGCGGGGGTGACGCCAAACGTGACGCTGGGCCTGCAGTTCTCTGTGGGCACCCTAGGTCGGGTGCAGGTCGAGCGCGCGGTCGGCCAGAGCCCTTTCGAGCGTCGTCCTGTCGACATCGAACTAGCGCGATGCCAGCGCTACTACGAGACCGGCAAGCTGCTGCTCGGCGGCGCCTATCCCTCGGGCGGCGTGGGCGCGCAGGCCTACGGCGAGGCGCAGTTCAAGGTCACCAAGCGCGCCGTGCCCACCATGACCCAGCTCGCCGCCTCCAGCTCGGCCAACGTGCAGTCGAACGCTTTCACATCCACCACCACCAGCAGCGCCTCGGTGTTCTGCACGCACGACGTGAACCCGGGGAATTTCAGCCTCTCGCTCTATTGGGCGGCCAGCGCGGAGCTTTAAGCCATGTACCAATGCACCCAGACCGATTCCGTAATCCGCCTGGCCGATGGCGCGCTCATCCCGGCCGACCAGGGCAATACCGACTACCTCGCCTACCTGGAATGGGTGGAGGAGGGCAACGTCGCCGAGGCTGCACCGGTGGCGCCCATCGGCCCGGCGGTGCCGGCGGCCGTCACGCCGCGGCAGGCCCGGCTCGCCCTGCTGCACGCCGGCCGCTTGGCGGATGTGGCGGCGGCGATCGAGGCCCTGGCTGAGCCGCAGCGCACGGCCGCGCACATCGAGTGGGAGTTCGCCAGCAGCGTGGAGCGGGCCTCGCCGCTGGTGGCCACGCTGGGCGTCGAGTTGCACCTGTCGGAAAGTGAGCTTGATGCGCTCTTCCTCACGGCCGGGAGCCTGTAGTGCAGACGCATTTTTCGCGAGCGTTGCGGGCGTATGTGAGCTTAAGTGTGGGCGTGACCGCAGCGATAGCCATCTTCGATCCGACCCGCCAGCACCGGGAGGCCTTCGAAGGCGGGGCTAGCCTGCTGACATTAGGCAGCCTGGCCAGCATGGCCTTCCTGCTGGCGATCGCCTTAGCCGGCGCGCTCGATGTGGTCATCAACGACCTGCTGCCCGAGCGTTTCAGCATCGATTCCACGCACCGCCACCGGCACGTCGTCTTCATGTTGATGGCGATTGGCCAGGTCGCGCTGATGTGGCTCATGGTGAAGGCGAATCCGGGGGAGTGGCCGCCGGTGCTCGCGCGCTACGTCCTTGACGCGGCGTTCGCCGTCGGCATCGCAATCGCTGGCGTCCGGGACCACTACTTCCGGAGGGTCTACGGATGATCCGCTTCCTGTTACGCGCCATGCGCTTGCTGCTGGCCTTGCTGTGGCTGCCCACCGCTGCGGTTGCCTCGCAAGTCAGCTTCGGCCAGGCGATGCAGACGATCACCGTATTCGAGTGGGCGCTTATCTTCATGTTCTCCACGCTGGCCGGCGCGACAGCGCTGCTGATGAAGTTCAGCGCGCATGTGAACGCGGTTCCGCCTGGCCAGCCGGTGCCGCCCATGCGCAACCCCTGGGTGCTGTCGCTCAGCCACATGTTGGCCTCCTGGCTTGCCGGCCTCCTGGGCTTCTTCATCGCGTCGACCAGCGGGATGGGCGGGCTCTACGTGGCCATGTTCGTGCCGCTGTGCGCCTTTGGCGGCGCCAAGACGCTGGAGATCTTCTGGAAGCAGAAGGTCGGGCCGGCAGCAAGCGGCCCCGATCCCGCCTCCTAACCCGCAGTTCTCAAACACAGCCCGCCTCGTGCGGGCTTTTTTTTGTCTGGAGCAAACATGGCAACCAAACCGATTCCGCGCGGCATCCGCAACAACAACCCCGGCAACATCGACCGCAATGGCACAGCCTGGCAAGGTATGGCCGTCGACCAGTCGAGCGATCCGCGCTTCATCGTCTTTCAGGCGCCGAAGTGGGGCATTCGCGCCTTGTGCAAGGTGCTGCTGAGCTACAGCCTCAAGGCTGGTACGCCCGGCGTAGGTGCGGCGTCCATCGATACGGTGTACGAAGTCATACACCGGTGGGCGCCGCCCGTCGAAAACGACACCGAGGCTTATGTCGCGCAGGTGGCCAAGGCTCTGGGCGTAGCACCCAAGCAGGCGCTCGTCATGCGGGATCCAGCCGTCCTGGCGGGATTCGCCGCAGCCATCATTGCCCACGAGAACGGCCAGCAGCCGTACTCGACCGAACAAATCCGCGAGGGGGTGTCGCTGGCCCTGCTGCAATGACGGCCGCGCGCGCCGTGCTGCTGGCCCTGCTGGGCATGGCACTGGCATTCGCCGCTGGCACGTGGTACGGCACCGGCCTGGGCGAGGACCGGGAATATGCGAAGCGCGCTCGAGAGGACGCCATCGTGGACAAGGCTGGCCAGGCGGCACAGCTGGCGGCCGCCAAGGCCATCGCCGCCAACAAACCCCGCAATGTGACCATCCGCCAGGAGACCGAACGTGAAATTCAAACGCGCACTGTGTACGCTGATTGCCGCCATTCTCCTGACCAGATGCAGCGCCTCAATGAAGCCCTCACCGGCCGGGCCGAGCCCGCTGGTGTTAGCCAGCTGCCCGGACTTGGCGCCGCTTACCGAAGATAGTTTTGGAGACACAACGCGAAAGCTAATCGATGTTGCGTTCCAATATCGCGAGTGTAGAAATTCTGTTTTGGCTGGTTATTAGTCTGCAGTTCAAGGATTACGGCGAGGTTTTACGAGGGGAAAATTTTGGGTTAACAAAAAGCTGTTGTCTATAAGCTGCTATGAGTAAATTATCCAAAGCGACGCAGGTGGCAAAACCAAACTCAGCGGCTGCTCGGCCTTTCATCCACACGAGTTCGTTCTGAAAACTTCTTTCTGCGCTGGAATTAAGCCCTGCCATCAGTGCGTTTATGGATATCCACTCGTTTGCAAGGGTAGGGGTGTCCTCTAGCCATTGCATTGCCAACACATGCGTTCCTGAGTTGTGAAGTGCAGCATCTAACAGCCAGCCAAACTCCTGCGTGAATGAAACTTTGACATTCTCTCCGCATTCCTTATTTTTACTGAAAGCAGATTCCAACTTGAGTACGGATCTCAGAAAGTCGGCGCGACATTTATCAAAATAAATTTGATCTATTGCACGTTTTTCTGACGATCTTTGAAGCTTAAATTGCTGGCCAAGTACCAAAATAGTTAGAAAGCTCAATAACGGCCCATAAATACCACTCATTGCCGATCCCATTTCAGCCCAGCGGGTGTGGGAATGCGAGATGGTTATGCCAAAGGTAAAGCTGTAGATCGCGACGGGAGCCAGCAGAATCAGCCAAACAACTACCGAGCCTACGAGGCTCAAATGGTGCTTTAGGCGGTGCATTAGATGGTGTATTAGCTTTTTCAATGTATTGCCTCCCAATATGCGTAAATCACAACGCAAAGCCACCATGAAAACCAATTATGTCATGCGTACCAAGCGGCTAAATTAGGTAATCGCTAGTGGCATGCTCTCCCAGCACGTGGTGTAGTCGGGCGTCTTGCGCTCCTGTTTCATTATCCAGTTGCGCCGCGCACCTTCCACCCCCGCGCTGGCCATCGCCACAGTTCCGCGGCCGTAGCGCTCGTTGAGCTGGTCCACCGCCTGCATCAGCGAGCCGCGGTCTTCCACCCCGCCGTCCAAGGCCAGTTCGCCCTGCTCCACGGAGCCGTCCTGCAGGTCCAGCAGATGCACACCCGCCTTGGCCATGTGGAAGCCCGGCCGGTAAATCGCCTGCATGCCGCGCACCGCGGCCTGGACGAGCAGGCCGGTATCGGCCGTGGGCTTGCGCAGCGGCACCACCGTGGCCCGGCTGTACTGCGGCAGCTCCTTGCGATGCGGGCTGGTGTGCACGAACACGGCGACCTGGCCGGCCACGCTGCTCTGGCGGCGCAGCTTTTCGGCGGCGCGCTGGGCGAACTCGGTGACGGCCTCGACCAGGTCCTCCAGCTGCGTCACCGGCCGTCCGAAACTGCGCGTGCTGGCGATCTCCTTCTTGGCCGGCGGCTGGCCCTCCAGATCGATGCAGGGCATGCCCTGCAGCTCGCGCACAGTGCGCTCGAGCACGACACCCCAGCGCGCCCGGACCATGGCGGCATCGAGGCGCACCACGTCCAGCGCCGTCACCAGGCCGGCCGCCTGCAGCTGGGCGCCGATGCGCCGGCCGATGCCCCAGATCTCGCCCAGCTCGGTGGCCTGCAGGACGGTGTCGAGGTCCGACGCCGGCAGCGCCGCCAGGTTGGCGACCTGGGCCAGGTCCTCGCAGTAGCTGCCCGGCTTGCGCTCGGCCGTCTTGGCCACGTGGTTCGCGAGCTTGGCCAGGGTCTTGGTCTGGCCGATGCCGATGCCGCAGGGGATGCCGATCCACTCATGGATGCGCGATCGCACCCGGACCGCCCGGCGCGTCACATCCCGCACGCCGGCCAGGTCGATGAAGCTCTCGTCGATGCTGTAGATCTCCTGCTCCGGCCCCAGGCCGGCGGCGATCGACATCATGCGGTTGGACATGTCGCCGTACAGCCCGAAATTGGCGGACAAGGCCACCACCGTGCCCTCGGGCAGCTTGTCGCGGATCTCGAACCATGGCGTGCCCATCTGGATGCCGAGCGCTTTGGCCTCGTTGCTGCGGGCGATGGCGCAGCCGTCGTTGTTGGACAGCACGATCACCGGCCGGCCGGCCAGGCTGGGCCGGAACACCCGCTCGCAGGACACGTAGAAGTTATTGCCGTCGACCAGGGCAAACAGCGGCGCGCTCATGCCTTGAACTGCTTGATGCTGGCCGTGACCACGCCCCAGATCTCCAGAACCTGGCCATCGCGTGGGACGATGTCCGGATAAGTAGGGTTGGCTGCGACCAACCGGATGCGCTCGGCGCGCTTGTGCAGGTATTTCACAGTGAAATCACCGCCGTCGAGGACGGCCACCACGACATGGCCATGCGCGGCGCGGATTGCGCGGTCCACTACCAGCACGTCACCGTCGAAGATACCAGCCTCCCGCATCGAGTCTCCACGCACGCGCAGCAGGAACGTAGCCTGCGGGTGTTGCACCAGCTGCTCGGTGAGGTCGATGCGTTTGCAGTTGAAGTCTTCGGCCGGCGACGGAAACCCGGCCTGCACCCGGTCGCCTGCCAGCGGCAGAATCAGCGGCAGCAGCGAGATAGGAACTGGACGTTCCGGCAGGAGGGCGACGCGAGAATGCATGGCGGGGCAGGCTGGGTGGAAAGACTGATTAAATATACAGTTCTTTTGCGCCGTAGCGGTACGTCACGCGTCAGCCCGCGCCACGCCTCACAGTGGCAAAAACCCTGGAGCAATCATGAACCGCCACGCCCTGCAGGTAATCTCTGACGACTCAGGAAGCTTTCGCTGGGTGCTTTTGGCTTCGACCGACGAGGCCCTAAGGTTCGAGGCGCACAGTCACGCAGACTGTGACTTTGAAGACTACGCATCTGCGCTCAACGCCGGCACGCTGGCGCTAGCCGCAGCCGACGAACAACCGTACGAAAACGAAGCGGCAGTCCCGGCCGGTGATGCAGATTGCGCAAGAGCTGATGTGCCGGCAACGTGACCTGCAGATTCCGGCCGACGCCCAAGATTCGCAGGAACAGTTGTTTTTTTGGTCTACGCCTAAGACCGCCAGTGATGCGGAAGTGAGTCGCGCAGTTCAATTTCTCGCTGAAAACTCACGCTGAACTACGAGGGGGATTGCAACATGGCCACCTCTAATACTGCTAGAGTCGGTCGCAACCTGTTGAATCTTCAAAGAAATTTTCGGGGGCAAGTCGCCGATTGATCTGCCGGTGAGTCGCTTCGGGAAGCAGTCTAGGGCAAAAGTTCTATCCATTGGTCGAATCATAACAACTGCACTTTGCGCTTGCCTAACCAGCCAATGATTGCGCCAGAGCCGTTTTGTTAATTGCTGTTCTTGTTAATTAACAAAAAAACTGGTCAAAAAAATGCGAGCCCCTGTTGCGCTCGTTAATTTTGCGCTACCATTGCACCATGAGTGCAGACGACCTTTACAAGCGTGCGAGGGATGAACTGGCAGACATAGATGCCAAGTTGGCGCAACTGACGCAACGCAAGCTGGAACTGTTGGAATTTTTAAAGGCTGGCGCGCGCCTCTTTGGAGCGAGCACTTCAGACTCACAGTTTTTTTTGTCGGCGGATCAGAAACGTAAGTTCCTAACAACGTTGCCGAAAGCTAGCGCTCGACGTGCGACACCTGGAAAAGAGGTCATTGATGCTGCTAAAGCGATTGTCTCGGCGAAAGGGTCAATGAAGACTGAAGATCTGTTGGCACACCTTCAAAGCCAGGGGTACAGCATTGGAGGCAGCGAACCAGTTCGCATGCTCAGCGTTTTGTTGTCTCGCTCAGGCGAGTTCAATGCCGATCGGCGTGCAGGTTGGACGTTAAATATTGGCGAAAACAACAGCAAAAATACGCTGTTGTCAAAACTTTTGAGGGAAGGGAATTAACGCGTCACGTAACGCAAAACGAACAAAGCCGCCTGTTATGAGCAGGCGGCTTGATCGAGGTGCATCCATCTGGTATGACGTAAACACCTAGTCTTGGCGGACATGGGTAGTTTAAAGCACTTCATACCAGCGGTGGATGCGAGTTGCAACAACACCTTGGAGGGCTTGCCATGCAATGTTCCTATCCTCGTGGTGTACACGTTCGTAGCTACTCACGCTTCCGGTTCGGAAAGTGGGAAGACGTATGTGAACACTGCCGGTCTCAACCGTCGTAAACCGCTAGGTCTACACGAACGCCCAACTGAGTTGGTGCTGAGCTCAAGCTCAGGAATGAAATAAGCCCACCTACAGGTGGGCTTTTTTTGTGTCGCAAGTGATACGAAAGTGAGTCGTGGCGCCCTCTAGCCCTTTAGAAACTCCCCTTGAACTACGAGGAGAGCCGGCGATTGTAGGGGTGAGAGGCGGCCCTCCCGACCCGACGCACGGTCAGCGCGGACGAAAGGAGTCCTCGTACCTGTCCAGCATTGCATCCACGTTGTCGCCGCTCCGGGCCGCGTATGCGCTCAGCGAGCGCGTGGCGCCGGCCGTCAGGCTGTCGATACGTTGCAGGTTGACCTGGGTGGTCCTCATCACCTCGTAGTGCAGCTTCGGTTCTGCCGTTCGGCGCAGCATGTCGTCGGCGACCTGTCCCAGCCCGATGACAGGTGCTCCCGCGAAGTCTGCATCGACGATGCCGTTGAGCCGGCTTTCGCCCGGCACATGTCCAACGGTGCTGAGCCAGAACGCCTGGCTTGCGAGCAGCGGCGCGCAGCGGCCGGCGCCCAGCAGAGGCAAGGCCGCGGCCACCTCGTGCGGAAATGGCGGTACGAAGTACGAGGGATACATGCGCACATGCCAGATTTCCTGCGATCCGCGCCGGTAGAGCGACAGGGGCCTGCAGGACGGGATCACCGGTGCTTCGCGATAGCCGTCTTCGATCAGGCGCAGCCGCAGGTAGTAGTCGTCGTTGAAATGCGTGGTGACGACGGTGGCCACCCGGTGGCGCTCAGCATCGGTGGCCAGCGCACGGGCGGTTTGCAGGTCTTGCCTGGTCGCGTCCTGCCAGCGCAGGTAGAACATGCTGTCCCAGAGGCGACCGATCATCACCCGGGGGCCATCGCGCATGGAGGACAGGGCCGGCGGCGCCGCCAGTACCACCGCGGCCAGCCCGATGCAGGCGATGGCCAGGCGCCTGCGGCGCAGGTCGCTACCGCGCAGCCAGGACAGCACGGTCTGGATGCCGGTGCCGGTGTGCAGGGCGAGGACCGGGGCGAGCAAGGGCATGAAGTAGCGCGAGTCCGTCGCCACCCGCAGGGTGATCGCCACCACCAGCAGCGGATAGAAATAGAAGGCCGTCGCCCAGATCCAGCCGCGCAGGCCCGCGGGCTTTTCCTTCCAGCGCGTCCACGCACCAAGCACCAGCAGCGGGGGCGCGACGGCGCCGAGGAAAAAGACCAGTGGCAGGGCGCCGCGCAGCCAGTTGTCGGTCATGTGCTTTTCGGTGAACAGGCGGCTGATGCGCAAGGAGTCCAGGAAACCCGCACCATTGACCGGCGCGGCGGCTAGCTGGATCGCGCCGGCCACCGTCACCATCAGCAGCAGGCGCAGGGCGCAGGCAGTGGGCCGCTGCGGTCGTTGCGCGAACAACAGCATCAACATGGGCATGGCCAGGACGGCGTCCATGCGGCACAGGATCGCCATGCCTGCCAGGCCACCGGCGACGACGACCGCGATGCTGGGATTGGCGATGAAAATCGAAAACACGGCCAGTGAGGCGAAAGCGGCCGACACCACGTTGTCATTGAAGAAATATCCGATTTCCACCAGGCCCGGAATCAGAAAACAGGCGAAGACGGCAGTGAGAAACGGTATGCGGCCTTGGCGTGCGGAAAAAGCCGATGCGGACGCCATCAGTGCTGCCAGGCTGCTGCCCACCAATAGCCGGAATGCCGCGTTGCCGCCGTAGTCGAATAATCGGTTGGCTGCCGCCAGAATATCGACGGTGCCGGGTCGGGTGAGGAATATGAATTCGCCGATGAGGGCACGCGCAGGATCGTAGTTGTTGAGCGATCCCTGCTGTGCCAGCAGAACGGCCATGGCTTGCAGATGCGCTGTGAACTGCTCGCGATGTTCGGAACTGAACAGCGGCAGGCACCAATAAACCACCATGCCTACAGCCAAAAATTTCAGCGTCAGTTGAAAGCTTGGTATGTGTTTAAGTGAATTTTCTTTGGGCGATGGGTAAGTCGGCATGCACTAATTCGGGTTTTACGAATAACACAGGCGGCGGCGGCTGAATAATAAAAATTCGTATGAGGATGAGCTTTTTTGCCGGGTGCGAGTTTATCGGCATACCACGCCCTGTCAAGGAAATTGGCGCATCGGGATATTTATGTGGCCAAGTTCCTGAATACAACGTATCCCCGCCCGGGTTTTCAATGCCCGTCGGCGGGCGTTTCGGTCAGCGTGCGGGCGGCTTCACGCAGAAGCCGCCCCGCCCCGATCAGTTGTAGGTCAGCGTGTAGATCAGATCCAGCCCGTTCTTGCTGCTGCCGGCCTGGCCGCGCAGGGTCAGGCGCCGGGTCAGGTCGTAGAAGATGTAGAGCGATCCCACGGCGCCCGACAGGCCGTGTTCGTAGGTCACGTAGAGCTTCTGCGAGATGCGTTTGCCGAAGGTGAGCGCGGCGGTGCTGGCATCGCTGCCGCTGCCCGGGCCCTTGAAGCCGATCTCGTCCAGGCCGACGCGTTTGGCCATGCCGCCCGAGCTGCCCTTGCCGCCGGCCAGCAGCGCCAGCGCGGCCTGCTGCAGCAGCGCGGCTTCGGCGCCGCCGTTGGCGGTGCTGCGGCCCAGCACCACCCAGGACAGGATTTCGGCATCGGTCAGCCCGCTCTCGGAGTACAGCTTGACCTGCGGCGCCTGCGCCGTGCCCGTCACCCGCACGCCGGCGCGCACGCTGATGTTGGGGCGGATCGCCAGGATGTCGAGCGCCGGGTTGTCGATGGCGCCGCTGAAGCTGGCCACGCCCGATTCGATGTCGAGCTGCTGGCTGTAGGCGCGGTACTGGCCGGAGGCGGTGCGGATCTCGCCGGTGACGCGCGGCGGCAGGCCCAGGCCGGCGGTGCTGCGGATCTCCAGCTGGCCGGTCAGCCGGGTGGTGATGCCGCGGCCCTGCACCGCGAAGTCGTTGCCGAGGTTGAAGACGACCAGCACGTCCGGCGGCTTGGCGGTGCCCACGGCGGTGCTGGCGCTGGCGGCGCCGGCCTTCGCGGCCTGGGCGGCGTTCTCGCGGTCGATGGCCGCGGAATGCACATGCACATCGCTGCCCAGGGTGGGGGCGCTGTCGTCGGGCAGCAGGATCACGGCGCGGTCGGTCTTCAGGTCGGCGCGCAGCACCAGGCGGCCGTCGTCGCCCAGGCGGGCGTCTATGGTGCCGGAGAGCGTGAGCTGCCGGTCGGTGCGCACCGATACGCGTAGTGCCTGGGCCTGGGCATGGATGTCCATGCGGATGCCGTTGGCCCACGACAGGGTGCCGCTGCCGCGCAGCGTGCCGCCATCGGTCTCGGTGGCCACGGTGCGGGCGGTGGCCAGGCTGCCGGCGATGCCGGCCACCCGGGTGCTGGGGCCGTTGCCGCCGCGCAGGCTGAATTCGGTGATCTCCAGCCGGTCGCCCTGCAGGGTGCTGCGCAGCTGGCCGTCGTGCAGGTCGATGCCGTCGACCACCGAGCGCACCGCCAGGCCGTTGGCGTTGAGCGTGCCCGACCAGCGCGGCGCCACGCGGGTGCCGCTGAGCTGGGCGCGGGTCTCGAAGCTGCCCTGCACCCGCCAGCCCGGCGGCGCCAGCACCGACCAGACGCCGACCTGCGGCAGGCTGGCGTCCAGGCTGCCGGTGATGGGGGCGTTCTCGGGCCAGGCCCAGCCTTCGGCGCCGTGCGACAGGCGGGTGCCGGCGCTGGCCTTGATCACGCCGGCACGGGCGCTGTCCCAGAGCAGTTCGGCCTTCACGTCGTCGCCGTCGGCCGCGAGGTCGATGCGGGCGGCGATGACGCCGGCCGAGGTGGTCGGCACGTTGCCGGCGGCGGTGGCCGAGGCCTTGACGCTGTCCGCGCCTTTGCCGGTGCCGCTGCTGCTCACGCTGGAGGGCGTGGCGGTGCTGCCCGGCACCTGGATGCGGATGTCGCCCGAGGTGCGCGCCAGGCTGGCGCGGGCGCGCAGGGTGTCGCCGGCATCGATGTCCCAGCTGCCGTCGAAGACCAGGTCGCCGGCGAAGCCGGACTGGGCGATGGCGTCGCGGGCGCCCTGCGACAGCGCCTCGGCCCAGGCCATCGGCAAGCCCTTCAGCTGGCCTTGCGAACGTAGCTTGAGTTGCGCCGCGGCGCCGCTGCCGATGCTCTGCAGGCTGACCGGCTGCCACTGGATGGCGACCTTGCCCGGCGCCGGGCCGGCCAGGCTGGCGCTGCCGGCGGAGGTTTCCACCGCGAGGCTGTCCTTGGCCTGGCGGATCTGCAGCGAGAGGGGCGCATCGAGGTCGATCTTCCAGGGGCCGGGCAGTTGGCTGTCGGCGGCTTCGAGCTGGAGTTCGGAGAAGGCGGCGCGCCAGCGACCGGGGCCGTCCACGCCGCCGCTGGCGCGGGTACGCAGCGTGGCGCTCTGCGTGCCGGTGGCGGCCGAGCCCTGCAGCGAGAGCGTGGCCTGGGCGAGCGAGCCGGAGACTTCGCCTCGCATGCCCTTCAGGGCGATGGTGGTGGCGCGGCGGTTGGCGCCGGCCGCATCGGGCGTGGTGGAGGCGGGCAGGGCGATGTCGAGTTTGGGTGCGACGAGCGTGGCCTGCAGCGTGAGGTCGTTGCCCGAGGCGCCGCCCTGCTGCCAGCGGCGCTGGGCGCTTTCCCAGCCGCCGCGCCACTGGGCGTCGAGGCTGGCGCTGCCGTCCAGCGAGATGCCGGCCAGGGCGCCGCGCAGGCCGGGCAGGCCTTCGATCCAGCGCTGCAGCGTGGCCGCATCTGCCAGGGAGAGCTGGGCGCGGCCGGTGCCGGTGGCGGGGGCCATGTCGCCGTCGATGTTCAGTTTGGCGCCGGGCACCGAGGCCGTGACCTGGCCCTTGCCGGCACGGGCGGCCGGGCGCAGCTGCACCGCGCCTTCGGCGCTGGCGTCGGCGGCGCGCAGCTGGAATTTGCGCAGGTCCAGCAGGCCATCGGACCAGCGGCCGGTGGCCGACAGCGCCTGCAGGCCGAGGGTTTGCAGGGCGGTGGGTTGTGCTTGCCCCTTGCGGCGCGGCGCGGTGGACGGGGCGGCCTTGGCGGGCCGGGTGGCGCCCGTACCAGTGATCGCCAGGTCGAAGTCCAGCGGCTCGCCCTGCTGACTGGCGCTGGCCTTGCCCGAGAGCACCGGGCCGGCCAGCTGGGTGTGCAGTTCGCCGGGCTGGATGCCGGCCAGCGTGGCCACGACCTGCCAGGGCGCGGGTGGCGCGGCGGCGCCTTCGGCCGGCGCGGTCGCCTGAGGGCCCCAGCGGCCCCGGGCGCTGATCTCGCCGCCGCCGGCCTTGACCACGGCCTGGGAGATCGCCCAGGCGCCATCGGCGGTCTGCGCCGCCGCCACATCGGCCTGTTCGACCGGCAGCCGGCCCTGGTCCCAGGGGCCGGGCATGTCGTTGCGCAGCGCTGCCTTCACCTGCCAGCCTTCGGCCGTGGGGCCGGCATCGACCGTGCCGCCCAGCAACGTGGCCGGTGCCTGCGGCAGCAGCCGGGCCAGGTCGATCTGGGTCAGCAGCGCATGGGCTGTCACTAGCGGCTGCTTCTGCCAGGGCATGACCTGGGCGCGCAGATCGGCCCGCAGCGGTGAGTCGTCGGCCGGCCGCAGGGCGGCGGCGACGTCCAGGCGCGCATCGGCGCCGGCCAGCGTGCCGCTGGCGGACACGCCTGCGCCCACGGTCAGCGGCGCCACGCCCTCGGGCATGGGGGCCTGCAGCCGGCCCTTGAGCAGGGCTTCGAGCTGCATCGGGGCGGCGCCCTGCAGCTTGGCTTGCAGGCTGTAGTGGCCGTGGGCGACGTCCACGCCGTCGATGTCGAGCCGGTGCGCGCCGTGCTCGTAGCGGTAGCGGCCGGCGAGTTTTTCCACCAACAGCTCGGGCGGGCCGGTCCAGCGGATGGTGTCCACGCTGAAGGGCAGGTCGATGTCCACCGGCAGCACCAGGGACTGCAGCGGCTCGGTGGGCGTGTCCTCGCCCGGGCCGAGGCGGGTGACGGTGACGCTGCTGGCATGCAGTTCGCCGAGCGAGACCTTGCGCTGCAGCAGCGGCGCCAGCGCCCAGCCGATGCGCACGTCCTGTAGTTCCACCCGCAGCGTGGGCCCCTGCCAGACCAGCGCGCCGATGCGGCCGCCGGTGCGCAGGTTGCCGCTGACCTCGCGGGTTTCCAGGGTCTGCCCGGCGGGCAGGTAAGCGGCGGCGCGGGCGACCGCGGTGGCCAGCGATGTCGCGCTGCCGGCCCAGATCCAGCCGGCCGCCACCACGGCGACCAGCAGCAGCACCAGCGAGCCAAAGATGCCTGCGGCCCAGCGCAGCGCGCTGCGGCGCGGCCGGGGCGCCGGCGTCGAGGGGTTGGCGGACGGGTCGTCTTGCAAAGCCATGCGTGTCTTCGGATTCAGAAAGTGAAGCCCAGCCGCAGGTGCAGCCGGAACTTCTTGGGATCCACGCCATAGGCCACATCGGCCTGCAGCGGCCCGACGGGGCTGCGCCAGCGCACGCCGGCACCCACGCCGACCTTGGCCTTGAGGTCGCCGGGCTGGTCGGCGACCGCGCCGGCATCGATGAACAGGGCGCTCTCGAATTCGGTCATCTCGCCGTTCCAGACGATGGGCCGCTGCCATTCCACGCTGCCGGCGGCCAGGTACTTGCCGGCGTAGATCTGGCCGTCGACCGTGCGTGCGCCGATCTGCCGGTAGCTGTAGCCGCGCACGGTGGAGTCGCCGCCGGTCAGGAACAGCAGGGTGGCGGGCACGGTGGCGCTGTCCTTCACGTTGACCATGCCGGCCTCGGCGCGGAACTGCAGCCGGCCGCTGCGCGCCGGGCTGCCGTCGGCCTGCAGCTTGTCCAGCGGCAGGAAGGCCAGGCCGCGCGCATAGCTGCGCAGGAAGGGGGCGCGGTCGCCGATCAAGGTCATGCCGGGGCCGGCCTCCACCGCCACGCCGTAACCGCGGCTGGGCGCGGTGGGGTTGTCGAAGTAGCGGCCGGTCCAGTTCCAGGGCGTGCTGATGGCCGAGCCCGACGGCGGCGCGTCGGCATCGCCGTTGGTCGTGGTGGCGTAGTCGTACTGCAGGTAGTAGCCGCGGTCGATGTGGTCGGTGCTCTTGGCCCGGCCGCCGCGCAGGCGTCCGCTGTTGACCTCGTAGCTGCCGGTGAGTTCGCGCTGCAGTCGCTCGGAGGTGACCCAGCGCCACAGGTTGTCGTCGGGCAGCGAGGTCTGCTCGCTGCTGATGAGTTTGGTCTTCTGGTCGATAGAGACCTTGGACACCGCCCGCCAGCCGATCAGCGGCAGCTGGTTGTGGATGTGGTCCACCGACAGGCGCGGGCCGCTGTCGGTGCTGGCGCCGACGCCGAAGACGATCTTCTGCAGCTTGGCGTCGCGCACCTGGGCGATCACCGGCGCGGCCTGGGGCGTGCCGGCATCGGTGTCCAGCGTGAGGAAGACCGAGTCGTAATAACCGCTGGCCGCCAGCCGCTGCTGGGCGGTGAGCAGGGCGGCCTGGTCGTATTCGGCACCCACCGGCAGCAGCGACAGGCGCTGGGCGACTTCGGGCGGATAACGCTCCGCGCCCTTCACCTGCACCGGGCCGAAGCGGTAGGGCGGGCCGGAGTCATAGGTGACCGCGAGCCTGGCCTGGCTGGTGTCGGCATCCACGTCGGCGCTGCTGGAGGCGACGCTGGCGGTGGGATAGCGCCTTGCGGTGATGCGGCGCAGGCCGGCGGTCTTGGCGCTGTCCCAGGCGTCCTGGGTGAAGGGCTGGCCGCTGCGCAGGCCCCAGCCGGTCGTCACGTCGCGGCGCTGGACAGCGGCGGCGGGGTTGTCGGCGATGTTGCCGGCAAAGCCGATGTCCACCTGGGCGATGCGGGTGCGCTCGCCCGGATCGACCGCGATGGCGACCTCGCGCGGGGCGCGTGCGTCGGCCGGCGTCTCGCGCAGGTCCACGCTGATGCGGGGCGCGAAGTAGCCCAGGGTGCCGAGCAGGTCGCGGGTGTTGGCCTCGGCCGCGCCGAGCAGGCGGGAGAGTTCCTGGCCGTCCAGGTCCTGCAGCTGGCGGTAGCGCTGAAGCTCCAGGTGCAGGTTGAGATAGTCGCGGATCTCGTCGGGCGCCCGCACGTCGAGGGTGAAGGCCTCGCGCCGGGCTTCGCCGGCCGGCTTGCGGGCATTGGCCTGGGCGGCCTGCAAGGCCTCGCCGCTGCTCAGCACCCGGTCTCCGGGGGGCGATTCGGCGGCGGCCTCGGCCTGGGCCTTTTCCTTGGCGCCGGGCATCAGGCTGCAGCCGGAGAGCAGTACCAGCGCCAGGGCGCAAAGGCCGCCGGACACCGGTCGAAAAAACGCCGGCAAGGGTGCCGGCGCGGGGCGGAGTCGGAAGGCGTGTGTCGGTGTGGAAAAGGTTGCTGGCGCCCGGTCATCGTTTCATTTTGACAGCAGACGCATGGCCTCCTCCAGGCCTTTGAGTGACAAAGGGTACATATGCCCGGACATCAGCTGCTGCATCACACCGATGCTCTGGCGGTAGCCCCAGACGCCCTGCGGCTCGGGGTTGATCCAGGCATGGTGCTGGAAGTGGTGGGTCAGGCGCTGCAGCCATTCGGCGCCGGCTTCGGCGTTGTGGTATTCCACGCTGCCGCCGGGCTGCAGGATCTCGTAGGGGCTCATGGTGGCGTCGCCCACGAAGACGAGTTTGTAGTCGCGGCCGTAGCGCCGCATCAGGTCGAAGGTGTCGATCTTCTCGGCGAAGCGGCGCTGGTTGTGTTTCCAGACGAAGTCGTAGACGCAGTTGTGGAAGTAGTAGAACTCCAGGTGCTTGAACTCGCTGCGCACGGCGGAGAAGAGTTCTTCGACGCGCCTGACGTGGTCGTCCATGCTGCCGCCCACGTCCATCAGCAGCAGCAGCTTGACGGTGTTGCGCCGCTCCGGCCGCATGCGGATGTCGAGCCAGCCGGCATTGGCCGCGGTGCTGGCGATGGTGCCGTCGAGGTCAAACTGGTCCGGCGCGCCCTGACGGGCGAAACGCCGCAGCCGGCGCAGGGCGACCTTGATGTTGCGGGTGCAGAGTTCCAGGTTGTCGTCGTAGTCGCGGTAGGCACGCTGCTCCCAGACCTTGACCGCGCTGCGCCCGCCGCCGGTGCCGCCGATGCGGATGCCCTGCGGGTTGGCCCCGCCGTTGCCGAAGGGCGAGGTGCCGCCGGTGCCTATCCACTTGCTGCCGCCTTCGTGCCGGCCCTTCTGTTCTTCCAGGCGTTCCTTGAGCGTCTTCATCAGCTCGTCCCAGTCCATCTTTTGGATGGCGGCCTTCTGCTCGGGCGTGAGTTCGCGGTCGAGCAGCTTCTTCAGCCAGTCGCCGGGGATCTCGCCGAGCTTTTCGGTCAGCATCTGCACGCCCTGGAAATAGGCGGCGAAGGCGCGGTCGAAGCGGTCGTAGTGCTTTTCGTCCTTGACCAGCACGGTGCGGGCGAGGTGGTAGAAGTCCTCCATGCCGCCGCCCTCGCCCCGGCCATCGATGCCGGGGCCGACCACGCCGGCCTGCAGCGCTTCGAGCAAGGCCAGGTATTCGGTGACCGACACCGGCAGCAGGGCGGCCCGCAGGGTGAAGAAGAAGTCGATCAGCATGGGGCCTCCGTCACGCAGATGGGCTGGAAATTGTAGGGTCCTCTTTTCTTTCGTCTTGCTCTTCTTGCGCCTCGCCGAAGAAGCTGTTGACGGCCGGACCATAGCCCAGCACGTTCTTCACGAAGATGTTGGCCGTGTTCAGGGCCGAATAGAGGTCGAAGACGGTCTGCAGGATATCGGGCCGGTGCGCCACCAGGAAATGCATGCGCTCCTGTGCCGACATGGCCTGCAGGCGCCGCCGGTCGGCCCCGGACAGGGGCCGGGCGCTGGCCATGTCTTCGAACAGGCGCTGCAGCGGGCCGGGCGCGTCCAGCTCCTCCAGCGGGGTTTCGTTGCGGGGATCGCGCCGGCTCCAGGCATGGGCGTTCTCCAGGATGTCGCGCCAGGCCGGGTGCTGCAGGATATCCAGCGGATTGCCGGGCACACGCTCGCGGGGGCCGCCGCGCCTGGCGAAGTCCAGCAGCTGCTGGTAGTTGTCCAGCACGGCGCCCAGGCTGCCCGGCACGGCGCCGGCGAACCAGCTGCGGCAGGTCTCGTCCTTCTCGTCGAGCAGGGCCTGCATGGCGGCGAAATCGATGCGGCCCTGCGGGTCGCGCTGCAAGGCGGCGTTCAGGCCGCCGGTCTTCACGAAATTCATGCTGTTGTAGAAGGGATCGTTGCCCAGCCGGTGTGCCAGCGTGACATGCCGCACGCCCCCCACGCTGCCGCCCGCCTTGAGGCTGGCGCCGGGCTGGAAATAGGCCAGCACCTCGGGCATGACGGTGATGCTGCCCCGGGTCTCCATCCACCAGCAGAGATCGCGCACCAGCGAAGGCTGGCCGGCACCGGGGTGGCGGAACTTGCGCACCGTCACGCCGCTGGTTTCGCTGCCGGTCAGGGCATGGAAAAGCTTGCCGAAGATGGATTCGGGCTGGCGCATGCGTGCGATCTCTTCCTCGAAGGCGCTGCCCAGGTCCGCGGGAAAGTCGGGCTGGCCCGCGAAGTCGTCCAGCAGATGGTTGGCCAGTCTGGCCGAACCCGGCTGCCTGGCCTTGGCCCGGGCCGACACCTGGCCCGTGTGCACCGCATGGAACAGCGCCGGCAGATGGCTGCCCAGCAGCACGCTGAGCTTGCCCGCGGCGGTGTAGCTGGTGCCGCTGCCGGCACGCGGCAGCGGCGCCGGATGGTCGAACACGCTGGACTGGTAGGTCAGGGTGACGCTGGCGGTCAGCGGCAGGTTGTCGGTCACCGGGCCCAGGCCCTGGGCCAAACGGCTGCCGGCGGTGACGGCGGTATCGAGCACCGGCAGCTTCAGGGAGGGCAGTGTCATCGTCACCGTGAAATCGTCGCGGTCGCTCGGCCCCGGCTGGAGCACGACGGCATGGCGGGCGTGGAACTCGTTGCCCAGATCGTTGCCCTTGGCAAAACAGCTGGCGAGGAATCGGGCGTAGCCGGCGTTGCGCATGCGGGCCTCGTCGAAGGCCTGGCGTGCCTGCGGCGACAGGGCCTGGCGCTGGCGGGCGGCGGCGTCGGTCACCAGCGCGGCGGTCTTGCAGACATCGTTGCAGGCCAGGGCGATCAGGCCGCGGGTCAGGCCCAGGAAGTCGTCGATCTCCTCTCGGGTGGCGCTGGCCGGCGCGATGGTGTGGCGGCCCTGCCAGAAGGCGTCATTGATCAGCGCCACGGCCTCGCGGGATTCGGCCGAGCCGGGCGTGGCATGCAGCGCCGCGCTCTCCACGAACATGAAACTCGCCATCTGCCGGGCGGCGCGGGCAAACGGGATGTGCAGGCGCGCGGCGGCCTCCTCGGGTGCCAGCGTGCCCCGGGCCAGCATGCCTTCGAGCCAGGCGTCCTTGGGATGCTGGCCCGCCGGCGATGCGCCCGGGTGGCGATGGCGCTCGCGCAGATCGGCGAAAGGCTCGTAGCTGTCCAGGTAGGCCAGGTGGGGATGCGGCGCATCCGGCGACGCGGCGGCCAGCGTGCGCCTGATCCTGTTCATCGTGCGGAGCAATGCCGGCTTGCTGACCAGGTATTCCGGCAGCAAGGCCTTGTGCGGGTTGATGTGCAGGCGCTGCAGCTGGGCGGTGCGGAAATTGGCCTGTGTCTCCAGCTTGAAGTCCAGCGAGGGATTGAAACGGGGCAGGCCGGGTTTGGTGGCCTTGCGGGCCTCGGGGCCGGCGAGGGCCTGGAAGGCCTTGAGCGCTTTTTCGTAGCCGGCGCTGCCGATGCGGGCGCCGCCACTCAGGCTGGCGCCGACCTGGGCGGAGTGCCAGTAGGCCGGCTCCTGGTCCAGCGCCCCTGGCTGATTGGCACCGCCGGGCAGGGGCGGAACATCCGGCATCTCGATCAGGCCGTCGACGATCTGGCCGGCCTTGGCCAGTTCCTCGGCCGCCTCGCGCGCGCTGGTCGCCTGTTCGGCGGCATCCAGGTGGGTGAATACCTCGCGCATCTCGTCGCGGCGCAGCGGAATGGCGGCCGCGGTGGTCTGCGCGAGGCTGGGCAGATCCGGCGTTTTGGGCGCGGGCCGCAGCGCGCGCACCAGGGTGTCGATCCTGCGGGCCTGGGTGTGCAGCTCGCAGGCCTTGCGGCCGACGCCGACCTTCCCGCGCTTGGCATGGCGCGGCACGGATTCGCTGGTGCTCAGGCTTTCCACGCCGCTGAGAAAGCGCTGCAGTTCGCTGAAGAACTGATCGGTCGAGATGCGCAGGCGATTCCGGGAGGGATCGGCGGAGCGGTCCAGCAGCCAGCTCCAGAACCGCGCCGGCAGGTCGGTGCGGCTCGGATGCTGGATATAGTTCTGATAAACCGCCTGGTAATGCCGGCGTGGTTCGGGATGCGCTGTGTAGGAGCCATGAAAATATGCTCCGCTCAGCGATTGTTGGGCATACAGGGCGAGAATCGTGTTGAAGCCTTCCGTCAGCGAAAAACTCAGCTTCACGCCGCTGATGCGGATATGGTTGCAGTCGCCGTCGATATCGATGAAATCGCTGGTGCTGCCGATCAGGTCGACGGCGCCGGTGGCGCTCACGACATTGCTGATTTTTCCGCCCCCGGCCACGCTCAGCGTGTTGGTACTGGTTTTGCCATCGTCCACCCGGCGTTCGGTGCCGTGGCGTTTGGCGCTTTCCAGCCCCGCCAGATCGAAATGGTGGGGCACCGACTGGGTGCTGACATAACGCTTTATTTCTCGCAGGTAATCGCAATAAGCCTGGGCCAGTTCCGCCTGCTGCGGGCTGCCATGCTTTTTGGCCGCCTCGGCGGCGCGGCAGGATTTGTCGAGTGCCTTGTGCAGGGCATGTTCCACGACACGCAGGGCAATGGAAGGGGAGGCCGCCGTATCCCGGTCTTCGTGCTGGCGGTAATGCTCGGCGACGGCGCTGATCATGCGGTCGCGCAGCGGGCCGGCACGCAGTTCGGCGGCCGTGTCCGCATATTTCGCAGGCAGGGTGCCGGCGATCAGCCGGGCCAGTTGCTCCAGGTGCAGCAGGATGGCATAGGGTTGCGCGCCGTGGTGGCCGAACATGGCGGCAGCCTGAGGCTGGCTGCTCTCCTGCGTGGCGCACGCACCCATCCGCATCAGGTGGTGGCGTATCGAAGGCCGGGATTCGAAATCGACCGATTCGGGGGCCGCGGCCCTGGCCTTTTGCGCGCCATGGCCGTGCGGCGCATAGGGCACCCAATCGTCCGTATCAGCGCACGACGCACTGCGATGGGTGGAGATGTAATCGGCCAGGCGATTTTGTATGGCGGCTTCATCCCAGACCGCAGGCGGGGCGGAAAATGCCTGAAACGTCTTGCTTGGCGCGGCGGCAGGTTTTCTCTTCTTTTTCAGGACATGATGGGCGGCAGCCCTGAAATGCTTTTTTGTTGTGGAGACGGCGGCTTCTCCCGGGGGCAGAATCTGCTTTTTCCTGCCGTCCGCCAGAAACTGCAGCTGGCCCCCGCCATTGGGGTAGGGGACATACTGGGCGTAAAGGGTCGACGGAAGATTTGCCGGCGGCTGGCCCGGGTCCACCTCGATATCGCAAGACCGGCGGGAGGAGATGGAAACCAGGGGCAGCGTCATGGCAAGTTCCTAGATATATCCGTCCAATATTGATATATCTGGAACTTGTAAGGGCATTCAAACGAAGTTTTGAATGCCGGCGCGAAGTCGCGCCTTCGTTGCTCAGGTCTCGCGCGGCCGGTCGAGCTGGAACTGCAGGTGTGCCCGCACCGTCGGCCATTCGGTATCCAGGATGCTGAAGACCACGGTGTCGCGCAGCGTGCCGTTCTTGGTGATGCGGTGGTTGCGCAGGATGCCGTCCTGTTTCGCACCCAGGCGGGCGATGGCGGCCCGGCTGGCATGGTTGAAGAAGTGGGTGCGGAACTCCACCGCCACGCAGCCCAGGCCGTCGAAGGCATGGCCGAGCAGCAGGCGCTTGGCCTGGGTGTTGAGGGCGGTGCGCCGCACGCTGGGGCGGTACCAGGTGCTGCCGATCTCCAGGCGCCGGTTGGCCGCGTCGATCTCCATGAAGGTGGTCATGCCGGCGAAGCGGCCTGCGGCATCGCGCACGGTAAAGGGCAGCATGCGGCCGGCGCGCTGCAGGCCGAGGCGGCGTTCGATCTCGGCTTCCACGGCTTCGGGCGCGGGGATGTCGGTGGTCCACTGGCGCCAGATCTCGCCTTCGGCCACGGCCTCGCGGGCCTCCGCCGCGTGGGCGGCGGTGAGCGGTTCGAGCGAGGCGAAGGGGCCGCGCAGATGCACGGATTCGAAGGGGCTTTGGAGCGGCGTGAGAGCTGTGGTCATGTCAGCGGTTGCGGGCGTTCATCGCCACCAGTTTTTCGAAGAGGCTCAGGTCCTGTTCGTTCTTGAGCAGGGCGCCGATCAGCGGCGGCACGGCGATCTTGCCGTCGGCGCCCTGCAGGCTTTCCAGCGGCACGTCCTCGGCCAGCAGGAGCTTCAACCAGTCCAGCAGCTCGGAGGTGCTGGGCTTCTTCTTCAGGCCCGGCAGGTTGCGCACCTCGTAGAACAGGCGCAGGGCGGCGGCCAGCAGATCGCCCTTCAGGCTGGGGAAATGCACGTCCACGATCTGCTGCATGGTCGCCGGATCGGGGAAGCGGATGTAGTGGAAGAAGCAGCGGCGCAGGAAGGCGTCGGGCAGTTCCTTCTCGTTGTTGGAGGTGATGAAGACGAGGGGCCGGTGCTTCGCGCGGATCAGCTCGCGGGTCTCGTAGCAGTAGAACTCCATGCGGTCGAGTTCACGCAGCAGGTCGTTGGGGAATTCGATGTCGGCCTTGTCGATCTCGTCGATCAGCAGGGCCACCGGTTCGTCGGCGGTGAAGGCCTGCCAGAGCACGCCCTGCACGATGTAATTGCGGATGTCGCGCACCCGCTCACCCGACTCCGAGCCCGCCACCGAGGCCAGCTGGCTGTCGCGCAGGCGGCTCACCGCGTCGTACTCGTAGAGCCCCTGCTGGGCCTTGGTGGTGGACTTGATGTGCCACTGCAGCAGCGGCATGCCGAGCGCGCCGGCCACCTCCTCGGCCAGCAGCGTCTTGCCGGTGCCGGGCTCGCCCTTGACCAGCAAGGGCCGCTGCAATGCGACGGCGGCATTGACCGCCAGCATCAGGTCGGCGGTGGCGACGTAGTTCGATGTTCCCGTAAATCTCATGGGTTCCCGTGGCGCGGTCAGGCGCAAAAAAGTGAGCTTCCATGCGGGTAATCCGCGAGGCCGCGGCAGGCCTTTTCAGAGGGGGCCACGTCTATACTCGTTGCACAAAGGACGTGAACCTTCCAACGGAATTGTGCGCGTAAAAATGATCCAGCTGACCACCACGATGAAGGCGCTCGCGCTGGCCTTCGGCGTCGCCGCGATGTTGCCGGCGGCCCATGCCCAGGAAGTCCAGGGCGATGCCAAGGCGGGCGCCCGCAAGGTCGACATGTGCATCGGCTGCCACGGCATCGTGGGCTACCAGGCGAGCTTTCCGGAGGTCTACAAGGTTCCCAAGATCTCCGGCCAGAACGCCAAGTACCTGGGCAGCGCGCTCAACGCCTACCGGGCCGGCGAACGCAAGCATCCCACCATGCGCGGCATCGCCGACAGCCTGAGCGACCAGGATATCGCCGACGTCTCGGCCTACTACGAAGCGCACGGCAAGGAGTCCGGCACTTCGCCCCTGCCTTCCGAGGCTTCCCGCCAGCCGAGCGCGCAGGTGGATGCGCTGATCAAGAAGGCGGCCTGCGTGACCTGCCATGGGGCGAACTTCTCCAAGCCCATCGATGCGGCCACACCCAAGCTTGCCGGGCAGAACGCTGACTATTTGTATGTCGCCCTGCGGTCCTACAAGACCGAGAACAATGCCCAGTTCGGGCGCAGCAATGGGGTGATGGCGGGGATCGCCAGGCAGTTCTCCAATGCCGAGTTGAAGGCCATGGCGGGGTATATCGCTTCGCTGGATGGGGAGCTGAAGACGGTGCCTGAAGCGCGGTTTCACTCGCAGCGCTAGTTTGTTGGCTCGGGTGGCTTTTTGGGTTGTCTCCTTGGCGGAGGGCGGGGCTGGGGCTGCGCGCCCCAGACCGCGCTCACTTTCTTTGCTTCGCCAAAGAAAGTAAGCAAAGAAAGGCGACCCGGCTGCGGGAGTCCCCCTCCTTCGGAGGGGGCACGCTGCGGTGCTCGCAAAAGCGGGGTCCACGACAACTCGCTTCGCTCAAACAGGTCGTGGCCCTGATCCGCTTTTGCTCCGCTCCTCGCTCACCCGCAGACGGGACCCGGGGAGCGGGGACAGCCACTGCTTCGCAGGGCGACGGGCCTTCGCTGCGCTCGGCCTCTGATTGATCAATACCCGCCCTTTGCGACGCCCGGTCTTTCAGTGGAGGCCGAGCGCAGCGAAGGCCCGTTGCGCTGCGAAGCAGCCGCTGTCCCCGTATCCGGGTCCCGTGAGCCCGAGAGCGAGGAACGGAGCAAAGGCGGATCAGGGCCACGACCTGTTTGAGCGAAGCGAGTTGTCGTGGACCCCGCCTTTGCGAGTACCGCAGCGGTGCCCGAAGGGCCTCGGGTGTCGGGTCGCCTTTTCTTTGCTTACTTTCTTTTGGCGAAGCAAAAGAAAGTGAGCGCGGTCTGGGGCGCGCAGCCCCAGCCCCGCCCTCCGCAGGAGTAGCAAAAGAACCCAAGCTCAATCTTGAGTAGCCCGCCGCTGCACGCAGGCCACATAAGACTCCCCATCCGGCGGCCTCCCAGCCCGCTGACTCTCCCAAAGCATCTTCCCCAGGCAATCCATCGCCTCATGGTGCGCGTCATGCAGCGATCTCCGCCGCCGGGCCAGCAGCTCCACCGCCTGCCGGATCCCGCGCGGCTGGTCGATCGAGCATTGCTCGCTGATCGACAGGTGCATCGAAAGGTGCAAAAAAGGATTGAGCTGATCGCTCCCCGCCGGATAGACCCGCGCAACGGCGGCATCCGCATCCGACAGATCGGCGTGGTACTCCGGATGCTCGGCCGTCCACATCGAGGCCAGGGTTTCCAGCGCCTCCATCGCGTGGCCGTCGCGGGCCTTGGCATGGGCGGTACAGAAGAAGCGGCGGACGTCCGATTGGCTGGGCTGGAACATGGGCGCGCAGCGTAGCACGCGTGCCAAAGCCGCGGCAGACGATGTACTTATGTGCAGATCCCAGGCGTGTTTTTGGCCTCCGGTCTTGGCTATTTCGGGCCCATGAAGCCGGCCGATCCTTGCGCTTTGTCGCCGGAGAATTTTGGCGGATGCCATCCATACAGATGGTTTCTGAACCGTGTGCCTGCATGCAGATGCCACACGAAAGACCAAAAAATCCGAACACGACCATGAACCCATGTCCAGGCCCCAACGGCCGCCGCGATTTCCTCGAATTGCTCGCCCGCTCATCGGCGGGTGTCTTTGCCGTCACCTCAGCCGGAGCGCTCGTGGCCTGCGGCGGCAGCGGGGAGCCCGGAACCATCATCCCGCCGGGCCTGACTCCTGCGCCCGCGCCCGCGCCGGCGCCCGCCGTGGTGCAGCCGACGCCGGCGCCGCCGGTGTTCACGTCCGCCCCACATCTGCTGGTGGCGCCCATCGGGCGGCCGGTGGTCTGGGCGGTGCCGGCGGTGACCGGCTATCCGGCTCCCACCATCAGCTACGTGCTGAGCAATCAGGATGGCGTGCAGCGCGCCACGGCTTCTGGCACCTACACGCCGCAGGTCGAAGGAGAATTGCTGACCCTCGTGGCCACCGCGATCAACGCGAGCGGCCAGGCCAGCGCCACCAGCAACACCATCGCGGTGACGATTCCGCTGCCGATCACCGCCAGCTTCACGGCGTCCACCACCAGCGGGCAGATTCCGCTGACGGTGTCGTTCACCGATACATCGACGGGTGGGCCATTCAACTGGTCCTGGGAGTTCTTCGGTGCCGGCCTGGTGCAGTCGGGCGATCAGAACCCCAGCTATGTGTTCCGCGAGCCCGGCACCTACACCGTGAAACTGACGGCCATCAATCCCAGCGGCGGGCAGGACACGGCCACCCGGCAGGCCCTCATCACCGTGAGCGATCGCAGCTACGCGGCCCGTTCCTCGACGGTCAGCCGCTTCGCCGAAGGCGTGGAAGACGTGATGTATTTGCCGAATGCAGAACGCGTGGCCGCGGCCGAAGGCGGGCTGTTCTTCGACTTCGCGGCATCCGAGCCGACGGCGCTGCAACAGTGCGTATCCCAGATGCAGAGCGCAACCCGGTACTCCGACCAGCCGAGCGCGCGCAAGCTGATTTGCACCCAGGACGGCGGTTTCAGTGCTACCTGGGCAGTGGCGAGCAGGCCGGTCTACGACGCGGCAAGACCTATGATGCTGCGGTGCTGGTGCTCGGACAACGTGCTGGGTTTCTTCACCTTGACCATCGGCAATGGCGGCGCCAACAGCCAGTCGTGGTTCGTCACCAAATGGGGCTTCAAGCGCGGCTGGAATACCCTGGTGCTGGCCGGGCCGAACGACACGACGGTGCGCAACTATGTGGATCACGAAGGAACCAGTTGGGTTGGCCCGGCGCAAGGCAATCCTGCCGGCATGCATGGCTTGCCGATCGCCAGCATCGTGGTGACGGGGGCGGCGGTCGATGGCCTGCCATGGCCGGTGGGAGCAGCCATCGTGCTCGACCGCATCGAATTTCCTTCCCGGGTCAAGCCGATCCTGTCGTGGAGCTTCGACCAGATCTCCGGCAATCTGTACCAGGGCAAGAGCATCTTTCTCGATCTGTATATGCCCCTGTTTGCCAAATACGGGCTGGTGGGCGATGCACGTTTTCTCACCGTGGCCCGATTCGGCGAACTGCAGGCAGTGGCTGCGGGCTGGGGGCTCACCAACGGCACCTATCAGCGTGTGAGCGTCCTGGCCAACGAGCAGCAGGCGCTCGACGATTATGGCAACAACAACACGGCCATGGTGCAGGCCGGACTGCAGCCCGTGGACTTCGGCTGCATGCCCGGCCATGACAACGGCGGCGATGCATCCTGGGTGCTTGCGGCGCTGGCCCAGTTGGGCTCGCCGAAATTCCTGCGTGGATCGTCGCAACGCACCATCTACCACGGCAGCTCGGGGCACAACAACCGAGGCCATCTGTTCGGCATCTTCGACCAGGACGGCGACGACACTTCCGACGGTGCCCAGGCCTACATCGACGGCATGATCGCCTTCGGGGCCATGGCTGCCTGTTCTCGCACACCGACAACTGGAGCGCGGACAAGGCAGTGGCCACCGAACAGGTACTGGCCTACATCCGGCAGAAGGTGGATGCAGGGGCGATCGACTTTCTTCCGCTGTCCGCGCTGGGCACGCAGCGCTCGATGGCCCGGGCGCTGCTCGGATGGATGTAGCGCGACGCGCGGGGTAGGGGGAAAACCTGCTGGGGGCAGGAGCGGTGGCGTGGCCGGTTACACTCCGGCCGCGACAACGAATCTTGAACACTTGTTCGCCATAAGAACAAGTTCCACCCAAGCCCGCCTTGAGGCGGGTCCAGGAGACTCCTTCCATGATCGACAAGATTGCGGCCAGCGTGGCCGAGGCGCTGGCCGACGTGCGCGACGGCTCGACGGTGCTGATCGGCGGCTTTGGCACTTCCGGCAACCCCATCGAACTCATCGACGGCCTGATCGCCCAGGGCGCGAAAGACCTGACGGTGGTCAACAACAACGCCGGCAATGGCGACACCGGCCTGGCCGCGCTGCTCAAGACCGGCCGCGTGCGCAAGGTGATCTGCAGCTTCCCGCGCCAGGCCGACAGCTACGTCTTCGACGAGCTCTACCGCGGCGGCAAGATCGAGCTGGAGCTGGTGGCCCAGGGCAATCTGGCCGAGCGCATCCGCGCCGCCGGTGCCGGCATCGGCGCCTTCTTCTGCCCCACCGGCTTCGGCACCGAACTGGCCAAGGGCAAGGAGACCCGCGAGATCGACGGCAAGCAGTACGTGCTGGAGATGCCCATCCACGGCGACGTGGCGCTGATCAAGGCCGAGGCCGGCGACCGCTGGGGCAACCTCACCTACCGCATGGCGGCGCGCAACTTCGGGCCGGTGATGGCCACTGCCGCCAAACTCACCGTCGCCACGGTGCATGCGGTGAAGGAGCTGGGCGAACTCGATCCCGAGGCCATCGTCACGCCCGGCATCTTCGTCAACCGCATCGTCAAGATCGACCGCGTCGCCACCCAGGCCGGCGGTTTCAAGCAGGCCGCCTGAGGAGACACGCACATGGCTTACCAGAAACGCACGAAAGACGAGCTGGCCCGGCGCGTCGCGCAGGACATCTTCGACGGCGCCTATGTCAACCTCGGCATCGGCCAGCCCACGCTCGTCGCCAACCACATCCCCGCTGGCCGCGAAGTCATCCTGCAGAGCGAGAACGGCATCCTGGGCATGGGCCCGGCGCCGGCCAAAGGCCAGGAAGACTACGACCTGATCAACGCCGGCAAGCAGCCGGTGACGCTGCTGGCCGGCGGCGCCTTCTTCCACCATGCCGACAGCTTCGCCATGATGCGCGGCGGCCATCTGGACATCTGCGTGCTGGGCGCCTTCCAGGTCTCGGCCACCGGCGACCTGGCCAACTGGAGCACCGGCGAGCCGGGCGCGATCCCCGCCGTGGGCGGCGCCATGGACCTGGCCATCGGCGCCAAGCAGACCTGGGTGATGATGGATCTGCTGACCAAGCAGGGCGCCTCCAAGGTGGTGCAGCAGTGCAGCTATCCGCTGACCGGCCTGGGCTGCGTCAAACGCATCTATTCCGACCTGGCCACGCTGGCCTGCACACCGCAGGGCCTGCAGCTGATCGATGCCGTCGAGGGCCTGGGGCTGGAGGAACTCTCCACGCTGGTCGGCCTGCCGATCGCAGCGCCCGCCGCCTGATCCCATCCCAACACCGAGAGACAAACAGGATTCCCATGAGCCAGAACGCCTTCATCTGCGACGCCATCCGCACGCCCTTCGGCCGCTACGGCGGTGCCCTGTCCTCCGTCCGCGCCGACGACCTGGGCGCCGTGCCCCTCAAGGCGCTGATGGCGCGCAACCCGGGCGTGGACTGGGCGGCGGTCACCGACGTCATCTTCGGCTGCGCCAACCAGGCCGGCGAGGACAACCGCAACGTGGCCCGCATGTCTTCCCTGCTGGCCGGCCTGCCGCTGGAGCTGCCCGGCGCCACCATCAACCGCCTCTGCGGTTCGGGCATGGACGCCATCGGCACGGCGGCCCGGGCGATCAAGTCCGGCGAAGCCGGTTTGATGATCGCGGGCGGCGTGGAAAGCATGAGCCGCGCGCCCTTCGTCATGCCCAAGGCCGAGTCGGCCTTCAGCCGCGCCAATGCGGTGTACGACACCACCATCGGCTGGCGTTTCGTCAACAAGCTGATGAAGCAGATGTACGGCGTGGATGCCATGCCCGAGACGGCCGAGAACGTGGCAGACGACTACAAGATCGACCGCCTGTCGCAGGACAGGATGGCCCTGGCCTCGCAGCAGAAGGCCGTGGCCGCGCAGAAGGCCGGCTACTTCGATGCCGAGATCACGCCGGTCACCATCCCGCAGAAGAAGGGCGATGCGGTCGTCGTCTCCAAGGACGAACATCCGCGCGACACCAGCATGGAAGCCCTGGCCAAGCTGAAGGGCGTGGTGCGCCCGGACGGCACGGTGACCGCCGGCAACGCCAGCGGCGTGAACGACGGCGCCTGCGCCCTGCTGCTGGCCGACGAGGCCTCGGCCAAGGCCCATGGCCTGACCCCGCGCGCCCGCATCGTCGGCATGGCCACGGCCGGCGTGGCGCCGCGTGTGATGGGCATCGGCCCGGCGCCGGCCACGCAGAAGGTGCTGGCCCTGACCGGCCTCTCGCTTGCACAGATGGACGTGATCGAGCTGAACGAAGCCTTCGCCGCGCAAGGCATCGCCGTGCTGCGCATGCTCGGCCTGCAGGACGACGACCCGCGCGTGAACCCCAACGGCGGCGCGATCGCGCTGGGCCATCCGCTGGGCGCCTCCGGCGCCCGCCTGGTGACGACGGCCGTCAACCAGCTGCACCGCGGCGGCGGTCGCTACGCGCTGTGCACCATGTGCATCGGCGTGGGCCAGGGCATCGCGGTGGTGCTCGAACGCGTCTGAGCGCGGCCATCCAATAACAAGATTCAGGGACGAAAAAAATGAGCAAGAAGACACAGGCAACGGTGGTCAGCGGCGCCAGCTCCGGCATCGGCCGCGCCATCGCCGAGGCCCTGCTCGCCCAGGGCCGCACCGTGGTCAACCTCGACTACAACCTGCCCGACTGGCAGCATCAGAACCTGGTCTCCTTCCAGGCCGACCTGACCAGCGAGCAGGCCACCCGCGAGCGCGCCGCCGAGATCGCCGCCGCCTACGAGGTGGTGGCCCTGGTCAACAACGCCGGCGCGACCCGGCCCGGCACCATCGACACGGCCACCACGGCGCAGCTCGACGACGTGGTCGGCCTGCACCTGCGCGCCCCCATGCTGTTGGCCCAGGCCTTTCTGCCCTCGCTGCGCGCCAGCGGGCAGGGCCGCATCGTCAACATGTCCTCGCGCGCCGCGCTGGGCAAGGTGGACCGCATCGTCTATTCGGCCACCAAGGCCGGCATGGTGGGCATGACCCGCACCATGGCCATGGAACTGGGCCGCGACGGCATCACCGTCAATGCGATCGGCCCGGGCCCGATCGCCACCGAACTCTTCCGCAAGAGCAATCCCGAGGGCGCGCCGCAGACGCAGCGCATCCTCGACAGCATCGCCGTCGGCCGCATGGGTACGGCAGAGGACGTGGCCCGCGCCGCGCTCTTCTTCCTGGCACCCGAGAACGGCTTCGTCACCGGGCAGATCCTCTATGTCTGCGGCGGCACCACCCTGGGTCAGGCGCCGGTCTAAGAGCGCCACCCCGGGTATTTCCTTTCCGGCCACCGGAATTTTTTGCGGCTTTCGCCGCGACCAGAGACGACGCCCGCGCACGACGGGGGCGCCGTCGCGTCCCCCAAGGAGTGAAGACATGACCATCCGTATTTCCAGCCTGCCGCGCCGCGCGCTGCTCGCCACCGCCGCCTTCGCCGCCGCCGCCTGCGCCCTGCCGGCGCTGGCCCAGTCGGCCGCGGGTTTCCCGAACAAGCCGATCACCATCATCGTGCCCTTCGCCGCAGGCGGCACCACCGACATCCTGGCGCGCCTGGTCGGCCAGTACCTGGGCAACGAGCTGGGCCAGTCGGTCATCGTGGACAACCGCGTGGGCGCGGGCGGCAACATCGGCGGCCAGCTGGCCGCGCGCTCGCCGGCCGACGGCTACACCCTGTTCATGGGCACCGTGGGCACGCATGCGATCAACCAGTCGCTCTACAAGAAGATGCCCTTCGACCCGATCAAGGACTTCGCGCCCATCTCGCGCGTGGCCAATGTGCCCAACCTGCTGGTGGCCAACCCGCAGCAGCCCTTCAAGAACGTGCAGGAGCTGATCGCCTATGCCAAGGCCAATCCGGGCAAGATCAACTTCGGCTCCTCGGGCAACGGCAGCTCCATCCACCTGTCGGGCGAGCTGTTCAAGATGATGACCAAGACGGACATGATCCACGTGCCCTACAAGGGCAGCGCGCCGGCCATGAACGACCTGCTGGGCAACCAGATCGCCATCATGTTCGACAACATGCCCTCCGCCATCCAGCATGTGCGCGCCGGCAAGCTGCGTCCGCTGGCCGTGACCACCGCCAAGCGCTCGCCCGAGCTGCCCGACGTGCCGACCATCGCCGAAGCCGGCGTGCCCGGCTACGAGGCCACCTCCTGGTTCGGCCTGCTGGCGCCGGCCGGCACGCCGGCCGACATCGTCAACAAGATCGATGCCGCGCTGATCAAGGTCTATGGCAACCCCGAGCTGAAGAAGAAGATCGCCGACCAGGGCGCCGAGCCGGTGGTGGAGAAGCCGGCCGAATTCGCCGCCTTCATCAAGGCCGAGACGGCCAAGTGGGGCAAGGTCGTGAAGGAATCCGGCGCCACCCTGGACTGAGCACGCGGCGTCTGCAGGAATGCGCCGCCGGGCCTATGCTCGGCCTTCGGCGCACACCGCCCGGCCCGGCGCCACCCTTGTGTGGCGGCCGGGCTTTCTTCATCCCAGCAAGGATCCAAAACATGACCATCGACCGCCAGGCCCTGAACCAGCTCTTCCTCGACGCCCGCACCGCCAACGGCTTCACCGACCAGCCGGTGCCCAAGGAACTGCTGGAAGAGGCCTACGAACTGGCCCGTTTCGCGCCCACCTCCATGAACACCCAGCCCACCCGCTACGTGTTCCTGACCACGCCCGAGGCCAAGGCCCGCCTGCTGCCGGCCCTGTCGCCCGGCAATGTGGAGAAGACCCGCGGCGCGCCGGTCACGGTGATCGTGGCGACCGACACCCAGTTCTACGAATACATGCCCCAGATCTGGCACGGCGAGGGCGCGCGCGAGATGTTCGCCGGCAATGCGCCCATGGCCCAGGCCACCGCCACCCGCAACGGCACGCTGGGCGGCGCCTATTTCCTGCTGGCCCTGCGGGCGGTGGGCCTGGATGCCGGGCCGATGAGCGGCTTCGACATCGCCCAGGTCAATGCCGAGTTCTTCCCCGACGGCCGGCTGCAGGCCAATTTCCTGATCAACGTGGGTTATGCCGACACCAGCAAGACCTTCAACCGCAATCCGCGCCTGAGCTTCGAGCAGGCCGTGACGGTGCTCTGAGGCACAAAAAAGCGCCCGCCGGCATGAAGCCGGCGGGCGCCAGGGGGCGCCGGGGAAGGCGCCAGGTGTTCTGATGGATCAGAAGGTCAGGGCGTCGCCTCGTTCGATGGCGCCCGAGCGTTCGGCCTGCATGGCGGCCTGGCGCACGGCGGCGCGGTCGGCGCCGCTGCTGCGGACGGCCGGCACGGTCGAGCCGTAGCCTTCGCCGCTGTTCTGCAGGGCGACACGGGAGCTGCCGGCCAGGCTGGCGGCCTGGTTGGCGGCGAACGAGCGGTTCGACTGGACTTGCACGGCCTGGCTTTGCAGGGTGTCGCTGTCGCCCACGGGAGCGGCTTGTGCGGCGACGCCGGCGGCGAGCAGGGAAGCGATGGCGGCGGCCTGGAGCAGATTGCGGGTCTTCATGATGAGTTTCCTTCGGATGAGTTGATGTTTTTGCTTTTCCGTCGTCCCGCTTTCAGGCCGGGGCGCCGTCTCGGTGTGTCGTAGCGTTTCGGTTGCGGCCCATCGATGTGATGAACTTTAGGCTTGTGACGGCTTGGTGAAAACCCGGCGCGGGGCAAATCACCATTGCTGGAAATGGAATAATTCATCAGCGGCGTCCGACATACGGGCCGGTTTGCACGGGTGAAATCGCATGGATCGGCTGCAATCGATGAAGGTATTCCAGAGGGTGGCCGACGAAGGCAGCTTCGCGGCGGCCGCCCGGGCGCTCGACCTGTCGCCGGCGGCGGTGACCCGGCTGGTCAGCGACCTGGAGCGCCACCTCGGCACCCGGCTGCTGCAGCGCACGACGCGGCGCATCGCGCTGACCGAAGCGGGTGACCATTACCTGACCCGGCTGCGTGCCATCCTCGCCGAGCTGGAGGAGGCGGAGATCGCCGCCTCCGCCTCCAGCCGGGAGCTGCGCGGCGTGCTGCACATCGTCACCACGCCGGTGCTGGCCTCCTATTTCCTGGCGCCGCGGGTGGCCGCCTGGAGCCGGCGGCATCCGCGGGTGGTGCTGGACATCACGGCCGACGCCATGCCGCAGAACCGGGTCGAGGAGTTCGATCTGACCTTTCTCATCGAAGAGGAAAACTTCGACGCCAACCTGGTGGCGCGGCCGCTGATGCATGGCGAATGGATCCTCTGCGCCTCGCCGGACTACCTGGCCCGTGCCGGCACGCCGCGCGAGCCGCAGGACCTGCGCGAGCACAGCTACCTGCGCCACCAGCGCCGCCCGAGCGGCCGCCGCCTGCGCCTGCTGCCCGAGGGCGGCGCGGGCGAGGCGGTGGAGGTCGATGTGCGGGTGACGCTGCAGTCCCAGCATTCCGACGTGCTGCACCGCGCCGCGCTCGACGGTGCCGGCGTGGCGCTGCTGTCGCGCCTGCTCACCGCGCCGCAGATCGCCACCGGCGACCTGGTGCAGGTGCTGCCCGACTGGATGGGCGGCCGCTACACCCTGTTCGGCGCCATGCCGAGCCGCCAGCTGGTGCCGGCGCGCACCCATGCCTTCCTGGAATTCCTGCGCGAGCCTTTCGAGCAGCCGCGCGGGCTGCTGCGGCGGGTGGCGGTCTAGCCTTCAGAGCTGGTCCGCGGCCCCGCCGAAGCCGTTCTGGCGCCAGGCCTCGAACACCGTCACCGCCACCGCGTTCGACAGGTTGAGGCTGCGCTGCCCCGGCAGCATCGGCAGGCGCAGCCGTTGCGCTGGCGGAAAGAATCCATCCCGCAAATCCGCCGGCAGGCCGCTGGTCTCGGAGCCGAAGACGAACCAGTCGCCGGGCCGGAAAGCCAGGCCGTGGGCCGGCTGGCTGGCCCGGGTGGTCAACGCGAACATGCGCTCGCGCGCCGGCCGGGCATCGTCCAGCAGGGCCTGCCAGCTGGCGTGGCGGCGCACCTCGGCGAACTCGTGGTAATCGAGGCCGGCGCGGCGCAGCAGCCGGTCTTCCATCGAGAAACCCAGGGGCTCGACCAGATGCAGCCGGCAGCCGGTATTGGCCGCCAGCCGGATCACATTGCCGGTGTTGGGCGGGATCTCGGGCGCGACAAGGACGATGTTGAACATGGCGGCGATTGTGCTGGCTGGCGGCACCCGGGTTCGCATCGGTCGTTCGATGGTTCTCGTCGCGCAATTCGAAAGAGTTCTTCGACAGGACGCGCGTCTTTTCGTGCAAGGCGGCACTGCCGAGGTCAAAGGCTCATGGAATCGGTGCTCTTCCAACCGATGTTCCAAGGACGCCAATGGCCTATCCCTCTTCCGCGGCACCCACCGTTCCCACCTTCGCCGCTCCCGGCAACCCGCCGGAGGAGCACTTCGACGCCGAAGCCTGGGAGCTCACGCCCGAGACGCTGGCCGGACTGCTCCAGGCGGGCGGCGAGCAGGTCGGCAACATGCTGCGGCTCATGAGCACCTCCGTCGCGCAGATCCTGCGGCGGACACCGGACCGGGGCGAAGCGGTGGTGAAACTGGGCCTGCCCGGCGGTGTCGCGGTCCACATCGTGCGCAGCCTCAATTGGGAATCCCTGGCGGCCAGCCTGCGGCTCGACCGCGACAGCTCCCACCGCCTGTCGCAGGAGGCCTTCGGCAATGCCGTCTTCGTGGCCTCCTACCGCCATGTCGCCGAGGACGAGCCGGAGGCGGCCGATGCCCCGCCGCTGGACGCAGCCACCCAGGCGAAGGTCGACCGGCTCAAACGCGAACTGCGCAAGCACGCCAACGCCCGGCGCGACCTCAAGGCCTATTTCGGCGAGGCGCAGGTGCGGGCCCGCGCGCCGCGCCTGGCGCAGATCGCCTCCGCCGCGGTGGACGGCATCCTGGCCAGCCCGCCGGACCAGGCGGTGGACATGGACCTGCACATCCTGAACTACCTCTTCGCCACCGGCGCGGAAGCGATGACGGGCAGGGCGGTGGATCTGTCCCGCCATGCCGAGACCTTCCGCCGGTCCATCGCCACCATGGCGGCCACGGTGGGGTCGCCCTGGAAGTCCACCCTGGGGGCGCTCAACCAGGGTCTGGCGCGTTTCCTGGCACGCCATGCCACCCGCGCCCGCGGCCAGCTGCACGAGATGGCGCGCGACCTGGCCGGCGCGGCGCTGGGCCAGGCGGCGCCCAACCTGGTGGTCGACATCGTGCGCATGCATGGTTTCGTCCCCGCCGGCGTCACGCCGGAGCAGCTCAAGAGCGAGGATTTCCAGCCGGTGCTGGACGACATCGCCATGGAGTTCGCCGCCACCGTCTTCACCACTTCCAGCCTGATGATGCTGGTGCTCAACCATTTCATCGCCCGCCCGGCCGAGCTGCAGGCATTGCGCCAGCAGCTGGAGCAGGACTTCCCGCAGGGCGTGCAGGGCGTGGAGGAGCTGTACAACCTGCCTTCGACCCGCGCGCTGTTCCTGGCCTTCCTGGGCAACCTGCCGATCAACGTCGCCGCGCGCGGCGCCGTGGAAGACATCCGCTATACCGACAGCGATGGACAGGAGCACCTCATTTGTGCCGGGGACGCGGTGCTCTTCGACCTGCCGACGCTCCAGCGCAAATGCCTGGGCCCGATGCGCGAGCTGCTGGAGAACGCCGGGCCCCAGGCCGCGCTCTTCGACTTCCTGGACCTGCGCCGCAACGGCGGCCTGCTGCCGATGTTCTTCTCCGGGCCGACCATGTGCCCCGGGCGCTACACGGGCATCTTCACCGCCGCGCGTTTCCTGCTCGAACTGCTGCACCGCTGCGAGCTGTCCTATTACGCGGGCGGGGAAGTGCCAGTGAACTACGGCGTGGTCAACCGGCTCGGGGGCGATCCCCGCATGCGGGTGGAGGCACGCGACCGGTGGTTCGACGCGGAGGAACCATGGGGCTGCCCGGCGATGCAGGCGCAGCTGCATGAACTGTTGTGGGGAGCGCCCGGGCTGAGCGATGCGGATGCGACGGAGCTGGAAGCGGCCGCGCTGCCCCCGCCGCCGGCGGCGGCGCCGGCCTGCCCGATGCGGCCGCATCCCCTGCCGCTCTGAAACCGGCGTTCAGGGCCGCGGCGTGCGCGCCACGACCAGGGCCGAGACCGATGCCGCCCCGGCGGCACGCAGCACCCGGGCGGCTTCGTGCAGCGTGGCGCCGCTGGTCATCACATCGTCGACCAGCAGCAGGCGCCGTCCCCGGACCCGGGCGGCCCGCGCCGGCTCCAGGGCGAAGGCCCCGCGCACATGGCTGCGGCGGGCCTGGCGGTCCATGCCGCTCAGCGCGGCGGTATGGCGGATGCGCAGCAGCGTGGCGGTGTCGCACTTGGACGGCGCGAGCCGGCGGGCGATCAGCGCCGACTGGTTGAAACCCCGCTCCCGCAGGCGCAGCGGCGACAGCGGCAGGGGCAGCAGCAGTTCGGCGTCCTCGATGGCCGTCGCCGCACCGGGCATGCGGCGCAGCAACTCGGCCAGGGCGCGCGCCAGGCCGGCCTCGCCGCGGAACTTGAGGGCGGCGATGCCGCGGTCCCAGGGAAAGCCGTAGTCCACCGCGGCCAGGCAGGCATCCAGCGGCGGCGGCTGGCGCACGCAGGCGCCGCAGCGCGGCAGGCCGGCGGGCAGGGCGATGGCGCAGCTGGCGCAGCGGTGCACCGGGCGGGCGAAACGCCGCAGGCAGTCCTCGCAGAAGCTGCTCGCCGGCCAGGCGGCGCAGACCCGGCAGGCCGCGGCCGGCCCGGGCAGGGCGGCGAGCCAGCGGGTCATTCGGGCGGCGAGCGGGCGGAACATGGCGCGGCTCAATATACTCGGCGGCCCTGCCGGCCCGGCACCGTTTTCCGGCCGAGCCGACCCCGATCGCCCCATGGCCCCGCCCGCTTCCGCCCCCACGACCTTCCCCCGACCATCGCCGCGCCGGCCGCCCGGCACTGGCAGGACCTGCCCCCGCTGGGCGCGCCCGCCTCCCCCTGGCTGCACGAAGAGGTGGCGCGGCGCATGGCGCAGCGGCTGGAATGGATCGTCACCCGACCCAAACGCTGGGCCCACTGGTTCGCCCTGCGCGGCGGGCTCGAAGGCCATGCCCTGGTGCAGCAGCGTTATGCCGATGCCGGCTTCGACGTGGTGGAAGCCACGCCCGAACGCGCCGCCGCCGCCCGCGCCGCGCTGGAAGCGCCCTGGTGGAGCCCGCGCCGCTGGGGCGTGGGCGCCTCGGCGCCGCGTTTCCTGGCCGCCACCGAGGCCCTGCCGGCGCAGCGCAGTGTGGACATGCTCTGGGCCAACATGGCGCTGCACGCGGCCGCCGACCCGCAGGCCCTCATCGCCCAATGGCAGCAGGCGCTGGCGGTCGACGGCTTCCTGATGTTCTCCTGCTTCGGCCCGGACACCCTGCGCGAGCTGCACCGGGTCTATGCCGAACTCGGCTGGCCGCCGGCCGGCCATGCCTTCACCGACATGCACGACTGGGGCGACATGCTGGTGCACGCCGGTTTCGCCGAGCCGGTGATGGACATGGAGCGCATCGTGCTGACCTACGACAGCCCCGAACGCCTGCTGGCCGAACTGCGCGAGATCGGCCGCAACCTGCATCCGGGGCGCTTTCCCGCGCTGCGCGGTCGGCGTTTTCGCGAGCGGCTGCTGCAGGTCCTGGCCGAGCGCCTGGCCAGCCCCGCCGAGGACGGCCGCCTGGTGCTGACCTTCGAGATCGTCTACGGCCATGCCTTCAAGCCCCTGCCCAAGGCGCGCCTGGCGGCCGAAAGCGCCGTCGGCCTGGAAGACATGCGCCGCATGCTGCGCGGCAAGCGCTAGAAGCCCACGCGCGCCGGCCGCGAAACCCGCGTCAACACAGGCTTTCCCGCCCGTGCGGACCCGGGGTTGCACGGGTATCGCCAAAAAGGTGCCGCGATAGAATCGCAGCCACTCTCGGGCCTCGGGCGCCTGCCTGCGGCACTGTCTTACCCACATCCATACGTGTCCAACCTCGTCCTCCGCTTCGCCACCGTATCGGGCCAGGGCCTGCACTGGTTGCTCAAGCGCAACTGCTCGGTCACGCCGGTGCAGCTGGGTTGGGTGTATGCATCGCTCTGCCTGCTCTCGGCCGCGATCGCCGCCTTCTGCTGGACGCTGGGCGCCCATTTCGTCACCACCTTCGCCGGCCTGGAGCTGGCCGCCGTCGGTGTCGCCTTCCTGGTCTACGCCCGCCACGCCACCGACGGCGAGCGCATCTCGCTCACCGACGCCCGCCTGGTCATCGAACGCGAGACCGCCGGCCGGCTGGAGCGGGCGGAATTCCGGCGCGAATGGGTACGGGTCGAACCGGCGGAGGGCGATGGTTCGCTGATCCGTGTTTCGGCCCAGGGGAAATCGGTCGTGGTGGGCCGCTATGTGCGGCCGGAACTGCGGCCGGCGCTGGCCACCGAGATCCGCAAGGCCTTGCGGGCGGCCTGAAGGCCGCTGCCGGCGAGTCCGCGCGGATCGCGTGCCCCACGCCCGGTGCGACGCAAGTTTGGTTTTGAGAACGACACACAAATGAAGACGATGAAGCGCATCTCAAAGAAGCTCGCCAAGGCCCTGCCCCTGGCGGCCGCCGGCATCGCCAGCGCCGCCCATGCGGTGGGCGACCTGCCCGGCGGGCCGTCGGTGCGCCAGCTGAACCTGCCGGTCGGTGTCACCGGCATCTCGCAGGACCAGCATCTGCTGCACACCGGCATGCTGATCACCTGCACCGTGATCTTCGTGGCCGTCTTCGCGGTGATGTTCTATTCCATCTGGAAGCACCGCAAATCCAAGGGCTACCAGGCGGCCAACTTCCACGAGTCGGTGGCCGTCGAGATCGCCTGGACGGTGATCCCCTTCCTCATCGTCATCGTGATGGCGCTCACCGCCACCAAGACCCTGGTGGCGCAAAAGGACACCACCAACGCCGACCTCACGATCAAGGCCACCGGCTACCAGTGGAAGTGGGGCTACGACTACCTGAACGGCGAGGGCGCCGGCCTGGGCTTCATCTCCACGCTGCTGCCGGCGCACCGCGAGATGTCCAACAACGGCGCCAAGGGCACCATCCCCGACAACTACCTGCTGGAGGTGGACAACCCCCTGGTGGTGCCGGTGGACAAGAAGATCCGCATCATCACCACCGCCAACGACGTGATCCACGCCTTCGCGGTGCCGCAGTTCGGCATCAAGCAGGACGCCATTCCCGGCTTCGTGCGCGACACCTGGTTCCGCGCCGAGAAGACCGGCGACTACTACGGCCAGTGCCAGGAACTCTGCGGCAAGGAGCACGCCTACATGCCGATCCATGTGAAGGTGGTCTCGGCGGCCGACTACACCGCCTGGGTGGCCGACCAGCAGAAGAAGGCCGCGGCCAAGCTCGACGACCCCAACAAGGTCTGGACCCTGCCCGACATGCTGGCCCGCGGCGAGAAGGTCTACGCCGCCAACTGCGCCGCCTGCCACCAGGCCAACGGCAAGGGCGGCGGCCCGGTCAAGGCGCTCGACGCCGACGAGAAGGTGCTCAACGCCGACCACACGGTGCAGATCCACGTGCTGCTCAACGGCCAGAACAACAACACCATGCCTTCGTGGAAGCAGCTGAGCGACACCGACATCGCCGCCGTCATCACCTACACCAAGAACAGCTGGTCGAACAAGACCGGCCAGCTGGTGCAGCCCTCCGAAGTGCTGGCGCAGCGCAACAAATAAGACCGGCAGGAAGACACCATGAGCGCAGTCATCGACCACAGCCCGACCGATCCGACGGGCCACGGCCACGCTGGCCACGACGAGCACGAACACCATGGCGCGCCGCACGGCTGGCGCCGCTGGGTGTTCGCCACCAACCACAAGGACATCGGCACGCTCTACCTGCTGTTCGCCTTCGCCATGCTGATGGTGGGCGGCGTGCTGGCCCTGCTGATCCGCGCCGAGCTGTTCCAGCCGGGGCTGCAGCTGGTCAATCCCGAGCTGTTCAACCAGCTCACCACCATGCACGGGCTGATCATGGTGTTCGGCGCCATCATGCCGGCCTTCGTGGGCTTCGCGAACTGGATGATCCCGCTGCAGATCGGCGCATCCGACATGGCCTTCGCGCGCATGAACAACTTCAGCTTCTGGCTGATGATCCCGGCCGCGATCATGCTGGTGACCAGCTTCCTGCTGCCCGGCGGCGCGCCCGCCGCCGGCTGGACGCTCTATGCGCCGCTCACCCTGCAGATGGGCCCCTCGATGGACTCCGGCATCTTTGCGATGCACATCCTGGGCGCCAGCTCGATCATGGGCTCGATCAACATCATCGTGACCATCCTCAACATGCGCGCCCCCGGCATGACGCTGATGAAGATGCCGATGTTCGCCTGGACCTGGCTGATCACCGCCTACCTGCTGATCGCCGTGATGCCGGTGCTGGCCGGCGCCATCACCATGACGCTGACCGACCGCCACTTCGGCACCAGCTTCTTCAACCCTGCGGGCGGCGGCGACCCGGTGATGTACCAGCACATCTTCTGGTTCTTCGGCCACCCCGAGGTCTACATCATGATCCTGCCGGCCTTCGGCATCATCAGCCAGGTGGTGCCGGCCTTCGCCCGCAAGAAGCTCTTCGGCTACGCCTCGATGGTGTATGCCACCTCGTCCATCGCCATCCTGAGTTTCATCGTCTGGGCGCACCATATGTTCACCACCGGCATGCCGGTGACCGGGCAGCTGTTCTTCATGTACGCCACCATGCTGATCGCGGTGCCCACGGCGGTGAAGATCTTCAACTGGATCGCCACCATGTGGCAGGGCTCGATGACCTTCGAGACGCCGATGCTCTTCGCCGTCGGCTTCATCTTCGTCTTCACCATGGGCGGCTTCACCGGCCTGATCCTGGCCATGGCGCCGGTCGATATCCAGCTGCAGGACACCTACTACGTGGTGGCGCACTTCCACTACGTGCTGGTGGCGGGCAGCCTGTTCTCGATGTTCTCGGCCGTCTACTACTGGGCGCCGAAATGGACCGGCGTGATGTACGACGAGCGCCGCGGCAAGCTGCATTTCTGGTGGTCGCTGATTTCCTTCAACGTCACCTTCTTCCCGATGCACTTCCTGGGCCTGGCCGGCATGCCGCGCCGTTATGCCGACTATCCGATGCAGTTCGCCGACTTCAACGCGGTGGCCTCGGTCGGCGCCTTCTTCTTCGGCTTCGCCCAGGTCTACTTTTTCGTCTTCATCGTGCTGCCCATGATGCGCGGCAAGGGCGAGCCGGCGCCGCAGCGGCCCTGGGAAGCGGCCGAGGGGCTGGAGTGGGAAGTGCCCTCGCCGGCGCCCTTCCACACCTTCGAGACGCCGCCCAAGCTCGACGCCACCGCCACCCGCATCATCGGCTGAGCCGCCCCCGCCATGACACCGGAACAGAAACGCGCGAACCGCCGCCTGGGGCTGATCCTGGCCTCGATCGCCGCGGTGTTCTTCATCGGCTTTTTGGCGCGCGCCGCCTTGTACGCCCGCTAGGGCCGCCGATATGAAACTGCGCGGCCACAACACACGCATGCTGGGCAAGCTGCTGGTCGTGGCCGGCGGCATGTTCGCCTTCGGTTATGCGCTGGTGCCGCTCTACAACGCGATCTGCGAGGCCACCGGCATCAATGTGCTGGCCAAGTCCGAACTCAACCTGCCCGGCGCCGCGCGGCTGCCGGCCAACACCCAGGTCGATACCAGCCGCACCATCACAGTGGAGTTCGACGCCAATGCGCGCGGGCCCTGGTCCTTCCGCCCCGCCGTGTCCTCGTTGAAGGTGCATCCGGGCGAGCTGGCCACGGTGATGTACGAGTTCCAGAACACCCAGGACCGGCGCATGGCCGCCCAGGCCATCCCCAGCTACGCGCCGCAGCAGGCCATGGCGCACTTCAACAAGCTGCAGTGCTTCTGCTTCAACCAGTACACGCTGGATCCGGGCGAGAAGAAGCAGTGGCCGGTGGTGTTCGTCATCGATCCGCAGCTGGCCAAGGACGTGAACACCATCACCTTGTCCTATACCTTCTTCGAGGTCGGCGGCCGAACGCCGCCGGCACCGTCATGACGGACGCGACCAAGCCATCCGTGCTGCGGACGCTCAAGGCCGTGGCCTGGTCCTTCATCGGACTGCGCAAGGCCAGCGGGCTGGACGAGGACACGCGGCTCAATCCGCTCATCGTCTGCGCCGTGGGCATCGCCGCCACCTTCGTGCTGGTGATCGGCCTGATGGTGCTGGTGCGCTGGATGGTCTGAGCCGGTCAACGCCCAAGAAAACAACGATTCCAGGAGCCAGAAACCCCATGAGTGCCCATACCAGCAACGCCACGCCGTATTACTTCGTGCCCGGTGCCTCGCGCCATCCGGCGCTGGCCGCGGCGGGACTCTTCTTCGTGATCCTGGGTGCCTCGCAATGGATCAACGGCCACGAATGGGGCATGTACTCGCTGGCCGCCGGCATGATCGGCTGGCTCTTCGTGCTCTACCAGTGGTTCCGCGACGCGGTGGCCGAGAGCGAGGGCGGGCTCTACGGCTACAAGGTGGACCTGTCCTTCCGCTGGAGCGTGTCCTGGTTCATCTTCTCGGAGGTGATGTTCTTCGGCGCCTTCTTCACCGCGCTGTGGTGGGCCCGCTCGCATTCGGTGCCGGCCCTCGGCAGCATCGACAACGCCCTGCTCTGGCCCGGCTTCAAGGCCGTCTGGCCCAGTGTGGCCGCGGGCATGACGGCCGCGCCCGGCGGCCTGGTCGAGCCCTTCGAGACGGTCGGCCCCTTCTGGCTGCCGACCATCAACACCGCCCTGCTGCTGACATCGGGCGTGACCCTCACCATCGCCCACCACGCCCTGCGCGAAGGGCACCGCGCCCGCACCCTGGCCTTCATGTGGGCCACCGTCATCCTCGGCGTGATCTTCCTGTGCGTGCAGGGCTACGAGTACCACCATCTCTACACCGAGATGAACCTCAAGCTCAGCTCCGGCGTGTACGGCTCGACCTTCTTCATGCTGACCGGCTTCCACGGCTTCCACGTCTTCATCGGCATGCTGATGCTGCTCTTCATCACCCTGCGCCTGCGTAAGGGCCATTTCACGCCCGAACGCCATTTCGGCTTCGAGGGCGCGGCCTGGTACTGGCACTTCGTGGACGTGGTCTGGCTGGGGCTGTACACGCTGGTGTACTGGATGTGAGGGCGGCCGCCCGGCCCCCTGGACGAAAGGCGCCGCGAGGCGCCTTTTTTGCTGCCTTGCGGGACGCTTACTGACCTACCGGCAAGCCGGTCGGCCGGATATAACCCATCTTCCAAGCGACCAGGATGCAGATGAACAGCAGCACCGAGAAGCCCACCCGCAGCGCCAGCGCACGTGCCATGCCGCCGGACTTGGGCCGGCCTTCGCGGCCGTCGCGCAGCATGAAGAACAGGGCCGCGCCCAGGCTCGCCAGGATGGCCAGGAAGCCGAGTGCGATCAGCAGTTTCATGCACGGGATTATCCGGTGAGCCCCCCGGCCGTCCGCGCGGGTTTTCCACGCCGGGGCCGGCGTTTCTGGTGCATCACCGCGGCGGCGCTGCTGGGCATGCTGGTGACCGCCGCGCTGGGCCGCTGGCAGCTGCAGCGCGCGGCGCAGAAGGAGGCGATCGAGGCCTCCATGGTCCAGCGCGAGGCGCTGCCGGAACTCGACGGCAGCTCGCTCGCGGCCGGCGACACGGCCGCACTGCTGGACCGCCGGGTGCACCTGCGCGGCCGCTGGCTGGCGCAGCGCACGGTCTACCTGGACAACCGGCAGATGTTCGGCCGGCCCGGATTCTTCGTCTTCACGCCGCTCGAACTGTCGCCGCAGCTGGTGGTGCTGGTGCAGCGCGGCTGGATCCCGCGCAACTTCGAGGACCGCTCCCGCCTGGTGCCGATCCAGACGCCGGACGGCCCGGTCGAGCTGCACGCCCGCATCGCCGGCCCGCCTTCGCGGCTCTACGACTTCCACAGCGCGGCCGAGGGGGATTCGCCGATCCGGCAAAATCTCGACCTGGCCGCGTTCCGCCACGAGACCGGCCTGCCGCTGGTGGCCCTCACCGCCGTGCAGACCGGCGCGGCGGGTGAAGGCCTGCAGCGCGAGTGGCCGCCCGTCACCCTGGGCGTGGAACGCCACTACGGCTACGCCTTCCAATGGTTCGGGCTTTGCGCCCTCATCGTCTTCCTCTATGCCTGGTTCCAATTCATCCGACGCCCGCGCGCTGCCTGAGGCAGCGCCGCAAGCGCCCGGCCATTTGCTGGACCTGGCGGTGCATGCGCTGCCCGAGCCGGGTGGCGAGTTGGCGGCGGGTTCGACCTCGCGCGGACGCTGGAAGATGCTGTTCATCCTGGCGGTGTGCGCGGCGCCGGTGGTGGCCTCCTACTTCACCTTCTACGTGGTGCGGCCGCAGAGTCATCGCAGCTACGGCGAGCTGATCGCCGAGCAGCCGGCACTGCCCGATCTGGTCGCGCGGCAGCTCGATGGCGGCGCGGTGCGCCTGCCCTCGCTGGCCGGGCAATGGCTGCTGGTCAGCGTGGCCGGCGGCGCCTGCGGCGCGGACTGCGAGCAGCGTCTCTACCTGCAGCGCCAGCTGCGCGAGAGCCTGGGCAAGGAGCGCGACCGGCTGGACTGGGTCTGGCTGGTGGACGACGAAGCGCCGGTCGCCGCCACGCTGCAGCCCGCCCTGGCCCAGGCCACGGTGCTGCGCCTGCCGGCCGCCGACATCGCCCGCTGGCTGCAGCCCGAGGCCGGCCACCGGCTGACTGACCACCTCTACCTGGTCGATCCGCTGGGCCACTGGATGATGCGTTTTCCCGCCGCCATGGACATGGCCGGCGCCGCCAAGGCCAAACGCGATCTCGACCGCCTGCTGCGCGCCGCCGCCTCCTGGGACCGCGAAGGCCGCTGATCCCGTTTCCTTTTCCCCATGAACCCGACGCCGCTCTACGACTACTCGCCCCTGGTGCAGATGATGCTGACCGGGCTGCTGATCGCGCTCGGCCCGCTCCTGTGGCTGGCGTTGCGCAACCGCCGCGCCAGCCCCACGCGCCGCCTGCAGGCGCTGACCGTGCTGACCCTGTTCCTGACCTTCGACCTGGTGATGTTCGGCGCCTTCACCCGGCTCACCGACTCCGGCCTGGGCTGCCCCGACTGGCCGGGCTGCTACGGCGAGGCCCATCCGGTGGCCGCGCATGCGCAGATATCCGCCGCCGAGGCCGCCATGCCCGAAGGCCCGGTGACGCACCGCAAGGCCTGGGTGGAGATGGTGCACCGCTACCTGGCCACCGGCGTGGGTGTGCTGATCATCGCCCTGGCCATCGCCACCTGGCGCGCCTGGCGCCGCCAGCGGTTGCAGGGCGGAGCGGTGCCGCCGGTGCATCCGGCCTGGCCGATCGCCACGCTCTTCTGGGTCTGCGTGCAGGGTGCCTTCGGTGCCTGGACGGTCACGCTCAAGCTTTTTCCCGCCATCGTGGTGATGCACCTGGCCGGCGGGATCGTGCTGCTGGCCATGCTGGCGCTGCAGGCGGCGCGGCACGGTCTGGCGCAGCTGGGGCTGGCGCCGGTGCGCATCTCGGCGGCGCAGCGCGGCCTGCTCTGGGTCACACTCGCCGCCGTCTGCCTGCAGGTGCTGCTGGGCGGCTGGGTCAGCACCAATTACGCGGTGCTGGTCTGCGACGGCTTTCCGACTTGCCAGGGCCAGTGGTGGCCGCCGATGGACTTCGCGCGCGGCTTCGAGCTGTGGCGTCCGCTGGGCCAACTGGCCGATGGCAGTCCCATCGACTTCGCGGCGCTGACGGCGATCCACTATATGCACCGGCTCTTCGCCTATGTCGTCTTCGTGCTGCTGATTGCCGTGGCCGTGCGGCTGTGGCGGGTGGAGGGGCTGCGCCGCCCGGTCGCCACCATCGCCGGGCTGGCCGCGCTGCAGCTGGCCACCGGCCTGTCCAACGTGATCCTGGACTGGCCGCTGGTCGCCGCCGTGCTGCACACCGGCGGCGCCGCCGCGCTGGTCGCGGCCCTGGTCTGGGCACTGTCTTCCTCCCGTCGCGCGGCGCCGCAGCCGCGCCACCGTTTATCCTCGCTTCCCGCATGAATCCCGCCGCTCCCGTCGTCCACCCCCCGCCGCCGTGCCGCCCTCGCGCGTGCGGCAGTTCTACGCGCTGACCAAGCCGCGGGTGGTGCAGCTCATCGTCTTCTGCGCCCTGATCGGCATGGTGCTGGCCGTGCCGGGCGCGCCGAGCTGGGCGGAGGTGCAGCGCGCGCTGGTGGCCTGCGTGGGCATCTGGCTGGTGGCGGGCGCGGCCGCAGCCTTCAACTGCCTGGTCGAAAAGGGCATCGACGCACGCATGCGCCGCACGTCCTGGCGGCCCACGGCGCGTGGCGAGCTGGGCGACGGCCAGACCCTGCTGTTCTCCGGCGTGCTGTGCGCGGCCGGCTCGGCCATCCTGTATGTCTGGATCAACCCGCTGACCATGTGGCTGACCTTCGCCACCTTCGTCGGTTACGCGGTGGTCTACACGGTGGTGCTCAAGCCGCTGACGCCGCAGAACATCGTCATCGGCGGCGCCTCGGGCGCCATGCCGCCGGTGCTGGGCTGGGCGGCGATGACGGGCGATGTGGGCCCGGAAGCGCTGATCCTCTTCCTCATCATCTTCCTGTGGACGCCGCCGCACTTCTGGGCCCTGGCGCTCTACCGGGTGGAGGACTACCGCAAGTCCGGCCTGCCGATGCTGCCGGTCACCCACGGCAACGAGTTCACCCGGCTGCAGGTGCTGCTCTACACCTTCGTGCTGTTCGCCGGCTGCCTGATGCCCTTTGCCTACGGCATGAGTTCCTGGCTCTACCTGGTCGTGGCCATCGTGCTGTCGCTGGGCTTCTGCGGCTATGCCTTCGCCCTGTGGCGCGAGTATTCGGACGGCCTGGCGCGCAAGACCTTCCGTTTTTCCCTGATCCACCTGAGCGTGCTGTTCGCGGCCCTGCTGGTCGACCACTACCTGTTCTAGAAACCCGCGTCCATGAAGACCCGCACCTTTCTCCACCTGTTCGCCGGTGCCGGCGTGGCCGCCCTGCTGGGCGCCTGCTCCAAGGCGGCGCCGGGCCCGGCCTTCCAGGCGGTGGACATCACCGGCGCCGAATACGCCAAGGACTTCCACCTGCCCGATGCGCACGGCAAAACCCGCAGCCTGTCGGAATTCAAGGGCAAGGTCGTCGCCATCTTCTTCGGCTACACCCAGTGCCCGGACGTCTGCCCGACCACGCTGGCCGAGATGGCCGAGATCAGGAACCAGCTCGGCGCCGACGGCGACAAGCTGCAGACCCTCTTCATCAGCGTGGACCCGGAGCGCGACACGCCCGAGATCCTGCAGGCCTACATGGCCAACTTCGACGCCAGCTTCATCGCCCTGCGGCCGGAAAACCAGGAGCAGCTCGCGGCCGTGGCCAAGGACTTCAAGGTCTACTACAAGAAGGTCGACGGCAGCGCGCCCGGCAGCTACACCATGGACCATTCGGCCGCCACCTACCTGTACGACCCGATGGGCCGGCTGCGGCTCTATGCCAAGTACGGCGGAGGCAGCGCACCGCTGCTGGCCGACATCAAGCTGCTGATGCAGCAGACGGCCTGAGCGGGCGTCTCAGTCGGCGGTGATCCGCGCGCTGCGGATCACCTCGCCCATGGAAGCGGCATCCGCACGCACGCGGTTGGCCAGTCCTTCGGAGGAACTCCCCACCGCCTGCCAGCCCTGCTGGAAGAGTTTGCTGCGCATCTCCGGCGTTCGCACGATCTCCGAGAACAGGGCCGACAGCCGCGCCACCAGCGCGGGCGGCATGCTGGCCGGCGCGGCCGCCGCGTTCCAGATCTCCAGGTTGAAATCCGCGATGCCCGCCTCGGCCAGGCTGGGAATCTCCGGCACCAGCGGGCTGCGGCCGCGCGCGGTGATGCCGATGGCGCGCAGCTTGCCCGCGCGCGCCTGGGCGGCGGCCAGCGTGGGCGGCAGCAGGGCCAGCTGCAGTTCGCCGCCGATCATGGCGTTGGCCACCTGCGGATAGCCGGGGTAGGGCACATGCACCGGCGCCATCGGCACCCGGCGCTTGAGCAGTTCCATGCCCACATGGCCGACCGTGCCCACGCCCGGCGTGCCGTAGCTCCAGCGGTCGCCCGAGGCCCGGGCCGCCTGAAGGAAGGCCCGGGCGTCGGCGCCCGGGGCGTTGGCGGGTGCGGTCAGCACCAGGGGCGAGATGCCGATCAGGCTGATGGGGGCGAAGTCCTTCAGCGGGTCGTAGCCCAGCCTGGGGTTGATCAGGCGGGCGATGGTCATGTTGCCGTTGATCATCAGGCCGATGGTGTGATCGTCTCGGGCCCGGGCGACGAACTCGGCCGCGATGTTGCCGCCGGCGCCGACCTTGTTGTCCACGATGACTGGCTGGCCCAGTGCCTGGGACAGGGGTTCGGCCAGGGTGCGGGCGGTGATGTCGGGGGAGGAGCCTGCGGGGAAGCCTACGACGATGTGCAGGGGGCGGGTGGGCCAGGGCTTGCTTGACTGGGCCAGGACGGGGGCGGTTAGCAGGCTGCTGGCGGCCAGGCAGGTGCGGCGGGAGATCATTGTGTTTCTTGCTTTTGGTGGGTTATTTGATTTTATCTGCTGTGGGCTTTGGGTTTTTCTTCTGTGTTTTTAGGGTGGAGCTGGGGCTGCGCGCCCCAGACCGCGGTAACTTTCTTTCCATTGAAAGAAAGTCACCAAAGAAAAATTCAATGCGGGAGCGGGAGATATTTTTCGGGCCTTCGCTGCCGCTCGGCCTGGGGCAGAAATCGATATTGGGCGGCTCTGCCAGGCGACGATTTGGCCCTGTTTGATATAGCCGCCATGCCCCCAGTCCAGCCGAAACAGGCGCAGGACTGACGGCTCTTGATCGATCGCCGCGCTGGAATAGACGGGCATTTGGTATTTGGTATCACGGTATTGGCTGTTCCGCTGCAGGGCAGCGGTCCGAAGACTGGATAGCGAGCAGGCCAAATCGTCCAGTTCTCCGCCAGTTCGATCAGGCTCTGCCCCAGGCCGAGCGCAGCGAAGGCCCGAAAAATATCTCCCGCTCCCGCATTGAATTTTTCTTTGGTGACTTTCTTTCAATGGAAAGAAAGTTACCGCGGTCTGGGGCGCGCAGCCCCAGCTCCACCCTGAAAATAATAGAAGAAGTACAAAATGAAAAAAGCCGCTCTGAAATCCAGAGCGGCCCCTATGAGCAAAGATTACCGAGAAAGATCAGGCGTACTCAGCCAAAGCCTTCTTCATCTTCTTCATCGCAGCAGACTCGATCTGCCGAATCCGCTCCGCACTGACGTGGTACTCAGCCGCCAGCTCATGCAGCGTCATGCCACCCGACCCATCGTCGTTCACCTTGAGCCAGCGCTCTTCCACGATGCGCCGGCTGCGGTCATCCAGCGCTTGCAGCGCAGTGGCGATACCGTCCGAAGCCAGCACATCGCGCTGGTGCGACTCGATCATCGCCGTGGGTTCATGCGCCACGTCGGCCAGGTAGGCAATAGGCCCGAAAGCCTGCTCGCCGTCGTCCGAAGGAGAGGGGTCCAGCAGCACATCGCCGCCAGCCATGCGCATCTCCATCTCCAGCACTTCCTCCGGCTTGACGTTCAGCCGCTCGGCCATGGTCTCGACCTGGCCGGCGCTCAGTGTCTCGCGGTGCGTTACGCCAGCTTCGTCCATCGCCGAGTCGGCCTTGAAGGCCTGCTTCATCGAGCGCAGGTTGAAGAACAGCTTGCGCTGGCTCTTGGTGGTGGCCACCTTCACCATGCGCCAGTTCTTCAGGATGTATTCGTGGATCTCTGCCTTGATCCAGTACATGGCATAGCTCACCAGGCGCACGCCCTGTTCGGGGTCGAAACGCTTGACGGCTTTCATCAGGCCCACGTTGCCTTCCTGGATCAGGTCGCCGTGCGGCAGGCCGTAGCCCAGGTACTGGCGCGAGATGGACACCACCAGGCGCAGGTGCGAGAGCACCAGCTTTCCGGCGGCCTCGACCTTGTTCTCGTCGCGCAGTTCACGGGCGAAACGCTGCTCTTCCTCGGGCGTGAGCAGCGGCATGCGGTTGACCGCGGAAATATAGGCATCGAGGTTGCCCAGGGGCGGCACGATCGCCCACGGATTGGCGGGGGCGACGGCGGTTGCGGCTCCAGTTGAATAGTTCATACCGGGGGATCCTTTCCTCATGACGGGCATGTTAGCACTCGGTTAGAGAGAGTGCTAAGACCCGAGTTCCCTAGGTCTTCTCGCAGGGCGCCGGAGATTTCCGGGCGCCTGGAAAAAGAAGGCCGACCGGGCTATTGAAGCCACGGACGGCCCTGCGTTTCGTAGGAACGACGCTCGCAGTTATGCGCTGGTTCTTCCTGTTTCAAGAGCCATGCCGTCGCTTTGATGAAGATGTTTGCGCTTGCTCTCAGCCGAGCAAGGCCTGGGCGAACTCGCGGGCGTTGAAGGTTTCCAGGTCTTCCAGCTTCTCGCCCACACCGATGAAATAGACCGGGATCGGCCGTTCCTGGGCGATGGCCGCCAGCACGCCGCCCTTGGCGGTGCCGTCGAGCTTGGTGACGATCAGCCCGGTCAGGCCCAGCGCGTCGTCGAAGGCGCGCACCTGGGCCAGGGCGTTCTGGCCGGTGTTGCCGTCGATCACCAGCAGCACCTCGTGCGGCGCGCTGTTGTCGGCCTTCTGCACCACCCGCTTGATCTTCTGCAGCTCCTGCATCAGGTGCAGCTGGGTGGGCAGGCGGCCGGCGGTGTCGACCAGCACCACGTCCTTGCCGCGCGCCTTGCCGGCGGTGACCGCATCGAAGCTCACGGCGGCCGGGTCGCCGCCCTGCTGGCCGATGATCTCGACCAGGTTGCGGTCGGCCCACACGCCCAGCTGCTCGCGCGCGGCGGCGCGGAAGGTGTCGGCGGCGGCCAGCAGCACGGTGGCCTTGGCGTCGGCCAGGTGCTTGGTGAGCTTGCCGATGGAGGTGGTCTTGCCGGCGCCGTTGACGCCCGCGACCATGATCACGGTGGGCGTGTGCTGGCCGATGACCAGCGGCTTTTCCAGGGGCTTGAGCAGGTCGGCGATGGCATCGGCCAGCAGCGCCTTGACGGCGGTGGGCTCGGTGCTGCGGCGCTCCTTGACGCGGCGGCGCAGGTCGTCGAGCAGGTGCTGGGTGGCCTTGATGCCGGTGTCGGCCATCAGCAGGGCGTCTTCCAGCTCGTCGTAGAGGGCGTCGTCGATGCGGGCGTCGCTGAACACGGCGGCGATGCTGCCGCCGGTCTTGCGCAGGCCGCCGCGCAGGCGCTGCATCCAGCCGGAGCGCTCGGCCGTGCCGCCTTCTTCTGCTTGCGCGGCCGGCGCCGGGGCAGCCACGACGGGTGCCGCGGCCGGGGCGGGCGGCGCAAGCGGCGGCGGCGGCACAAGAGGCGCAGCGGCTGGCGGCGGTGGTAGCGGCGGCGCGGCCACCGGCACCGCCACGACGGGCGTGGGGGCGACAGCCGGCGCGGCTGGCGGTGGTGTCGTGGTCTCGGGCGTTTCGGCTGGCGCGGGCGCCAGGCCCAGCTGGCTCTTCAACCAGCCGAGCGCGCCTGTCGGCGCTGCGTCTTCCTGCGGGGGAGTGGTCGACGCGGGTTCCGGTGTGGCCGCCGGCGGCTTTTTCTTGAAAAAACTGAACATGGACGCGTTCTTAGAATCAAGCATTCTATGAAACGAGCTTTCCAACGCGGCATTGCCGTTCGAACCGGCTGGCGCGGCCTGGGTTTTGTGTTGTCCGCCAGCCTGCTGGCGACCGGTGCCGGGGCCCAGCCCAGCGGGCCGGACACACCCGGCGCCCCGATCGCCGCCGCCACGCCCGCCCCGGCCGTGGCAGCCGCCGACACCCGGCAGTTCACCCTCTCCAACGGCATGGCACTGATCGTGAAGGTGGACCGCCGCGCGCCGATCGCCGTCAACATGGTGTGGATACGCGCCGGCGCGATGGACGAGGTGGACGGCACCTCCGGCATCGCCCACATGCTCGAACACATGATGTTCAAGGGCACGCCCGAGGTGCCGGTGGGCGAGTTCTCCCGCCGTGTCGCGGCGCTGGGCGGCCGCGAGAACGCCTTCACCAACCTCGACTACACCGGCTACTACCAGCAGGTGCCGGCCGCCCGGCTGCCGGATGTGATGAAGCTGGAAGCCGACCGCTTCGCCAACAACGCCTGGCCCGATGCCGAGTTCCTGAAGGAACGCCAGGTGGTCGCCGAGGAGCGCCGCATGCGCACCGAGGACCGGCCGCGCAGCCGGCTCTACGAAGCCCTGTCCGCCCAGGTCTGGACCGCCTCGCCTTATCACCGCCCGGTGGTGGGCTGGATGGGCGACATCGCCGCCTTCACCGCCGACGACGTGCGCGACTTCTACCGGCGCTGGTACGTGCCGGCCAATGCCGCGATCGTGATCGCCGGCGATGTCGATCCCGAGCAGGTGCGCGGCTGGGCCGAATCCACCTACGGCCGCATCCCCGCCCGTGCCGTGCCGGCCCGCAAGCCGCGGCCGGAGCCGGTGCAGGTGGGCATGCGGCGCTTCGACTTCCGCGCGCCGGCCGAACAGGCCTATGTGGCGCTGGCCTTTCGTGCGCCCGGCCTGGAATCGCTGGAGGCCGACACGCCCGAGGCGCAGGACGCCCTGGCGCTGACGGTGCTGGCCGCCGTGCTCGACGGCTATTCCGGCGCCCGTCTGCAGCGCCATCTGGCGCGCGGCGAGAACCGGGTGGCCGATGGTGTCGATGCCTCGCATGCGCTGGTGGCACGCGGCCCCAAGCTCTTCACCCTGGCCGGCGTGCCGGCCAAGGGCCACAGCGCCGCCGAACTGGAAAAGGCCCTGCGCGGCGAAGTCGCCTTGATCGCCCGCGAAGGCGTGGGCGAGGCCGAACTGCGCCGGGTCAAGATCCAGTGGCGGGCCGGCGAGGTGTTCCAGCGCGACTCCGTCTTCGCCCAGGCGCAGGACCTGGGCAGCAACTGGGTGCAGGGCCTGCCGCTGGGTGCCGATGCGCGGCTGCTCGACCGGCTGGCGGCCGTCACCTCGGCGCAGCTGCAGTCGGTGGCGCAGCGCTATTTCGGCGACGAACAACTCACCGTCGGCACCCTGGTGCCGCTGCCGCCGGACCCGTCCCGGCCGCCCCGCCCCCAGGGCGATGAAGCCACGGGCGGGCCTGTCCATTGAACGATCGGAAAGAACCCATCATGGCTGTCCATTTCCGCCTTCTTGCGCCGCTGCGCTGGCCTCGGCTGCTGGCCGCCGGCCTGCTGGCGCTGGCCACCTGCGCCCAGGCCGCGCTGCCGATCCAGCACTGGCGCCGCGCCGACGGCGCGCAGGTCTTCTTTGTCGAGAGCCGGGCGGTGCCCATCGTCGATGTGCAGATCGATTTCGATGCCGGCGCCCGGCGCGAGCCGGCCGCGCTCACCGGCCTGGCCGGCGCCATGGCCGGCATGCTGGACAAGGGCGTGAAACCGCACGGCGCCGAGCCGGCGCTGGGTGAAGACGCGCTGGACGACGCCTGGGCCGAACTCGGCGCGCAGTTCGGCGCGGGCGCGGGCAACGACCGTTTCAGCTTCTCGCTGCGCTCCCTGTCCGACCCGGCGCTGCTGGCCCGCGCGGCAGCGCTGGCGGCCCGCGAGATCGGCGAGCCTTCCTTCCCCGAAACCGTCTGGACGGCGGAGCGCCAGCGCATCGCCGCCGCCCTGCGCGAGGCGGAAACCCGGCCGGGCACCCGCGCCGGCCGGCTCTACGAGCAGGCGGTGTTCGGCGAGCATCCCTATGGCCGGCAGACCACGCAGGCCAGCCTGCAGGCGATCACCGTCGGCGCCATGCGCGACTTCCATGCGCGCCTGCAGCCTTGCGGCGCCACGATCAGCATCGTGGGCGCGCTGGACCGCAGCCAGGCCGATGCCCTCGCCGCCAGCCTGCTCGGCCGCCTGGCCGAAGGCCGCTGCCAGGCCCTGCCGGCCGTGGCCGAGGTCCGCCCCTGGCGGCGGCGCAGGACATCCGCCAGCCCTTCGCCTCGGCCCAGGCCCATGTCTACATCGGCCAGCCCGGCATTGCCCGGCGCGATCCGGACTACTTCCCGATGACCGTCGGCAACTACATCCTGGGCGGCGGCGGCTTCAACTCGCGCCTGACCCAGCAGGTGCGCGAGGCGCGCGGCCTGAGCTACAGCGTGTACTCCGGCTTCGATCCGGCCATGAGCGCGGGCGCCTTCACCATCGGCCTGCAGACCCGGCCCGACCAGGCCGCGCAGGCGGTCGAGGTGGCGCGCGACGTGCTGGCGAAGTTCGTCGCCGACGGCCCCACCGAAGCCGAGCTGAAGGCCGCGCAGGACAACCTGATCGGCGGCTTCCCGCTGCGCCTGGACAGCAATGCCAAGCTGGTCGGCAATATCGCCAACATCGCCTGGAACGGCCTGCCGCTGGACTATCTGGACACCTGGACCGAGCGCGTGCGTGCCATCACCGCGGCCGATGTGCGGCGGGCCTTCGCGCGGGTGCTGCAGCCCGATCGCATGGTCACCGTGGTCGTGGGAGGTGCATCGTGATGAAGGCCGCCGTCAAGACCGCTGTCAAGACGCTGTCGAAGAAGAGCGCCCCGCCCAGGCCGCATGGCGGCGCGGGCGAGGTGCGCATCATCGGCGGCCAGTGGAAACGCACGTCGCTGCCGGTGCCCGATCTGCCCGGCCTGCGGCCCACGCCGGCCCGTGTGCGCGAGACATTGTTCAACTGGCTGGGCCAGGACCTGGCGGGCTGGCGCTGCATCGATGCCTTCGCCGGCAGCGGTGCGCTGGGCCTGGAATGCGCCTCGCGCGGCGCCGCGCAGGTGCTGTTGTGCGAGCAGGACCTGCGCCTGGCCGCGGCACTCAAGGCGCTCTGCACCAGACTCTCGGCCAGCACGGTCGAAGTGCGGCGCGGCGACGGCATCTCCGCCCTGCGCGCCGTACCGGGCGCCTGGGACCTGGTACTGCTCGATCCGCCTTTCGAGGCCGACCTGTTCGATGCCGCCCTCAAGGCCGCGGCCGCCGGCCTGGCCGCGAACGGCCTGGTCTACCTGGAGGCGCCCGAGGCCTGGGACCAGGCCCGCCTGGCCGAACTCGGCTGGTCCAGCGAGCGCCATCTGCGGGCCGGCGCGGTGCATGCGCACCTGCTGCGCCGCTCGGCATAATCGCGGCCACTCCGCTCCAGGCCGCACACCGCATGGCACCTCTCATCGCTGTCTATCCCGGCACCTTCGACCCGATCACCCTCGGCCACGAGGACGTGGTGCGGCGCGCCACCCAACTCTTCGGCCGGGTGATCGTGGCGGTGGCGGCCGGCCATCACAAGAAGACCCTGTTCAGCCTGGAAGAGCGGATCGAGATGGTGCGGGAAGCCGTCTCGCCCTATCCGCAGGTCGAGGTGGAAAGCTTCGCCGGCCTGCTGCGCGACTTCGTGGTGGCGCGCGGCGCCAAGGCCATGGTGCGCGGGCTGCGGGCGGTGACCGATTTCGACTACGAGTTCCAGCTCGCCGGCATGAACCGCGCGCTGATGCCGGAGGTGGAAACCGTCTTCCTGACCCCTGGCGACAAATACCAGTTCATCTCCAGCACCTTCGTGCGCGAGATCGCCCAGCTCGGCGGCGAGGTCGACAAGTTCGTCTCGCCGCCGGTGCTGGGACGCCTGCTGACCAAGGTCGGCCGCTGAGGCTTCAGGCCGCGACGGGCTGAGGGTCGGCCGGCCGGGTCATGTCGTCCTTGTCGTCGATCAGCGGCATGTCCACGCTCTCGTGGATCACGTCGTGCACGAAGCGCAGCTTGCGCAGCGCGCCGGGCGACAGGGCGAAGGGATAGGCGTCGTCCTGCCCCAGGCTGCGGTTGAGGCTGTTGAGCATCAGCGTCACCGGAATCCACTGCTGCACCAGCTGGTCGAAATCGCTCTCGGCAGATCCGAAGGGGTTGGTCACGCAGTCCGCGCCGGTCTTCGGGTCGCCCGGCACTTCCACCTGCGTGTGATAGGCCGCGGCCGTCTCCAGCAGATCGACCATGTGCAGGTAGTGCGCCCAGGTCTCGGCCCAGTCCTCCCAGGGGTGGGCGGTGGCATAGGCGCTGACGAACTGGCTCTGCCAATCCTGCTGGCTGTGATCGGTGGCGTAGTGGGCCTTGAGCGCCTGCTGGTAGTCCAGCGATTCGTCGCCGAAGACTTCGCGGAAGGCCGGGATGCGGTTCTGCTCGCGGATCAGCCGGTCCCAGTAGAAATGGCCGGACTCGTGGCGCAGATGGCCGAGCAGGGTGCGGTAGGGCTCGCCCAGCTGCAGGCGGCGGCGGGCGCGCTCGTCGTCGTCGGCTTCGACGATGTTGAGGGTGATCAGGCCCTCGTTGTGGCCGGTCATCACACGCGGGCCGCCGGGCAGGTCGGCCAGGAATTCGTAGACCGGGCCGTCGTCGGGGCAGCCGTTCTCGTCGCAGTCGATCGAGGCCAGGCCCAGGCGGGCCAGGGTGTAGAAGAGGCGGCGTTTGGCGACCTCGATGCGGAACCAGCGCTGGCGGTTCCCGGCGAAGGACAGGTCGGGCATCACCCGGGTCTGCCGGCACGAAACGCACAGCGCATTCGGGTCCTGCAGCGGCACGGCGAAGTTGCAGCTCTGGTGCAGGTCGTGGTTCAGGCACATGCGGTACTGCAGCGGCGCGCCTTCCGGGGCATGGCTGCGTGCCCACAGGGCAGGGGAGCCGTCGGCGTTCGGTGCGCTGGGTGCGAGCAGGGCGGCCATGGTGAGCTGGTCGGGCAGGAAGGCCAGAGCGCAGCCGCAGTTCAGGCACTGCACGTTTTCGAAGAAAACCGGATGGCCGCAGTTGTCGCAGTTGAAGATTTTCATGGGGCGGTTCGCAGGAGGCGGCGCTGGGAATTCGGAAGACGGCAGCGGAAACAGGGAGGATCAAAAAAGGCAGGCGCGAAGACTGTGCTTCGGCCTGCCTGGCTCGCCAGGTGCAGGCGCGGGGCCGTTGCCGGCGCGCGCCCGGTCCTGATTACGGGCGCACGACGATGTTGTTGCGCACGTCACGCACGTTCTTGGTGGCGCGGGCGATGGTTTCGGCCTGGCTCTTCTCGGTCTGCGACTTGGCGAAGCCCGACAGCTGCACCGTGCCGTTGAGCGTTTCCACGCTGATGGAGGTGGCAGACACGGACTTGTCCTCGGCCATCTTGGCCTTCACGGCGGTGGTGATGCCGGCATCGTCCACATAGGAGCCGACGGTCTGCTGGTGGCGGGCGACGGAGCAGCCGGCGGTGACAACGGTGATACCGGCGATGGCGGCGAAGGCAAGGGCGCGTGCGTACTTCATGATGGTGTCCTCGGAATGATGGAGTTCTGTTCGAAAAGCCAGTGCGCTAGTGGGTGGGCCCGGCTGCCGCGTCGCACGACACGCGGCAGCCGGTGGGTTTTGGGTGTGGACCCGGCCGATCAGCGTTGCAGCCAGTCGGTCAGTTCGTCTGCGTGTTCTTCTTCCTGCGAGAGCACGCCTTCGAGCAGGCGGCGGGTGGTCGGGTCCTTGTCGCCGATGATCTGGATCATCTGGCGGTAGGCCTCGACGGCGATGCGTTCGGCGACCAGGTTGGCGCGCACCATGGACTGCAGGTCCTTGGAGTCGTCGTAGTCGGCGTGGCTGCGGCCCTTGAGCGATTCGGGGCTGAAGTCGGGCTCGCCGCCCAGCTGCACGATGCGTTCGGCCAGCAGGTCGGCGTGGGCCGATTCCTCGTTGGCGTGCACCAGGAATTCATCGGCGATGGCCGGCGAATGGATGCCGGTGGCGGTGAAGTAGTGGCGCTTGTAGCGCAGCACGCAGACCAGCTCGGTGGCCAGTGCGTCGTTCAACAGCTTGACGATGGCGTCGCGGTGCGGGCCGTAGCTCGGCGTGACCGGGCCTTCGGTGATGTCGATGTTGGCGGCAGCCTTCAGCTTTTCCTTGTCGAGTTCGAGGGACTCGATCTCGTTGTGGTCGGCGATGTCGGTCAGGTGGGAGATCTTGGCGGCTTTCATTCGTGGGGTCCTTATTTGGTATTTTTTCGGTTGCTCAGAAGCGAAAGGGCGAAGTTCGATACCTGCGACGACTTCAACGCCGCCACGGCCAAACCTCCCAGGGAAACCAGGCGCCAGGGGCGGATCACCACCAGGGCGGCGCCGAGGCCGGCGGCGATGCCGACCAGCTTGAGCGGGCGCTGCCGCGCGTATTCGGCAATCACCGGCTGGGCCACCACACCGGCCACACGGACCGGGTGAAACTCCCACCAGGCGCGCAGGCTGTGGCGTGCCACGGCGAACCAGCCGGAGGAGGGCGCGGGCTGCTCCTGCCAGTCGTCCGGCTCGGAGGCGGCAAGGCCCGCGTCGGGTGCGGCGCGGCCGTCGGCCACTGCAGCGCCGGCCGGCAGATCGCGGGGCCGTGAACGCGGAGCGTTCGAACGCGTGGAGGGCACCAGCTCATGCATCAGCGCTTCGCGGGTGGCTTGCAGCCGCTGCTTGGCGGTCGGCTGCACCGGACCGGTTTCGCGGCCCATCATTTGCGTTCTCCCGCGATGCGCAGGGCCTGCACGTCGGCATCGATCTGGGCCTTCAGGCCATCGAAACGTGTGGCGGGCATGGGGGTGCGTGCATAGAGAAAACACAGGACCGTGGCCAGCAGTGCCACCAGGGGCACGATCACCAGGGCCCAATGGAAGGTATCGAGCGTGAAGCCCAGCATCACGGCGATGCCGGTCAGCGTGACGAAGACCGAAGCCATCACCACCATGGCGCCCCAGGCGGCCAAGCGGGTGGCGAGCTGAACACCGACGTCGCTCACCTCCTCGTGCACCAGCGAGCCATAGGCCGCCAGATGCTCGACCACCAGTTCGGGTTTGCGGATCAAAAGCGTGAACAGGGGTGGAGCATGGCGGCGGCTGGTACGGGTGCGAAGGGGATGAGCAGGCGCCCGGATCAGTAGCGGTTGCGGTTGTTGTTGCGGGTGGCGATCAGGATGGCGGCGGCGATGGCGGCACCGGTGGCGGCGGCGATCAGCACCGACTTCACAGGCTGCTCGGACACATAACGGCCGGTCAGGTCGCCGTAGCGGTTGATCTGCTGCTGGGCACGCGACTTGGCATCGTTGGCGTATTCCATGCCGCGGCTGGCCAGCTGCTGGACACGGGCGGTGATCTGGTCCACCAGCGGATCGACGTTGTCGCGCAGGTCACGCACCTTGTCGCCGGCCTTGTCCAGGGCTTCGTTGGCGAAGCCGCGGGTGGTTTCGACGGCGCCTTGGGCGGATTGCAGTGCATCGTCCGAAGCGGAACGGATGGTGTTGGCGGCCTTGGTGGTGTTGAGGGTCATAGGGTGCTCCTGGTTTGCTTGTGGATTGATGGACGGCTCGGGAAAAAACGCGAAAGCTCGGACGCTGCCTAGCCTCGGCGCATCAGGCTGACGACAAAACTGACGATAGCCATGATGACGAAGACGAAGAACAGGATCTTGGCGATGCCGACGGCACCGGCGGCAATGCCACCGAAACCGAAGATGGCGGCGATCAGGGCGATTACCAGAAACACGACGGCGTAATGCAGCATGTTCTCTCTCCTCAGTGCTGGTTATGGGCTCGATCGGTGGTCCGATCAACGTGGCTTGAGCTTAGCCAGAGGGGCCGTCAGGACTGATCGGCTGTGGGCGCGCAGGGGTGTCATCCCCGGAGGCCGTGACCTGTAGGAGTCCGCCGACGGTTGGGCGAACGGTCGAAGCGTTGCCCGAAGAGGTGTTCAGGCCGAATGCGGCAGCGTGGCCGAGATGACGGTTCCGCCGCCGACCGAAGAGACGATGCTCAACTTGCCGCCCGCCGCCTCGACCCGGTGGCGCATGCCGTGCAGGCCGTGGGTGGAGGGGTCGATGCGCTGCGTATCGAAGCCCACACCGTTGTCGCGCACCTCCACCGCGACCTCCCTCGGATGGGTGCGCACGGAGACCTGCACATGGCTCGCGCGGGCGTACTTGCTGATGTTGGTCAGCGACTCCTGCACCATGCGGTAGACGGTCAGCTGCGCCGATGCGTCCAGCGGCGAGATGTCGAGTTCGCAGGATATGGTCAGGCCACTGCGCTCGCCGCTCTCGCGCGTCAGGATCTCCAGCGCGGCGACCAGGCCGAGGTTGGACAGCGAACTCGGCCGCAGGTCCTCGATGATGTTGCGCTTGAGGGCGATGCCGCTGTTGAGCGTTTCGGTCAGGTGCTGCAGCCGCGCCAGCAGTTCCGGCGAATCGGTCAGGCGCGACTTGATGCGCGCCACGTCCAGCTTGGCAGCCGTCAGCAGCGAGCCGAGTTCGTCGTGCAGTTCGCGCGCCAGGTGGGCGCGCTCGTTCTCGCGCACCTCCTGCAGATGGGTGGCCAGTTCTGCCAGCGAGGCGGTGCGTTCGCGCACCAGGCCTTCGAGCCGGTCGCGTTCGCCCTCCAGCGTCTCCTGCTGGCGCTGGGCGGCGAGTTCCAGCGCCTGGGTCTGGCGCAGGTACATGTAGAAGGCGATCAGGCCGACCAGCGCCACCGCCGCGATGCCCAGCCGCGACAGCTGCAGCGCATGGATCACCTGGCGCTGGCCGTGCTCCACCGCACGGCTGCGCACCTCCACCAGGTGGGCGGTCTGCGCACGGATCGAGTCCATATGCTCGCGCCCGACATCGGTCAGCATGATGAAGCGCCAGGCCTCTTCGTTGCCCTGCTTGCGCAGGCGCACGCTGAGGTCCATTTCGGCGAGCTTGCGGGAGATGTTGCGCGAGAGTTCGGCCAGTTCGCCCAGTTCCTCGGGCGTGGACAGGTAGGAGCTGCGCAGCTTGTCGATGGTCTGGTTGAGACCGGCGGTGGCCTGGCTGTAGGGCTGGAGATAACGCTCGTCGCCGGTCAGCAGGAAGCCGCGCTGGCCGGTCTCGGCATCGAGCATCTGCTGCAGCAGCCGGCTCAGCTCCACCCGGGTCTGCTGGGCGCGTTCGATGTCCATCAGGGCTTCGGTGGACCGGTGGTACCCCGCCTCGTTGATGGCGATGAGCATGACGGCCGCGAGGACCGCGGCAGGCAGGCTGATCACCAGCTTGGGAAGGGAGAAGCGTCGCATCGAAAAGTCGGAGCCCTGGGAATATTTCGTGAATAATCGACGGCAGAGCGTAAAGGGCGTTGGCCCATCCGCTGCAGGCATTGTGCCCCCGGCATTTGGCGGCACTCCAGAAAGACCCTCAATGATCAAAATCGGAATTGTGGACGACCACGCCATCGTGCGTTCAGGTCTCAAGCAGTTTTTCTCGGACCACGTGGACCTTCGGGTGGTCGGCGAAGCATCCAACGGCCGCGAGGCGATCGACCTGATCCGCAACACCGAAATCGACGTGCTGGTGATGGACCTCTCCATGCCCGGCCAGACCGGCCTGGATGCGCTGGGCATGATCCGCGCCAAGGCGCCGGATGTCGGCATCCTCATCCTGAGCGGCTACCCGGAAGAGCATTACGCGATGAACCTGATCCGTCAGGGCGCCAGCGGCTACCTGAACAAGGAATGCGATCCGATGGAGATCGTCAACGCGGTGCGCACCATCTCGCTGGGCCGCCGCTACATCACGCCGGCCGTGGCCGACCTGCTGGCCCAGCAGCTCAACCGCAAGGACGATGCGCCGGCGCACGAACTGCTGTCCGAGCGCGAGTTCCAGGTTTTCCTGAAGCTGTCCAAGGGCGAGACGGCGGGCGATATCGCCAAGTCGCTGTCGCTCAGCGTGAAGACGGTCAGCACCTACCGCACGCGCCTGATGGAGAAGATGAACCTGGCCTCCAACAGCGACCTGACCTACTACGCGCTGAAGAACAAGCTGATCGACTGATCCGCCCGGCACCCTCCAAAACAAAAAGCCCTGCCGGCAAACGGCAGGGCTTTTTTGTTGGGCAGCGCCGTGCTCAGGACTGGGGCGGGAGAGCGGACACCGTTTCCGTCGCCGCACGGGTGCTGTGCTGGATGCAGTAATCGACCAGGGCATCGATTTCGTTGGACTTGTCGAAGACCGCGTTGACGCCGAGCTGGGCGCAACGGGTGCGCACATCCGGCGTGGCGTAGTTGCTGAGCACGGCGACCTTCTGGTGCGGCAGACGCTCCTTGCAGGCCGCCAGGATGCCCAGGCCGCTGCCCTGCTTGAGGAACAGGTCCACGATGGCCAGGTCCCAGGCCTCGGGGTTCTGCTCCAGCCAGTGGCGGCCATCGCTCTCGGTCTCGGCGATGCCGACGGTCTGGATCAGCGCCAGCTCCTCCAGCGTACCGATCAGGTTCTCGCGGATCGTGACGTTGTCTTCGACGATGTACGTTCTCAGTCCCAAGGTGCTTTGTCCAACGGAGTCGTGAAGGCGCGCGGCGCAGGCGTTTCGAATCGATTGTCAGTGAGTATGGATCATCGCGCCAGGGGCCCGGAGAGCCGATTGTGTGTTCGCCGGTCCCGTGCGGCCGCCGCCGAGGGCGCCGAAGGGATGTAGGCTCAAGACGACGGCGCTTGATCCCCTGGGACGACCGCCATTGATGTGTATCTGCATCACCATGCAGGCGATACAAGGCAGAAAAGAAAAAGGGCAGACAGCAGATGGCGTTTGGGGTCGGCAGTTCCACCGTTGGCAGGTTTCCCGGCCGCATCGCACGGGTGTTGGCGGGCGCGCTCTGGGCGGCCTGCCTCGGCGCCTTGGCCCAGTCGCCTTCGCCTGGTGTTCCCATTGCCGCGGTCGCCCATGTCGATTGGCAGCGTTACGGCGGCAAGTGGTACGAACTGGCTCGGCTGCCCAATGCCTTCCAGCGCAAGTGCATCGGGGATGTGACGGCCCGGTACCTCGCGAAAGAACAGGGCCGCATCGAGGTCGTCAACCAGTGCCGGCGCGACGATGCTTCCGAGGATGTGGCGCTTGGCGAGGCGCGTCTGGTCGACGGCGACGTCGGCAAGCTCAAGGTGCGCTTCGCGCCGCGATGGCTGGCGTGGATGCCGCTGGTCTGGGGCGATTACTGGGTGCTGGAAGTCGATGAAGGCTACCGGACCGCGCTGGTCGGCACGCCCGACCGGGAATACCTCTGGCTGCTGTCGCGCCAGCCGCAACGGCCGCCGGCAGAGGTGGATGCCTGGGTGCAGCGCGCGGCGGCCCTGGGCTTCGACACCAGCCGTTTGATCCGTACCGTGCAGACGGCCGAGAACACCCCGCCCGAGCCGGCTCCCGCGCCGCTGCCGGCTGCCATCCCCCTGTCTCCTGTTCCCGTTCCAGCCGCCAATCCGGACTCCACCCCGGCCACCAGCTCCCCATGACACTTGCAACTCCCGCTTCCTCTTCCGCGGACGCCCAGGGCGCACGCCGGCGCTGGCCGGCACGCCTGGCCATCGGTCTCGTCGTCCTGCTGCTGGCGCTGGTGCTGCTGATCGTGTTCTTCCCCTGGGACTGGCTGCGCGGCCCGATCAACCGCTATGTGAGCGACAAGACCGGCCGGCATTTCGCCATCACCCGCCACCTGGATGTGAAGCTGGGCCGCACCGCCACCGTGATCGCGGACGGCATCGAATTCGCCAATCCGGGCTGGGCCCAGGACCCCTATCTGGTCAAGGCGGAGAAGGCCGAGATCGGCATCCGCCTCTGGCCGCTGCTCAGCGGCAAGGTGGTGCTGCCCGCGGTCACGCTGCAGCAGCCCGAGATCGGCCTGCAGATGGAGCCGGACGGCCGGCGCACCTGGGCACTGGGCAAGGACAGCTCGGACAGCGGCACCACGCCCGACATCGGCCATTTGCTGGTGGACCGGGGCCAGCTGCACTTCCTGGCAGCAGACAAGGGCGCCGACATCCGGGTGAACTTCGGCATCGACCAGCAGATCGACAAGGACGTGCCCGGCGCGCTGCCTTTCAGCTTCGATGCCAAGGGCAGCTGGAAGAAGCAGGCCTTCGCCGCCAGCGGCCGCACCGGCAGCCTGCTGCAGCTCTCGCCCGGCGCGCAGACCGCGCCTTTCCCGGTCGAGCTGAAGGCTTCGGCCGGCCAGACCCGGCTGGCGGCCAAGGGCAGCATCGGCAACCTCTCCACCCTCGAAGGCGTGGACGCCCAGGCGCAGATGCAGGGCCAGAACCTGGCCGACCTGTACCAGCTGATCGGCGTGGTGCTGCCCGATACGCCGCCCTATGCGGTCAAGGGACATCTCACCAAACAGGGCGCGGCCTGGGACGTGGCCGGGCTGCAGGGCAAGCTCGGCAGCTCGGATCTCTCCGGCCACCTGCGTTACGACGCGGGCGGTGCCAAGGCCCTGCTGTCCGGCGAGGTGCAGTCCAAGCTGCTGGACTTCAACGACCTGGCACCGGTGATCGGCCTGGCGCCCACACCCACCAAGGGCAGCCGCACGACCGAGGCGGGCACCGTGCCGCCGGTCACGGCCGCCGCCGCGCAGAAGGGAAAGCGCTCCGGCGGCAAGGTGCTGCCGACGGCGAAGCTCGACCTGGAAAAACTCAACGCCATGAATGCCGACGTGAGCTACTCGGCGCAGAAGATCGAGCACATCGAGCAGCTGCCGCTCGACAGCGGCAAGGTGCATGTGAAGCTGACCGACGGCCTGCTGGTGCTCGACCCGCTGGACCTGGGCGTGGCCGGCGGCCATATCGCCGGCCATATCCGCGTGGACAGCAAACAGAGCCCGCCAGCCGTGAGCACCAGACTGGAAGCACGCGCGCTGCAGATCAACCGCCTCTTCCCCTCCATCGACAGCAGCAAGAACAGCTTCGGCAATGTCAGCCTGCGGGTGGACCTGCAGGCGCGCGGCGATTCGGTCGCCACGCTGCTGGCGCATGCCAACGGCGAGACCGGGCTGCTGGTGGGCAGCGGCCGCTTCAGCAACCTGCTGCTGGAGTTCGTGGGCCTGGACGGCGCCGAGGTGATCAAGTTCTTCCTGCGCGGCGACAAGGAGGTGCGCATGCGCTGCGGCGGCGCGGCCTTCGACGTGAAGAACGGGCTGATGACCAGCAAGGGCATCGTCTTCGACACGACGGACACGGTGGTCAACGGCGACGGCCGCATCAACCTGGCCGACGAGAGCATGTACATCACGCTGCGGCCGCAGCCCAAGGACAAGAGTTTCCTGAGCCTGCGCTCGCCGCTGATCATCCAGGGCACCTTCGGCGATCCCTCGGCCTTCCCGGACAAGGGCGCGCTGGCCGGCCGTGCGGCGGCCGCCGTGGCGCTGGGCCTGATCAACCCCTTCCTGGCACTGGCCGCGACGATAGAGACCGGCCCCGGCGAGGATGCCGACTGCCAGCGCCTGCTGACTCGGACCGACGCGCCCAAGCCGGTCAACCGCTGATCCGCGCGGCGCCTGCGCCGCATACCGGGCAGTGCGGATCGCGGGCCACCCGCAGGGTGGACCAGTCGATGGCCCGGGCGTCGAGCATGCGCAGGCTGCCGGGGAGGGCGGCGGCCGGCGGCTTGCGTCCCTCGGCGGTGGCCACATCGGCCAGCAACACCTGCAAGGCCAGGGCCGCCTGGGCCGTGCCCACCATGCCGACCAGGGGGGCGAACACACCCATGGTGGCGCAGGCCACTTCCTCGACGGCCGCGTCCGGCGGGAACACACAGGCATAACAAGGACTGTCCGCGCGCCGCGGGTCGTAGAGCGCGAGCTGGCCGTCCATGGCGATCGCCGCGCCGGAGACCAGCGGCTTGCGGGCCGCCACGCAGGCGCTGTTGATCAGCTGCCTTGTGTGGAAGTTGTCGCAGCAGTCCAGCACCAGATCGACGCCCGGCAGCGCCTGCGCCAGCCACGGGGCATCGGCGCGCCGAGCCACGACCTCGGTCCGCACCAGCGGATTGATCGCCGCGATCGCCTGCGCCAGCGATTCCACCTTGGGCATGCCGACCCGGTCCGCCGTATGCGCCACCTGGCGCTGCAGGTTGGTGGCGTCCACCGTGTCGTCATCGGCCAGGATCAAATGGCCGACACCCGCGGCGCCGAGATAGAGCGCCGCCGCGCAGCCCAGCCCGCCGGCGCCCACGATGAGCACATGGGCGCCTCGAAAGCGCTCCTGGCCTTCGATGCCGATGTCGTCCAGCAGGATGTGCCGCGAGTAGCGCAGCAGTTCGTCGTCGTTCATGCTCGGCCTGGAAATGAAAACGCCCCGCCGGACGGTTGGTCCTCGCGGGGCGTGGCGAAAAACGCCGGGAAGATCAGTTTTCCTTCTTCTCTTCCTTGCGCTCGACCAGGGTCTTGCTGACCAGCACCGGCTGGCCCTTGAACTGCTTGATCGCCTGGCTGAGCTGGAAGTCCTGCTCGGTGCCGAACTCGGGCATCTTCGGCGGCGGCTTCTTGGCTTCGGTCTCGGCTTCGAGGCGCTTGCGTGCTTCCTCGCGCGCCTGTTCGCGGGCCGGGTCCTTCACCTCGGCGCCCTGGCCGCTGTTGAGATGCTTTTCCAGGTCGGCCTCGCGGGTGCGCAGGGCGGCGAAGACATTGCCCTCGGCGGTCTCGTCCAGCATCACGTCGGGCACGATGCCGGTGGCCTGGATCGACTTGCCGCTGGGGGTGTAGTAGCGCGCGGTGGTGATCTTCAGGCCCGTGTCCGGTCCCAGCGGCCGCACGGTCTGCACCGAGCCCTTGCCGAAGGTCTGGTTGCCCATCAGCGTGGCGCGTTTGTGGTCCTGCAGGGCGCCGGCCACGATCTCGCTGGCCGAGGCCGAGCCTTCGTTGACCAGCACGATCAGCGGCACGGTCTTGAGTGCGGCCGGCAGGCTGCGCAGCGGATCGGAGCCGCCGCGGCGCTGGTAGAACTCGGGCGATGCCTTGTAGGTGGACTTGCTCTCCGCCAGCTGGCCGTTGGTCGAGACGACGGTGGAATCCGCCGGCAGGAAGGCCGCCGAGATGGCGACCGCCGCATCGAGCAGGCCGCCCGGGTCATTGCGCAGGTCGAGCACCAGGCCCTTGATGTTGGGATCCTGCTTGTACAGCTCGTCGACCTTGGTGACGAAGTCGTCCACCGTGCGTTCCTGGAACTGCGACAGGCGGATCCAGGCATAGCCCGGCTCGATCATCTTGGCGCGGACCGACTGGGTGCGGATCTCCTCGCGGGTGATGGTGACCGGGAAGGTGCGCGACTCGTCCTTGCGGAACAGCGTCAGCGTGACCTTGGTGCCCGGCTCGCCGCGCATGCGCTTGACCGCGTCGTTGAGCGCCAGGCCCTTGACCGCGGTGTCGTCGATCTTGGTGATCAGGTCGTTGGTCTTGATGCCGGCGCGGAAGGCCGGCGAACCTTCGATCGGCGAGACCACCTTGATCAGCCCGTCTTCCTGGGTGATCTCGATGCCCACGCCCACGAAACGGCCGCTGGTGCCCTCGCGGAATTCCTTGAAGGACTTCTTGTCGAAATACTGCGAGTGCGGATCGAGGCTGGCCACCATGCCGGAGATGGCATCGGAGATCAGCTTCTTGTCGTCCACCGGCTCGACGTAGTCGGTCTTGACCATGCCGTACACGGCCGCGAGCTGCTGAAGCTCTTCCAGCGGCAGCGGCGTCATCGCGCCGCGGGCCACTGTCTGCAGTGATACGGTGGTCAGCGCGCCGGCAATCACGCCCACCGAAATCCAGCCTGCCGTCTTCAATTTCTGGCTCATAGAAACCCTGTGCTACCTAATGCGTTTGGCTCGTGGAAAGCCGAATTCAATATACACCTAGGAATCGCAGCGAACGTAAGGGTTCCGTTGAGACACCCTGCTGTGTAAGCAAAAGCTTGTTGCTCAGCGCTTGCCCTGTGCCGCCACCGCCGCCGCGGCGCGGGCCGCGGCTTCCTGGTCGCCCAGGTAGTAGTGGCGGATCGGCTTCAGGTCGGCGTCGAGTTCGTAGACCAGCGGGATGCCGTTGGGAATGTTCAGGCCCACGATGTCGGCTTCGGACACATTGTCGAGGTACTTCACCAGCGCGCGGATGGAGTTGCCATGGGCCGCCACGACCACACGCTTGCCGGCCTTGATGGCGGGCGCCATAGCCTCGTTCCAGAAGGGCAGCACACGGGCGACGGTGTCCTTGAGGCATTCGGTCAGCGGCATTTCACCGGCGGCCAGCTTTGCGTAACGGCGATCGCCGGCCTCGCTGCGCGGGTCGTCCGAAGCCAGCGGCGGCGGCGGGGTGTCGTAGCTGCGGCGCCAGACCAGCACCTGCTCGTCGCCGTACTGCTTGGCCATGTCGGCCTTGTTCAGGCCCTGCAGGCCGCCGTAGTGGCGCTCGTTGAGGCGCCAGCTGTGCACCACGGGAAGCCAGGTGCGGTCGAGTTCGTCCAGCACATGCCACAGGGTGCGGGTGGCGCGCTTGAGCACGCTGGTGTAGGCCACGTCGAAGTCATAGCCTTCGGCCTTCAGCAGCCGGCCGCCGGCCTTGGCCTGTTCGATGCCGGTGTCGGTCAGGTCCACATCGGTCCAGCCGGTGAAGCGGTTTTCGAGATTCCAGGTGGATTCGCCGTGGCGGATCAGGACGAGCTTGTACAAGGGACGCGCCTTTCTGAGGGCTTCGGAGGGGCTCCGCAGGGACGGGAGCGGGAGGCAGAACGCGACATTCTAGAATCGAGGGCTTAGCCTTCGAAGGATCCGCGTGAAATTCGTCATCGACAACTGGTCGCTCTTCCTCATCGCCATCGTTTCCGGCGCCTTGCTGATCTGGCCCCTGGTGCGCGGGGCGGTGGGCGGCGACCTCACCCCTGCACGGGCCGTGCAACTCATCAACCGCGACAAGGCGGTGGTGATCGACGTGCGCGAGACGGAGGAGTTCGCCTCGGGCGCACGCATCGTCGGCGCCCGCAACATCCCCCTGGGCGAGCTCGAAGCCAAGCTGCCGGGCGCGGTCAAGAACAAGGCGGTGCCGGTGATCCTGGTGTGCTCCACCGGCGGCCGCGCCTCGCGGGCGCTGCCCATCGTCAAGAAACTGGGTTACGAGCAGGCCCAAGCCCTGGCGGGCGGACTCAAGGCCTGGAAAGACGCTAACCTGCCCCTCGAAAAGGCTTGAGAAGCGAGATCGCCCCATGAAGAACGTCACCATGTACACGACGGCCGTGTGTCCTTACTGCATCCGCGCCAAGCAGATCCTGAAGGCGCGCGGCGTGGACAAGATCGAGGAGATCCGTATCGATACGGATCCCGCCGCCCGCGCCACCATGATGGAGCGCACCGGCCGGCGCACCGTGCCGCAGATCTATGTCGGCGACACCCATGTCGGCGGCTGCGACGACCTGATGGCGCTCGATGGCCGTGGCGGGCTGGTGCCGCTGCTGCAGGCGGCCTGAGCGTCACGCCGCGCTGCCATAATCATCGGCTGCGTGCCTGCGCGGACACCCGTCCGGCGCAGGCTTTGTTTTGATTGACCGCACCCCACTTCAACCTCTTTGCGATTGCATCCCATGGCCGACCAAGCAGAACCCCAATTCCAGATCCAGCGCGTCTACCTGAAGGACCTGTCGCTGGAGCAGCCGAATTCCCCCGGCATCCTGCTGGAGCAGGAACAGCCCAATGTCGACATCCAGCTGGGCGTGGACGCTCAGGTGGTGGCCGAAGGCATCTACGAAGTCTCGGTGACCGCCACCGTGCAGACCAAGATCAAGGACCGTACCGTCTTCCTGGTCGAGGCCAAGCAGGCCGGCATCTTCGAGATCCGCAACCTGGCCGAAGAGCAGGTCGGCCAGCTGCTGGGCATCGCCTGCCCGCAGATCGTCTACCCCTACCTGCGCGGCAACGTCGCCGACGTGATCCAGCGCGGCGGCTTCCCGCCGGTGCACCTGGCCGAGATCAACTTCCAGGCCATGTACGAGCAGCAGCAGGCGCAGGCCGCGGCCACCGCCGCGGTTTCCACCGACCTGCCGCAGTAAGGGAACGGCGCATGTGGCGCGCGCCGCTGGCTGCATGAAGATCGCTGTCCTCGGCGCCGGTGCCTGGGGCACGGCGCTGGCCATCGCGGCGCGCCGCCAGGGTGGCCATTCGGTGCGCCTGTGGGCGCGTGACGCGGCCCAGGCCCAGGCCATGCAGGCGGCGCGCGAGAACCTGCGCTACCTGCCGGGCATCGGCTTGCCGGAAGGGCTGGAAGTCCTGTCCGGCGCTTTCCAGCCGATCGCAGCCAACAGCGACCTCGTCGTGCTGGCCACGCCCATGGCGGGCCTGCGTTCCATGCTGCTGGCGCTGCGCGATCTGGCGGCCCCGGTGGTGTGGCTGTGCAAGGGTGTAGAAGCCTCCGCCAGCGGCACCGGCCTGCTGCCGCACGAAGTCTGCGCGGCAGTGGCGCCCCGGCTGCGCGCGGCCGTGCTGAGCGGGCCGAGTTTCGCCCAGGAAGTCGCCCGCGAAAAACCCACGGCGCTGGTCGCCGGCAGTGCCGACATCGCCTTGCGTGAACTGCTGGTGCAGGCCTTCCACGGCAAGGCGCTGCGGGTCTATGCGAACGACGATGTCGTCGGCATCGAGGTCGGCGGCGCCGTCAAGAACGTGATGGCCATCGCCACCGGCCTGTGCGACGGCCTGCAGCTGGGCCTGAATGCCCGCGCCGCCCTGGTCACCCGAGGCCTGGTGGAAATGACACGCCTGGGCCTGGCGCTCGGCGCGCGCGCCGAGACCTTCCACGGGCTCTCGGGCCTGGGCGATCTGGTGCTGACATCCACCGGCGACCTGAGCCGCAACCGCAAGGTCGGCCTGCTGCTGGCGCAGGGCATGGACCAGCAACAGGCGGTCGCCTCGCTCGGCCATGTCGCCGAGGGCGTGTACTGCGCCCGCACGGTGGTGGAGCGGGCCCGTGCCCTGGGTGTGGAGATGCCGATCGCCGAGAGTGTCGTCGCTCTGCTGGATGGACGCATGCAGCCGGTCGAGGCGGTGGCCGCGCTGATGGAGCGCCAGCCGGTGGCCGAGAGCGACTGAGGCTTTTGTTCCGCCCAAAGAAAAAGGCCTCTTGCGAGGCCTTTTTGCTGGGTGCGGAAAAGAAGGATTACTTCTTGCCCTTGCCCTTCTTGGCGTCCGCTGCCGGTGCGGCGACCGGAGCGACGATTTCTTCTTCCACGGCCGGAGGAACAGCCGAAGCCACCACCGGGTTGGCCTTGCCGTGGCTCACGAACTTCACGCCCTTGGGCAGCTTGATGTCGTTGACGTGCACGGTGCCGGCGTTGTCCAGGGCGGACAGGTCGACTTCGATGAATTCCGGCAGGTCGCCAGGGAAGCAGGCCACTTCCATTTCGGTCATCGTGTGGGTGACCAGGTTGGCGTGGGTCTTCACGGCAGGAGACTCTTCCTGGCCCTTGAAGTGCAGCGGCACCTTCATCGACAGGCGGGTCTTGGCGTCCACGCGCTGGAAGTCCACGTGCAGCACTTGCTGCTTGAACGGGTGGTACTGCACATCGCGCAGCAGGACCTTGGCTTCGGCGCCGGCCAGTTCCATGTCCAGGATGGAGGAGTGGAACACTTCCTTCTTCAGGGCGTGCCAGAGGGCGTTGTGGTCCAGCTCGACCAGCTTGGGCTCCTGGCCCTCGCCACCGTAGACGATACCGGGGGTCTTGCCCGAATTGCGGAGACGGCGGCTCGCACCCGTGCCCTGCATGCTGCGTTCGAAAGCGACGAACTTCATATTGATTACTCCTGTGGAAGCCGACCGCGACCAGTGCGGCTCCGTTGATGAAAAAGCGCCCCGAAAGAGGCGCCGTCGATAAGCAGGCTGCCCGCGAAGGCAGCCGGCCGATTTCTTAGAAGAGGTTGTCCTGGTCCGAGAACAGGCTCATCACCGACTCGCCCTTGGCGATGCGCTGGATGGTCTCGCCGAACAGTGGCGCGATCGACAGCTGGCGGATCTTGCTGCAGTTCTTGCCGGCATCCGACAGCGGAATCGTGTTGGTGACCACGACTTCGTCCAGCGCCGAGGCGGTGATGCGATCGACCGCAGGACCGGAGAACACCGGGTGCGTGCAGTAGGCATAGACCTTCTTGGCGCCGCGTTCCTTCAGCACCTCGGCCGCCTTCACCAGCGTGCCGGCGGTGTCGATCATGTCGTCCATGATCACGCAGTTGCGGCCTTCGATCTCGCCGATCACGTTCATGACCTCGCTCACGTTGGCCTTGGGCCGGCGCTTGTCGATGATGGCCAGGTCGCAGTTGAGCTGCTTGGCCAGGGCGCGGGCGCGCACCACGCCGCCGACGTCCGGCGAGACGACCATCAGGTCTTCGTAGTTCTTCTGGCGCAGGTCGCCGAGCAGCGTCGGGGAGGCGTAGATGTTGTCGACCGGGATGTCGAAGAAGCCCTGGATCTGGTCGGCGTGCAGGTCCATGGTCAGCAGGCGGTCGACGCCGGCGGTCTGCAGCAGGTCGGCGACCACCTTGGCCGAGATCGGCACACGCGAGGAGCGCGGGCGGCGGTCCTGGCGGGCATAACCGAAGTAGGGGATGACGGCGCTGATGCGGTCGGCCGAGGAGCGCTTGAGCGCATCGACCATCATCAGCAGTTCCATCAGGTTGTCGTTGGTCGGCGCGCAGGTGGACTGCACGACGAAGACATCCCGGGCGCGGACGTTCTGGTTGATCTCGACGGTGATCTCGCCGTCCGAGAAGCGGCCGACGGTGGCGCTGCCGAGCTGGATGCCGAGATGGCGGGCAAGTTCGCCGGCCATGCCGGGATTGGCGTTGCCGGTGAAGACGAGGAAATCAGGGTGTTGAGCCTGCATGACGGTACCGGCGGCCTAGGGAGGTGCTGCGAAGGCCGCGCAACGGGCGCGGCGCTCATGAGAATTTGGCAGGGGAAGAAGGATTCGAACCTTCGCATGCTGGAATCAAAATCCAGTGCCTTAACCAGCTTGGCGATTCCCCTACACGGGTCCCCGGCCGAGGCCGGAAACCGTTTATCTTGCGCTGGATGCCCACCCCGCCAGAGGATGGATGTCCAGACTGCCGCATTGCCGATGAGTGCTGCCCACGGGGGCGCTGCTCCAATCGATGTCCTGCGACGTCGCTGCAAATACTGCACTTCCCGAGCCGGTCATCCTGGCTTTGAGTCCCTGTGAGGCAAACCATTCGATGGCTTGCGTGACCTCGGGACAAAGCGCTTGGGCAACTGGCTGCAGGTCGTTCGTTCCGAATTCAAATTTGTTTTCGGTTGTTGCTGCAGCGAAGCCCATGATCTTAGCAGCACTTGTGTCGCGTTTCAAATGCGGCGAAGAAAAAATTGTCCGGGTGTCGATTCCGGCCGACGGCTTGAGCACCGCGAAGCGCCCATGCGGCAGGGCGGTTTCGCCGGTCAGGGGCGCGATGTCTTCGCCGATTCCCTCGACCCAGGCGTTGTGGCCGCGCAGGAAGAAGGGCACGTCGGCACCCAGCGCCAGGCCGATTCTTTCGAGTTCGGGCAGGGCGAGGTCCAGCCCCCACAGCCGGTTGAGCGCCAGCAGGCAGGAGGCCGCGTCCGACGAGCCGCCGCCCATGCCCGCCTGCGCCGGCACCTGCTTGGCCACACCGATGTGGGCACCCTTGCCGCAGCCGGTGAACGACTGCAGGGCGCGGGCGGCGCGCAGCACCAGGTCGTCGGGGGGGAGTTCGACGGTGAGGTCCTCCCGGCTCAGGCCGCCGTCCTCGCGCAGTTCGAATTGCAGGGTGTCGCACCAGTCGATCAGCATGAAGACCGACTGCAGCAGGTGGTAGCCGTCGTCACGCCTGCCGGTGATGTGCAGGAAGAGATTGAGTTTGGCGGGAGCCGGTACGTCGTGGATCGCGCGCATGGCTTCAGTGGTCGAGTGCGACACGCAGGGTGGCCACCGGCAGCGGCTGCTGGCGGGTGGCGACGATGCGGCCCTGGGGCTGCGCGGAAAGATCCGCGGTCCAGCCGGGCACGGCGGCCGGCTTGCCGTCCAGCCAGTCGAAGAGCGAGGCGACCGGGATCGCAGTGCCGGTGGCGCGTGCGGCCAGTTCGTCGAGCGAGGCGAAGCGCTGCGGCTCTGACTGGCCGCCGCGCTCCAGGCTGGCGCCATCGGCCGTCCAGCGCAGCACCGCCAGGATGTTGCCGATGGGGGTGGTGAGAGTCAGCGAGCCGGCGCCGGCATTGCCCTGCAGTTCGAACATGGCGTAGAAGGATTGCGAGGGCGCATCTTCCACCTGCAGGGCCAGCCGGCCGTTCCAGCGTTCCACGGGCACGGCCGAAGCGGCCTGGCCTTGCGTGGGCGCGACATTCGCCGCCGGCGTGGCGCAGCCCGAAAGCAGCGCCAGGGCGCAGGCCGCGGCCGCGCCCAGGCGAAGCACCGCCCTCACAGGCGGACCTGCAGCCGCTTGATCACCTGCAGCAGCGTGTCGTTCTCGCGGTTGAGTTGCAGGCCTTGCTTGAAGACCTCGGTGGCGCGCTCGCGCTTGCCGGTCTTCCAGAGCACCTCGCCCAGGTGGGCGGCGATCTCGGCATCCGGCCGCGCGGTGTAGGCGGCTTCGAGGATGCGCACGGCCTCCTCGTTGTTGCCCATGCGGAACTCGACCCAGCCCAGGCTGTCGCGGATATAGGGGTCGTCCGGCGTGAAGCTCAGCGCCTTCATGATGAGTTCGCGCGCCTCGGGCAGGCGCACGCCGCGATCGGCCAGCGAATAGCCCAGGGCGTTGTACGCATGGTGGAAGTCGGGCTTCTTGGCGATGACCTCGCGCAGCAGGCGCTCCATCTCGTCGTTGCGGCCCAGCTTCTCGGCGTTCATCGCCAGGTCGTAGGTGAGGTCGACGTCGTCCGGCGCCTTCTCGTGCGCCTGGTTGAGCAGGCGGTAGGCTTCCTCGGGGCGCTTGTTGTCGCGCAGCAGCTGCACTTCGGCCAGCAGCTTGATGCGGGCATCGGCGGCATCGCGTTCGGGCAGCTGGCGCAGCAGGGCGCGGGCTTCGTCCATCTTGCCCTGGCTGGCCAGCAGCGAGGCGCGGCGCAGCTGGGCGGTGGCCAGGGCCTGCGGGCTGGAGACCTTGTCCAGCCAGGCATTGGCGGCCTGGGTGTCGCCGCGCTTCTCGGCGATCTGCGACATCACCAGATAGGCCTGGTCGCGGCCACGGGTCAGCGAAGCCGCGGCCGCGGGATTGCCGGGCGGGGCGCTGGGCAGCAGGTCCAGAAAGGTCTTGATCGACTGCTCGGCGGCCGGGTATTGGGCGTCCTGTGCTTCCTGGGTGCCGCGCACCAGCCAGGCTTCGGCGAAACGCGGGCTCTCGGTGGTGACGGTCAGCACCTCGGCCTTGGCTTCGGCATCGCGCCGGGCGTCGGCCAGGGTGCGGGCATAACCGAGGCGGATTTCCGGCAGCGGCGGCTTGCCCGCATCCAGATAGCGTTTGACCAGCGGCTCGGCGCCGGCCTTCTTGCCGGCCATCAGCTCCAGGGCCAGGATGGCCGCGCCTTCGGATGCGGGATCGGCCGCCTGCGCGCGTTTGGCGGCTTCCAGCGTGCCGTCGATGTCGAGCGCCGACAGGCGCATGCGGCCGACGGCCACCCAGGCGGCGGCGCCTTCGGCCGGAGTGGCGGGTTTGTCCAGGGCCTGCGCCAGGGCACGTTCGACCACCGACTGGGCGGCCTTGCGGTCGGTGACGCGGCCGTAGAGCTGGGGCAGGGCGTTGAAGGCCTTGATGCGGTCGGCCGGCTCGGTCAGCGCCATCTCGCGCGCCAGCGGCAGGGCGGATTCCTCCACCCGGTTCAGGGCGATCAGGATCTGCAGCACCATGGCGTTGGCTTCGCGCGAGGCGGGCTCGGCGTCCTTCCAGGCGCGGGCGGCCACCAGGGCGGAATCGCCGGCGCGGGCCTGCAGGGCGATCTCGGCGGCGCGGCGGAACAGGCGCTCGTCGCCGCTCTTGCGCGCCGCATCCAGCATCAGCTGGAAGGCGCTGCCGGGGTCGCCGCGGTCGGCGCTGATCTCGCCGACCAAAACTTCATAGAGCAGCTGGGCATCGCGCTGCTCCGCCGCGCTGGGGTCGTCGGGCTTGGCCTCGATCTTTTCCGCCGTGGCGGCGCTCGGCAGGGCGGGCTGCCCGGCGCCATCGGTCGTCGTGGCCTGCGCCAGGACGGCGTTCAGGTCAGGCGCGAAGGCGAGGGGCGGGCCTGGAGGGTGCCCGCAAGACAGGCGAGGAGTGCCGCGGCGGCGATGCGATGAAGCTGCATCGAACCATAATAATTCAAGCCCCATAACCCGCGCCGTCGGTGCCCACGCTGCTTGCATCCTGTTGCGGGGCGCGGCTTTCACCGGGGCGCGCTTCACATTCCCGATGCCTGAATTACCCGAAGTCGAGGTCACGCGACGCAGTTTCGCCGACCGTATCGCTGGCGCGCTGGTGCTGTCCGTGCGTGTGGGCAAGCCGCTGCGCTGGGCCCTGGGCTGCGATCCGGTGGAGCTGGCCGGCCGCAGGGTGGTGGTGGTGCGGCGGCGCGGCAAGTATCTGCTGATCGAACTCGACGAGGGCCTGCTGCTGGTGCACCTGGGCATGTCGGGCAGCCTGGCCTTCGCCGAAAGCCTGCCGCCGCCGGGGCCGCACGACCATTTCGAACTGCTCACCGACCGCGGCGTGCTGCGCCTGCACGATCCGCGGCGTTTCGGCGCGGTGGTGTTCGCGCCGGACGAGGCGTCGTCGGAGGCGCAGAAGCTGCTCGGCCACCTGGGCGTGGAGCCGCTGTCCGACGATTTCGATCCGATGCGTTTCTATGCCGGCCTGCACCTGCGCAACACGGCGGTCAAGCAGGTGCTGCTGGGCGGCGAACTGGTGGTGGGCGTGGGCAATATCTACTGCTCCGAAGCGCTGTTCGGCGCCGGCATCCGGCCGACGATGAAGGCATCGCGCATCAGCCGGCCGCGCGCCGAGCGGCTGTGGCGGGCCATCCGCGAGGTGCTGGCGCGGGCGGTGGAGGCCGGCGGCAGCACGCTGCGCGACTTCCAGAGCGCCGAGGGCCGCAGCGGCTATTTCCAGCTGCAGGCCATGGTCTACGGGCGCGAAGGTCTGCCCTGCCATGTCTGCGCCACGCCGGTACGCGCCATCAAGCAGGGCCAGCGTTCGACCTTTTTCTGTCCGAATTGCCAGAAATCCTGAGCAAAACCCGGGTGCTATAGTCAAAAACCCACCCCCCGCGCCAACGTGACCACCTCTTTTTCCGACCAGCTGGACCGTCACGGCGCCTGGCGCAGCAGCACCGCGCAGGGCATCGCGCAACTCTCGGCCTGGCTGGTCGAGCAGCAGCTGGCCGAAGGCGGCATGCTCGGCCGCCTGGCGCAGATCGGCGACACCCTGCAGCGCGACAAACTCATGGTGGCCTTCGTCGCCGAGTTCTCGCGCGGCAAGTCGGAGCTGATCAACGCCATCTTCTTCGCCCACCACGGGCGGCGCATCGTGCCCGCCAGCGCCGGCCGCACCACCATGTGCCCGACCGAGCTGGGCTACGAGAACGGCCAGCCGAGCCAGCTGCGCCTGCTGCCGATCGAGACCCGCACCGATCCGCGGCCGCTGTCGGCCTGGCGCCAGCAGCCCGAGGCGTGGACCGCCCTGCCGCTGGATGCCGGCCAGCCCGCGCAGATGGCGACCACGCTCGACAGCGTGGCCCAGGTGCTGCGTGTGTCGGTGGCCCGGGCGCGTGAACTCGATTTCTGGAGCGACGAGCAGCCCGAGAACAATCCGGTGCGCGGCAGCGACGGCCTGGTCGAGATTCCGATGTGGCGCCATGCCCTGGTCAATATCGACCATCCGCTGCTGCGCCAGGGCCTGGTCATCCTCGACACGCCGGGGCTGAACGCCGTCGGCGCCGAGCCCGATCTGACGGTGCAGCTGCTGGCCGACGCGCATGCCAGCGTCTTCGTGCTGGCCGCCGACACTGGCGTGACCCGCTCCGACCTGCAGCTCTGGCAGCAGTACCTGGCGCCGCGACAGGGCGACGGCCAGCACACCGACAACCGCATCGTGGTGCTCAACAAGATCGACGTGCTGTGGGACGGCATCAGCAGCGTCGCCCAGATCCATGCGCAGACCGACCGCCAGCGCGCCAGTTCGGCCGCGCTGCTGGGCGTGCCGACGGCGCGGGTGATTCCGGTGTCGGCCCAGCGCGGACTGGTGGCGCGCATCCAGAACGACGCGCCGCTGCTGCAGGCCAGCGGCCTGCCGCTGCTGGAGGCAGTGCTGGCGCAGGGCCTGGTCGCCAGCCGGCGCGAGGTGCTGCGCGATGCGGTCGAACTCGCCCTGGCACGGGTGCGCAGCGATACCGCCCGCCTGCTGGCGGTGCGCCGCCGCGAACTCGAAGAACAGGTGCAGGAACTGCGCGGCCTGCGCGGCAAGAACGACAGCGTGATCGCCGGCATGCGTTACCGCGTTGAGCAGGAGCAGGGCGAGTTCGACGCCAGCGAGAAGCGGGTGCTGGCCCTTCACGCGGTGCACGGCCGGCTGCAGAAGGAGGCGCGTGCCCTGCTGGAAGACGGCATGGCCGCGGACTTCACCGAACTGCAGCGCCTGCTCGGCCAGTCCGGCCTGAAGCTGGGCCTGCGCAAGGTCTACCAGGATGCCTTCGCCCGCGCCATGCAGCGGGTGCGCAAGGCCGAGAAGGCGGTGGGCGAGATCCACGCCATGATGAGTGCCGGCTTTCGCCAGCTCAATGCCGACTTCGGCTTCGCGCTGCAGGTGCCGCCCCAGCCGGCCATCGGCATGTGGGCGCACGAGATCGAACGCATCGCCCGCGCCCATGCCACCCAGGTCGGCCTGGGCCAGGCCTTGCGGCTGACCCAGCCCGCCGCCGGCGGCCGGCTGGCCCGGGCACTGGAATCGCGGGTGCGGGCGGTGCTGGTGGAGGCCGCCGAGGAGATCACCAGCTGGTGCCGCGCCGCCATGGCGCCGGTCGATTCGCAGCTGCGCGAGCGGCGCGGCGGCTTCGTGCGACGCATCGAGGCGATCGACCGCATCCGCGGCGCCGCCTCCAGCCTGGGCGAGCGCATGGGCGAGCTGGAGGCGCAATCGGCCCTGCTGGCGGCGCAGGAGCAGCAGCTCAGGCGCTGGTCCGACGATCCGGTTGCCGAGGGCGGCGCGACGTCCGAGCCGTCCCCCGCCGCCGCCTTGCCCGCGGCCGCCTGAATGGACACCTCGATGGAGCAGGGCGCCACGCGCCCGCCGCAGGATTTCGCCCGGCGCATCACCGGCTGGCAGGCCACCCACGGCCGCCACGGCCTGCCCTGGCAGGGCACACGCGACCCCTACCGGGTGTGGCTGTCGGAAATCATGCTGCAGCAGACCCAGGTCGCCACGGTGCTGGATTACTTCCCGCGTTTCCTCGCCCGCCTGCCCGATGTGCGCGCCCTGGCCGAGGCGCCGGCCGACGTGGTGCTGGGCCTGTGGAGCGGCCTGGGTTACTACAGCCGGGCGCGTAATCTGCACAAGGCCGCGCAGCAGGTGATGGCGCGTTTCGGCGGCGAATTCCCGCGCAGCGCCGAGGAACTGGCCACGCTGCCCGGCATCGGCCGTTCTACCGCGGCGGCGATCGCCTCCTTCTGTTTCGGCGAGCGGGCCGCCATCCTGGACGCCAACGTCAAACGGGTGCTGACCCGGGTGCTGGCCTATGGCGCCGACCTGGCGCGGCCGGCCGCCGAACGCGCGCTTTGGACCACCGCCACCGAGCTGTTGCCCTTCGGCGACGCCGAGACCCTGTCGCGCGAGATGCCGCGCTACACCCAGGGCCTGATGGACCTGGGCGCCACCGTCTGCGTGCCGCGCAATCCGCTGTGCCTGCTCTGCCCGGTGGGCGATGTCTGCGCCGCGCGGGCCGAGGGCAAGCCCGAGGCTTATCCGGTCAAGACCAAGACACTGAAGCGCAGCAGCGAATCCTGGTGGCTCCTGCTGCGCCGCGATCCCGAAGGCCGGGTGCTGCTGCAGCGCCGGCCGGAGCGTGGCATCTGGGCCGGCCTCTACTGCGTGCCGGTATTCGCCGACCGCGCCGCGCTGGACCTGGAACTGGCGGCGCATCCGGCCGGAGCGGTGCGGGACCTGCCGGTCTTCCTGCATGTGCTGACCCACAAGGACCTGCACCTGCATCCGGTGCTGGCCGAAGCCGCGCCCACGGTTTCGGAGGAAGACGGCACCCGCTGGGCCCTGCCCGCCGAATGGGCCGAACTGGGCCTGCCCACGCCGGTGCGGCGGCTGCTCGGCGAGCTATAGGGCCAAAGCCTCAGTCGATCTCGCGGTGCCGTTTCAGCGTGGTCCACTGCCCGCTGAAATGCGCCGCCAGCCGCTCCACCAGGTACACCGAGCGATGCTGGCCGCCGGTGCAGCCCACGCCCACGGTGACATAGCTGCGGTGGTCGCGCGCCAGCGGATCGAGCCAGCCGCCGACGAAGCCGGAGATATCGCTGAACATGCGTTCCACATCGGGCTGGCCGCTGAGGAATGCCATCACCGGCGCATCGCGGCCGGTGAGCGGACGCAGTTCGGCCTCGTAATGCGGATTGGGCAGCATGCGCACATCGAAGATGAAGTCCGCATCCACCGGCGTGCCGCGCTTGAAGGCGAAGGACTGGAACACCAGCAGCAGCTGGTCGGCCGGCGCGGTGATGATGGTCTTGATGTAGCGCTGCAGCTGCGCCCGCAGCATCAGGCTGGAATCGACCACATGCGCCTGTTCGCGCAGCTCGGCCAGCAGTTCGCGCTCCAGCTCGATCGCCTGGACCAGCGCCAGCTGCTGGTCGGCGATGTCGCGGCGCGACAGCGGATGGCGGCGGCGGGTCTCCGAGTAGCGGCGCACCAGGGTGTCGTTGCTGGCATCGAGGAAGAGCAGCCGCACCGCCACGCCCTGGGCGCGCAGCATGGCCAGCTGCTGCGGCACCAGGGGCAGGGCCGAGGCGCTGCGGGCGTCCATGGCCACCGCCACCCGCGGTGCGCGCTGGCGCTGTTCCAGCGCCGCGAAGGGCAGCAGCAGGTCGGGCGGCAGGTTGTCCACGCAGTAATAGCCGGCGTCTTCCAGCGCATTGAGCGCCACCGACTTGCCCGAGCCGGACACGCCGGTGATCAGGATCAGTTCCAGGGCCGGCGGCTTGGGGCATGGATGTTCATGGCGCGGCCGCTCCCGCATGCTGCAGCAGGTCGCGTGCATGGGCGCGGCTGGTGCCCGAAGGCCGGTCGCCGCCCAGCATGCGGGCCAGTTCGGCCACCCGTTCCTCGCCGCTGGCGGGAGCCACCTCGCTGCCGGTGGCGCCGCTGCGGCCGCGCTGCTTGGCCACCACCAGATGGTGGTTGGCGCAGGCGGCGACCTGGGGCAGATGGGTCACGGCCAGCACCTGGCGGTCGCGGCCCAACTGCTGCATCAGTTGGCCGACGGTGTCGGCCACGGTGCCGCCGACGCCGGAATCGACCTCGTCGAAGATCAGCGTCTGCGCCGTGCCCAGCCGGCTGGTGGTGACGGCGATGGCCAGCGCGATGCGCGAGAGTTCGCCGCCCGAGGCCACCTTGCCCACCGGCCGCGGTGTGCTGCCCGCATGGCCGGCCACCAGGAAGGCGACCTCTTCCATGCCGCCTGCGGCCGGTGCCTCGCTGTTCTGCAGGTCCACCTCGAAACGGCCGCCCTGCATGCCCAGGCCCTGCATGGCTTGCGTCACTTCGCGCGACAGCCGGGGCGCGGCCTTGGTGCGGGCCTGCGAGACCTTGCGGGCCTCGGTCTTGAAAGCCTTGTCGGCGGCCGCTTCGGCGGCCTGCAGCGCCTCCAGGTCGGTGGCCGCATCCAGCCGGGCGAGTTCCTCGCGCCAGCCGGCCAGCAGCACCGGCAATTGTTCCGGCGTGCGGCGGTAGCGGCGGGCCAGCGTGACCCAGGAGGACAGGCGCTCGTCCAGCCCGGCCAGCGCGCGTGGATCGGGATCGGTACGGCGCAGCCAGGCATGCAGCGAATGCACCGCGTCCTCGGCCTGCGCCAGGCTGGCGGACAGCTCCTCGGCCAGCGCCTTGAATTCCGGATCCAGCTCCTCCTGCGCCTGCAGCAGCGAATGCGCACGCGACAGCTGCGAAGTGGCGCCGCCGTCGTCCCCCTCCAGCGCCTGCAGGGCCGACTGCGCGGTATCGATCAGCGCCTGCGCATTCGACAGCCGGCTGTGCTCGGCATTGAGTTCCGGCCATTCCTCGGCGCCGGGCGCCAGTTTGTCGAGCTCGCCGATCTGCCAGGACAGCCGTTCACGCTCGCGCTGCAGCGAATCCTGCGCCGTGCGGGCTTCTTCCAGCGTGCGCTGGGCGGCGCGCCAGGCGCTCCAGCGCGACTGCATCGGCTGCACGTCCACCCCCGCGTAGGCATCGAGCAGGCCGCGCACCGCATCCGGCCGGGTCAGGCTCTGCCAGGCATGCTGGCCGTGGATGTCGACCAGATGCTCGCCCAGCTCGCGCAGCTGCGCGGCGGTGGCCGGGCTGCCGTTGACCCAGGCGCGGCTCTTGCCCTGCGCATCCACCGTGCGGCGCAGCAGCAGGGTGTCGCCCGCCTCGTAGCCGGCATCCTCCAGCCAGCCGTTCAGGGCGGCCACGTCGTCGAATTCGGCGCTGATCTCGGCCCGCGCCGCGCCTTCGCGCACCACGGCCGCCTCGGCCCGGCTGCCCAGCGCCAGCTGCAGCGCGTCGATCAGGATGGACTTGCCGGCGCCGGTCTCGCCGGTGAGCACGGTGAAGCCGGAGGACAGGTCCAGCTCCAGGGCATGCACGATGACGAAGTCGCGCAGGGCGATGTGTTTGAGTGCCACGGCCGTCAGGCTCCCTCGTTCCAGTGCAGCTTCCTGCGCAGGGTGTCGAAATAGTTCCAGCCCAGCGGATGGAGGAAACGCGCCTGGTGCTGCGAGCGCCGCACCAGCACCCGGTCGCCGTGCAGCAGCGAGGCCAGCGACTGCATGTCGAAATTGGCGCTGGCGCCGCGGCCGGCCACCAGCTCCACCTCGATCTCGCTGGCATCGGCCAGCACGATGGGGCGGTTGGACAGCATGTGCGGCGCGATCGGCACCAGCACCCATCCCGGCAGCGAGGGATGCAGCATCGGCCCGCCGGCCGACAGCGAATAGGCGGTCGAGCCGGTGGGCGAGGCGATGATCAGCCCGTCGGCCCGCTGGCTGGCCACGAAATGGCCGTCCACCTTCACCCGCAGCTCCACCATGCCGGAGGTGGCGCCGCGGTTGACCACCACGTCGTTCATCGCCGGTGCCTCGAACACCACCTTGCCCTCGCGGATCACCTGCGCCTCCATCAGGCTGCGGCGGTCCTCGGTGTAGAGGCCGGCCAGCATGGGCGCCAGGGTGTTGGCGTAGTTGTCCAGCGCGATGTCGGTGATGAAGCCCAGCCGGCCCTGGTTGATGCCGATCAGCGGCGTGGCGTACTGCGCCAGCTCGCGCCCTATGCCCAGCATGGTGCCGTCGCCGCCCACCACCAGGGCCAGATCGCATTCGCGGCCTATGCCTTCGGCATCCAGCGCGGGGAAATCCAGGCCGCTGCCGGCGGCGGTGGCGGCTTCCATGGACACGCGGCAGCCCTGGCCGTGGAGGAAGGCGGCAATTTCGGCCATCGTGGCGCGCACCGTATCGGCCTGCGCCTCGCCGACGGGCACGAAGTATTTGCCGACCAGCGCTACGTGGCGAAAATGCGTGTTCATATCGGGAAATTACACCATGCCAAAGTCTAGAATCCGCCGATGCTAGATGACCGTGCCAAGCTGCTGCTCAAAGCCCTGGTGGAGCGGTACATCGCGGACGGCCAGCCCGTCGGTTCGCGCACACTGTCGCGCGCCACCGGCATCGAACTGTCGCCCGCCACCGTGCGCAACGTGATGGCCGATCTGGAAGACCTCGGCCTGATCGCCAGCCCGCACACCTCCGCCGGCCGCATTCCCACCGCCCGGGGCTACCGCCTCTTCGTCGACACCATGCTCACCGCCCAGCGCAGCGTGTTCACCGAACACCCCGCCCTGGTGCCCGACCAGCCGCAGAAGGTCATCGCCAACGCCGCCCAGGTGCTGTCCAACCTGTCGCAGTTCGTGGGCGTGGTGATGGCGCCGCGCCGCGCCTCGGTGTTCCGCCACATCGAGTTCCTGCGGCTGTCGGAGCGGCGCATCCTGGTCATCATCGTCTCGCCCGAGGGCGATGTGCAGAACCGGGTGGTCATCACCGAGACCGACGTGGCCCAGCCGCGCCTGGTCGAGGCAGCCAACTTCCTCAACCAGAACTACGCCGGCATGGCGATGGAGCAGGTGCGCGAGCGCCTGCGTTCCGAAGTGCAGGCGCTGCAGGCCGAGATCGCCGGGCTGATGCAGGCGGCGGTGGCGCCCAGCCCCGATGCATCGGTGGCGGCCGACGAGGTGGTCATCTCCGGCGAACGCAACCTGCTGGCCGTCAGCGATTTCTCCAGCGACATGGGCCAGCTGCGCCGGGCCTTCGACCTTTTCGAGCAGAAGGCCGAGCTGATGCGGCTGCTGGAAGTGTCCGACCAGGCCCAGGGCGTGCGTATCTACATCGGCGGCGAAAGCCGCACGGTGCCGATCGAGGAACTCTCGGTGGTCAGCGCGCCCTACGAGGTCAACGGCCAGGTGGTGGGAACGCTGGGTGTGATCGGGCCGACCCGCATGGCCTACGACCGCATGATCCAGATCGTGGACATCACCTCCAAGCTGCTGGGCAACGCCCTCAGCCATCCGAAGTAGGCGGCTGCCCGCCCATCAGCAGGGGCGCGCTGTCGGCCGCGATCTGCTTGAGGATCTCCCACACCGCCTGCATGCGCGGCAGGCCCTTGTTCTCCACCGGCATCGACATCCAGAAGGTGCGGGTGAAGCGGGTCTGCTCCGGCAGCACCGGCCGCAGGCGTGCATCCGCCCCGGCCAGGAAGACCGGCAGCACGCCCAGCCCCGCGCCCGCCGCCACCGCCTGCCACTGCGCCACGATGCTGGTGCTGCGCACCGCGAAGCGGCGCGGCGAGCCCAGTTCGCGCAGGTACTGCAGTTCGCGGCTGAAGAGCAGCTCGTCGATATAGCCGACGAAGGGATGCTGCTGCAGGTCCTCGCCGCGGGTGATCGGCGGGCGGGCATCCAGATAGCTCCGCGCCGCATAGAGCCGCAGCTGGTAATCGCACAGCCGCACCGCGATGACTTCGCCGCGCGCCGGCCGCTCCAGCCCCACCACGATATCGGCCTCGCGCCGCCCCAGGTTCACCGTGCGCGGCACCGCCAGCAGGTCGATCACCAGCCGCGGCTGCCCGGCGGTGAAGGCCGCCAGCCGCGGCGCCAGCACCGCCGAGCCGAATCCCTCGGTGGTGCCTATGCGCACCGCGCCGGCCAGCTCGCCATTCGGCCGGTGGGCGGCGCGGTCGGCATCGATGGCGCGGCCGGCGGCCTCCATCGCCTGGGCATGGGGCAGCAGTTCGCGCCCGGCCTCGGTGGGCGTGAAGCCGGTGGCGCTGCGCACGAAGAGCGGCCGGCCCAGGGATTTCTCCAGGGCCTGGATGCGGCGCGACACCGTCGTGTGGTCCACCTCCAGCCGGCGCGCGGCGGCGGCCAGGGTGCCGGCCCGGGCGGTTTCCAGGAAGAAGCGCAGGTTGTCCCAGTCCATGTGGTTTCCGATGTGATCGCCCGGTTCGGTGGCCCTGCAAATCTGCAAGGAGAGCCTGCCATTTTCCCTGTTGTGGCGGCAATTTTGCAGGCATACGATGCGCCTTCGAGACACCAACAGGAGACACCCATGTCCGCACTTCCGGCCTCGCTGCCGCAGGCCCAGCCGCCCACCGTCAAGCTGCTGATCGGTGGCGAATTCGTCGAATCCACCAGCACCGAATGGCGCGACGTGGTCAACCCCGCCACCCAGGAAGTGCTGGCCCGCGTGCCTTTCGCCACCGTCGCCGAGGTGGATGCCGCCGTCGCCGCCGCCCAGAAGGCCTTCGTGACCTGGCGCAAGACCGCCATCGGCACCCGCGCCCGCATCTTCCTGAAGTACCAGCAGCTGATCCGCGAACACATGGCCGAGCTGGCCGCCCTGCTCACCGCCGAGCAGGGCAAGACCCTGGCCGATGCCGAAGGCGATGTGTTCCGCGGCCTGGAGGTGGTGGAGCACGCCGCCGCCATCGGCAACCTGCAGCTGGGCGAGCTGGCCAACAACGTGGCCGGCGGGGTGGACACCTACACCGTGCTGCAGCCCCTGGGCGTGTGCGCCGGCATCACGCCCTTCAACTTCCCCGCCATGATCCCGCTGTGGATGTTCCCCATGGCCATCGCCTGCGGCAACACCTTCGTCCTGAAGCCCTCCGAGCAGGACCCGATGGTCACCATGCGCCTGGTCGAGCTGGCGCTGCAGGCCGGCATTCCCGCCGGCGTGCTCAACGTGGTGCATGGCGGCGAGACGGTGGTCAACGCCCTCTGCGACCATGCCGACATCAAGGCGATCTCCTTCGTCGGCTCCACCCGCGTCGGCACCCATGTCTACCAGCGCGCCACCCTGGCGGGCAAACGCGCCCAATGCATGATGGGCGCCAAGAACCATGCGGTGGTGCTGCCCGACGCCAACAAGGAGCAGACCCTCAACGCCCTGGCCGGCGCGGCCTTCGGCGCCGCCGGCCAGCGCTGCATGGCGGTGTCGGTGGCGGTGCTGGTGGGGCAGGCGCGGGAATGGATTCCCGAGTTGGTGGCCAAGGCCCGCACCCTGCAGGTGGGCGCTGGCGTCGAGGCCGGCACCGATGTCGGCCCGGTCGTCTCGCGCGCCGCACGCCAGCGGGTGGAAGGCCTGATCGAACGCGGCATCGCCGATGGCGCAAAGCTGGAACTCGACGGCCGCCAGGTCCAGGTCAGGAACTACCAGGAAGGCAACTTCATCGGCCCGACCATCTTCAGCGGCGTCAAGCCCGGCCAGGCCGTCTACGACCAGGAAGTCTTCGGCCCGGTGCTGGCCCTGGCCAGCGCGGAAACGCTCGACGAAGCCATCGCCTTCGTCAACGCCAACCCCAACGGCAACGGCGTGGCCCTGTTCACCCAGTCCGGCGCGGCGGCGCGCAAGTTCCAGGAAGACATCGACGTGGGCCAGGTCGGCATCAACGTGCCGATCCCGGTGCCGGTGCCGCTGTTCTCCTTCAGCGGCTCGCGGGCGTCCAAGCTCGGCGACCTGGGCCCTTACGGCAAGCAGGTGGTGCTGTTCTACACGCAGACCAAGACCATCACCGAACGCTGGTTCGACGACGCCTCGGTGAGCAGCGGCGTGAACACCACCATCAGCCTGAAGTAAGCGATCGGGCCAGAATGCGATCCATGGCATACGAAAACCTCCTCCATGAACAGCGGGGCGCCGTGGCGCTCATCACCCTCAACCGGCCCAAGGCGCTGAACGCGCTATCGCCCGGGCTGACCGCCGAACTGGCCGGCCTGCTCGACCAGCTGGAGGCCGACGACAGCGTGGCCGTCATCGTGGTCACCGGCAGCGAGAAGGCCTTCGCCGCCGGCGCCGACATCAAGGTGATGAAGGAGTGGACGTACATGGACGTCTACAAGGCCGACTTCATCACCGCCACCTGGGAGCGCCTGGCCAAGTGCCGCAAGCCCACCATCGCCGCCGTGGCCGGCTACGCGCTGGGCGGCGGCTGCGAGCTGGCGATGATGTGCGACTTCATCATCGCCGCCGACACCGCGAAATTCGGCCAGCCAGAGATCACCATCGGCACCATCCCCGGCGCCGGCGGCACCCAGCGGCTGACGCGGTTCATCGGCAAGTCCAAGGCCATGGAGATGGTGCTCACCGGCCGCACCATGGATGCGGCCGAGGCCGAACGCTGCGGCCTGGTCTCGCGCATCGTGCCGTCGGCCGAGCTGATCGAGGACGCGATGAAGACCGCCGCCCGCATCGCCGAGCTGTCCCAGCCGGTGGTGATGATGGCCAAGGAGGCCGTCAACCGCGCCTACGAAACCACGCTGGCCGAGGGCATCCATTTCGAGCGGCGCCTCTTCCATTCCAGCTTCGCCACCGAGGACCAGAAGGAGGGCATGGCCGCCTTCGCCGAGAAGCGCAAGCCCGAGTTCAAGAACCGCTGAGCGGTCGACAACAAGAAGGAGACAAGAACATGAAGATCGGTTTCATCGGACTGGGCAACATGGGCCGCCCCATGGCGCTCAACCTCGTCAAGGCGGGCCACGAACTGGCGGTGTTCGACCCGGTGCCCGCCTCGGTGCAGGCATTGAGCACGGCCGGCGCCCATGCCGCCACCTCGGTGCAGGCGGTGGCGCAGACCCACGGGCTGGAGATGCTCATCACCATGCTGCCAGCGGCCGCCCATGTGCGCGCCGTCTACCTGGGCGAGGACGGCCTGCTGGCGGTCGTGCCCAAGGGCGTGCTGCTGGTGGACTCTTCCACCATCGATCCGATGACCGCACGCGAGGTCGCGGCAGCGGCCCAGCGCCAGGGCAATGCCATGGTCGATGCGCCCGTCTCCGGCGGTACCGGCGGCGCCGAGGCCGGCACGCTGACCTTCATGGTGGGCGGCGCCGATGGCGACTTCGCCCGGGTACAGCCGGTGCTGGCCCGGATGGGCCGCAACATCGTGCACTGCGGCGGCGCCGGCAACGGCCAGGTGGCCAAGGTGGCCAACAACATGCTGCTGGGCATCTCCATGATCGGCGCGGCCGAGGCCATGTCGCTGGGCGTGGCCCTGGGCATGGATGCGCAGGTGCTGGCTGGCGTCATCAACACCAGCAGCGGCCGCTGCTGGAGCACCGACACCTACAACCCCTTTCCCGGCGTGCTGCCCAATGCTCCCGCCTCGCGTGGCTACACCGGCGGCTTCGGCACCGACCTGATGTTGAAGGACCTGGGCCTGGCCACCGAGGCCGCCCGTGCCGCCAAACTGCCCGTGGCCATGGGCGCGCTGGCGCAGCAGCTCTACCAGGGCTTCAGCGCCCAGGGCCATGGCGGGCTGGACTTCTCGGCCATCATCGAAACCATACGGGGCAAGGCCGCATGACAGAGCAGATCCTCGGCGAAGTCATCGACGGCGTGGGTGTGCTCACGCTCAACCGTCCCAAGGCGCTCAACGCCCTCTCGCTGGAGATGGTGCGCGGCATGTACGAGCAGCTCTCGCTCTGGTCCACCGATCCGCAGGTGCGGGCCGTGCTGGTGCGCGGCGCGGGCGAGAAGGCCTTCTGCGCCGGCGGCGACATCCGTTGGCTGCACGACAGCTGGCGTGCCGGCGACGGCCAGTGGCTGCGTTTCTTCGAAGAGGAGTACGCCCTCGACCTCTTCATCGCCGAATACCCCAAGCCCTACGTGGCCCTGATGGACGGCTACACCATGGGCGGCGGCATGGGCATCGCCCAGCCTGCGGCCCTGCGCATGGTCACCGAACGCACCCGCATGGCCATGCCCGAAGTCGGCATCGGCTATTTCCCGGATGTCGGCGGCAGCTTCTTCCTGCCTCGGCTGCCGGGTTTCATCGGCTTCTACCTGGGCCTGACCGGCGTGCAGATCGGCGCGGCCGATGCCTTGTTCGCCGGACTGGCCGATGTGTGCGTGGGTTCGGCCGAAACGCAGGACCTCCCGGCCCTGATCGCCCGCCTTCACCAGATCCCCTGGCACCGCCCGCCGCAGCAGCGGGTCGCGGGCTGGACCACCCCGGCCGACATCGGCCATGCGCCGCTGTCCGCGCTGAGCGAGGCCATCGCCCTGCATTTCGGCCAGCCGGGCGCGGCGGCCATCGTCGCCTCCCTGCGCACCGAGCAGCGGCCCCAGTTCCAGCCCTGGGCCGAGGAGACCCTGGCCCTGATCGCCAAACGCTCGCCCCTGGCCGTGGCCGTGACCTGGGAGCTGCTCAGCCGCGGCTCCGGCGCCCCGCTGGCCGACTGCCTGCGCATGGAGCTGGCGCTGGACCAGGCCTGGCTGCCGCGCGGCGACCTGATCGAAGGCGTGCGTGCCCTGCTGGTCGACAAGGACCACAGCCCGCGCTGGAACCCGCCCACGCTCGAAGCAGTGGACGAGGCCCTGATCCAGTCATTCTTTCAGCCCGCCACCCAAGCCGCACAGGCCTGACGCCATGCACGACCAACTCCTGAGCGAAGAACAGCGCATGGTGCGCGACATGGCCCGCGATTTCGCCCGCGGCGAAGTGGCGCCGCGGGCGGCGGCCTGGGCCGAGGCCGGCTGGATCGACGAAGCCGTGGTGCGCCAGATGGGCCAGCTCGGCCTGCTCGGCATGGTGGTGCCCGACACTTTCGGCGGCTCCTTCACCGACTACACCGCCTATGCCCTGGCGGTGGAGGAAATCTCGGCCGCCGACGGCGCCCTGGGCGCGCTGATGAGTGTGCACAACTCGGTCGGCTGCGGCCCGGTGCTGCGCTACGGCAGCGAGGCGCAGAAGGCCCGCTGGCTCACGCCCCTGGCCACCGGCGAGGCCATCGCCTGCTTCTGCCTGACCGAACCCCAGGCCGGCTCCGAAGCCCACAACCTGCGCACCCGCGCGGTGCTGGAGGACGGCCACTGGGTGCTCAACGGCGCCAAGCAGTTCGTCACCAACGGCAAGCGCGCCCAGCTGGCCATCGTCTTCGCGGTGACCGACCCGGCCGCCGGCAAGAAAGGCATCTCCGCCTTCCTGGTGCCCACCGACACACCCGGCTTCGTGGTGCAGCGGGTGGAGCACAAGATGGGCATACGCGCATCCGACACCTGCGCCATCGCGCTCGACGACTGCCGCCTGCCGCAGGACGCGATGCTGGGCGAGGCGGGCCGCGGCCTGGCCATCGCCCTGTCCAACCTCGAAGGCGGCCGCATCGGCATCGCCGCCCAGGCGGTGGGCATCGCCCGCGCCGCCTTCGAGCGGGCGCTGGCCTATTCCCGCGAACGCCAGCAGTTCGGCAAGCCCATCGGCGAACACCAGAGCATCGCCAACCTGCTGGCCGACATGCACACCCGCATCAACGCCGCGCGCCTGCTGGTGCTGCATGCGGCGCAGCTGCGCACGGCCGGCCTGCCCTGCCTGTCGGAAGCCTCGCAGGCCAAGCTCTTCGCCTCGGAGATGGCCGAGCAGGTCTGCTCGCACGCCATCCAGATCCACGGCGGCTACGGCTACCTGGAGGACTACGAGGTGGAGCGCTACTACCGCGACGCCCGCATCACCCAGATCTACGAGGGCTCCAGCGAGATCCAGCGCATGGTCATCGCGCGGGAACTGGCGGGTTATCCCCTGGGTGTCTGAGGCTCGGCCAGGCGCCGCACCACCGCCCGCACGATCAGCGGCCCCAGCGCCAGCAGGCACAGCAGGCGCGCGGTCTGCAGGCCCATGACGAAGGGCAGGTCCACATGGGCCGAGGCCGCCAGGATGGCCACCGCGTCGATGCCGCCCGGGCTGGTGGCCAGGTAGGCGGTGAGCGGATCGATGCCGGCCCAGCGCGACAGCACCCAGCCCAGGCCGGCGCAGGCCAGGATCAGCGCGAAGATCGAGGCCAGCAGCCAGGGCAGCGAGCGCCAGGCGTGGCGCACCACGTCGCGGCTGAAACGCCGGCCTATGCCCCAGCCGATCAGGCAGTAGACGATCACCATCAGCCAGGCCGGCTGGGTGATGCGTACCCAGCCCAGGTGCTGCGCCAGCGCGCCGGCCAGCATCGGCATCAGCAATGCGCCGGAGGGCCAGCGCAGCCGCTGGCCGGCCCAGACGGCGGCGGCGCAGAGCAGCAGGGTCTTGGCCAGCTCCACCGCATCGAAGGGCGCAGTGGCCAGCCGGTGCAGCTGGCTGCCCATGCCGTGGCCCGCTGCGTCGGCAGTGCTCGGCACGCCATGCATCACGCTGGTGGCCACCATCACCACGATGGCCACACGCAGGTACTGCATCAGGGCGACATAACGCACATCGGCGCCGTTGGACTCGGCCATCATCGTCATCGCCGAGGCGGCACCGGGGAACACGCCCCAGAAGGCGCTGGTGCCCGGCAGCACCCGCAGCTGGTACAGGATGGCGCCGAGCAGCACGCTGAGCCCGACCACCGCCAGCAGTACCCCGGCGAACAGCAGCCCGTGCCGGCCCACCTCACGCAGCGCATCGGCATGCAGCCCGGTGGCGATCAGCAGGCCGACCATGCCCTGGGCGGCCAGCATGGTGTTCTTGGGCAGCGGCGGCGCGATGCCGCGCACGCTGAGCACGATGGAGCCGGCCATCGAACCGATCAGCCAGGCCGCCGGCAGGCCGGCCGCCACGAGCAGGAGCGAAATCGCGAGGGAAAGCGCCAGCAGTTGCAGCCAGCGCAAGGTGGAATCGGAGCGCAAGAGAAGGAGTCCGGTGCCGCGACGGGGCAAAAACGCAAAAGGCGCGCCAGGGTCGGCGCGCGGCGGTCAAGAGCCGCGAGTCTCGCAGATCATGAGCCGAAGTCGCTGCCGCACTTCGGGAAAGCAGGAAGCGGGCCGCCGCAAGATGCGACAATCGAAGGCTGGCGGGCCGTTAGCTCAGTTGGTTAGAGCAGAGGACTCATAATCCTTTGGTCGTTGGTTCAAGTCCAACACGGCCTACCAAAAATTATGTTTGCGAATCAAGGGCAGCTTGCTTATGCAGGCCCTTGCCGTTTCTGCCTCAAAACACGTCCCGGGACCGTTTTGGGTCTGCCAGAGGGTGTGACTAGCGCTGCCCCAGCAGAGGCGAGCGGCCAATCTTCTCGACCTTCGTTGCCATGATTGGCTCTGGGTCTGAGAACTTGGCCGCTGCAATGGGCTCGTCCAGCGACGGCAGGCTCCAGGTCTTCTGAAGACGCAGGCTGTTCATCCCGTCGTTCCACGCGTGCAGCATGCGCTTGCCCGTCTCGTGGAACGCTGGGTACTTCTCCGTGGCCACGACGACCTGGGGCGTAACCTGCACGATGGCCTCACAGATGCGTTCGACGCGCTCCAGCGTCTGCGCCGGCATCACGTTGCACCTGGCCTGCAGGAACCGCTCCAGGGCCTTGCCTGGCATCCATGTGCTGCGCCCGTCGACGGACATGCCCGGTGGATTCTTCGCGTAGTCGTCGTAGACCGTGATGGTCAGCATGTCGTAGACCGGTGCCAGTTCAATCTGCTCACGGGAGCTGTAGAGCAGGGCGATGTTCTTGGTGTGGCAATCGGCGTTGCGGAGCGCGTAGGTCAGCAGCAGCAGGTCTGCGAGGTGCGAGAGCGCTGCGTTCTGTTGTTCGGCCTGAGGCGTGACGTCCTTGATGCGGCCGACAACGCGCTCCCAGGTCGATTCGTACTTCTGCTCTGGCCGCAGCGTGAGCAGGCTGCACAAGTCTTCCATGCCTTTGCGGGTCGTGCCGTCGGCTTCGAAGTCGAACCGATGCACCACTAGCGCTTGCCCGTCGTCGGAGACTTCGGTCGTAGCCGTTGGAAAGCCCGCCTGGCGTGCTACCTCCATGCACAGATGCTCATTGAGCGCGACGCCGGGCAGCCGAGTTGTTGTGCCTTTGATGATGTAGCGCTCGGTAGCCAAGGTGCCCTTGGTGTGCTCACTGAAGGTGTTTGGCGAAAGGAACTTTGGAACGACGCCGGACACACCAGACACTGCATGCCGGCGCACCAGGTCAACAAAGGCCTCTTGCGAGTTGTCTCCCCTCAGGATGCCGTTCAGGTCGAACGGCACTGGCGGCTGCGTGGGGTTCGCGCCTGGCGTGGCCACCTTGACCCGTCCGATGGCGTTACGCCCGACGACGGAGAGCAGGCTCAAGGGCGATGCGCCGACATGCGGGCCAAGCTGCTCTTGGAGGATGGAGAGCAGGAAGCCCTCGGGCAGGTTCATCCGGAACAGCGGGTGCAGCTCCGGGTAGGCATAGGACTCCGTGCGCACGGGCATGAGCAGCGAGACGAACTGCTCAGGCGGGATGTCGGGGTGGTAGGCCATCACATGCCGGAAGCCATCCGTCGATTCCAGCGTGGCGACAGCTTGGTTGTGGACGTAGACGTGGAGCTTCATCGGCTCGTGCTCCACGGCGGATTGCCGGCCTCACTCGATTCCTGGGCCTGACGCTGCCGTTCCGCCAGAGCATCGTCCAGAGTGAAGCTGCTGCTCTTGGGCGTGAACGACAGCTCGTGGCCCAGCACCTCAAGGAGGCGAAGCAATTTTCGCGAGCCGAACTCTGCGACGCCGCCGGTCTCGAAGCGGGCGAGGGTCGACTGGCCCAAGCCGCTAAGGGCCGCGAGCTGCTTTTGCGTCATGCGGCGCTCTTGCCTGAGCTGCGCTACAGCTCGGCCGAGGGAATAAAGGCTGTCCATATGCTGTATGTGCTATCGCCGTGGCTGGCTAGAAGCCCTATCCTATTGGATTGAGAGGGCCTAGCGCGTCCCAGACTATAGCAAATAAGGCATCTTTTATTGTTGTCGTGGAAGCTGTTTCTTGCTGTATTTGCTATGCGATATCAAACGTCGCCTTAGCAATCAGAGCCTGTAAATACGTTCTTTTTCCATTCGGTTTTCTCGGGTGCAGGCGAATGTCCGTTGCGCGCGGCTGCAGCTCAGGTCGCAACGCCGCCCACCTCCTTCAGCGCCATCCAGAAATCCCCATTGAGGTGGGCGCGGGGATTGTCCGTGCGCTCCAGCAGCCCGATCTCCCGGTAGAAAGTGTCCACGCCCAGCTCGATCTCACGCACCTGCGCGCGCAGCGACTGCAGCACCGGCGTGCGCGGGATGATGGCCACGCCGCCGCCGCGGGCCACGAAGAGCACGATGGCCTCGATCGAGTCCGTCTCCAGCGCCTCGTCCAGCACATATCGCTTGCGCCGCAGGAAGCGGTCCACCAGATGGCCGCCGTGCGAGCGGCGGTCGTAGCGCACGAAGGGGCGGTGGGCCAGCAGCCAGGGCACGTCGTCGGAGCGCTCGTCGGCGGCGGCGATCAGCACGAAGGGCTCCTGCCGCAGCGCCCGCCAGTGCAGCACGCCTTCGAGCGGATAGGCCGGCCGCACGATCACCGCGCAGTCGAGCCGCTGCTGCTCCACCAGGCCGATCAGCTCGGCCGAGGCGCCGGGCGTGAGCTGCAGCTCCACCTTGGGAAAACGCTGGCGGAACAGCGGCAGCGCGTTCACCACGCTGCCCAGCAGTTCGGTCATTACCGCGCCGGCGCGCAGGGTGCCGGTCAGCGCAGCGTCGTCCACGCCCGAGGCCATCTGGCCGAAGAGTTCCAGGATCTGCTCGGCATGCAGCAGCGCGCGCCGGCCGGCCTCGTTGAGCACAGCATTGCGGCCGCTGCGGTCGAACAGGGCCACGCCCAGCGTTTCTTCGAGCTTGCGCATCTGCACGCTGACGGCCGAGGGCGTCAGGCCGATGCGGTCGGCCGCCGCGGCGAAAGTGCCGTGGCGGGCGATGGCGGCGAGGGTCTGCAGATGGCCGATCACGCGGGAGCGTCCTTCGAATGGTGAATATCTTTCACATGAAGCCAGAACAATATTCGTCTTTCATGGAGTTTTTCGATTCTAAGATCACCGGATGACCCAAGCCGCCCCCACCCGCATCGCCCTGTGCTGCAGCCACGTAGAAGGCGCCACCTGGGAAGCCCAGCTGCGCTCCGCCCTGCCGGACACCGCCATCAGCACCTGGCCGAAGGCCGACCCCGAGGCGCGCTGCGCCATCGTGTGGTCGCCCACGCAAGCCTTTCTCGATGCGCATCCCGCGCTCGAAGTCATCTTCAACATGGGCGCGGGCGTGGATGCCCTGCTGCGCCTGCAGCTGCCGCCCCAGGCCCGCATCGTGCGCATCGAGGACGGCGGCATGGCCGTACAGATGGCCGACTACGTCTGCCACGCCGTGCTGCGCCACTTCCGTGAATTCGACGTCTATGCCGGCAGCGCCGCCGCTGGCCAGTGGGCGCCGCGCAAGCCGCGTTTCCGCCAGGACTTCCCCGTCGGCGTGATGGGCCTGGGCGCCCTGGGCCGTCGGGTGGCCGAATCGGTCGCCGCCTTCGACTTTCCGGTGCTGGGCTGGAGCCAGTCGCCCAAGCAGATCGAGGGCGTCACCTGCCTGCATGGCGCCGACCAGTTCGACCGCTTCCTGCAGGGCACACGCATCCTCGTCAACATGCTGCCGCTGACGCCGGACACGCAGGACATCATGCGGCGCGACACCCTCTCGCGCCTGCTGCCCGGCGCCTATGTGATCAACGTGGCGCGCGGCGCCCATTTGGTGGAAGACGACCTGCTGGCCCTGCTCGACAGCGGCCACATCGCCGGCGCCACGCTCGACGTCACCCGCGAAGAGCCGTTGCCGGCCGGGCACCCCTTCTGGCAGCGCCGCGAGATCGCCCTGACCCCGCACATCGCCGCCCAGACGGTGGTGCAGGAAGCCATCGCCCAGATCGCCGCCAAGGTGCAGGCGGGCTTCGACCGCGCGGACCTGCCCGGCGCGGTGGACCCGTCGCGCGGCTACTGAATTCCCCCCAGCTCCATCACTTCGAAGACACCCCGATGAAATCCGCCTTCCACTTCGCCTTCAACGTCACCGACCTCGACCAGGCCCGCCATTTCTACGGCACCGTGCTCGGCTGCCGCGAAGGCCGCAGCACCGACACCTGGGTCGACTACGACTTCTTCGGCCACCAGATCTCGATGCACCTGGGCCAGCCTTTCCCCACCGCGCTGACCGGCCATGTGGGCGACAAGCTGGTGCCCATGCCCCACTTCGGCCTGGTGCTGGAGCGCCCGGACTGGCAGGCCATGGCCGACCGCCTGACCGCCGCCGGCACCGACTTCGTCTTCGAGCCGCAGCTGCGCTTCGCCGGCAAGCCCGGCGAGCAATGGACCATGTTCTTCCTCGACCCCTTCGGCAATCCGATCGAGGTCAAGGGCTTCGAGAACCTGGACGCGATCTACGCCAGCTGAGGGTGAGGCGCCTCAGGCGGCCGCTTCGGCGGGCTGCGCCAGCGTGAGCGCGGCGCAGGCCCGCTCGATGCGGCGGCAGGCGTCTTCCAGCACCGGCATGTCCACCGCATAGGCCAGGCGCAGATAGCCGGGCGTGCCGAAGGCCGAGCCATGCACGGTGCCCACATGGGCGGCGTCCAGCAGGTAGGCGGCCAGGTCCAGGTCGGTGCGCAGGATCGTGCTGTCCGGCGTGCTGCGGCCCAGCAGCCCCTGGCAGTTGGCGAAGAGATAGAAGGCGCCCTCGGGCAGGGCGCAGTGCATGCCCTCGATGCGCGCCACGGTCTGCAGCAGCCGGTCGCGGCGCTGGGCCAGCAGCAGCACCCAGTCCTCGATGAAGCCGGTGCCGCCTTGCAGCGCGGCCACGGCGGCCGCCTGCGAGATGGAGCAGGCGTTGGAAGTGCTCTGCGACTGCAGCACCTGCATGGCATCCACCAGCCAGCGCGGCCCGGCCGCATAGCCGATGCGCCAGCCGGTCATGGAATAGGCCTTGGAGACGCCGTTGACCGTCAGCGTGCGCTCCTTCAATGCCGGCTCCTGCGCGGCCGGCGTGGAGAAGCCCGGCACATAGCGGGTGTGCTCGTAGATGTCGTCGGCCATCACCAGCACCTGCGGATGGCGCAGCAGCACGGCGGTGAGCGCGGCCATCTCGGCGGCCGAATACACCGCCCCGGTCGGGTTGTTCGGCGAGTTGAGGATCACCCAGCGGGTGCGCGGCCCGATGGCCGCCTCCAGCGCCTCGGGCCGCAGCTTCCAGCCGTCCTGCTCATGGCATTGCACGATGCGCGCCACGCCATCGGCCAGGCCCACCATGTCGGGGTAGGAGACCCAGTAGGGCGCCGGCACCACCACCTCGTCGCCCGCATCCAGCGTGGCCAGGAAGGCGTTGAAGATCAGCTGCTTGGCGCCCGCGCCGACGATGACCTCCTCGGCCTGGTAGTGCAGCCCGTTCTCGCGCGCGAACTTGGCGATCACCGCCTGCTTCATCGCGGGTGTGCCCGGCACGGCGGTGTACTTGGTGTCGCCCGCCTCAATGGCGGCGATGCCGGCCTGTGCGATGTGCGGCGGGGTGGGGAAGTCGAGTTCGCCCTCGCCCAGGTTGATCACCGAATGCCCCTGCGCCGCCAGGGCCCGGACCTTGACCGAGATCTCGGCGGTGGGAGACGGGCGTGCCTTGCGCATGCGTTGCGCCAGCAGGGAAGCGGACATGGGGAACCCCGGAAATAAAAGATCCGGGATTGTATGAAATGACTAAAAAAGAGCAATCAACTCGTTGCGGCGGATGCACGCCGACCGGCTGAGGCCGCCGGCTTGCCGGGCCGCTCGGCCGCGTCGTCGGCATGCGTCAGGTGCTTGCGCATCAGCTCGCCGGCCTCGGCATAATGCCCGGCCGCCACCGCATCGATGATGGCCAGGTGCTCGCCGCACCAGTCGCGCACCCGGCGGCGGTTGACGTAGCCGGCGAACTCCATGAGTTTCCTCAGCCGGTTCTGCTGCTGGATCGCCTGCAGCACGAAGGCATTGCCGCTGAAGGCCGCGAACATCTCGTGGAAGGCGGCATCGGTCTCGAACAGCTGGGCGGCGGTGACCGAGGCGATGTCCGGATGCGAGGTCAGGTACAGGTGCTGCAGCCGCGAGCGCTCCAGCGCCGCGCGGTCGGGCTTGAAGCCGGGCAGCAGGAAGCAGCCGGGCTCGATCATCAGGCGGAAGCTGTAGCCGCCGCGCAGCGCGGCGTCGCTGTCGAGCGTGGGCAGGAAGGTCCAGCCGTGGCCCTTGTTGCGCTCGATCAGGCCGTCCTCGGCCATGCGGTCCAGCGTGCGCAGCACGGCGATGCGGTCGGCACCGTAGCGGCGGGCGATCTCGGTCTGGGTGACGGAATCCGGGATGTCGCCGGCCAGGCGGTCGTTGACCAGCCGGCGGTAGAGCGCGTCTTCGCCGCTGTCGGCCGCGCCCAGGCCGGCCAGGTCCTCGTCCAGCGGCGCGCGCGCCAGGAAGAAGCCCTGGTTGGGCCGCATCTCCACCAGCCCCTCCTGCGCCAGCCACTGCAGCGCGGCGCGCACGGGCGTGCGAGACACGCCCAGCAGGTCGGCCAGCGCCTGCTCGCGCAGATGGTGGCCGCGCTCGAAGCGTGCATCGAGCACCAGTTTGAGGATTTGCTGCGCCAGGCGGCGACTGTTCTGGCCGGCGGCTCTTGCCATGCGCGGACACCTTCTGAATGCGGTCGGGGGGCCGATGGTAGCGCCTGGCCGCCCTCCGAGGATTGTATTAATTGGCTCAACAAGAACAACGTGGAACGGATATTGCAAACCTGTCCTGCGTGGCCCCGGCGCGCACTGCTTTGGTGAACTCCATGCAGGAAACGCGCCGGCCCGAACCCTGTCCCCATTCGCACACCTAGGAAGCACCATGACCGGTCAACCACGTTTCTGCGCCCTGTTCGTCGCCCTGCTCGCCACGGCCTGCGCCGCATTCGCCGCGCCGCCGCCGGCCGCCGAGGCCCTGGTCGAGAAGGGCCATCTCACCTACGGCGTGGCCGCCACCTTCGCGCCCTTCGAGTTCAAGGACAACGGCCAGCTCACCGGCTTCGACATCGACATGATCCAGGCCCTGGGCAAGAAGCTCGGCCTGGAGCCGGCGCCGATGAACATGGAGTTCAAGGGCCTGATCCCGGCGCTGCAGGGCAACCGGCTCGACATCATCAATTCGGCCATGTACATCAACCCGGCGCGCGCCGCCCAGGTCGATTTCGTGCCCTATCTAAAGGTGGGCACGCAGGTGGTGGTGGTCAAGGGCAACCCCGCCAAGATCACCGGCCGCGACGACAGCCTGTGCGGCAAGACCATCGCCGTGACCCTGGGCGGCATCCAGGAGAGCTACGCCCGCGCCGACAACGAGCGCTGCACCAAGGCCGGCAAGGCCGAGGTCAAGGTCATGACCATGCCCACCGCCCAGGACTCGGCCCTCACCCTGCGCCAGGGCCGCGCCGATGCCATCTTCGACTCCACCCCCGGCAACGTGAAGCTGATGACCGAGATGGCCGGCGTGTTCGAGTCCACCGGCGCCGAGTTCGAGGCCAACACCCAGATCGGCATCGCGCTGCGCAAGGGCGACACCGCCATGCGCGCCTCGCTCGAAGCCGCGTTGAAGGAGATCGTCGCCGACGGCACCTACGCCAAGCTGATCGCCAAGTGGAAGTTCCCGGCTTCCGTCGGCCTGCTCAACAACTGAAGAACGCCGGATCGCGCATGTCCTTCTCCCTCGTCCTGAGCTACCTGCTGTCGCCGGCCTTCTTCCACGGCGCGCTGATCACGCTGCTGATCACCATCTGCTCGCTGGTCTTCGGCGCCGCCGTCGGCCTGCTGGTGGCGCTGCTGCAGGAAAGCCGCAGCCGCGCCGCGCACGGCATCACCATGGGCTACCTGTGGCTGTTCCGCGGCACGCCGGTGCTGTTCCAGATCATCTTCGTCTACAACGTGCTGCCGTCCTTCGGCATCAAGCTGTCGGCGGTGGTGAGCGCGGTGCTGGCGTTGTCGCTCAACGAGGGCGCCTACATGGCCGAGATCATCCGGTCCGGCCTGCAGGCGATCAAGAAGGGCCAGCGCACCGCGGCCCTGGCGCTGGGCATGTTCCCCTCCGGCGTGATGCGCCATGTGGTGATCCCGCAGGCCGTGCGCATCATCCTGCCGCCCATGGGCAACCAGATGATCGGCATGCTGAAGCTCAGCGCCCTGGTCTCGGTGGTGGCGGTGGAAGACCTGCTGCTGGTGGCCAACCAGACGGCCAGTTCCAACTTCAAGTACTTCGAGGCGCTGACGGCCGCCGGCATCTACTACCTGGCGCTGACCACGCTCTTCATGGCGCTGCAGTCGCTGATCGAACGCCGCCTCGATCCCAAGAGCCGCCGCAAGCGCGCCGCCCAGCCCCTGGCGCAGCGCCTGCTGGGCAGCCAGCGCCCCGGCACCGTGCGCTGAGAAAGCAAGGACAGCCCCATGGCACAGACCGACAAGACAAAACCGCTGCTGGAAATCATCGGCGTGGACAAGAGCTTCGGCAGCAACCGCATCCTGAAGAACTGCTCGATCAACGTGCAGGCCAAGGAGACGGTGGTGATCATCGGCCCCTCGGGCTCCGGCAAATCGACGCTGCTGCGCTGCGTCAACCAGCTCGACCCGGCCGACGGCGGCAACATCTTCTTCGAGGGCCGCGACGTCACCAACGACCCGCGCACCGCACCCCTGCTGCGGCGCGAGATCGGCATGGTGTTCCAGAACTTCGAGCTGTTCTCCCACCTCACCGCCGCCGAGAACATCATGCTGGCGCCGATGAAGGTGCTGGGCATGAGCCGCCACGACGCCCACGACATCGCCACCGCCCTGCTGCAGAAGGTGCGCATCCCCGAGCGCGCCGACCATTTCCCCGACGAACTCTCCGGCGGCCAGCAGCAGCGGGTGGCCATCGCCCGCGCGCTGGCCATGCGGCCCAAGGTGATGCTCTACGACGAGCCCACTTCGGCGCTCGACCCGGAAATGATCCGCGAGGTGCTCGACGTGATGGCCGAGCTGTCCGCCGAGGGCATGACCAGCCTGGTGGTCACCCACGAGATGGGTTTCGCCCGCCAGGCGGCCGACCGCATCGTCTTCATGGAGGCCGGCGAAATCATCGAGAACGCCTCCAGCACCGATTTCTTCGGCGGCGTGGTGCACGAACGCGCCCGCCGCTTCCTCGACCAGATCCTGCACTGACACCGCAACACCCATGACCGCCCACCTGCCCACCACCCTGCCCGCGCCCGACGTCGCCCGCATGAAGCGCGACCTGGCCGCCCTGGTCGCCATCAACACCGAGAACCCGCCCGGCCACGAGCTGGAAGCCGCCCGCCAGCTGAAGGCCCTGCTGGAGGCCGAAGGCTTCGACCTGTCGCTGTCGGAGTACAAGCCCGGCCGCGTCAACGTGATCGCGCGTTTCGAGAACGGCCCCGGCCCCACCTTCGCCTTCAACACCCATATCGACACCGTGCCCGCCGGCGAGGGCTGGACCAGCGACCCCTTCGTGCTGCGCGAGGCCGACGGCAAGCTCTACGGCCGCGGCAGCTGCGATGCCAAGGGCCCCATGGCCGCCATGATCGAGGCCTGCCGCATGCTGGTGGCGGTGCCCGAGGCCTGGTCCGGCACGCTGATGGCGGTGTTCACCGCCGACGAGGAAATCGCCAGCGAAGGCGCCAAGCATTACGTGGCCAACGAACCGCCGAAGATCGACTTCGCGGTGATCGGCGAGCCCACCTCCAACTGCGCCTACACCGCCCACAAGGGCAGCCTGCGCCCGCTGGTGCGGGTGCATGGCGTGACGGCGCATTCGGGCACGCCGCACCTGGGCGAGAACGCCATCTTCCGCGCCGCCCAGCTGCTGGGCTTGGTCGAGCACCACCACGAGAACGTGGTGCGCTGCCGCTGCCACGACCTGGTGGGCAGCGCCAGCCTGACCGTGACCCGCATCCACGGCGGCCATGCCGACAACGTGCTGCCCGGCGCCTGCGACCTGCTGCTGGACCGCCGCATGGTGCCCGGCGAGGACGAGGGCGAGGTCAAGGCCGAGATCGACGCGCTGCTGGCCCTAGCGCAGCAGAAGTTCGGCGTGCGCGCCGAGGTGCTGGAATACAAGGCCACCACCGGCGGCGCCACCGAGACGGCGCTCAGCGAATCCATCGTGCAGGCCAGCCTGGACGCCTGCCGCGAGCACAACCACGGCGAGGCCGGCCCCTACGGCTTCCAGGGCGGTTGCGACCTGGTGCATTTCCGCAGCCTGGGCACCACCGGCACCGTGATCGGCCCCGGCACCCTGGCGGTGGCGCACAAGCCCGACGAGTTCGTGCCCATCGACGAGTTCATCGCCTCCAGCCTGATCTACCGCGACGTGGCCCTGCGCATGCTGGCGCCTGCCGCGGCGTGAAGGCCAGCCTCCACACCGCGCGGCTGCACTACGGCAACGGCGTGGTGCTGCACACCGCGTCCTCCGGCAGCGTGGCGGAGCTGCACAGCCTGTACCTGCGGCTGGACGACGGCGAGCATGTAGCCGTGGGCGAGGTGCGCATCAACATCGCCTACCTCAACGGCTACAGCGCCGAGGAGGTGCTGCAGGCCGCCCTGGCCGCCGTGCAGGCGATCGATTGGGAGCGTTCGCCCGAGGTGCTGCTGGCTTCGATGTCCGCCTGGGCCGCGCCCTGGAGCATGCCGGTGCGCTGCCTGATCGACTGCGCGCTGCATGACATGGTGTCGCGCCGGGCCGCCCAGCCGCTGGCCGTCTGGCTGGGGCAGGGCGCCGCGGCGCCGCTGCGCTGGCACAGCAACCAGACCCTGTTCTGGTCGCCCTTCGAGGTCTTCATGGGCCAGGCCGAAGCCTATGTGGCACGCGGCTTCCGGGACCTGAAGGTGCGTGTGGCGGCCGGCGATTTCGCCGAGGACCTGCGCCGCCTGGGCGCCCTGCGCGACCGCTTCGGCGACACGGTGCACTTGGCCGCCGATGCCAATGCCCAGTGGAGCGCCGACGAAGCCCCCGCCCGCCTCGCGGCCCTGGCGCCCTTCGGCCTCGAATACCTGGAGCAACCCATCGCCACCACCCGCCCGGCCGACATGGCCGCGCTGGCCGACCGCAGCCCCATGCCCCTGATGCTCGACGAGGGCATGGGCACGCAGGCCGACGTGGACGGCCTCTGCGCCCTGGGCCACGAACGCCTGTGGGCCCACCTCAAGCTGGTGAAGCTGGGCGGCATCGCCCCCACCGTGGCGGCCGCGCGCCGGCTGCAGGCCGCGGGCGTGGCCTGCATGGTCGGCCAGATGAACGAAGGCGCGGCGGCCACGGCGGCCGCGCTGCACACCAGCCGCGCGGTGGCGCCGCGTTTCGCCGAGCTGTACGGCGCCGACGGCCTGGCAGACGACCCGGTCTCCGGCATCTCCTACGGCCAGGGCGACCTGGCCGCCGCCGGCGCCACCGGCCTCGGCACCGAACTCGATATTTCCCTCACCCAGCATCTCTGGAGTTCCTGAATGAGCACAACACCCAGCATTCCCGCCAGCGTGGTCCCGGGCGGCGAATCCGCCTTCAGCCGCGACGAATATGCCGAACGCGTGCGCCGCGCCCGGCTCAACCTGCAGCAGGCCGGCATCGACGTGATGGTCGTCACCGGCCCCGAGAACATCTTCTATCTCACCGGCCAGCAGACGCCCGGCTACTACACCTTCCAGGCCCTGGTGCTGCCGGTGGAGGGCGATCCGGTCTTCGTGATCCGCCAGCTGGAGTACTTCAACTTCATCTCCAACACCTTCATCAGCGACGCGGCCATCTACACCGACGGCGACGAGCCGGTGGGCTTCCTGGTGGACGTGATCCAGCGCAAGGGCTGGGCCGGCAAACGCATCGCCATCGACAAGCGCGGCTGGTTCCTGCCGATCGCCGTGTACGAGGCGCTGCAGGGCAAGCTCGGCACCATCCACGACGGCGCCGGTCTGGTCGAGAAACTGCGTGCGGTGAAGTCGCCCGCCGAGATCGCCAAGCTGGAAAAGGCCGCTTCCTACACCGACGCCGGCCTGCGCGCCGGCCAGGCCGCGGTGAAGGTGGGCGCCAGCGAGAACGACTTCGTCGCCGCCATGCTGCAGGCCGCCGTCGCCGCGGGTTCCGAGTACTTCGGCATGGAGCCCCTGGTTTCCTGCGGCCCGCGCAGCGGCATCCCGCACGGCACCTGGCGCCGCCGCAAGATCGCCCAGGGCGAGCCCGCCTTCCTGGAGATGGCCGCCAGCCACGACCGCTACCATGCCGCGCTGATGCGCTCGGCCTGGATCGGCCAGCCGCCGCAGGCCGCGATCGACATGGAGAAGGTCTGCCAGGACGCCCTGCAGGCCGCCCTCGACGCCCTGAAGCCCGGCGAACCCTGCGAGGCATCGCACAACGCCTGCCAGGCGGTGATCGACCGGGCAGGCTACACCGACGCCTTCAAGAAGCGCACCGGCTACTCGGTCGGCATCTCCTTCGCGCCGGACTGGGGCGAGGGTTCCATCCTCAGCCTGTACAAGGGCGTGACCACGCCGCTGCAGCCCGGCATGGCCTTCCACATCCCGCCGGCCCTGCGCATCTACGGCGAGTTCACGGTGGGCGTGAGCGAGACGGTGGTGATCACCGAGACCGGGTACCGGGTGCTGGGGACGGTGCCGCGGGAGATGTTGATTCTTTGAACGTCACGTGCCGGCCCGCCGCAGGGTCGGACGCGATGTTTTCGCGGCTGGCGGACGCCGGCCGCCTCCCTGAAAATCCCGTCTTTGTTCGAAACGACAAAGAGGCAGGGAATGAAGCTTGGTGACATTGCCCCGACGTGGATGGCCTTCCACGAGTCGTCCGGTCTTGGCCGTCCCATCCAGACGGAAGACCAGTACGAGACGCTGCTTGCAGTGGCGGCTGAACTTATGGATGCGCTGGTGCAGGACGACGCCGGCCCCCTCGGCGGGCTGGTGGAACTGGTGGCGAAACGCATCCAGGCGTACGAAGCGCGTGTGCACCCCTGGCCCAACGGCGCCACGCCGGCCCAGGTGCTGGAGTTCCTCATGGACCAGCATGGACTCAAGCAGGGAGATCTGCCGGAGATCGGCTCCCAGGGCGTGGTCTCGGAGATCCTGCGGGGCAAACGCGATCTGAACGTGCGCCAGATCGCCCGGCTGGCCGAGCGCTTCCATGTCAGCCCTGCCAGCTTCTTTCCCGAAGCCAGCGCGGCGCATCTCGAAGCCGCCTGAGCGTCTAGGCCTTGCCCAGCGCCCCGAACGCCGCACGCACCATGGCCTCGACCGTCGGCTGCACCCGGCTGGCGCGGTCTTCGCGCCAGGCGAAGGGCGCGGTCTCGTCCATGTAGAGGCTCTGGCACATCTCCAGCTGCACCGTGTGCACGCCCTCCTGCGGCCGGCCGTAGTGGCGGGTGATGAACCCGCCCTTGAAACGCGCGTCGGCGGCCCAGGTGAAGGGGCTGGCCGAGGTGGCGGCGACCACGGCTTCGCGCATCTGCGGTGCGCACGAGCGGCCATCGAAGGTGCCCACGTTCAGGCCCGGCAGCTCGCCCGGGAAGAGGCGCGGCAGCACGCTGGCGATGGAGTGGGCTTCCCACACCAGCACCTGGCCGTGCGCGGCCTTCAGGCGGTCGATCTCGGCCTGCAGGGCCTGGTGATAGGGCAGCCAGTAGTCGGCCACGCGGCGGGCCGTCTCGGCGGCGTCGGGCGGGGCGAAGCCCTCGGCGTAGATGGGCTCGCCGCGGAAGGTCTCCGCCGGGCACAGGCCGGTGGTGGTCTGGCCGGGGTAGAGGCTCTCGCCGTTGCTCGGGCGGTTCAGGTCGATCACATAGCGCGAGTAGTTGGCGCGCAGCATCGAGCCGCCCATCTTCAGGGCGAAGTCGTAGAGGCGGGCCAGGTGCCAGTCGGTGTCGGCCACCAGGCGCGCGGCGGGGGTCATGCGCGCGGCGAAGGTTTCTGGCAGGTATTCGCCGCCGTGCGGGATGGAAACCAGCAGGGGCACCGTGCCCTGGACGAGGGTCGAGATCTCAGGCGTCATGGAACAAGCGTCATGGAACGAGCAAAGGGGAGGAGTAGACAACAGGCCAGCGCCGCGCGTCCCAGACCTCGGGCCGCACCATGTCCGGCGGCGCCTGGCCGGCCAGGGCGGCGATGACCTGCCGCACGCAGCGGGTGGCGGTGGCCTGCAGCGCCTGCTGGGTGGAGCCGGCCACATGCGGGGTCAGCACCAGGTTGGGCAATGCGGCGAGTTCGGTGTCGACGGGGAAGGGCTCGGTCTCGAACACATCCAGGCCGGCGCCGAAGATGCGGCCCTCGCGCAGGGCTTCGGCCAAAGCGGCCTGATCGATCAGGCCGCCGCGCGAGGTGTTGACCACGATGGCGGTCGGCTTCATGCGGCGCAGCGCGGCGGCGTCGAGCATGTGGCGGGTGTCGGGGCGCAGCGGGCGGTGCAGCGAGACCACGTCGGCGGCCTCCAGCAGCGCTTCCAGCGAGGGCGCGGCGATCACGCCGGCGGCGGCCAGCTCGGCCTTGTCGGCACGGGGCGACCACACCATCACCCGCATGCCCAGCCCGCCTGCGGCCATGGCCGCCAGCAGCTTGCCACTGTGGCCGAAACCGACGATGCCCAGCGTGGCGCCGCTCAGCGACAGCAGCGGCTGCGAGAACTTGAAGGCCCAGTCGCCGGCCCGGGTGGCGCGGTCGGCGGCCGAGGACTGGCGGGCCGTGGCCAGCATCAGCATCAGCGCGTGCTCGGCCACCGCCTGGCTGTTGGAGCCGGGTGTGCAGGTGACCGGAATGCCCAGGCGCGAGGCATGGGCCACGTCGATGCGGTCGGAGCCGCTGCCGTGGTTGACGATGATGGCCAGGCGGGGCGCCAGGTCCATCAGCTCGGCGGTGAGGCCGTCGCGCACGATGGCGGCGTCGGCTTCGACAATCTCCTCGCGCAGGGCTTGCGGGTTCTTGGGCTGGCGCACGGTGAAGCCGGCGGCCTGCAGCAGCTCGGCACCGATCGGATGGATCGGGTGGTTGATCAGGCAGACAGCGCTCACGCCAAGCCTCCTGCGCGTCGCGCCAGCACGGCGCCCAGCACGGCGCAGCCGGCGGCGAAATCGTTCATCGTCATGGTTTCCTCAGGGTTGTGGCTGCCGTTGGCGTTACGCACGAACAGCATGGCCGATGCCACTCCGGCATTGGCGAAGGTGGCGGTATCGTGGCCGGCGCCGCTGGGCAGGGCCGGGGCGGCCAGGCCTTGCAGGGCGGCGGCCTCGGTCAGGGCCTGGCGCAGCGCGTCGTCCATCACGGCGGGCTCGCTGCCGCTGACGGGGCCGAAGTCGAAGACCACGCCGCTGGCGTTCCGCGCGGCCCGCTTCAGGCGGCGGTCCATCTCGGCCAGGGTGGCGTGGCTGCGCGAGCGGATGTCGATGCAGAAATCGACCTGGCCGGCGACCTTGCTCAGATCGGACTGGTGCGGGTCGGTTTCGACCCGGCCGAAGGTCAGCGTCAGCTCGTGGCCCTGGGCTTCCATCTCGGCCCAGTCCTGCTGGCTGCGCTGCACCAGCGCGGCGAAGGCGACGACCGCGTCCTGGCGGTAGAGGCGCGGCGTGGCGCCGGAATGGCCGTAGCGGCCGACGGCCCGCGCGGCGCGATAGCGCAGGCTGCCGCAGATGCCGGTGACGATGCCCAGCACGTCGCCCTGGCCGAGCAGGACCGGGCCTTGCTCGATATGCAGTTCGATGAAGCAGTCGATGGTGTCCGCTGTCAGCTGGGCCTCGCCGCGCGCCAGGGCCTGCGGCTGGCCGCCGAGTTCCGTCAGATGCTCGCCCAGCGTGCGGCCGGTGTCGAAGCGGCGGGCTTCCAAAGCCTCGGGGCCGAGTTTTCCGAAGGCCGCCTTGCTGCCGATATAGGAGACCGGAAACCAGGCGCTTTCCTCGGCACGCACGGCCATCACCGTCACGTCGCGCCCAGGCTGCACGCCGGCCGCCACCCAGCCGGCCAGCACCGACAGGCCGGCCACCACGCCGGCCGCGCCGTCGTAGTTGCCGCCCACCGGCACCGAGTCCAGATGCGATCCGGTCATCACCACCGGCAGCCCGCGTTCGCGGCCGGGGAGGGTGAGATAGAGGTTGAGGGCCGCATCGGTGCGCACCTCCAGGCCCAGCCGCCGGGCCTCGGCAGCAAGCAGGTCATGTGCACGCTGCTCGCCCGCCCCGTAGGTATCGCGGGTCACGCCGTCCTGGTCGGCGTTGTCCTGGCGCAGCCGCTCGAAGAGCCTGGCGGCCAGCGCCATGTCGGGAGCCACCGTCATGCCAGCACCGCCTGGGACGGATCCCATTCCCGCCCGGGCATGGCAGCGATCAGCGCGCGGGTGTATTCGTGCCGGGGCGCATCGAAGATCTGCCCCGGCGGGCCTTGCTCCACCACCTGGCCGCGGTGCATCACCAGCAGTTCGTCGCAGATCTGCGCGGCCACCCGCAGGTCGTGGGTGATAAAGATCAGCGCGATCTGCAGCCGATGCTGCACCTCGCGCAGCAGCTTCAAGACCTGGGCCTGCACCGACACGTCGAGGGCGGAAACGGATTCATCGGCCACGATCAGCTGCGGCTCCATGGCCAGCGCCCGGGCGATGCCCACCCGCTGGCGCTGGCCGCCGGAGAACTCGCCCGGATAACGGTCGAAGGCCGACACGTCCAGCTCCACCAGCTGCAGCAGCTCGCGCGCCCGGGCCTCGGCCTTTGCGCGCGGCACGCCGGCGGCCATGGGGCCGTCGCAGAGGATGCGACCCACGGTCTGGCGGGGGTTGAGCGATGCGAAAGGGTCCTGGAAGATCATCTGGATCTTGGCGCGTTTGGGGCGGAACTCGGTCTCGCTCAAGGGTGCGATGTCCTCGCCTTCGAAGAGCATGCGGCCGCCGTCGATGCCGGTGAGCTTGAGCAGGCATTTGCCGATGGTGGATTTGCCCGAGCCCGATTCTCCGACGATGCCCAGGGTCTGGCCGCGGCGCACCGAGAAACTCACGCCGTCCACCGCCCGCACCGCCCGCTTCTTGCGGAACAGGCCGCCGCCGCTGGCATAGGTCTTGGCCAGCTTCTCCACTTCCAGGATGGGCTTGCCGCGCAGGGCGGCGCTGTCGCCGTGCTGGGCGCGTTGATGCGGCACGGCGGCGATCAGGCGGCGGGTGTAGGGGTGCTGCGGGCGGTTCAAGACCTGCTCGGCCGTGCCTTGCTCCACCAGCACGCCTTTTTCCATCACCGCCACCCGGTCGGCGATCTCGGCCACCACACCGAAATCGTGGGTGACGAACATCACGCCCATGCCCTTCTCGCGCTGGATGCGGGCGATCAGGGCCAGGATCTGGGCCTGCGTGGTCACGTCGAGCGCGGTGGTGGGCTCGTCGGCGATCAGCAGGCGCGGCTCCAGCGCCAGGGCCATGGCGATCATCACCCGCTGGCGCTGGCCGCCCGACAGGCGAAACGGCCAGGCATTGCGCAGCGTGGCCGGGTCGGGCAGGCCGACGAAGTCCAGCAGCTCCAGCACACGCTGCTCGCGCGCCGGGCCGGGGTAGGCGCCATGCACCCGCATCACCTCGGCGATCTGCTCGCCCACGGTCAGCAGCGGGTTCAGGGCCGACAGCGGCTCCTGGAAGATCATGGCCATGTCGCGGCCGCGCATTTCGCGCAGGGTGTCTTCGGGGAGCTTCAGCAGGTCGCGGCCTTCGAGCAGGATCTCGCCGGCCTCGGGCTGCAGGTAGGGCGGCAGCAGGCCCATGATGGCGTTGGCGCTCATCGACTTGCCGGAGCCGGATTCGCCGACGATGCAGACGATCTCGCCGGCATGGATGTCGACGCTGATGCCGCGCACCGCATGGCTGCGGTCGCCGCCGCGGGGCAGGGCGATGCTGAGATCGCGGATGGACAGCAGGGGAGTCTTGGTGGAGGAGTCGCTCATGTCAGTCCCCGCGCTTGCGCAGTTGCGGGTTGAGGGCGTCGTTGAGCCCCTCGCCGATCAGGTTGATGGCCAGCACCGTCACCATGATCGCCAGGCCGGGCCACAGGCTCATCCAGGGCGCCTCGCGCAGCATGGTGCGGGAGGCGCCGATCATGAAGCCCCAGCTCATCATGTTGCGGTCGCCCAGGCCCAGGAAGGACATGGACGATTCGGTGAGGATGGCGGTCGCCGTCATCAGCGAGGCGGTCACGATGATGGGCGAGGCGGCGTTGGGCAGGATCTGGGTGAGGATGATGCGGCCCGGCGTCTGGCCGATGACGATGGCGGCCTGCACGAACTCGCGCTGCTTCAGGGTCATGAACTCGCTGCGCACCAGGCGCGCCACCGGCGGCCAGGAGACCATGGAGATCGCCCCCACGATCGAATAGATGGTGGGCTTGAAGATGGCGACCAGCACCAGGGCCATGGCCAGCTGCGGGATGGTCTGGAAGAACTCGGTGCCGCGCATCAGCAGGTCGTCGGTGCGGCCGCCGTGGTAGCCGGCGAGCGCCCCCACCAGGATGCCGAAGAGCACGGCCACGGCGGTCGAGACCACGCCGATCATCAGCGACACCCGCGCGCCGTAGAGCAGGCCGGCGGCGATGTCGCGGCCCAGCATGTCGGTACCCAGCGGGTAGTCGTGGTCGGTGAAGGGTTTGATGAGGGGATCGGCCACCATCGACCAGGGCGACTCCTCGAAGAAGAAGGAGGCGCAGGCGCCGGCCAGGATCACGATCAGCAGCAGGGCCAGGCCCAGCACCGCGCCGCGGTTGGCGGCATAGCGCCGCAGGAACTTTTTCATATCGCTTCTTTCAGGCTTCGGCGATGCGCGGATCGACGAAACGCAGGACCAGGTCGGTCAGCAGGTTGAACACCACCACCATGGTCGAGGTCACCAGGAAGACGCCGAGCAGCAGCTGGTAGTCGCGCTGCATCAGGGCGTCGAACAGCAGGCGGCCGATGCCGGGCCAGCCGAAGACGGTCTCGGTGAGCACCGCGCCGCCGGCCATCTGGCCGAGCTGGATGCCGGCGAAGGTGACCACCGGCAGCAAGGCGTTGCGCAGCGCGTGGTGGCGCACGATCTCGCCCACCGGCACGCCCTTGGCGCGGGCGGTCTTGATGAAGTCCATGCCCAGCACTTCGAGCATGGAGGCGCGGGTCAGCCGCGCATACACGGCCATGAAGAAGCAGCCCAGGGACACGGTCGGCAGGATCAGGTGCAGGGCCACGTCCTTGGCATGGGCCAGGCCCGTCAGGCCCGCGCCCACGGTCTCCATGCCGAAGGGCGGCAGCCAGTCGAGCTGGAGCGAGAAGAAGATGATCGCCAGCAGCGCCAGCCAGAACTGGGGCGTGGCGTAGATCAGCAGGGACACCGTCATCAGCACGCTGTCCAGCCACGGCAGGCGGCCCTGGTAGCGGCTGCGCGAGGAGATCACGCCCACCAGCAGGCCGAGCACGATGGCGAAGACGAAGGCGCAGCCCATCAGCAGCAGGGTGGCGGGCAGGCGGTCCAGGATCAGGTCGAGCACCGGCAGGCGCTCGCGGTAGGAAAAGCCCAGGTCGAAGCGCAGCACGCCGCGCAGGTAGATGAACAGCTGCATCCACACGGGCTTGTCCAGCCCGAAGTCGTGGCGCAGCTGGTCCACATAGGCCGGGTCCGAGGAGCCGGACTCGCCCGCCATCACCGCGGCCGGGTCGCCCGGCGCCAGGCGGATCAGCAGGAAGTTGACGATCACCACACCGAGGACGACGAAGACCGCCTTGCCGATACGGGAGAACAGGAAAGACAGGGTCTTCATCGCGTCGGGTCCGGGCTGCTTACTTGTCGATGTAGACGTCGGCGAAGGTGTCGTTCAGGCCGATGGCGGTCTGCGTCAGGTTGTGCACCTTGGCGCTGTACATGGTGGGGATCTCCATCTCGAACAGGAAGCCGTTGGCGACCTCTTCCACCAGGGTCTTCTGGATGGTGCTGTAGAGGCGCTGGCGCTCTTCCACCGAGGTGGCGGCCGCGGCCTTGTCCCAGGCCACGTCCATGGCCGGGTTCACATAACCCTGGTTGTTGACGAAGGCCGAGCCCTTGACCTGGTTGCGCGCCAGGTAGAGGCGGGCCACGCCCAGGGCGGGGTCGCCGTACTGCGAGGTGAAGCTGAAGGTCATGTCGAAGTCGAAGTCCGACACGCGCTTGGACCAGGTGCCGGCGTCGGCCGATTCGATCTCCACCTTGAAGCCGACCTGTTCCAGGGCCTGGCGGGTGTATTCGCCCAGGCGGTCCCAGGTGGCGCCGTAGGGGTAGGAGAGGATCTTGATCGGGGTCTTCGACACATCGACGCCGGACTCCTTGATCAGCGCCCGCGCCTTCTTCAGGTCGAAGGTGTAGGCCGGCACATTGGGCTCGTAGAAGGGCGTGGTGGACGACACCGGGCCGGTGGCGATCTTGCCCAGGCCGAAGAAGATGTTGTTGACCACGAACTTGCGGTTGATGGCTTCCATCACCGCCTGGCGCACCTTCAGGTTGTCGAAGGGCGGCTTCCTCATGTTCATCTGGATGTAGGCCTGCTTGGAGAACATCTCCCAGCCCGCATTGGTCGACTTGGTGTTGGCCACCTTCTTCAGGCGCGGCACGTCCACGTTGTCCACGTCGTTGGCGCTGACCACCTGCACGTCGCCGCGCTCGAAGGCCACGGCGCGCGAGGCGGCGTCGGGGATCACGTTGAAGACGATCTCGTCGAGGTAGGGCTTGCCCTTCTGCCAGTAGTCGGGGTTGCGCGACAGGATGATGTAGGAGCCCTTCTTCCATTCCTTGAACTTGAAGGGGCCGGTGCCGACCGGCGTCTGGTTGGCCGGGTTGCTCTTGTAGTCGGTGCCGTCGTAGAGGTGCTTGGGCACCATGGGCATGTTGTCGCTGACGAAGGACTTCAGGAAGGGCGCGAAGGGCTCCTTCAGACGGATCTCGACCTTGTTCGGGCCGACGGCTTTGATCGACTCCACGAACTGGTTGATGATGACCCGCGCCCGCGGGTGCACCTCGCGCAGGAACTTGTCCACGCTGAACACCACGTCGTCGGAGGAGAAGGGCTTGCCGTCGTGCCACTTCACGCCGGTCTGCAGCTCGAAGCTGTAGAGCTTGCCGTCGGGCGACACGGTCCAGGACTTGGCCAGGCCCGGCATGGGCTTCAGGTCCGGCGTCCAGGTCAGCAGGCTTTCGTAGATCTTGCCGGCGACGTACTGGGTGGGCGTCTGCTGGTTCAGGCCCAGCATCAGCGTCGGCGGCTCGGGCTGGGCGATGGCGCGCAGCGTGCCGCCACGGGTCTGCGCATGCACTGCCGCGGTGCCCGACAGCAGGGCCAGCGCCAGGGCGATGCCGGTGGCGACGGGGCGGAAAGTCTTCTGGGTACGCATGTGGAATCCTCAGGGTTCAAATTGGTGCACAACTGGTATACCAGTGGTATCTAGCAATGGGCATGCCACGGCGACCGAGGCGGGGAGCGCTTGGGATGTGCCCTGTTTCGGGGCGAAAGTCTTGGTATACCACTGGCATGCACTTTGCGTACCAAGGCGGTAGTGCTCGCCGGCGACGGTGCCGGCGGGCCTTCCAACCATGCTTGTTTACCGGAGCGTTTCGATGAAGACCAGGTTCTTGAAGATCGCCGGCGGCCTCCTGGCCGCCTCCTTGTTCACCACCGGTTTGGCCCAGGCCGCCGAGCTGAATTTCGCCAGCTGGGGCGGTGCCTACCAGGCGGCGATCCGCGATGCCTGGCTCAAGCCCTTCGCCAAGGAAACCGGCATCAAGGTGACCGAGGACACCGACCCGCAGGTCGCCAAGATCCGCGCCATGATCGACACCAAGTCCGTCGCCTGGGACGTGGTCAGCGAGAACAGCGCCCGCCTGGCGCGCGGCGTGAAGCTGGGGGTGTTCGAGAAGATCACGCCCGAGATGGTCGACCAGAAGCACATGATCGCCGCCGCCCGCAACGACTACGGCGTGCCCACCGAGATCTTCGCCACGCTGGTGGCCTATTCCACCAAGGCCTTCCCCGCCGGCAAGCCCCAGCCCAGCACCTTCGCCGACTTCTGGGACGTGCAGAAATTCCCCGGCAAGCGCACCCTGCAGGACGACCCCTCCACCGTGCTGGAAGCCGCGCTGATCGCCGACGGCGTGCCGGCCGCCGATGTCTACAAGGTGCTGTCCACCCCCGCCGGCGTGGACCGCGCGATGAAGCAGATCGAGAAGATCAAGCCCTATGTGGCCACCTGGTGGAAGAACGGCGCCGAGCCGGTCAACACGCTCGGCAGCGGCGAGGTCGTCATGGCCCTGGGCTGGAACGGCCGTTTCGACGCCGGCATCGCCTCCGGCCTGCCGATCGCCATGGGCTGGGGCGACTCCATCGCCCAGGTCGGCTACATGGCGCTGGTCAAGGGCGCGCAGAACCGCACCGAGGCCATCAAGCTGCTGAACTACATCGCCGTGCCCAAGAACCAGGCCGAGTTCAGCAAGTACATCCCCTACGGCCCGACCACCGAAGCCGCCTTCCCGCTGATCGACGAAGCCCGCAAGCAGCGCCTGCCTTCCACGCCCGAGCGCCTGAAGACGGCTGTCTTCATGGATTCGGAGTTCTGGGAGAAGAACGGCCCGGCCATCGTCGAACGCTACAACGCGATCCGCGCACGCTGATCCCCACAGGCCGCGCCCGATGAACAGCACCGCCATTCCCCTGCCGCCCGGCGCGGCCCTCCACGCCGCGCCGCGGCGCCGCTGGAACCGCGCGGCGGTGCTGGCGGCGGCGCCGCTGCTGGTGTTCCTGCTGCTCTTCTTCGTCGGGCCGATCGCCGGCCTGATGAAGGAGGGTTTCCTGGTGGACGGGCAGTTGAGCCTGTCCCACTACCGCCACCTGCTCGATACGCCCATCTACCGCATCGTGCTGGGCAATACCTTCACCATCGCGGTGGCAGTCACCATCAGCTGCGTGGTGATGAGCTACCCCCTGGCCTACCTGATGGCCAGCGTCAGCCCGCGCATCGCGCGCATCCTCTTCTTCGCGGTGCTGCTGCCCTTCTGGTCGAGCGCGCTGGTGCGCACCTCGGCCTGGATCGCCCTGCTGGGCAAGAACGGCCCGCTCAACGCTTTGCTCACCGGCACCGGCATCGCGTCCGAGCCGGTGGCCTTCCTCTTCAATTTCACCGGCGTGATGATCGGCACCACCCATGTGCTGATGCCCTTCGTGCTGCTGCCGCTCTACGCCTCCTTCAAGGCCATGGACCGCACGCTGGTACAGGCCGCGCAGAGCCTGGGCGCCGGCTCGGTCTCGATCTTCTCCAAGGTGGTGCTGCCGCTGACCAGTCCGGGTGTGGTGGCCGGCGGCATCATCGTCTTCATGAACGCGGTGGGCTACTACATCACGCCCTCGCTGATGGGCGGGCCGGGCCAGCGCATGGTGGCCGAGGTCATCTCGCACAACATCACCGAGGAACTCAACTGGGGCGTGGCCGCGGCGCTTGCCGGCGTGCTGCTGGTGACGGTGCTGGTCTCGCTGTGGGTGTTCAACCGCCTGTTCGGGCTGGACAAGCTCATCAGCGGCTCCGGCGGCAAGGGCAGCAGCGAGGCGCCGGCACGGCGCACGCCGGGCGGGCGTTTCTCGGTGGTGGCCGGCATCCTCAGCGTGCTTTTCCTGCTGGCGCCCATCGTGGTGGTGATACCGATGAGTTTCGGCACCTCGCAGTACCCGAGCTTTCCGCCGCCGGAATACGGCCTGCGCTGGTACCGCAGCTTCCTGGAGGAGGACAAGTGGCTGGCCGCCCTGTTCTCCAGCCTGAAGGTGGGCCTGATCGTGACCCTGCTGGCCAGCGTGCTCGGCATCGCCGCCGCGCTCGGCGTGCACAAGATGAAGTCGGGCGCCGGCAAGGTGCTCGATGCGCTCTTCGTCATCCCCATGTCGGTGCCTTCCATCATCACCGGCGTGTCGCTGTACTACATGACCGCGCCGCTGGGCTGGGTGGCCAATTCGGTGGCGGTGATCCTGGGCCACACGGTGCTGGCCGCGCCCTATGTCTACATCACCGTGCGGGCCGCGCTGCGCAGCTTCGACCACAGCCTGGAGCTGGCGGCCATGGGCCTGGGCGCGAGCTGGACAGTGATGTTCCGCCTGGTCATGCTGCCGGCCCTGCTGCCGGGGCTGATCGGCGCGGCCGTCTTCGCCTTCGTCACCTCCTTCGACGACGTGGTGATGGCGCTCTTCCTCACCAACGTGCGCAACCGCACGCTGCCCAAGCTGATGTTCGAAGGCCTGTCCAGCGACTTCGATCCCACGGTGATCTCGGCCTCCTGCCTGCTGGTGGCCGCCACCGCCCTCATCCTGATCGCCCAGCAGCTGCTCGGCCGCAAGAAAAACGGAGCCTGATCCATGTCCCTCGCACCCCACGCCGTCGCGGCCTTCGCCGAACGCCCCGAACGCCAGGGCAAGAACGTCACGCTGAGCGGCATCTGCAAGTCCTACGGCAAGACCATGGCCTTGCCCTCCATCGACCTGGACGTGGCGCGCGGCGAGTTCTGCACGCTGCTGGGCGCGTCGGGCTCCGGCAAGACCACGCTGCTGAAGATCATCGCCGGCTTCGAGGCGCCCGACAGCGGCAGCGTCTCCATCGCCGGCCGCGACGTGACCCGCATGCCGATAGCAGAACGCAATATCGGCATGGTGTTCCAGAACTACGCCCTGTTCCCGCACATGAGTGTGTTCGAGAACGTGGCCTTCGCCCTGCGCATGCGCAAGCTCAACCACGGCGACATCCGCCGCAAGGTGAATGACGCGCTGGCGCTGGTGAGCCTGCAGGCGCTGGCCGACCGGCTGCCCGGCGCGCTCTCCGGCGGCCAGCAGCAGCGGGTGGCGCTGGCGCGTGCCCTGGTCTTCACGCCGGACATCCTGCTGATGGACGAACCCCTGGGCGCGCTCGACAAGAACCTGCGCCAATCCATCCAGCTGCAGCTGAAGAAGCTGCACCACGACCTGGGGCTGACGGTGGTCTTCGTCACCCACGACCAGGAGGAGGCGATGAACCTGTCCGACCGCATCGTCATCATGGACCAGGGCCGCATCGTGGAGAGCGGCTCGCCCGAGGCGCTGTACCGCCGGCCGGCCACGGCCTTCGTCGCCGGTTTCCTCGGCGAATGCAATTTCCTGGAGCAGGGCGGCCAGGCGCTGGCGGTGCGGCCGGAGCATGTGCGCATCGGCGCGCGGCTGGCCGGCGGCGACATCGAGCGCGAAGGGCGTTTGCTGGTCGCCACCTTCTGCGGCCTGCACTGGAAGCTTTTCATCGCCGATGGCGAACGCACGGTGACGGCCTACGCGCCCATCGGCCTGTCCGAAGCCGAGCGCCAGCCAGGCTGCCTGGTGCGCTGGGGCTTCAGCGCCGGCGACGCCATGGCCTTCGTCGGAGCCTGAGCACATGTCCCAACGCATTCCCGACCCCGTCCCCGCGACGGACGAAAGCCCCGACCTGGCGGGCGATGCCTACCGCACCCTGCTGGAGATGATCCAGCTCGGCCGGCTCTCGCGCGACGAGCCGCTGCAGGAACGCAGCCTGGCCGCCACCCTGGGCATCTCGCGCACGCCGCTGCGCGAGGCCATGAGCCGGCTGATCGGCGGCGGCTTCGCGGTGCGCACGCCGCGCGGCCAGCTGATGGTGCGTGAACCCACGCTGCGCCAGTACCTGGAGATCCTGCAGATGCGCTCCCTGCTCGAAGGCGAGGCGGCGGCATCGGCGGCCACCCGCATGGACCCGGACACCGCCCGCAGCGTCATCGCCCAGGTGCAGGCCCACCTGGCCAGCCGCAACACCGACAAGGAAGCCAACCACCGCATCGACAACCTGGTGCACGACAGCATCGCCCTGGCCAGCGGCAACCAGCTGATGGCGCAGGCCATCCACGACCTGCGCATCAAGGCCCGCACCTACGACCAGAACGGCGCGCCCGGCCGCTTCGAGCCCGGCGTGGCCGAGCACGTCACCATCCTGCAGGCGGTGCTGGACCGCGACCCCGAGGCCGCCCGCTCGGCCATGCGCCAGCACCTGGAGAACGCCCGCGCCGGACTGGTGGCGCGGCATACCAGCCTGTGACCCCGTCTTTCCTCATGAACCAGAACAAGCAAGCATTCGACCTCGTCATCGTCGGCGCCACCATCGTGGACGGCAGCGGCCGGCCCGGCTTCGTGGCCGATGTGGGCATCGCCGATGGCCGCATCGCCGGCATCGGCACGTTGCCGGCCGATGCCGGCCGTGAACGGGTCCAGGCGGCCGGCCGGGTGCTGGCGCCGGGTTTCATCGATGTGCACACGCATGACGACCGGGCCCTGCTGACGCCGGGCGCGATGACGGCCAAGCTGTCCCAGGGCGTGACCACGGTGGTCACCGGCAACTGCGGGCTGAGCCTGGCGCCGGGGCAGGTGCGCGGGCCCATCCCGCCGCCGCTGGACCTGATCGCCACGCCGGAGTGGCTGCGTTATCCGCGTTTCGCCGACTACCTGGAGGCGATAGACCGCCAGGGCACGGCCACCAACGCCGTCTGCCTGGTCGGCCACCTGAGCCTGCGCGCCAATGTGATGGACGACCTGGAGCGGGCCGCCACGCCGGCCGAATGCCAGGCCATGCAGGAGCTGCTGGCCGATGCCTTGCAGGCCGGCGCCTGGGGCATGTCCACCGGCACCTTCTACCCGCCGGCACGCCATGCCAGCACCGACGAGATCGTGGCCGTGGGCGAGCCGCTGCGCGAGCACGGCGGCCTCTATGCCACCCACATGCGCAACGAGGCCGAGAAGGTCATCGATGCGCTGGACGAGACCTTCGAGATCGGCCGCCGCCTGGGCGTGCGGGTGCTGATCTCGCACCACAAGCTGGCCGGCGTGGCCAACCATGGCCGTTCGGTGGAGACCCTCAAGCGCATCGCCGCGGCGATGGAGAAGCAGCCGGTGTCCATCGACTGCTATCCCTACAACGCTTCCTCGACCGTGCTGCGGCCGGAGTTCGTGGCGCGCGCCTCCTCGGTGCTGGTGAGCTGGTCGCAGACCATGCCGCAGTTCGCCGGCCGCACCTTGTCCGATGTGGCGGCCGAACTCGGCTGCACCGACGAGGAGGCCGCCACGCAGCTGATGCCGGCCGGCGCCATCTATTTCATGATGGACGAGGCCGATGTGCGCCGCATCCTGGCCTTTCCCAAGACCATGGTGGGCTCGGACGGCATGCCGCACGACGAGCATCCGCATCCGCGTTTGTGGGGCACCTTCCCGCGGGTGCTGGGCCACTACGCCCGGGAAGAGAAGCTGTTCAGCCTGGAAACCGCCGTGCACAAGATGAGCGGCCTGACCGCGCAGGAGCTGGGCCTGGCCGGCCGCGGCCTGGTCGCTGAGGGCATGGCGGCGGACCTGGTGCTGTTCGATCCTGACACGGTGAACGACAGTGCCAGCTTCGCCGAGCCGCGTGCGCTCAGCGCGGGCATAGACCAGGTCTGGGTGAACGGGCGGCTGGCCTTCGCCGACGGCGCCCTGCAAGACGAGCACGCCGGGCGGGTGATCCGCCGCGGCGCCTGAAGCCCAGCCGGCTTCAGCCGGCGATGACCTCGATGCCCTCGGCCTGGAGGGCATCGCGGATGGTGCGGGCGAACAGCACCGCGCCGGGCTGGTCGCCGTGGATGCACAGGGTGTCCGCCACGATGGGCACGTCCTTGCCCGAGAGCGAACGCACCACGCCGTCGCAGACCATGCGTTTGACCTGGGTGACGGCCTGCTCCACGTCCTCGATCATGGCGTGCGGCAGGTTGCGCGGGGTGAGGGTGCCGTCGTCCTGGTAGCTGCGGTCGGCATACACCTCGAAGGCCACCGGCAGGCCCAGGTTCTGCGCCGCCTCGGTCATGTTGGCGTTGGCCACGTAGACCAGCAGGCCCGGGTCGTAGTCGTACACGGCCTGTGCGAAGGCGCGGGCCAGGGAGGCATCCTTGACCGTCATGTTGTAGAGCGCGCCGTGGCTCTTCACATGGTGCAGCTGGCTGCCCTGGCTTTGGGCGAAGGCCTGCAGCGCGCCGATCTGGTAGAGCGTGAGGTTGTAGACCTCGGCCGAGGTCATGGCCATGGCGCGGCGGCCGAAGCCCTGCAGGTCCGGCAGGCCGGGATGGGCGCCGATGGCCACGTTGCTGGCGATGGCGGCCTGCACCGTCTTGAACATCACGTCCGGATCGCCCGCATGGAAGCCGCAGGCGATGTTGGCGGAGGTGACGTGGCCGAGAATTTCCAGGTCGTTGCCCATGTTCCAGGCGCCGAAGCTCTCGCCCATGTCGCAGTTGATGTCGATGGATGCCATGTGGGTGGGTTCCTTTGTGTCTTGAAGTGGAAGTTCAGCGCAGCGACCGCGCCGCCTTGGCGCAGGCCGCGCCGAGGCGGGTTTCGGAGGCGAGCCAGAGTTCCTCGGCGGCCTGCTGGGTGACCGGCTCGAAGCCCAGCACATCGCCGGGCAGCGATTGCGCCAGCAGCGGCAGGTCGGCGCTGCAGACATAGCCGATCTTGGGATAACCGCCGGCGCTCTGCCGGTCGGCCATGAGCACGATGGGCTGGCCATCGGGCGGCACCTGCACGGTGCCGAAGACGGTGGCCTCGGACACCAGTTCCAGCGGCGCCTTCAGCTTGAGGGCCTGGCCGGACAGGCGGGCGCCCATGCGGTCGGTTTCCTGGCTGACGCGGTAGGGCAGGGTGGTGAAGGCGTCCTTCGCTTCGTCGGTGAAATGCGCCCAATGCGGGCCGGGGACGAAACGCAGGCGGCCGGGCAGGTGCGCCGGCAGCGTCAGGGCCCGCGGCAGGTCGGCCAGCATCGGCAGGCCGCTGTCGCGCAGCAGTTCGGCCAGCGGGGTTTCCTCGGCGGCGCCCAGGGGAAGTACATCGCCCTTCTTGAGGGCCCGGCCCTGGAAGCCGCCCAGGCCGCCGCGCACATAGGTGCTGCGGCTGCCCAGCACCGGCTCGGTGGCGAAGCCGCCGCGCACGGCCAGGTAGACGCGGGCGCCGGCGCGGCGCTCGCCGAACTCCAGCGCCACGCCGGCCCGCAGCATCACCGGGCGCTGCAGCGGCACCGGGCGGCCCTCGGCGCTGGCCTGCAGGTCGGCGCCGCACAGGGCGATCAGCACGTCCTGGCCGAAGCTGACCCGCGGGCCGGTGAGGGTGCATTCGAGCACCGCCGCATCGGCCGGGTTGCCCACCAGCGCATTGGCCAGGCGGTGCGACCACTCGTCCATCGGCCCGTTGACCGGCACGCCGATCAGCTGGTGGCCGAGGCGGCCCAGGTCCTGCAGCAGGCTGTACATGCCGGGGCGTTCGACCTTCATGACCGGCTTGTTTTTAACAACGCGGCTCATGGGCGGGCCTCCACCGTGTCGCGGAACTCTTCCGGCGTGATCGGCCGGAACTGGATACGGTCGCCCAGCTGCACCCGCGTGGGTGGATCCGCCGTGATGTCGAACATGTTCCACGGCGTGCGCCCCAGCAGGTTCCAGCCGCCCGGCGAGGTGGTCTGGTAGATGGAGGAGATGCCGTTGGCGATGGCCACCGAACCGGCCTCCACACGCGTGCGCGGCGTGGGCCGGCGCTTGACCTGCAGGCGGACATCCACCGGCCCGGCGAAGGCATTGCCCGGCGAGAAGAAGAAGGCATAGACCGTCAGCGGCCGGCTGCTGTGCAGGGTGACCACCTCCTCGGGCGAGAGCTGGCACTGGCGGGCCACGTCTTCCAGGTCGGGGCCGTATTCGCCGCCGTAGCAGGCCGGAATCTCGACCAGCCGGCCGGCGCTGGCCAATGCCGGCACGCCCGCGGCCAGAACCTGTTCGATCTGCCGGGTCAGCTGCACCGAGGGCAGGCCCTGGACCGCGCGGAAAGCCAGGGGCTGGAAATACACCGCCACCGTGGTGAAGGCCGGCACCACATCGACGACACCGGGCAGGGCGGCGTCCAGCAGGCGCGCGGCCACGGCGTGGACCAGGCGGCTCAGCGCCTCGTCCACCTGGGCCCCCAGGCGGACCATCAGGCAGCGGTCGCCGACGGGTTCGATCGACCCGTCCGCGGGCATGGCCAGGAGCGGCCGGTTTTCGGTGGCTTGCAGGTTCATGGCCGTGATTCTGGCGGCAGCAGCGCCGCGCAGGCCGCGACGATGCGTTCACAGGCCTCGCGCAGGCGTTCGTCCGACAGGGCATAGGCCAGCCGCACATAGGGCGCCAGGCCGAAGGCGGTGCCGGGCACCACCGCCACGCCGGCCCCTTCGAGCAGGTAGCGGGCGAAGTCGATGTCGCTGGCGATGAGCTCGCCCGCCGGGGTACGCATGCCCAGCGTGGCCGAGCAGTCGGCGTAGAGGTAGAAGGCGGCCGGCGGGCGGCGCATGGTCAGCAGCGGCGCGGCCCGGGCCAGGATGTCCAGCGCCAGGTCGCGGCGCGCGCGCAGGCGCTGGCGCCAGTCGTCGAGGAAGGCCTGCGGGCCTTCGAGGGCGGCCACCGCGGCGGCCTGGCTCACCGAGCTGGGGTTGCTGGTGCTCTGCGACTGCAGCAGCTCCAGCGCCTTGATCAGCCAGGCCGGCCCGCCCGCGTAGCCCAGGCGCCAGCCGGTCATGGCGTAGGCCTTGGAGACGCCGTTGATCGTCAGCGTGCGTGCCTGCATGGCCGGCGCGGCCTGGGCGAAGGAGCAGAAGCGGCCCTCGAAGACGATGGCCTCGTAGATGTCGTCGGCCACCACGAGCAGGCGCGGATGGCGGGCCACCACTTCGGCCAGGGCGCGGAATTCGTCCTCCGTGTAGAGCGCGCCGGAAGGATTGCCCGGCGCGTTCAGCATCAGCCAGCGGGTGCGCGGTGTGATGGCCGCGGCCAGCATTTCGGGGGTGAGCTTGAAATCGTTCGCCGCATCCGGCACCAGCACCACCGGCTCGCCGCCGGCGATGCGCACCATCTCGGAATAGGACACCCAGTAGGGCGCGACCACGATCACCTCGTCGCCCGCATCCACCGTGGCCAGCATGGCGTTGAACAGGATCTGCTTGGCGCCGGTGGCGGCGATGATCTCTTTGGCCTCGTAGCGCAGGCCGTTGTCGCGCACGAATTTGTGCATCACGGCCGCCTTCAGCCGGGGCGTGCCGCCGACGTCGGTATAGCGGGTCTGGCCCTGCTCCATGGCCAGCGCGGCGGCCTGGCGGATGTGCGCGGGCGTGTCGAAATCCAGTTCGCCCTCGCTCAGGCTGATGATGCTGCGGCCCTGGGCGGCGAGTTCGCGGGCACGGGCCGAGGCGGCGCCGGTGGCCGATGGACGCGCGGCGGCCAGGCGGGCCGACAGGCGGGTGTCCAGGGGCTGTTCGATGACGGATGGCATGGCTTCAATCTGGTGCGAAAACGGTCGAAAAGTGTGGTGCACACTTGGTATACCAGCGGTATATAGCAATGCCCGTGCCATGGCGGACGGCGGCGAGGAGGCACAATCGCCGGCACCATGAACACCAGCAAAGTCGCGGACGAGACATCCGCGGATTCCGACATCGACGACAGCGGCGGCCTGGGCAAGGGCCTGGCCAACCAGGCCTACGAGGCGCTGGTCGACCTGATCTTCTCGCGCGAACTCCAGCAGGGCGACCTGGTGCAGGAGCGCATGCTGGCGCTGCAGCTGGGCATCTCGCGCACGCCGCTGCGCGCGGCCATGCACCGCCTCGAAGGCGAACGCATCCTGGAGCGGCGCGGCGGCCGCCTGGTGGTGCGGCAGGTGACGCTGCAGGAGATCATGGAGGCGCTGCATGTGCGCCGCCTGCTCGAATCCGAGGCCGCGGCCAAGGCGGCCGGCAAGGTGCCCAAGCCCTTGCTGGACGGCCTGCGCCGGCGCATCCAGACCCTGCTGGAACTCGACGACCCGGCCAGCCCCGAGCACCAGGCGCTGGACGCCGACCTGCACGGCGCGGTCATCGAATGGTGCGGCAACCAGATGCTGGGCGAGATGATCGACGAGGTGCGGCGCAAGACCCGCATGTTCTCGCTCAAGCGCCTCAACAACCGCCTGGCGCCGGTCTGCCTGGAGCACCTGGCCATGGTCGATGCGCTGGAGCGCGGCGACGGCCCGGCGGCCGCGGCCGAGACGGCGCGCCATATCGACAACATCCGCCAGTCCATCATCGACAAGCTGGCGGGCTGAGCCGCGGGCGCTTTCAGGCCTGCTTGACCCAGGCCCCCGCCTTCAGGATGCCGTCTATGCGCTCGCCCTGGCCGCCGAGCACGCCGATGTCGGCCAGCGGATCGCCATCGACCACCAGCAGGTCGGCGTATGCGCCCGCCTGCACCACGCCCAGCTTGCCCTGCATGCCGACGATCTCGGCACCGGTCTGCGTGGCCTGGCACAGTACCTCGTAGGCGCCGAGGATGTTGGCGCGCAGCGTGAGTTCGTCGCTCTGGAACTGCTGCATGTCGCCCAGCAGGTCGGTGCCCAGGCCCATCTTCACGCCGTGTTTCTTCAGCAGGCCGAGTGCCGCGAAGCCCTGCTTCATCACCGCGTCGTTCTTCGCCAGTGTTTCGGGCGACAGGCCCATCCGCGCGCCGACGCGGGCCATGGCGTCGTAGGTCACCAGGGTGGGCACCACGAAGGCGCCGTGGCGGGCCATGGTCTCGGCCGCCTCGTCGTCGATCAGGTTGCCGTGCTCGATGGTGCGCACCCCCAGTTCCACCACCCGCTTGATCGCCTTGCCGGTATAGGCATGGGCCATCACATAGGTCTGGTGGTTGCCCGCCTCTTCCACCATGGCGCGCACCTCGTCCACCGAGAACTGCATGTTGCCGATCGGGTCGGTGGGCGATGCCACGCCGCCGGAGGCCATGATCTTGATGTGGCTGGCGCCGGCGCGCATCTCTTCCCGCACCGCCTTGCGCACGTCGTCCACGCCGTCGACGATGCGGCCGATGGCGCCCATGTTGCGGTTGCAGCCGCAGGGGTCGGGATCGGTGTTGTCGAAGCGTTCGCGGAAGTCGCCGTGGCCGCCGGTCTGCGACAGCGCCTTGCCGGCCACGAAGAGGCGCGGGCCGGGGATGATGCCGTCCTCGATCGCCTTGGCCATGGCGTAGTCGGCGCCGCCGGCATCGCGCACGGTGGTGAAGCCGCGCTTGAGCATGCCTTCGAGGATGGGCACCGCACGCAGGATGGCGAAGGTGTTGGGCAGGCGCCCGTTCAGGCCCAGGTTGGCCACCGAGGCGATGACGTGGGCATGGCAGTCCACCAGGCCCGGCATCAGGGTCTTGCCGGCCAGGTCGATGAGCTGGGCGCCGGGGATGTCCACCGGGCCGGGCGTGACCTGGGTGATGGACTCGCCGTCCACGACCACGTTGAAAAGCTCGGAGCCGGTATGGGCGTGGTCGCGGACCAGGGCGTTCTTGAAAATGATCATGGTGTCAGGTTTGTTCGCTGTGCTTGCCGAGGAAGAGGTCGGCCGCTTTCGGGTCGTTCAGCAGGTCCCGGGCGGCACCCTGCATGGCCACCCGGCCCTGGTCGATGATGTAGCCGCGCTGGCTGATGGCCAGCGACTGCCGGGCGCGCTGCTCCACCATCAGCACGGTGGTGCCGCTGGCGGGCAGCACCCGCACATAGTCCAGGATCTCGTCGACCCGGGCGGGCGAGAGGGCGGCGGTGGGTTCGTCCAGCAGCAGGGTGTCGGGCTGGCGCATCAGGGCGCGGGCGAAGGCCAGCTGCTGGCGCTCGCCGCCGGAGAGCGATCCGGCCGCGCGCCTGCGGTGCCCCGCCAGCGCCGGGAACAGGGCGTACATCGCATCGGCCCGCTCGCGCGGCTTCTTCACGCCCTGCACCACCAGCAGGTTCTCGTGCACCGACAACGAGGCGAACACATTGGCCACCTGGGGCACGTAGCCGATGCCGCAGTCGAGCCGGTCTTCCACCGACAGGGTGGCCAGGTCGGTGTCGCCCAGCATCACCGTGCCGCGCGAGCGCGGCAGCAGGCCCATGATGGCCTTGATGACGGTGGACTTGCCCGCGCCGTTGGTGCCGGCGATGGTGACGATCTCGCCCGGCATCACCTCCAGCGAGATGCCCTTGAGGATGTCGACCTCGCTGTAGCCGCCGGCCAGGTCCTGTACGCTCAGCACCGGCTTCATGCGGCGGCTCCCATGTAGGCGGCGCGCACCTGCGGGTGTTCCAGCACGGCGGCCGGCTCGCCATGGGCGATCAGCCTGCCGCTGTCGAGCACATAGAGGTCTTCGACCAGCCGGTTCAGCGCCATGAGGTTGTGTTCGATGATGAGAAAGCCGATGCCGCGCTCGCGGTTGATCTCGCGGATGCGCTCCGAAATTTCGTCGATCAGCACCGGGTTGACGCCGGCATAAGGCTCGTCGAGCAGGATGAAGCTCGGCTCGGACATCAGCGCCCGGCCCAGCTCCAGCAGCTTCTTCTGCCCGCCCGACAGGCCGCCCGCCAGCTTGCCGGCGACCGGCGCGAGCTTGAGGAAATCGATCAGGCTGTCGGCCCGCTCGCAAGCCTCCTGCTCGAACCTGCGCACCTTGCCGGGAGACAGGAAGAGCGACAGCAGCGACTCGCCCGGCTGCTTGCGCGGGCCGACCAGCAGGTTGTCGCGCACGGTGAGGTGCTTGAACTCGCGCGGGATCTGGAAGGTGCGGCCCAGGCCCATCTGCGCGCGTTTGTCGGCGCCGAGGGAGCCGAAGCCGGTGTCGCCGAAACGGACCTCGCCGCCGTCGGCCTGCATCAGGCCGCTGAGCACCGAGAACAGCGTGCTCTTGCCCGCGCCGTTGGGACCGATCATGCCGTGGATGCCGCCCAGCGTGGCCTCGAAGCTCACGCCCTGCAGCACCTGGAAGTCGCCATAGGCCAGGCTGATGTCCTTGACCGAGAGATGTTTCACTTGGCCCCCCGCGCGCCGAACACGCCCTGCGGCCGCCAGCGCATGAAAAGAATCAGCACCAGGCCGACGATGCCCAGCTGCAGGCTGCCCATGTGGGCGTCCGACACGCCCGGTATCACCCCGCGCAGGAACCGCACGCCCTCGGTGAAGGCCACCAGGATCACCGCCCCGGCCACCGCGCCGCGCAGCCGGCCGACGCCGCCCATGATGATGGCCATCCAGATGTAGAAGGTGACCAGGGGCAGGAACAGGTCCGGCACGATGTAGGTCATGTAGTGGGCGAAGAAGGCGCCCGCCAGGCCCGCGATGGCGCCGCCCAGCATCAGCACCTGGGTCTTGAAGACCGCCGGCTCCTTGCCCAGCACCCGCACGGCGGTCTCGTCGTCGCGGATCGCCTGGATGGTGCGGCCGTAGGGGCTGTGGGTGATGCGGCGCAGGAACAGCACCACGCCCACGATGCACAGCACCAGCATGCCCAGCAGCAGCATCTCGCTGAAACGCGGCGTGCCCCAGCTGGCACCCAGGCGCGGCACGCCGGCGATGCCGCGTACGCCCTCGGTGTACTGCTGCTCCTGCACCAGCACCAGGCGCCCGATCTCGGAAAAGCCCAGGGTGACGATGGCCAGGTAGTCGTCGCGCAGGCGCAGCGCGATGCGGCCCAGCGGCCAGGCCAGCAGGGCGGCGGCCAGGGCGGCTGCCGGGAAGGACAGCAGCGGGCTCAGCCCCGTCTTCATCGTCAGGATGGCCGAGGTATAGGCCCCCACGGCGAAGAAGCCCGCCAGCCCGAAGTTGATCAGGCCGGTGAAGCCGTACTGCAGGTCCAGCGACAGGCTCAGCAGGATGTAGATGCCGGTGACGATGGCGATGGTCAGGACATAGGTTTCCATCAGCGCACCTTCTGCACACGGTTGAACAGGCCCTGCGGCCGCACCAGCAGCACGATCACCATGACCACGTAGCCGATGGCGATCTTGTAGACGAAGCCGGTCCAGGGCGTGGCCAGTTCCTGCAGCATGCCCAGCAGGATGGCGCCCAGCACCGCGCCGACCGGGCTGCCCAGGCCGCCGATCACGGCGGCGGCGAAAGCCGGCAGCAGCAGGTTCCAGCCGGCATCCGGATAGATCACCGTGCGCACGCCCGAGACGGTGCCGGCGATGCCGCAGACCATGCCGGCGATGGCCCACATGGCGACCATGCAGCGCTCCCTGCGGATGCCGCTGACGCGGGCCAGGTCGGGGTCGTCCGCGATGGCGCGCAGCGAGCGGCCCAGCGGCGTCATGAACAGCAGCACGAAGACCGCCGCCAGCACCACGATGGTCAGCAGCGCCAGGCTGATGTCGGCCGGCAGGATGGAGATGTCGCCGAAACGCATGGCGCGCTGCAGCGGCATCTCGAAGGCGCGCGGCTCGTGGCCGAAGGCGATGCCCAGGGCGGCGCGCAGCACGAAGCCGACGCCGATGGAGGTCAGCATCAGCGTGATGACCGGGCGCCGCATCACCGGCCGGAAGGCCAGCCAGTAGGCGGCCAGCGCCGCGGCCGCGCCGGCCGCGGCGCCGCCCAGGCCGGCCACCACCAGCGAGCCGCTGAGGTGGTGCATGCCGAAGCCTGCGAAGCCGCCGACCGTCACGAAATCGCCGGTGGCGGCATTGGGGAATCGCGCCAAGCCATAGACCAGGGTGAGGGCGAGTGCGGGCAGGGCCATCAGCAGCCCCTCGACCAGCCCGTTGATCGCCAGGTTGATGTAGTCGGCGTAATTCACTGCCGGGCCTAGAGCTTGACGATGTACTTGCGGACCAGCTGGCCCTTCTCGATCTTCCAGGCGGCGAAGTCGGGCGTGACGTCGTTGAACTCGTCGAAGTTCAGCGCGCTGGAGGCGCCGATGTAGCTCACCCGTTCGCCGGCTTCGAGTTTCTTCTTGCCTTCGGCGAAGGTGTAGACCTGGGTGCCGCCGGCCGTGCCGATCTCGTGGACCTTCTTGGCGAGTTCGGTGCCGCTGGCCGTCGGGCCCGCGGCCTGCACCGCCAGGCCGAGGATGATGGCCTGGTCGTAGGCCATGGCCGCATAGGCGTTGCCCTGCACGTTGATGCCGGCCTTGCCCGCCGCTTCCGCGTAATGCTTGTAGCTGGGCGCGGCCTCGTTGCTGACCGTCTCGACCGAGATGATGCCCTCGGTCACTTCCGGGCCCAGGGCCTTGATCAGGTCGGCGTTGGCGGCCCAGCCCGGGATGATCCACTTGGTGTTGACGCCGGACTGATACCACTCGCGCAGGATGATGGTGGTGTCGGCCAGGTAGGAGCCGGTGACGATGACATCGGGCTTGGCGCGCAGCACCGATTGCAGTTCCGAGCGGTAGGAGGGGCGGTTGGGCTCGTACACCACGCTGGCCACGACCTCCTTGCCGGCGGCCTTCCAGGCGGTGGCGAAGCCCTCGGTATTGCCCAGGCCCGAGGCGTTGTTGAAGGCCATGGTGGCGGGCTTGGTGTAGCCCTCGCGCTTGGCGATCTCGGCGAAGGCGCGGCCGAAGCGGCCGTTGGTGGCCTGGAAGCGGAAGCCCAGCTTCTTGTCGTTGACCGGCGGGCCGCTCAGCGCCGGGGCGCCGGAGGCATGCATCAGCAGCACATTGGCTTCGTTGGTCAGCGGCATCACCGCCAGCGATTCGCCCGAGCTCCACACGCCGATCAGCGCCTTCACGTTGGACACCGACAGCAGCTTCTTGGCGCCCAGCACCGCGGCCTGAGGCGCGGTCTGCGAGTCCTCGCTGGAGACGACGAGTTTGGCGCCCTTGGCGCCGCCGGCCGCGTTGATCTCGGCCACGGCGATCTCGATGGCCTTGGACATGCCGGCGCCGTAGGGCGCGCCGGCACCGGTCACCGGCGTGAGCGCGCCGACCTGGAAGGTGGCCTGCTGGGCGAAGGCCGGGCTGGCGCACAGGGCGGCAAGGCCCACGGCGGACATGACGAAGGAGTGGATGGTTTTCATCTGCTTTTCCTGGTTGCGTGTACGGGAGGGCTTCATGTCGGGTTCCTGTGGCGTCGCGGTTGGAAGAAGGGACTCAGCGGAAACGGGAGATCGAGAAGGGCTGCAGGTCGATGGCGCCGTGCTCGCCGCCGAGCAGCTGGCCGATGAGGCGGGCGGTGGCGGCGCTCTGGGTCAGTCCCAGATGCCCATGGCCGAAGGCATAAAGAATGCCCGGGTGGGTGGGCGAGGGCCGATGACCGGCAGCGAATCGGGAGTGGCGGGGCGGTTGCCCATCCAGCGCCGGGCGCCGGCCTCCTGCAGGTCCGGCAGGTAGCGGCGGGCGAGCTGCAGCAGGGCGTCGCTGCGCTGGTAGTTGGGGGCGCTGTCCAGGCCGGCGAACTCGGCCGCGCCGCCGATGCGCAGGCCCACCGACAGGGGCGTGGCGACGAACTTGCGTTCGGCGAAGATCACCTCGCGGCCCAGCATCGAAGCGCTCTCTGGCAGGGTGGTGTTGTAGCCGCGCTCGCTCTCCAGCAGGGCCTTGTCGCCCACGCCCTGGCTGAGCCGCGCCGACCAGGCGCCGGCGGCCACCAGCAGGCGCTGGCCGGTGACCTTGCCGCCGCTGGCCAGCTGGGCCGTGGCCTGCGCCGGGCCCTGAGCCGAGATGGCGGCGACCTCGCCGCGCACCAGCACCGCGCCGCGCGCCTGCAGGGTTTCGCGCAGCCGCTGCACCACCCGCATCGGATCGTCGATATGGGCCCAGTCCTCCAGCATCACGCCGGCCGCGAAGGCGGGCGCGAGGGCTGGCTCCAGGCTGCGGATCTCGCTGGCCGAGACCTCGCGCCAGCGCACGCCCAGCGAGCGTTTCAGCGCCCATTCGGCGGCGTCCTGCGCGAAGGCGGCGGCGGTCTCGTAGACGGTGAGCGCGCCGCGTTTGTGGATGTCGCCTTGCAGGCCGATGTCGGCCAGCATGTCCTCGAAGGCAGGCAGGGAGATGTCGTTGATCGTGGCCAGCGCTCTTGCGATGCGCTGGAATCGCGCCGGCTCGGCCACCTTGCGCAGCGCCAGGAACCAGGGCAGCAGCCGCGGCGCATGCGCGGGCCGCACCGACAGCGGCCCCAGCGGATCGAGCAGCCAGCGCAGCGGCTTCAGGCCCAGCCCGGCCAGGCTCAGCGGCACGCATTCGCTGACCGCGATGCCGCCGGCATTGCCGTGGGAGGCCCGGTCGCCCTCGAAGTCGCGGTCCACGATGGAGACGGCCCAGCCGCGCCGCTGCGCCTCCCAGGCGCAGCTCAGGCCGACGATGCCGGCACCGACGACGACGAGATGCCCGCTCATTTCAGGATGAAGCCGTGGCGCAGCGGATCGCGCTCGTTGACGAAGAGGGTGTTGTGGCCGGTGATGCGGGCCCAGCCTTCGACCGTCGGCACGATGGCGTCGTAGTCGCCGACCTTGGCGCGCTCGGTGGCCATGCCGCGGAACTCGGTGCCGATGATGCTTTCGTGCACGAAGGGCACGCCGATCTCCAGCCGGCCCTTGGCCACGAGCTGCGCCATGCGGGCCGAGGTGCCGGTGCCGCAGGGCGAGCGGTCGATCGCCTTGTCGCCGTAGAAGACCGCGTTGCGCGCCGTGGCGCCGGGCTTCTTCGCGACGCCGGTCCACATCACATGGGACAGGCCGGCGATCTCCGGGAACTCCGGGTGGGCGAAGCGGTACTTCTCGTTGGCCTTGCGGCGCAGGATGGGGCTGAGGCGCTGGATGTCCGAAGGGCTCAGCTGGTCGAGGTCGGCATAGCCGGGCTGCGGCTCGACGATGGCGTAGAAGTTGCCGCCGTAGGCCGCGTCGAAACGCACCTCGCCCAGGCCTTCGACCTCGACCGAGAGATCGCTCGAATGCAGGAAGGAGGGCACGATGGTGAGCCGCACCGACTCCACGTACGGGCCGTCCATGGTGTAGCGGGCCAGCACCAGGCCGGCGGGCGTGTCCAGGCGCAGCAGGCCGGGTTCGCGCGGCTGCACCAGGCCGTTCTCGATGATGAAGGTGACGGTGCCGATGGTGCCGTGGCCGCACATCGCCAGGCAGCCGCTGACCTCGATGAAGAGGATGGCGATGTCGCAGTCCGGCCGGGTGGGCGGATAGAGGATGGTGCCGCTCATCACGTCGTGGCCGCGCGGCTCGAACATGAGGGCGGTGCGCACCCAGTCGAAGTCGCGCTCGAAGTGGGCGCGGCGCTCGATCATGGTCCGGCCCTCCAGCGCGGGCGCGCCGCCGGTCACCAGGCGCACCGGGTTGCCGCAGGTGTGGCCGTCGATGCAGAAGAAGCTGTGGTTCATGGCGGGCGCTCCGGCGCTGGCTTCAGTAGCCCAGGGCGCGCAGGTCGGCGAGGGTCTGCCTGGTGATCGCCACCGTGTTCTCGCGCTCGGCGCCGGCCAGGGGCTGGCGCGGGGGCTTGACGGCCTCGGAGGTGCCGCTGGTCATGTTCTCGGCCAGCTTGATGTGCTGCACCAGCTTGACCAGGGTGTCGAGGTAGTAGAGCGGATCGAGCGCGGTGTAGAGCTTGCGGGCCTTGGCGAAGTCGCCGGCGATCAGCAGGTTGAGCAGGTCGACCGAGGCCTTGGGCACGGCATTGGCCATGCCCGAGACCCAGCACTTCACGCCCAGGGCGGCGCTTTCCACGATCAGGTTGTCCACGCCGCAGACCACGTTGAGCCGGTCGCCGAAGCGGCTCAGCAGGCCGGTGATGCGGTGGGTCTCGTAGGACTCTTCCTTGATGGCGACGATGGTCGGCGCTTCGAGCAGCTCGGCGATCACGTCGGCCGTCAGGTCCACGCCGTAGCCGCGCGGGTTGTTGTAGAGCAGGATGGGCAGGGCGCTGGCCTTTGCGACGGCCTTGTAGAACTGCACCGTCTCGGCGGTGTCGGACTTGTAGGTGAGGCCGGGGAAGACCATGAGGCCATTCACGCCGATCTTCTCGGCCTCCCGGGCGAAGGTCACGGCGGAGGCGGTGTTGGTCTCGGCCAGGCCCGAGATCACCGGCACCCGGCCCTTGACCAGTTCGACCGCGGTGCGCAGCACGGTGAGTTTTTCCGCCGGGGAGAGCTGGGCGTTCTCGCCCACCATGCCCATCATCACCACCCCGCCGACGCCGGCCTGGATCAGCCGCTCCAGGCCGGCGCCGATGGCCGGGATGTCGAGGGAGAAGTCGGCCTTGAGTTTGGTGGTGACGGCCGGGAAGACGCCGGTCCAGTTGACGGAGGTCATGCAGAAGATCCTTGATGGGTGCCGCGAGAACGCGAGCCGGGGTAGGTGGGCGCAGCCAATATATTGGATACAACTTCAGTGGGGACGCAGGAACCATGCCGGCTACCAACGCCGCTGGTCCACACCCCTGCTAACATCGGGTCTATGGTTGGACTGGATGTTGGATCCAATATATATTTTTATTAAACCATCGCCTTCTTGCCGCCTGCAAGGGGTTTTCCAGGAGACGCCGCCATGCCGCGGACCGGTGCCGCCAGCCCCTGCCTGGGGCATGCGGCGGGCCATGGCGGTGCGGACGACATCAGGAGTTTCAACAGACATGCCGGCAAGCCAGCCACAGGCCGCCACCGCTGCGGCGCAGGACAGCGAAGGGCGCAGGCTCGTACGCAAGACGGCGGTCGAACTCGTCGTGGACGAGGTGCGCGCGCGCATCCTCAGCGGCGAATGCGCGCCCGGCTCGCCCCTGCGCCAGGAGGCGCTGGCCGAGGAACTCGGCGTGAGCCGCATACCGCTGCGCGAGGCGATGCGGCTGCTGAGTTCCGAAGGCCTGGTGGACCTGATTCCGCACCGCGGCTCCTTCGTCTCGATGCTGTCGACCGAGGAGGTGCAGGAGTTTTTCGACCTGCGGCTGCGGCTGGAGCCCTGGCTGTTCCGCCAGGCCTCCACCCAGCTGACCGAGGCCGAGCTGCAGGCCGCCACGTCCCTGGTCGACCGCATGGATTCGGCCAGCGCCAGCGAGTGGGGGCCGCTGAACTGGCAGCTGCACGGCCTGCTCTACGGCGGGGCGCGCAGGCCTGCGGCCGTCAACCTGGTGCGCACCCTGCACGAGAAGTCGGAGCGGTATTTCCGTTTCCAGGCGGTCAATGCCGACATCCGGCAGCAGTCGCGGCAGGAGCATCTGGAGCTGATCGCCCTGTGCCGCCAGCGCCAGCCCGATCTGGCGGAGCAGGCCATGGAGCGCCATATCGCGGACGCGGCCGGGCACATCCTGCAGATCGTCCGCCGCTACCTCGATGCGCCCGGGGCCGCGGCCTAAACTGCGCGCCGATGCGCGGCGATCCAACTTCCTACTTTCTCTCCGGCGAGAGCTTGCGCAGCCGCGGCGTGGGCGAACGGGTGCTGGCCGGCACGGTGGATTTGCCTCCCCTGCCCGAACGCCTGCTGGCCGACTGGCGGCGCGAGGCCCGCGAGGAACTGGGCATGGAGCCCGGCGATGTCGAAGTCATGCGCCTGGCCCGGGCGCGTGTTCGCTGGCCGGGGCTGCGCGAATGCCAGGCCGCCGCCGGCGCCTGGCTGGCCTCGCAAGGGCTGGATGCCCGGCTGCTGGAGGACGCCGACATGGCCCTGATGGCCTGCCTGGGCGCCCGCTTCCACCATGACGGCGCGCAGTACGGCCATGCCGCCTTCTTCAATCTCTTCGTCGGCGAGGACCGGGGCCTGGACCTGCTGTTCGCCCTGGGCGGCCAGCGCATCCCGCTGGTGCGCGGCACCGCCGTGGTCTTCGATACCTGCCAGCCGCATGCGGTGGTGCCGCGCGGCGCCTCGGCCTTCGACGCGGCCGCCTTCCTGCCGGAGCACGACTGGCTGCAGTTCTTCCTGACCTGGGAGTTGCCGGTCGAGGAGCCGGCGCTGGCGGGGGCGCTGGGCATCGCCTTCGATGTGGATCCGGAGGTGGCGGCCGTCCCGCACGAGCAGCTGCGGGTGCATGGCAGGCCGGCCGAGCCCTGCCCGGCCTCGGGGCGCTGGCTGGGTGGCTTCTAGCGGCGCGGCTTCAGGCGCGCAGCTTCTGCTCGAACAGCGCCCGCAGGGCCGACCAGCCGCGCGCCGCGCCGGCCGGGTCGTACACCGGGAAGTCGGTCACCATCCAGCCGTGGGCGGCGCCGGCATAGGTCTCGGCGCGGTAGTGCACGCCGCCTTCGGCCAGGGCCTGCTCGAAGCGCTCGGCCATCTCGGGTGGATAGCTGCCGTCCTGGTCGGCCGCCGCCAGGTAGAGCTCCGCTTTCAGCTGGCCGGCGATCCGGTGCGGGCTGGTCGGCGCATCCGTGGCCAGGTTGCCGCCGTGGAAACTCGCCACCGCCGCGAAGCGGTCTGTATGGGTGGCGGCGGCGCTGATGGCCATGCCGCCGCCCATGCAGAAACCGACCGCGCCCAGCGGGCCTTGGGCGACGGCATCGTGGCCCTCCATGAAGGCCAGGAAGGCCTCGCAGTCCTGCGCCGCCTTGTCGTTGCCGGTGGTCGCCATCAGCGGGCCGAGGATGGCGCCCACATCGCCCGCGAAAACCTCGCGCGGCACCAGCGGCCCGTAGGCGCCGTAACGGTAGTAGGGGTCGGGCAGCAGCACCGCATAGCCCATGTCGGCCAGCATCTGCGCCATCTCCACCATGGCCGGCCGGATGCCGCCGGCATCGGCGTAAAAGATCACGCCCGGCCAGCGGCCCTCGGCGGCGGGAGTGAGGAGCCAGGCGGGGCAGGCGCCGTCGCGTGTCGGGATGGTGGTGGCGGTGCAGGTCATGCGCCAGTCTAGACCGAGCGTGCCCTGTTCGTGGCGGATGCCGGCGCTACCATTGCCCGCCATGCCATCGACCAAGGCCCCCTTGCCGCGCCAGCCCGCTTCCTCCGATTCCGCCCTGCCGGCCGGCCGCGCCACCATCGCCGACGTGGCGCGTGCCGCGGGGGTCTCCAAGGCCACCGTCTCGCGTTTCTTCAACCACCGCGAGACCCTGCTGACGCCCGACATCGCCGCGCGTGTGCAGGCGGCCGTCACGGCCCTGGCCTATTCCCCCAGCCCCATGGCGCAGGCCTTGAGCCGGGGGCGTTCGCGCCTGATCGGCCTGGTGGTGGCGGATGTCACCAACCCGTTTTCGGTGGCGGTGCTGCGCGGCGCCGAGAAGGCCTGCCAGGAGGCCGGCTACCTGGTGATGCTGTTCAACCTCGGCAACGAGAGCGGGCGCGAGCGCCAGGCGATCGAGGCGCTGGCCTCCTACCAGGTGGAGGGCTTCATCCTCAACCGGGTGGGGGACGATGCGGCGGCCATGGCCGAGGCCGCACGCAAGGCCAGGCCGATGGTGCTGGTGGACCGGCGCAACGACACGCTGGCGGCCGACTTCGTCTCGCTCGACAACGTGGGCGCCACCCGCATGGCTGCGCAGCATCTGCTCGATGCCGGGTTCCGGCACCTGCTGTTCGTGACCGAACCGGTGGCGGATGTGAGTTCGCGGGTGGAGCGGGCCGAGGCCTTTCTTGCCTTTGTGCAGGCGGCCGGCATTTCGGGGGATGTGCTGGAGCATGAGCACGACGATGCGGGCCTGAGTGCCGGGTTGCGGCGGCTGCGTGCCGGGGCTGCTGGAGGACGTGCCGCGGTCATCAGCGGGAATGCGGTCACGACCTTGCGGGTGTCCACCGTGGTGGCTGGCATGGGGTGGAGCTGGGGGCTGGACCTGGGGTTCGTCGGCTTCGATGAGACCGACTGGGCGCCTTTGGTAGGGCCCGGGCTTACTACTGTTGCCCAGCCTACGGATGCCTTGGGGCATGCTGCTGTGGCTTGCCTGTTGGAGCGCTTGCGGGGGCTGGGCATGCGCCTCGGGAGATTTTGTTGCCTGGGCGCCTGGTGGTTCGTCGGTCTTCGGGTGGTGGTGCCTAGGGGCTCTGGACAGGGTTTGGTGGAGTGGGGGCGGGTTTGTTGCGGGTGCTGCTGATGTAGGGGCGCGGCTCTTTTGTCGAGGGGGCGTTTGCTGGGGAGGGTGGGTCTCCTGGCGGAGGGCGGGGCTGGGGCTGCGCGCCCCAGACCGCGCTCACTTTCTTTGCTTCGCCAAAGAAAGTAAGCAAAGAAAGGCGACCCGACACCCGAGGCCCTTCGGGCACCGCTGCGGTACTCGCAAAGGCGTGTCCTGGTCTAATTTCCAAAGACAAGTCGATAGGGGATTCAAACCCCTGAGGACAACTGGAACATGACGAACCGCCTTCCCCGCCGCAGCTTCGACGAGGCCTTCAAGCTTCAAGTCGTCAAGATGATCCGAGAGCAGAACCTGAGCGTGCCACAGGTCTGCAGAGACATGAGCCTGACCGACAGCGCGGTGCGCCGTTGGGTCGAGCAATACGATGCAGAGAGTGCAGGCCAGCCCGGCATTGGCAAGCCTTTGACCGAGGAGCAACGGCGTATTCGTCAGCTCGAAGCAGAGCTGCGGCAACTGCGCCAGGACAACGACATCTTAAAAAAAGCATCGGCCTTCTTCGCCCGGGAACTGAAGTAATCCACCGCGTGATTGCTCAGTGGCAGAAGAAGGCCGAGACAGTTGCAGTGAGCACGCTGTGTCGTGTCTTGAGTGTCAGCCGAGCAGGTTATTACGCAGCTCTTAAACGAGCAGCTCGGCCTGCCGTAATCGAGCCCATTGAGGTGCAATTGAAGGCCGCATTTACAGCGAGCGGGCGCAGTTACGGCAGCCGTCGGTTGCGTGCTGCGCTCGAGGTCCAGGGCATTGACGTTGGCCGCTGGCGCATACGCCGACTAATGCGCGAACACCGCCTGCAGCCAAGCTGGAAGCGCAAATTCGTTCACACCACCGACAGCCGCCACACGCTGCCGGTGGCTGCAAACGTGCTGCAGCGGCAATTCGCGCCAGCCTCGGCCAATCAAGCTTGGGTGGCAGACATCACCTATATCCGGACTCGCAGCGGCTGGCTTTATCTGGCTGCCGTCCTGGACCTGTATTCACGCAAGTTGATTGGCTGGGCTACTGCACCGAGCATGCCGGCAGAGCTGGTCTGTGCGGCTTTGGAGATGGCCATTGGCCAACGAAAACCCAGCCCCGGCTTGATCGTGCATACCGACCGGGGCAGTCAATATGCCAGCGAGCTTCATCGCGACGTACTGCAACGCCACGGCCTGCTGGCCAGCATGAGCGGCAAGGGCAACTGCTGGGACAACGCGGTGATGGAGCGCTTCTTCTTGAACTTGAAGATGGAGCGCGTCTGGCAGCGCGACTACGCCAATCACGCTGAGGCTGCTGCAGACATCGGCGACTACATCGTCGGCTTCTACAACAGCACTCGACTGCATTCGACATTGGGTTATCTGCCGCCCAACGCCTTCGAGCGAAAAATGGCAGCAACACGCCCTATCGAACTGTCCGAAAATTCTTGACCAGGACAGCGGGGTCCACGACAACTCGCTTCGCTCAAACAGGTCGTGGCCCTGATCCGCCTTTGCTCCGTTCCTCGCTCTCGGGCTAACGGGACCCGGGAGCGGGGACAGCGGCTGCTTCGCAGCGCAACGGGCCGTCGCTGCGCTCGGCCTGGGTTTGAAAGGCGGCGCTCAGTGTGGACTGGTGTTCAATCAGAGGCCGAGCGAAGCGACGGCCCGTCGCCCTGCGAAGCAGCGGCTGTCCCCGCTCCCCGGGTCCCGTCTGAGGGTGAGCGAGGAGCGCAGCAAAAGTGGATCAGGGCCACGACCTGTTTGAGCGAAGCGAGTTGTCGTGGACCCCGCTTTTGCGAGCACCGCAGCGTGCCCCCTCCGAAGGAGGGGGACTCCCGCAGCCGGGTCGCCTTTCTTTGCTTACTTTCTTTGGCGAAGCAAAGAAAGTGAGCGCGGTCTGGGGCGCGCAGCCCCAGCTCCGCCCTCCGCCAAGGAGAACCCCCCTGAGCAACAGCAAAACTCACCCCCCCGAAGCCTGCCAACCGAAGCCTCCACCCCTTCCCAGGCCCTCCGCCCCGGCGCAAACCGCGCCCGCATATACCCCGCCAGATCGGCGATCTGCCGATCGTCCAGAACGTCGCCGAACGCAGGCATGAAACCGACGGCGGCCGTAGGCGGCTGCCGCACACCTTCTAGGATGGCCCGCAGCAGGTTGTCGGGCGAATCGCTGTGCAGATTGCTGTTGAGCGCCAGCGGCACGTTGGCACCCAGCAGCTTCGGCCCGGCACCGTCGTGATGGCAGGCCGCGCAGGCCGAGTCGAACATGCGTTGCGCCGCGCCCGGCGGCGGAGCCGACGCCGCCGCGGCCAGCACCGCCTGGCGTGCCAGCGAGGGTGCATCGGCCGGCGCGCCGTTGAAGGAGGACAGGTAGCGCGCCATCGCGCGGATGTCCTCGTCCGGCAGGCTTTGCAGCTCAGCCACCACCGGCCCCATCGGCCCCCCGGCCGTGCCATGTTCGGCGCTGTGCCCGGTGCGCAGGTACTGGTAGAGCGCCTCGGCGCTCCAGGGCACAGGCGCCTTCGACAGCGCCGTCAGCGCCGGGGCTTCCCAGCCATCCACCATGGCGCCGGAGAGGAAGGCGTTGCCCGTCCGCTCCGCGCCGAGCGCATTGCGCGGCGTATGGCAGGCGCCGCAATGCCCCAGGCCCTGCACCAGGTAGGCGCCGCGGTTCCATTCGGCCGATTGCGCGGCGTCGGCGCGGTAGGGCGTGGCCTCGTGGAACAGGGCGTTCCAGCCGGCCATCAGGGGCCGCACGCCGAACGGGAACTTCAGGTCCGCTGGCGGCGTGGCGGCCCGCACGGCGGGCTGGCTCATCAGGTAGGCGTAGATCGCGGTCAGGTCCGCGTCGTCGATCCTGGCGAAGGCGGTGTAGGGGAAGGCCGGGTACAGCCGGTGGCCGTCGCGCGAGATGCCTTCGCGCATCGCCCGCTGGAAGGCGCTGAAGGACCAGGCGCCGATGCCGGTCTCCACATCCGGCGTGAGGTTGGTGGTGTAGATGCGGCCGAAGGGTGTTTCCATGGCCCGGCCGCCGGTGTTGGCCACGCCGCCCGGCACGGTGTGGCAGACCGCGCAATCGCCCGCCGCGGCGAGCTGGCGCCCGCGCTTCACCGTGGCCGGGGAATAGACGGCCGACCAGCCGCCCGCCGGCAAGGCCACCGGCGCGATCGCCGGCGGCATGCCCAGCAGGCCCGCGCCCAGCCCGAAGGCGCCGGCCGCCAGGGCGCCGATGCCGGCCCACAGCGAGCGGCGACGCGGCCAGGGCGCATCCACCGGCAGGGTGCGCACCGGCGGCCCGGCAGGCTCTTCGGGCGCGGCGGCATCGCCGAACAGCGGCTGCTGCGCCAGCGCCGCCCGCACCGTCTCCGGCGTGAAGGGCGGCGCACGAAAACGCAGGCCGGTCGCATCGAAGATCGCATTGGCGATGGCCGCCGTGCCCGGCACCGAGGACGATTCACCCACGCCCAGCGGCGCCTCCCCCGGGCGCGGCATGTGCAGCACCTCGATCACCGGCACTTCGCGGAAATTCAGGATCGGATAGCTGCCCCACTCCCGGTTCAGCGGCACGCCCGGGGCCGCTGAACCGCCCGGTGCGAAATCGACTCTTTCCTTGAGCGAGCGGCTCATGGTCTGCAGCACATTGCCGTGGATTTGATGGTCCACGCCCGCCGGGTTCACCAGCAGACCGGCGTCGTGGCCCACCACCACCCGCCGCACATGGACCTCGCCGGTGCGGCGGTTGACTTCCACATCCGCCACCCAGGCCGCCCAGGCCGCGCCGAAGCCCGGCCATTTGCTGTGGTTGTAGCGGGCATAGGCGAAGCCCTGGCCGCGCAGCCATTCACCCTCGGCGGGCTGCTGCCGTGGTGCGGTGTGCGCCAGCCAGCCGGCCTTGGCGGCGGTGGCGGCGACGAGTTCGGCGGCCCTCGCATCGGGCAGGTGGCGCAGCCGGAATTCCACCGGGTCGGCGCCGGCCGCCGTGGCCAGTTCGTCGATATAACTTTCGTGCGCGAAGGAGCTGGGCAGGGCCGACACGCCACGCAGCCAGGAGGCCCGCACGATGAGCGGCATGTCGTTCACCCCGACCCGCAGGTTGCGATAGGCGTATGGCGGGCGCGCGGTGCGGTCGCCCATCTCGTAGGCCTGGGCCAGGGGCTCGATGCTGCGTGTCAGCAGCAGGGCCAGGGTGGGCGCGCCGTTGGAGGGATAGCTGCTGCAGAAGTCGTAGGCCGCCACCGAGCCGTCGGCATCGAGCCCGCCGCGGATCTCCATCAGCTGCGCCGCGCCCTTGGGCTCCCAGAGGTGCTCCTGCTCGCGGCTCAGCTGCACCCGCACCGGCGCGCCCACGGCACGGGCCAGCAGCGCGGCATCGGCGGCCACGTCGTCGGCGCAGTTGCGGCCGTAGCAGCCGGCGGCTTCCATGCGCACCAGGTCGATGTCGATATCGGCCAGGCCGGTCAGCCGCGCCAGGTCGGCGCGCAGCACATGCGGGTTCTGCGTGCCGGCCCAGACCTTCAGGCGGCCGTCGGCCCAGTCGGCCACCGCGCAGGAGGGGCCGATGGAGGCATGCAGCTGGTAGGGCCAGACATAGGTGCGCGGCATGGGGGTGGCCATGCCTTGCAGCGCCCCGTCCACATCGCCCTCTTCCACCAGCGGCCGGTGGGTGGCGCTGTTGGTGCGCAGGGCATGGGCGATGTCCGACAGGTCCGGCAGGCCGGGCCAGGATTTCCATCGCACCCGCAGTTCACCCATGGCCTGCTCGGCCTGCTCCTCGCGCTCGGCGACGATGCCGACGAAGTCGCGTATCACCACCACCGCGCGAATGCCGGGGATGTGGGCGATGGAGCTTTCGTCCACCGCTTCCAGCGTGTTGCCGATGAAGTCGCCATGGTCGGCGCCGGCATAGGGCGGCCGCACCACCCGGCCGTGCAGCATGCCGGGCAGGCGCATGTCGTGCACGAAGACGAGTTCGCCGGTGGCCTTGGCGGGGATGTCCACGCGGGGCTGGGGCGTGCCGACGAGGCGGTAGTCGGCGGCCGCCTTGAGCGGCGTGGCCGGATCGAGCAGCAGCTCCGTATGGCCTTCGACCAGGTCGCCATAAGCGACGCGACGGGCCGGATCGGCCGACACGAACACCCAGCCATCCCGCGTGGCCAGCCGTTCGGCCGCCACGCCGAGCCGGGCGGCGGCCCTGGCGACCAGCCAGCCGCGCGCCTGCGCCGCCGCCAGCCGCAGCGGCTGCGCATGGTTCTGGATCGAGCCGCTGGCGATGGTGGCGCCCTGGTTGGGCGCCCGGGTGGTGTCGCCCAGCACCATGTGCAGGCGGTCCAGCGACAGGTCGAGTTCCTCGGCGGCGATCTGGCCCAGCGCGGTGCGGATGCCGGTGCCCAGGTCCACATGGCCGTTGAGCGCGGTGGCGCTGCCGTCGTCCCAGACGGCGAGCAGGATCTCCACGCCTTCGGCGGGGTTGCCCGCCACCGCCGCCGGCTGGCCCCGGGCGGGCAGCGGCGGCGCGGGCGGATGGCGCACCACCAGCAGCACGCCCTGGGCGCGGTGGAAGTCGGCCCGGGTCTGCGGCGTCTGGGCGCGCAGGGTCATGCCTTGGTGGCCCGGTTCGGGTTCTGCATCAGCACCACCGCCCGCCGCACCGCCCGCAGGATCTCCACATGGGTGCCGCAACGGCAGAGGTTGCCGGAGAGTTCGTCGCGCATGCGGGCCTCGCTCGGCTCGGGCTCGCGCGCCAGCAGGGCGGCCGTGGCCATCACCATGCCGTTGAGGCAGTAGCCGCATTGCGCGGCCTGCTCCTCGATGAAGGCCTGCTGCACCGGATGCGGCGCCTCGCGGCTGCCCAGGCCCTCCAGCGTGGTGATGCTGCGGCCCTGCACACCCATGGCCGGGATCACGCAGGCCCGCGCCGCCACCCCATCGACCAGCACGGTGCAGGCGCCGCACTGGCCCAGCCCGCAGCCGTACTTGGGCCCGTTGAGCGCCAGGTCGCTGCGCAGCACCTGCAGCAGGCTGGCATGGCGGCCGGCCTCGACCCGGACCGCGGCGCCGTTGACGGTCAGGGCGAAGCCGGGCATGTCGGTCTGTCCTAGACGGCGATGTCCGAGGACTGGATGCGCTTGACGCCCTTGGCCGCCATCTGCTTCCAGGCGGCGGCGACCGAGCCGTTGAGGTCGATGCCGCGCGTCGCATCCTCCACCACATAGACCTCGAAGCCGTTCTTGCGGGCATCCATGGCGGTCCAGGCCACGCAGAAATCGGTCGCCAGGCCGGTGACGAACACCGTCTTGATGCCACGCGCCTTCAGGTAGCCGGCCAGGCCGGTGGGCGTCTTGTGGTCGGCTTCCTCGAATGCGGAATAGCTGTCCATGTCCTTGTGGAAACCCTTGCGGATGATGAGCTGGGCCGTCGGCAGCTTCAGGTCCTTGCCCAGCGCCGCATCCTCGGTGCCCTGCACGCAGTGGTCGGGCCAGAGCACCTGCTGGCCGTAGCTCAGCTTGGTGGTCTCGAAGGGCTTGGTGCCCGGATGCGCGCTGGCGAACGATGCATGGCCGGCGGTGTGCCAGTCCTGCGTCAGCACGATGTTCTCGAAGGCCGGTGCGATCTTGTTGATGACCGGGATGACCTCGTTGCCGCCCTTGACGGCCAGCGTGCCGCCTTCGAGGAAGCAGTTCTGCACATCGACCACGATCAGCGCGGCCGTGCCGGGCTTGACCGGCGCGGCGGCGAAGGCCGGGAGGCCGAGGGCGCCACCGGCGGCGAGCGCGGCGGCGGATTTCAGGAGGGCTCTGCGGGGCACATGCGACATGGTGGAAATCTCCATTGGTTCAAGACACGGGACTCATACGCTGAGGTAGGCGCGCCGCACCTCCTCGTCCGCTTCGAGCGCGGCCATGCTGCCCTGGAAGCGGATCTGGCCCTTCTCCAGCACATAGGCCCGATCGGACACCAGTGCCGCGAAATGCATGTTCTGCTCTGACAGCAGGATGCTCACGCCCTGGCTCTTCAGCTCCAGGATCATCTGCGCCATCTGCTCCACGATCACCGGCGCGACGCCTTCGGAGGGCTCGTCCAGCAGCACCAGGAAGGGGTTGCCCATCAGCGTGCGGGCCACCGTCAGCATCTGCTGCTCGCCGCCGCTCATGCGGCCGCCGGGGCGCTGAGGCATCTCGCCGAGATTGGGAAAGAGCCGGAACAGGCGCTCGGGCGTCCACAGCGGCGCGGGTGTGCCGTCGCGCCAGGAACGTGGCGGCTGGCGGCCGACTTCCAGGTTCTCGACCACGGTGAGGTCGGTGAACACCCGCCGGTCCTCCGGCACGAAACCCAGGCCCAGCCGGGCCGCGCGATGCGGCTCGGCGCTGGAGATGTCCTCGCCCCTGAACGTGATCTGCCCACGCCGCTTGGCCAGCATGCCCATCAGCGCCTTGAGTGTGGTGGACTTGCCCGCGCCGTTGCGGCCCATCAGCGCCACCACCTCGCCACGGCCCACCTGCAGGTCCACGTCGTAGAGGATCTGCGCCGCGCCGTACCAGGCCTGCAGGCCGCGGGCTTCGAGCAGGGTCTCGGCGGCGGCCATCAGGCGATTTCCTTCTCGAAGGTCTTGCCGCTGCCGAAATAGACCTCCTGCACCTTGGGATGGTCGCGGATCTCCAGCGGTTTCCCCTCGGCGATCAGCCGGCCGCGCGCCAGCACGATCATGCGGTCGGCATAGGCGAAGACCACGTCCATGCTGTGCTCGGTGAAGAGCACGGCCATGCCGCGGGCCGTCACCAGCTCCTTGGTCAGCGCCATCAGGGCATTGCGTTCCTTGGGCGCCATGCCGGCGGTGGGTTCGTCCATCAGCAGCAGCTTCGGTGAATTGGCCATGGCCATGGCGAGTTCCACCCGTTTGACGTCGCCATAGGCCAGTTCGCTGCAGGGCCGTTCGGCCTGGGCCCGCATGCCGACCTGCTCCAGCAGCGCCAGGGCTTCGTCGCGCTTGTGATCGGCCGCGCGGCGCCACAGCGAGAACAGCCGCGCGTCGTGCGAGATCAGGGCCATCTGCACGTTTTCCACCACGGTGAGGGAGGCGAAGGTCTCGGCGATCTGGAAGGTGCGACCCACGCCCTGGCGCCAGATCTCACGCGGCTTCAGGCCCACGAGTTCGGCGCCCTCCAGGCGGATGGAGCCCCGGTCGGCACGCAGCTGGCCGTTGACCATGTTGAAGGTGGTGGACTTGCCCGCGCCGTTCGGCCCGATCAGCGCCAGCAGCTCGCCCCGGGCGAGCGTGAAGTCGATGCCATCGACCGCCTTCACCCCGCCGAAGGACTTGCCCAGGCCCGTCACCTGCAGCAGCGCACTCATGGCCGGCCTCCGCGCCACTCGAACAGCTGCCGCGCATAACCCGCGATGCCCTGCGGAAACAGCAGCACCAGCAGCAGGATGATGCCGCCCAGCATGGCGCGCCAGTAGTCGGTATTACGCGCCACCGTGTCGTGCAGCCAGTTGAAAGTGACGGCGCCGACCACCGGGCCGGCGAGGGTCTGGATGCCGCCCAGCAGCACCATCACCAGCCCATCGACCGAACGGCCCACACTCAGGGTCTCGGGCGAGATGCTGCCCTTGGAGAAGGCGAAGAGCGCGCCGGCCAGCCCCGCCACCGCGCCCGCGATGACAAAGGCCAGCCACTGCAGGCGCTTCACGTCGATGCCGATGGCGTCGGCGCGCAGGGCCGAATCCCGCCCCGCCCGCAGCGCATAACCGAAGGGCGAGAACAGCACCCGCCGCAGCCACAGGATGCCGGCGCCGGCCAGCACCAGCGTCAGTCCGTAATAGGCGGCGCGGCCCGAGAGCCACTGGGCCGGCCACACGCCGGTCAGGCCATTGCTGCCGCCGGTGAAGTCGTCCCACTGGTAGACGACCGCCCAGGCGATCTGCGCGAAGGCCAGGGTCAGCATGGCCAGGTACACCCCCGACAGCCGCACCGCGAACCAGCCGAAGATCAGCGCACCCACGGCCGCCACCAGCGGCGCAGCAATCAACGCCACCTCCATCGGCAGCCCGGCCGAGCGCACCAGCAGCGCCGCGCCATAGGCCCCCAGCCCGAAGTAGGCCGCATGGCCGAAGGAATGCATGCCGCCCGGACCCATGATGAAGTGCAGGCTGGCGGCGAAGAGCGCGGCGATCAGCAGGTCGATGGCCAGCACCGTGACATAGGGGGCACCCGCGGCCAGCCAGGGCAGCAGCGCCAGCACGAGGACCAGCACTGCGATGGCCACCGCATAGGCCCGCGAGGAGCGGCGCAGCGGCTGCTCCGGCAGGCCCTGCTGCCGCGCCACCGCCTGCGGCCGGCCGAACAGGCCCCAGGGCCGCCAGACCAGCACGGCGGCCATCACCAGAAACTCGACCACCAGCGTGGCCTTGGAAAACGAGATGCTGATGCCGAAGACTTCCACCACCCCCAGCCAGATGCACACCGCCTTCACCTCGGCGATCAAGAGCGCCGCCACATAGGCGCCCGGTATCGAACCCATGCCGCCCACCACCACCACCACGAAGGCGGCGCCGATGGCGGTCAGGTCCATCTCCAGATTGGCCGGCTCGCGCGGCAGCTGCAGCGCGCCGCCCAGGCCGCCCAGCAGCGCGCCGAGCGCGAACACCGCCGTGAACAACCAGGCCTGGTTCACGCCCAGCGCACTGACCATCTCCCGGTCCTGCGTGGCCGCGCGCACCAGCGTGCCCCAGCGGGTGCGGGTGAGCAGCAGCCACAGCAGGCCCAGCACCACCGGCCCGACGGCCACCAGGAACAGGTCGTACGAGGGGAACTGCCGCCCCAGGATCAGCACCGAGCCCTTGAGGCCCGGCGCACGCGGCCCGAGCAGCTCCTCGGCGCCCCACACCCACAGCGCCGCATCCTTGATCACCAGCACCAGCGCGAAGGTGGCCAGCAGCTGGAACAGCTCCGGCGCCTTGTAGATGCGGCGCAGCAGCAGCATCTCGATGGCCGCGCCGACGGCGGCCACCACCAGCGCCGCCAGCGGCAGCGCGATCCAGAAGCCCGCCGGGCCGATGGCCGAGGTCAGCGCCCCGGACAGGGAGTAGGCCGCATACACCCCCAGCATGAAGAAGGACCCGTGCGCGAAGTTGACGATGCGGGTCACGCCGAAGATCAGCGACAGCCCGGCCGCCACCAGGAACTGCGACGAAGCGCCGGCCAGCCCGTTGAGCAGCTGGACGACGAAGCCCGAAACGTCCATGCGCGGGTCCTGCTCAGTCTGCCGGGCGCAGCTGCTTGACCTCGGCGTCCGAGGGCTGGAACTTCGCGCCGTCGAGGTAGCTGTAGTCCACCATCACGCCCTTGCCGCCCTCGTTCTTCGTCTTGCCGACAAAGGCGCCCATGGTGGACTGGTTGTCCTGCGCACGGTAGGTGATCTTGCCGAAGGGCGTGTCCACCGGCAGGCCCTTGAAGGCGGCGGCGAGCTTCTCGGTATCGGTGCTGCCGGCCTTCCTGATGCCCGCGGCGATCGACTTGACCGCCGAGTAGCCCACCACCGAACCCAGGCGCGGATAGTCCTTGTAGCGGGCCTGGTAGGCCGCCAGGAAGGCCTTGTGCTCCGGCGTGGCGATGGTGGCCCAGGGATAGCCGGTGACGATCCAGCCGTTGGGCGCCTCGTCCTTGAGCGGGTCCATGTATTCGGGCTCGCCGGTCAGCACGCTGACCACGCTGGTCTTCTCGAACAGGCCGCGGGTATTGCCCTCGCGCACGAACTTGGCCAGGTCGGCGGCGAAGAGCGCGTTGAAGATCGCATCGGGCCTGGCATCGGCCAGGGCCTGCACCACGCTGCCGGCATCGACCTTGCCCAGCGGCGGCGCCTGCTCGGCGACGAATTCCACATCGGGCTGCACTTCCTTCAGCAGCTTCTTGAAGGTGGCGGCCGAGGACTGGCCGTACTCGTAGTTGGGATAGACGATGGCCCAGCGCTTCTTCTTCAGCTTGGCGGCTTCCGGCACCAGCATGGCCACCTGCATGTAGGTGGAGGGCCGCAGGCGGTAGGTGTACTTGTTGCCGTTCTGCCAGACGATCTTGTCGGTCAGCGGCTCGGCGGCCAGGTAGAAGAATTTCTTCTGCTTGGCGAAGTCGGTCAGCGCCAGGCCGGTGTTGGACAGGAAGGAGCCCATCAGCACATCGATGTGTTCACGCGCGATGAGTTCCTCGGCGATACGCACCGCGTCGCCCGGGTTGGCGTTGTCGTCGCGGGTGATGACTTCGAGCTTTTTGCCGTTGACGCCGCCGGCCGCATTGACCTCTTCCACCGCCAGCTCCATGCCCTTCTTGTAGGGCTCCAGGAAAGCGGCCTGCGCCTTGTAGCTGTTGATCTCGCCGATCTTCACCACGTTCTGGGCGAAGGCGGGAATCGAGGCCAGGGAAACGGTGACGGCGACTGCGGCATAAGCCGATGCGAGAACCAGGCGGCGCGGCGTGTGCATCTGAAAACTCCTGAATGGCGTCATTCGGTGAGGGAAATCCGCAAGGACGGAAAAACCAGGGAATCTAGCGTGTTCGAAGCAAGGACCGAACCCGGCCGCTTTCGCCCCGCCACTCCACGCGGCTCAAGAGGCGGATTAATCCTAGCGCACACACTCTATATCTCCAAGCATTCAAGGCGCCGCTTTAAAAGCGTGCACTGCGCGTCATTCATGCATCATTCAGGTGAATATCGCCCCAATATGGCGTCGGGTCGGCTTCGTATTTACCCGCTTATTTATAGTGTGTACACTTTTTGTCAAAGCGACAGGACCTCACGATTCCCTTTCAGCCCGCCGGGCAGGAGAAGCGCATGCAGAGCAAGACCAGAATCGCCATCATCGGTGCCGGCCTGGGCGGCGCGGCCGCCGCCAGCCTGATGCACCAGGCGGGCTTAGACGTGCGGCTGTACGAGCGGGCCAGCCACTTCGAGCGCATCGGCGCCGGCATCCATGTGGGCCCGAACGTGATGAAGGTGATGCGCCGCATGGGCATCGAGGACGCGCTCAACCGCCAGGGCGCGCATCCCGACTACTGGTACAGCCGCGACGGCATGACGGCCGAGATCATGTCGCAGATCCCCCTGGGCGATTTCGCGGTGAAGCACTACGGCGCGAGCTACCTCACGGTGCACCGCGGCGACCTGCATGCGCTGATGATGCAGAGCATCCCGTCGGAGATCGTCTCCTGGTCGAAGCAGCTGGAGCAGGTGGAGGACCGCGGAGACGCGGTCGTGCTGCGTTTTGCCGACGGCAGCGTGGAGGAGGCCGACATCGTGATCGGCGGCGACGGCATCAACTCGAAGCTGCGCGAGACCCTGCTGGGCGCCGAGCCGCCCAAGGACACCGGCTACGTGGGGCACCGCTCGGTCTTTCCCACTTCACGCATCAAGAACTTCAGCCACGACATGTGCTGCAAGTGGTGGTCGGGGGACCGGCACATGATGGTGTATTTCGTGACCGGGCGGCAGGACGAGATCTACTACGTGACCGGCGTGCCCGATGCGCCCTGGGACATGAGCCGCAGCTGGGTGCCCAGCAGCCAGGAGGAGATGCGCGAGGCCTTTGCCGGCTGGCATCCTGCGGTGCAGGCCCTGATCGAGGCGGGGGACACGGTCACCAAGTGGCCCTTGCTGGAGCGCGATCCGCTGCCTCTGTGGAGCCGGGGGCGGCTGGTGCTGCTGGGGGATGCCTGCCATCCGATGAAGCCGCATATGGCGCAGGGCGCTGCGATGGCGATCGAGGATGCCGCGATGTTGACTCGCTGTCTTTGCCTGACGGGGGCGGATCAGTATTCGGCTGCGTTTGCCATGTACGAGGCCAATCGCAGCGAGCGGGCCGGGCGGGTGCAGCTGGTGTCGCACAACAATACCTGGTTGAGGACCCAGGAGGATCCTGCCTGGTGTTTTGGGTACGACGTGTTCGAGGCGGCCCTGGTTTGAGATGAGGAGCGTGGTGCAGAGGACATTCCCGCCCTGAGCGCTCGCCCCTCAAGCAGCGCCGAGCCGACTCATCCGCAAGGAGCGCAGGCGCTATGGCACGATCCCGCCATGGCCGAGCCGTCCCGACGCATCCCTTACCGCAGCTGGCCCGGCGCCCTGGCCGTGCTGCTGGCCATCCTGGTGTATGTGGGCGGGCTGATGGCCTGGGACCGGCACACGCCGGGCAGCTGGCCGCTGGCCAGCGGCGAGACCATCGAGGTCGGCCCGGTGCGTTTCATCCCCGCCGAAGACTGGCGCATGGATGTGGCCCGCTCGCGCGCCGGCCGCTCGCTCACCCTGTTCAAGGGCGGCCACCGCTTCGTGGTGACAACCGGCGAATGGGCCGGCGGCCCGGAAGGCCCGGTGCGCCGCCAGCGCCGGCTGATGGAGCGCGGCCAGGGCCTGAGCATCGACGGCGATCCCTCCCGCTTCTTCAACAGCTGGGGCCTGGGCGGCGACACCTTCGCCTATTACGGCGCGCAGCTGGCCGGCCGCTTCTGGCAGGTGGTGGACCCGCGGCGCCGGCTGCTGGTGCAGGTCGACTGCTACGGCCCGGCCGAGGGCCTGAACGAGGCCTTGGCCGATGCGCGTGCCATGGTCGATTCGATGGACCTGGACGCACTGTGAAGCTCTACGCCTTCGACAGCGGCGGCGGCTGGCCGGTCGGCACCGACTCCTTCTTCCAGCCGCGCCGCGCGGCCTTCTGGGTGCTGGTGGCGCTGATCGTCAACGGCCTGTTCTACACCTCGCACATGTTCTCCACCGGCCTGAAGGTGGTGCCGGTGACCGTGCTGCTCGGGCTGCTGGCCTGGGCCGGCTACACCCTGGCCTTCGTGCTGGCGCTGCGCCTCTTCGACCTGCTGGAGCAGCATCCGCCGGAAGCCTTCGTGCTGGCCTTCTGCTGGGGCGGGCTGGGCGCGGTGTTCTTCGCGGTGCCGGCCAACGCGGCCTTCCAGAGCCTGTGCGGCAAGCTGGTGTCGCCCGAATTCGTGGCCGCCTGGGGCGCCGCGCTGGCGGGGCCGAGCACCGAGGAATTCCTGAAACTGGCCGGCGTGATCCTGCTGGTGCTGGTGGCGCGCAACCAGTTCCAGACGCATCTTTCGGTGCTGGTGGTGGGCGCCATGGCGGGGCTGGGTTTCCAGGTGGTGGAGAACCTCAGCTACACGGTCAATGCCTCGCTGCATTTCCCGCTGGAGAGCCAGCTCGATCCGGTCTGGCTCAACCTGCTCACACGCGGGCTGCTGGCCGGTTTGTGGACCCATGCGGCCTACACCACCGTCGCCTCCTACGGTCTAGCGTGGTTCCTGCTGCATCCCGAACGCTCGCTGGCGCGGCGGCTGGGTGTGGCCCTGCTGTGTTTCTTGCTGGCCTGGGGCTGCATTTCGTGTGGAACTCTCCCTGGCTGGAGGACCTGTTCGACGGCGGCAATACCGGGCTAGTGCTGCTGTCCCTGCTCAAGGGGCTGCCGGTATTGCTGGCGGCCGGGCTGGTGTGGCGGGTGGCGGCGCGCGAGAACGGCGCCTGGCTGCATGCGCTGGCGGCCTATTTCGTGCCCGAGCGGGAGCTGATCCGCAACGAGGAATGGCTGCGGCTGGGCGCGCCGCTGCTGCGGCTGCAGGCGCGCAGGGAGATCCGGCGGCGTTTCGGCTGGAAGGCGGGCCGGCTCAAGGCCCGGCTGCAGCGGGCGCAGCTGCGGCTGGTGCGCAAGGCAGCCACCTATGGGCGCGGGCCGCAGACCCGGCGGCACGAAGCGGCCGTGCGGCGGCTGCGTGCGGCGCTGGAGGCCGCGATGCAGGCCCAGCCGGGCTAGTGCCGGTAGACGGCCTTGGGGGTTTCGCCCGCCAGGGCCTGAAGCAGGTTGGTGGTGGCCAGTTCGGCCATGGCATGGCGGGTCTCGCCCGTCGCCGAGCCGATATGCGGCAGCGGCGTGACCTTGGCATGGGTGCGCAGGGGCGAGTCCTGCGGCAGCGGTTCGGTGGCGAACACGTCCAGCCCTGCGGCACGCAGCGGGCCATGGTCGAGGGCTTGCAGCAGTGCGGCCTCATCGACCGTGGCGCCCCGGCCGCCGTTGACGAAGATCGCGCCCGGCTTCATCTGCGCGAACACCTTCGCATCGATCAGTCCGCGGGTGGCGGCGGTCAGCGGCAGCAGGGCCACCACGATGTCGGACTGGGCCAGCAGCGACTCCAGCGAACAGTGCCGGGCAAGGCCCTGCAGCGGCGTGCCGGAAAGGTCCACCGCCCGCCGTGTGTGATACAGCACCGGCATGCCGAAACCCAGCGCCGCGCGCCGCGCCACCGCCTGGCCGATGCGGCCGAAGCCGAGCAGGCCGAGCGTCTTGCCGTGCACATCGGTGCCGAAGAGGTCCTCGCCGATGTTCTTCGTCCAGCGGCCTTCGCGCACCAGGGCCGACAGCTCCACGATGCGGCGGCTGCTGGCCATGACCAGGGCGAAGACCGTGTCGGCCACCGTCTCGTCCAGCACGCCCGGCGTGTGGCAGAGCGTGATGCCGCGTGCCTGCAGGGCCTCGATGTCGTAGTTGTCCACGCCCACCGACACGCTGGAGACCACCTGCAGCTGCGGCGCCAGCGCCAGCAGCGCGGCATCGACCGGGTAGCTGGAGCCGATCAGGCCGTGCGCCGTGGACAGCGCCGCGTCGAAGGCCGGCTTCTGAGCCGCCAGCTTGGGGTTGGCGACGGTGACATGGTGCTCGGCCTGCAGCCGCGCCAGCTGGTCATCCGGCAGTTCACGAAAGACGAGGACGTTCTTTTTCATGGTGGTTCAGAGCCCGGCGGCCTGCAGTTCGGCCCGCGTCGGCAGGCCTTCGGAATCACCCAGCACCTGCACCTGGCGGGCGCCGATCCAGCTGCCGCGCCGCACGGCTTCGGGCACGCTGCGGCCTTCGAGCAGGGCGCTGATCACACCCACCGCGAAGCCGTCGCCGGCCCCCACGGTATCGACCACCCGCGCGACCGGAAAACCTTCCACATGGCCGGTGCCGGCCGTGGCGTCGTCGTAGTAGGCGCCATCGGGCCCGAGCTTGACGACGACCAGCTGCGCGCCGGCCGCGCGGTAGAAGCGGGCGATGCCCTCGGCGCTGTCCTCGCCGGTCAGCAGCCGGCCTTCTTCCAGGCCCGGCAGCACCGCATGGGCCTTGGCGGCCAGGCGGTTGATCTCGGTGCGCATGACCTCGGTCGAAGCCCACAGCGTGGGCCGCAGGTTGGGATCGAAGGAGACGCTGCGGCCGGCGGCCCGCGCCACGTCCATGGTGCGGTGCGCCGCGGCCAGGCTGGTGGCCGAGATGGCGGCGAACACACCCGTGGCATGCAGGTGGCGGGTGGACTGCAGCCAGGCGGCGTCCACATCGTCCGGCCCCATCAGGCTGGCGGCCGAGCCCTTGCGGTGGTATTCGACCGGCGGATCGCTGCCGTCGTCCACCCGGCCCTTGAACTGGAAGCCGGTGCGCTGGGCCGGGTCGCAGACCACACGGTTGCAGTCCACGCCCTCCTTCTGCAGCTCGGCCAGCAGGTAGCGGCCCAGCGAATCGGCGCCCAGGCGGCTGGCCCAGCCCACCCGCAGGCCCAGGCGGGACAGGCCGACGGCCACGTTGATCTCGGCGCCGGCCATACGACGATGGAAGGTTTCCACCCGCTCCAGCGGGCCGGTCTCGTCGGCGATGAAAAGTGTCATGGCCTCGCCGAAGAGGGCCACGTCGCGTTGGGCGCCCGGCAAAGGCGCGGTGAAGACGGAGGTCATGCTCATGCGGTTTCCAGCTGCAGGCGGGCGGCCGCGCGCAGCACTTCGATTTCCTTGCTTGTGACGGTGACCAGGTCGTCGCCGATCAGGGGGTATTCGATGGCCCAGGGCACATCGGCCGGCAGGCCGCGCAGCACCGCGCGCCAGGGGGCGGCGGATTCGGCCAGGGGCACGGCCACCCATTTGTCGGGGCGGCGCTGCACGCCCTTGGCGTGTACATAGCCGACACGCGAGCCGAGCGCGGCGGCGGCCTGCAGCGGGCATTCGCCGAGGTAATGCCAGTTGCCGACGTCGAAGGTCATGGGCAGTTGCAGCCCGGCCGCATCGGCTGCCGAGAAGAAACGGACGAGCGAGGCCAGGGTGCCGGCGCCGGGCGTCTGGTCGTTCTCGATGACCAGCTCGCAGGCCGCGTGGTCCAGGGTGTTCTTCAGGTCCTGCAGCGATGCGGTAGAGACAGCGCCGAAGCCGCCGATGGACATCTTGAGCCGGGGTGCGGCCAGCTGCGCTGCGATATCCAGCGCGCGTTGCAGCGCATCGGCATCGAGCTTGCCATCAGCCTTCCACAGCCCTTCGGGGCTGGAATAGACCCGCACATTGCCGGCATCGCGCAGCGCCTGCAGCTCGCCGGCCGACGAGGCCAGTAGCTCGCCCCGCACCTCCACGCCATCGGCGCCCGCCTGGCGCGAGAGTTCCGCGAAATACAGCTGCCCATGCCGCATCACCTCGGCCGCGCCGAAGGAGGTCAGGGAGATCAATACGGGAGGCGCTTCGAACATGCCGGTGCCGTTCATGCGTGGTTCGAACTGAGGATCTGGCCGAGGAAGGTGCGGGTGCGTTCGTCCTGCGGATTCGAGAAGAATTCCCGGGGCGCCGCCTGCTCCACGATGCGCCCTTCGGCCATGAAGATCACCCGGTCGGCCACGCTGCGGGCGAAGCCCATCTCGTGGGTCACGCACAGCATGGTCATGCCGTCGTCGGCCAGGGAGATCATGGTGTCCAGCACCTCCTTGACCATCTCCGGGTCTAGCGCCGAGGTGGGCTCGTCGAACAGCATGATCTTGGGCGACATGCACAGCGCCCGGGCGATCGCCACCCGCTGCTGCTGGCCGCCGGAGAGCTGGCTGGGGTACTTCTTCGCCTGCTCGGGGATACGCACGCGGGTGAGGTACTTCATCGCCACCTCTTCCGCCTCGGCCTTGCCCATGCCGCGCGAGCGCATCGGCGCCAGGGTGCAGTTCTCCAGGATGGTCAGGTGCGGGAACAGGTTGAACTGCTGGAACACCATGCCGACCTCGGCGCGCACCCGGTCCACGTTCCTGCCGCCGGCCGTCAGCTCGATGCCGTCCACCACGATGCGGCCCTGCTGCACCGTCTCCAGCCGGTTGATGCAGCGGATCAGCGTGGACTTGCCCGAGCCCGAAGGGCCGCACACCACGATGCGTTCGCCGGCGCGCACGGCCAGGTCGATGCCGGTCAGCACCTGGAACTGGCCGTACCACTTGTTCACGCCCTCCATGCGGATGATGGGCGCTGGCGTGGCGGTGGAGGCGGCTGCGTCGGTCATGCTCGTGGCTCTCTTTTTGGACGGGCTTCTTACTGGAACTTGGGCAGGTCGGTGCTCAGCCACTTCTGGTAGAGCTTGTTCAACTCGCCGTCGGCGCTGTGTTTGGCGACGAAGTCGTTGACCGTCTTCTCCAGCTCGGCCTGGCCCGGGCGCATGGCGATGCCCATGTTCTGCTGCACCAGGTTGAACTTGTTCTCGAAGGTGTTGGCCGGCGCCCGCTTGGCGATCTGCGCGGCCACGGTGACCGAGCAGCCGATCGCATCGACCTGGCCCGACAGCAGGGCCTGCATGGCGGAGGCGTCGTCGTCGAAGCGGCGGATCTCGGTGCCTTCGGGCGCGGCCTTGGTCACGGCGATGTCCTGGGTGCTGGCACGCGCCACGCCGATGCGTTTGCCCTTCAGGGCGGCCGCATCCTTGATGGTGTCGGACTTCTTGCCGTACAGCACGATGGTGGCGGCCGCATAGGGCTGCGAGAAGGTGACCTGCTTGGCGCGCTCGGGCGTCACGGCGAGCGATGCGACCAGCAGGTCGACCTTGTTGGTCAGCAGGAAGGGAATGCGGTTCGGGCCGGTGACCGGCACGATATTGGCCTTCACGCCCAGGTCCTTGGCCAGCAGTTTGGCCACGTCGGCGTCGTAGCCGTCGGGCTGGTTCTTCGCGTCGGTGGTGCCGTAAGGCGGGAAGTCGACCAGCATGCCGATGGTGATCTCGCCCTTCTTCTTGATGTCGGCGACCGACTGGGCATGGGCCGGCAGGGTGGCGGCGATGCCGGTGCCCAGCACGAGGGCGGCGGCGATGACGGTGCGGCGTTGGATGAAACGAAGCATGGGAGGTCTCCTGATGGGTGGACGGTCGAAACGGGAAGGATGCTCAGCGCGAAAGAGCGGCCGACAGCCGGCGCTCCATGCGCCCGGCCAGCAGCGACAGCGGCCAGCACATCACGAAGTAGATGACGGCCACCACGCTGAACACCAGCAGCGGCTGGAAGGTGGCGTTGTTGACGATCTGCCCGGCGCGGGTGATCTCGGTGAAGCCGATGATGGCCGCCAGCGACGTGCCCTTGATCACCTGCACCAGGTAACCCACGGTGGGCGGCACGGCGATCTTCCAGGCCTGGGGCAGCACCACGTCCTTCATGCGCGAGGCATAGGACAGGTTCAGCGCCTCAGCCGCCTCCCACTGCCCGCGCGGGATGGCCTGGATGCAGCCGCGCCAGATCTCGCCCAGGAAGGCGGCGGTGTTGAGCGACAGCGCCACGCCGGCGGCCACCCAGGGGTTGATGTCCAGCCCCAGCACCGGTGCGCCGAAGAAAATCAGGAAGAGCTGCAGCAGCAGCGGCGTGCCCTGGAACACCTGCACGAAGGCAGTGGCCACACCACGCACCCAGGCCAGCGGCGAGACCCGCGACAGCGCCACCACCAGCCCGCCCAGTCCGCCGAAGAGGATGGCGATGGCCGACAGGGCCAGCGTCCACTTGGCGGCTTCGAGGATGAACCAGAACTCGGGCATTCCGAAAGTACGCATGGCGGGCTCCTTACTTCCGGTCCGGGTAGTTGAGGGTGGCGTTGAACACCAGCTTGAAGAAGGCCGAGAAGGCCAGCGAGAGCAGCAGGTAGATGCCGGCCACGACGATGTAGATCTCGAAGCTGCGGAAGGTCTGCGACTGGAGGTTGGCGGCGACCGAGGTGAGGTCGTCGGCCGAGATCACCGACACCACCGCCGAGCTGAGCATCAGCAGGATGAACTGGCTGGTCAGCGCGGGGTAGATGGCCCTCAGCGCCGGCTTGATGATGACGAAGCGGAAGATTTCCCAGCGCTTCAAGTTGAGCGCCAGGCCTGCCTCGATCTGGCCCTTGGGGATGGATTCGATGCCTGCGCGGATGATTTCCGCCGCGTAGGCGCCTAGGTTCACCACCAGTGCCGTCAGCGCCGCGGTGTAAGGGGACCAGCGCAGGCCTATGGCCGGGAGGGCGAAGAAGAAAAAGAAGAGCTGGACCAGGAAGGGGGTGTTGCGGATCAGCTCGATGTAGGCGTTGATCAACCAGCGCAGGGGCTTGGGGCCTGCTGTTTTGCCCCAGGCGCAGAGTACCGCCACCACCAGGCCGAAGAGCATGGCCAGGAAGGAGAGTTGCAGGGTGGTCCAGGTGCCCTTCAGGAGCAGGGGCCAGGCGGCGAAGACGTCGGCGAATTGGAACGTGTAGTGCACTGTTTTGGCTGCGCCGCTTGGGTGGGCCGCTTTTGTCTGAAACCGGTTTCAGTTTAGCCAGTGGGCTTTGGGGTGAGGGCTAGGGCATACCCTTGGGTGGGGTTTGGTCGTTGTTTTTTTTTGGGTGGCTGCCTTCGGCTTGTTTACTTCTTCTACTCCTACCGAGGGTGGAGGTGGGGCTGGCGTCGCCCCACACCCCCGGTAACTTTCTTTCCATTGAAAGAGAGGGTGATGACATACTTACTTGATTAACCTTGTGGGATCTAATCCATGAGGTTTCAGGTATGCCGAGAACAGGTCGCCCCCGGGCCATTCAGCCCGAGCATGAAGCACTGCTGCGAGACATCGTCAAGCAGCAACCCGAAGCCACCCTCGCACAGATTGCCCAGCGGCTGCAGGCCGCCGGTGGCCCTTCAGTCAGCCTGCTGACCCTGGGCAAGACACTCAGGCGCTGCGGCTACCGGCGTGTAGCCCCGCCGATCGTGTCCACGCCTGGACCCAAGCGCTACGGCTACACCAGCCAACACCGCCCTCCCGCGGGCAAGGGCAGCCCTTATCCCAGCAGCCTGACCGATGCCGAGTGGGCCCTGGTCGCCGACCTCTTCACGGCCAAGACCGGCCGGCCGGTCCTGCACGACCGCCGCCTGATGCTCGATGCCTGCTGCTACATCCTGCGCACCGGCGCGCCCTGGCGCTATCTGCCCAAGGACTTCCCGCACTGGAGCGTGGTGCTCAAGACCTTCCGGCGCTGGGTGCTCGCCGGGCGCTTCGAGAAGATGCAGGAGCGGCTGCGCCAGCAGTGGCGCCAACGCATGGGCCGCCCCCCCGATCCCAGCACCGTCATCATCGACTCGCAGTCGACCCGCAGCTCACCGCAGGGCGGCACACAAGGCTACGACGCGGGCAAGAAGACCAAGGGCCGCAAGCGCCACATCCTGGTCGATTCCCTGGGCCTGGTGGTGGCCCTGGTCATCACCGGTGCGCACGTGCATGACAGCGTTGCCGCTCAGACGCTGATGCAGCAAGCCTGCGCCAAGACCTGCACCATCAAGCATCTCTACGCCGACTCGTCCTACGGCGGCCGATGCGCCAAAGCCATTGCCAAGCAGCACAACATCGAAGTGCATATCGTGCGGCGCTGCCAGCGCCTGCCGGCCGATGAACCTGATCTGCCTGCGCAGTCCTTCGGCGCGCAGCCCAAGCGATGGATCGTCGAGAGAACCCACGCCTGGAACGAGAAGTGCCGTCGGCTGGTCATGCACCACGACCGCACTGACTCCAGCAGTGCTGCATGGATTTGGCTCAGGCAGACCTGTCAATTGGTTCGCAGGCCGGCTCCGCCAGCATGGGCTGTGTGATTGTCATCACCCTCTTTGGCGAAGCAAAGAAAGTGAGCGCGGTCTGGGGCGCGCAGCCCCAGCTCCGCCCTCCGCCAGGAGAACAACCCTCATCCAGAAGACCAAGCCCTCGGCCAAAAGAAACAAGCCCCAGCCTCCACCCTAAGCCGGCAAAAACGCCGGCAGCACCCGTCCTTCGCAGGCACCGAAACCGATGCTGCGAAACCCCTCGCGCTGGCCGCGGCCGCGCAGCATCACGCTGTCGCCGTCCTGCAGGAAGCCGCGCTGCTCGCCGTTGGCCAGCACCAGCGGCTGCCTGCCGCCGTCCGACAGCTCCAGCAGCGAGCCGCCCTGGCCGGTATCTGGGCCCGACTGGGTGCCCGAGCCGAACATGTCGCCCGGCCGCAGGTTGCAGCCGTTGACCGTGTGGTGCGCCAGCAATTGCGCCACGGTCCAGTAGGAGTCGCGGAAGTTGGACTGCATCAGGCGCTGGTGCGGCTGGCCCTGGCTGCGCATCCGTTCGGTCTGCAGCCAGACTTCGAGCTGGATGTCGAGCGCGCCCGCATCTCGGTTGTCCGGGCTGTCCAGGTAGGGCAGGGGCGCGGGTTCGCCCTCGGCGCGTTCGAAGGCGCAACGAAAGGGCGCCAGCGCCTCCATCGTCACGATCCAGGGCGAGACCACCGAGGCGAAGCTCTTGGACAGGAAAGGCCCCAGCGGCTGGTATTCCCAGGCCTGGATGTCGCGCGCCGACCAGTCGTTGAAGAGGCACAGTCCGAAGAGATGCGCCTCGGCCCCGCCCATGGGCACCGGCTCGCCCAGGGCGTTTTGCCGTCCCACGAAGATGCCCATCTCCAGTTCGTAGTCCAGGCGCTCGCAGGGCCGCAGCACCGGGCTGGCTTCGTCCGGCCGTTTGGACTGGCCCAGCGGCCGGCGAAAGCGCTGGCCCGAGACACCGATGGAGGAGGCCCGGCCGTGGTAGCCGATCGGCACCCAGCGGTAGTTGGGCAGCAGCGGGTTGTCCGGCCGGAACATGCGGCCGACGGCGGTGGCGTGGTGGATGCTGGTGTAGAAGTCGGTGTAGTCGCCGATGCGGGCGGGCACGGCCATCTCGGCCTCGGCCTGGGGCAGCAGGGCGGACGACCATTGCGGCTGCTGCGCCGCGCCTTCCCGCAGGCCCTCGCTCAGGCACCGGCGCAGCGCCAGGCTGGCGCCGCCGCCGCGGGCCATCAGGGCGTTGAGGCTGCCGTCCCCGGTGCCGGCCAGGGCCTGGGCGGCTTCGGTTGTGAGCTGGCCGGCATCGCGCAGGGCCAGCAGGTCCAGCACCTGGTCGCCGATGGCGGCGCCGGGCCGGAAGGCTTCCTCGCTGCCGGCGCGGCGGAAGATGCCCAGCGGCAGGTTCTGGATCGGGAAGTCGGTGTCGGGCCGGTTGGCCGAGTCGACCCAGCTCTGCAGGTGGATGTCGTGGGTGGCGTCGATGGAAGGTCGGGTCATGCGGTGGTGAAAGGAGGCGGTCATTCGGCCGACATGCCTGCGCGGCGGGCCACGTCGCCCAGGCGCTGGTATTCGGATTGGGTGAGGCTTTCGAGCTGCTGCGGGCTGGAGCCGCGGGGCGAGAAGCCGGCCTGCTGCAGCTTGTCCCTCACATCGGGCTGGGCCAGGGCTTCGACGATGGCCTGGTTGAGGGTGGCGATCACGTCGGCCGGCAAGCCGGCCGGGCCGTAGACACCGAACCAGGGTTCGAGCGCATAGCCGGGCAGGCCGGCCTCGGCCATGGTCGGCACCTGGGGCAGCGAGGGCGAGCGCTGCGGCCCGGCCACCGCCAGCGCCCGCAGGCGGCCCGACTGGATATGCGGCAGCGAGGCCGGCAGGTTGTCGAACATCACGCCCACGGTATTGCCCAGCAGGTCGTTGATGGCGGGGCCGCTGCCCTTGTAGGCGACGAGTGTCATGTCGGCACCTATGGCCTGGGCGTACATCACGCCGGCCAGGTGCATGGAGGTGCCCGCGCCGGCGGTGGCATAGGCCATGCCGGGCTGCTTGCGGGCGGCGGCGCTCAGATCGGCCACCGTCTTGATGGGCGATGCGGCCGGCACTTCCAGCACGATGGTGGAGGTGCCCAGCAGGCCGATGGCGGTGAAGTCCTTGCGCGGGTCGAAGGGCATGCTCTTGTAGACATGCGGGTTGAGCGCATTGGTGCTGATCGCACCGAAGCCGATGGTGTAGCCGTCGGGCGGCGCCTTGGCCACGGCGTCCATGCCGATGTTGCCGCCGGCGCCGCCGCGGTTGTCGATCAGCACCGGCTGGCCGAGCTTCTCGGACATCTTTTGGCCGACCGTGCGCGCCACCAGGTCGGTGGTGCCGCCGGGGGTGTAGGGCACGATGAAACGGATGGGCTTCTGCGGAAAGCCGGCGGCGAAGGCCGCGGGGGTGAGCAGGGCGCTGCCCGCGGTCAGGCAGGCCAGCAGCAGGCGGCGGCGGGGCGGGGTGTGGCGGGTCATCGGGTTTTGTCTCCTTCTGTGGTTTTTTCTCAGGGGGCGAAGCGGTCCGGCAGGCCTTGCCAGCAATCGGGATAGTCCGGGTCCAGCGCGCCGCCCTGCAGGGCGAAGGCGGTGGGCACGAAGCGCCAGCGGCTCTCGAACATGAAGGCCAGGGTGCCGTCGAGCTTGTGCGGCTGCAGCTCGGCGCCGCTGGCGCGCACATAGCTTTCCTCGTCGGGGCCGTGCGGCACCATGCCGTTGTGCAGGCTGGCGCCGCCGGGCTTGAAGCCTTGGGGCTTGGCGTCGTACTGGCCGTGGACCAGGCCCATGAACTCGCTCATCAGGTTGCGGTGGTACCAGGGCGGGCGGAAGGTGTCCTCCATCACCAGCCAGCGCGGCGGGAAGATCACGAAGTCGCAGTTGGCCGTGCCCGGCCGGTCGCTGGGCGAGGTGAGCACGGTGAAGATGGACGGGTCGGGATGGTCGAAGCTGATCGAGCCGATCACCATGAAGTTCGCCGTGTCGTACTTCAGCGGCGCCAGGTTGCCGTGCCAGGCGAGGACGTTGAAGGGGCTGTGGTCCAGGTCCGCCTCCCACAGCCGGCCGCCGAAACGCTTGACGAGCCGGTAGCTCCCGCCCTGCGCCTCGGCCGCCGCGACCGGCGCCTGGAAGTCGCGTGCATTGGCCAGGCCGTTGGAGCCTATCGGCCCCAGCTCGGGCAGCCGGAAATGCGCGCCGTAGTTCTCGCAGACATAACCGCGCGAAGGGCCGTCGGGCAGGCCCACCTTGAAGGCGATGCCGCGCGGCAGCAGGGCGATTTCCCCCGGGCGGACTTCGAGCACACCCATCTCGGTGGTCAGCAGCAGCCGGCCCTGCTGGGGCACGATCAGCATCTCGCCGTCGGCATTGACCAGGGCGCGCCGCTCCATCGAGCGGTTGGCCAGGTAGACCAGCGAGCCCACGCCGGACTGCTGCTCCACATCGCCGTTGGCCGCGACGGTGCACAGGCCGTCGATGAAGTCGGTGGGCGCTTCGGGGATGGGAAAGGGGTTCCAGCGCAGCGGCTCGGGCGGCATGGGGCCGCCGGCCTGCGCGCCGCTGGTCCAGCGCGGCTGTTCATAAGGCCGGTAGCGGCCCGACACCACCGAGGGCTGGCGCCGGTAGAGCCAGCTGCGCAGGTTCTCGTGGCGCGGCGCGGTGAAGGCGCTGCCGGAGACCAGCTCCGGGTAGAGCGCGAAGGGCGGCTTCTGCGGGCTGTTGCGGCCCAGCGGCAAGGCGCCGGCAACCGATTCGGTGGCGAACTGGTTGCCGAAGCCGTTCTGGTAGGCCAGCGGCGCGGCGGCGGTGGGGCTTTGCATCTTGTCTCCTGCCTGTTGTCCCCCGATGCTAGCGGCTGCACCGGCCCGGCCGCCATGGCGACAATCCAGGCCATGGATATCCGGCAACTCCGCTACTTCGCCAAGGTCGTCGAACTGGGCAACATCACGGCCGCGGCCGAGGCCTTGTTCATCGCCCAGCCCTCGCTCAGCCAGCACATGGCCAAGCTGGAGTCCGAGCTGGGCGTGCGCCTGCTCGAACGCAGCGTGCAGGGCACGACGGCCACGGCCATGGGCGACCTGCTCTACCGCCATGCCCGCACCATCCTGCGGCAGATGGAGGATGCCCAGGCGGCCATCCGGCGCGGCAGCGATGCGCCCTCGGGCCGGGTGGCCATCGGTTTTCCCACCAGCACCTCGCGCATCCTGGCCGTGCCGCTGCTGCAGCGGCTGCGCCAGCGTTATCCGCTGATCGAGCTGGAGCTGGTGGAGGCTTCCAGCGGCGACCTGGTCGGCCAGCTGGCGGCCAACCGCCTGGCCCTGGCGGTGACCATGAATGCCCGCGCCGATCCGCGCCTGCGCATCGAGCCGGTGATCGACGAGGAGCTGTTCGTGGTGGTCGGCACGGACCATCCCGCCGCGGCCTCGATGACGGTGGAGGCCTTCGCCGCATTGCCGCTGCTGCTGCCCACCCATCCCAATTCGGTCCGCGTGGCGGCCGAGGCCCTGCTGCAGGAGCGCCAGCTGCGGTTCACCCTGGTGGCCGAGACCAGCGCGGTCGAGATCCTGATCCTGGCCGCCGAGCAGGGCCTGGGCGGCACCCTGCTGCCGGCCTCGGCCTTCGCCCTGGCCGAGCGCCACGGCCGGGTGCGCGGCATCGCCCTGCAAGGCCGGCCGCTGACCCGCGAGCTGTCGCTGAGCCTGTCGGTCTCGGCGGCCTACAGCCCGGCGGTGCAGTGCGTGCGCGAAGTGCTGCTGAGGGTGATGGAGGAGGAGATCGCGCAGGGCCGCTGGTCGGGTGTGCAGCTGTTCAGCGATCAGCCGGCGCCGCCCAGGGCGGCCCGCCAGCCGTGAGCGTGAGCCCCGGCTGCCGCAAGCTCACTCCACCTGGATGTTGTTCTTGCGGATGAAGTCGCCCCAGTAGGCGGTATCGGTGGCCGCGCGCTGGCGGATCTCGGCCTCGCCGCCGCTCATCGGCGGCAGCGACAGTTCGGCCAGGCGGGCTTTGACGACCGGGTCGGCCATCACCTTCTGCAGGGCGGTGTTGAAGGTGGCGACGATGCGCGGGTCCAGGCGGGCCGGGCCGGTGATGGCGTACCAGCCGGGCATGGGCGGCACGTTCAGGCCGGCTTCCTTCACCGTGGGCACCTGCGGCCATTGCGGCACGCGGGTGGCGCCCAGCACGGCGATGGCCTGCACCTTGCCGGCCTGCACCTGGGGCAGAGTGGCGCCGACCACGCTGACCATGGCGTCGACCTCGCCCGAGAGCACGGCGGTGAGGGCCGCGCCCGAGCCCTTGTAGGGCACGTGCATCAGCTTCACGCCGGCGGTGGCGGCGATCAGCTCCATGGCGATGTGGGTGGAGTTGCCGACGCCGGCGCTGGAATAGGTCAGCTCGCCGTTCTTCTTCTTCGCCTGCTCGATGAACTGGGCGAAGCTCTTGATGCCGCTGGCATTGCTGGTGACCAGCACGAAGGGCGTGTCGGCGATGGGGGCGAGGTAGGTGAAGTCCTTGCTCGGGTCATAGGGCAGGGCCTTGTACAGCGCCGGGTTGAAGGCGATCTGCGAGACGCCGGCCAGCACCAGCGAATAGCCGTCGGGCTGGGCGCGCGCGGTGTTGCCCAGGGCCAGCAGGCCGTTGGCGCCGGGCACGTTCTCGATCACCACCGGCTGGCCGAGGGCCTGGCCCAGGCGGTCGCTGAGCAGGCGGGCGATCACGTCCGAGCCGGAGCCGGCGCCCTGCGGCACCACCAGCTTGATCGGCTTGGTGGGCCAGGCGGCCTCGGCGAAGGCGGGCAGGGCCAGGGGGCGCAGGCGGAGGCGGCGAGCAGCGAAACGAAGTTGCGGCGGGAAGAGGTCATGTCGGTCAGGGGATCAGGAGACGAAGGAAAGGGGAGCGGCCAGCGGCAGTTCGAACCAGCTGGCCTCGGGGCCGCGGCGGATGTCCAGCAGCGGCGGCCGGCCATGCGGCACCTGCGGGCCGTGGCCCTGGTCGCTGCCGCCGAGGGACAGGCGGATGCGGCTGCCCGCGGCGAAAGTCCAGGACACCGGCAGCAGCGCGAACAGCAGCCGGGCCGGCTCGCCCGGCACCAGCAGTCGGGCGGTGGCGCGGTCGTAGCGGTTGACCGGCCAGCTCGCCACGTAGTCGGGCGAGTCCGACAAGCCCTCGCGGTGCAGGGCCCGCAGATTGCCTTCGGTAACGTAGCGGCAGCTGCCGTCGGCCAGCACTTCGCTCAGGTAGACGTAGACGGCGGCGTCGGTCTCGGAAGAGACCAGCTCGATGCTGGCGGTGACATGGCCGGTCAGTTCGGCGGACGCGGCCAGCACCGGGCTGGTGTAGTGCAGGTACTGGGCCTGGCGGGCATCCCAGTCGGGGTAGTAGTGCTCCACGCCGACGGCGCCCAGGCGCTCCAGGCGGGTTTGCGTGCCGGTGGAGACGGAGAAGTCCACGGCGAGGCGGTCGCTGCCCGGCGCGCCTGCCGAGGCCGAGAGTCCGCCATCGGCGGCGGGATGCAGCCGGACCTTGCCCTCGAAGGGCGGCCAGGCATCGGCGGCTTGCCAGCGTTCGTCGTGCTGGGTGAAGTAGTGCACCGGCTTTTCGTGCTGCAGGCCGGTGTCCATGCCGCGCAGGTGGTGGTCGAAGAAACGCAGCACCTCGGCCAGCAGCGGGAACTGGGAGGCGGCCTGTTCACGCCAGGGCGAGACATTGCTGCGCGCGCCGTGGTCCCAGGGGCCGAGCAGCAGGCGGTGCTGGTGATTCGGCAGGGTGAGGAAACGGGTGATGGCCGAGTTGCTGTAGCCCGCGCCGTCGTACCAGCCGGAGATGGAGTAGATGGCCACGTCCTCGGGGATCTGCCGGGCGTAGTAGCCGGGGCTGCAGACATCCAGCGTCAGGGCCGGGTCGTGCAGCACCGCGTCGTGCTGGAAGGGCAGCTCGCGCGCCATGTCGGAGAGCCGGCAGTTGCTGCGGTGCTGCTGCAGGGCCTGGGCCAGCAGCCGGCCGTCCGGATCCTCGTCCACCGGCTGCGGGCCCTGGAAGGCGGGGTTGCCGTAGTAGGCGAACTTGGCCAGGGCCGGGCGGTCGTCCTGGTCCAGCGCCACCATCAGCTCGTCGTAGCGGCCGGTCCAGATGCAGGAGAGCACACCGCCGACGTAGAGCTGGTCGGTGTAGATGTCGGTCACCGCGAACAGGGGCGCGATCGCCTTCACGGCGGGATGGCGGGTGCTGGCCAGGAAAACGGCCGCCGCGCCCAGGTAGGAGATGCCGGTGCAGCCGATGCTGCCGTCGCTCCAGGGCTGCTGCGAGATCCATTCGGCGATCTCCTCGTAGTCGTCGCGCTCCTTGGGCGAACGCAGGGCGTCGCGGGTGCCGAAGCTGGCGCCGGTGCCGCGCACGTCCACCACCACCACCGCATAGCCTTGCGGCACGAAGGCGTCGCGGTAACGGCCGCAGTTGGGGCTGACCTCGATCGTGGGATCGCTGGTGACGAAACGCCGGTAGTAGGGCGTGAAGATGGCGATGGTGGGCACCCGGGCCGGTGCCGGATGGGCGGCGTCGCCCTGGGGCAGGTAGACGTCCACCGCGATGCGGCAGCCGTCGCGCATGGTCAGGTAGCAGGAGGCGGGCAGCGCGGGCGCGGTGAAGGCGGGCGGGCGGCCGGCCAGGTAGGCGGCGGGGCCCTGGCGCCAGGCGGCGGGGGAGGCGGGGTCTAAAGGGTCTGAGGGCTGGTCTCGGTCCGACATCGGGTCGCACGCTTTCGAAAAGGCCGCTTCGGGTCGAAGCGAAGCGGCTCATTCTCGAAAAGCCGGGCCCAGAGGAAAAATGCGAAATGTCGATCCATCCATAGGCTGACCCTATGTCGCGGCATCTCCCACGGCCCGGGGCCGGTGGGCATGCACGCAGCTCAGCACACTGGCCACCACCAGCAACAGGGCCGACCACTCCAGCGCACGCGGCCAGCGCTGTTCCCAGACGAAGCCGTAGAGCAGGGCGAACAGGGTCTCGAAGAGGATCATCTGGCCCACCATGGTCAGCGGCAGCAGCCGGCTCATGCGGTTCCAGAAAGCGTTGCCGGCGATGGAGGCGGCCAGCGCCACGCCGACCGACACGCCGATGAAACGCCACCATTCGGCGGGCGCATGCGAGCCGTGGTCCAGCAGCAGGGCCAGCAGCAGGAGCAGCAGGGACTGGGCGCCGGTCACCACGCCGGTGGCCAGGTTCCAGTCCTGCGCGGACACCTGCGGCAGGCGCGCCAGTTGCCGGCTGTTGCCGACGGCATAGGTCGTCCACGAAGCCAGCGCGCCGATGGCGCAGAGCAGCCCGATGGCGCCGCCGCGCGCCGCCTCGCCGTGCAGCGATTCCCAGGCGATGCACACCACGCCCGCCAGGCCCAGCAGCAGCGAGGGTGCCAGGCGGCGCAGCGGCACCGCATGGCGCTCGCGGCTGCCGATGATGGTGACGGCCACCGGCAGGAAGCCGATCACCAGCGAGGTCATGGCGATGCCGCCGCGCTGCACCGCGCTGGCCAGCAGCACGTAGTAGAGCGAGTTGCCCAGCACACTCAGCTCGCACAGGGCCCACCAGTCGCGCGCCTGCAGCTGGGCGCGCAGCTGGCCCCAGCGCGGCAGCAGCAGCGCGGTGGCGAACAGCCCATAGGACAGGAAGCGGCCCGCCGCCAGTTGCAGCGGCGTGAAGCCGCGCGCCAGTTCGGGCGCCAGGAACACCAGCCCCCACAGCGCGCCGGCCGCCATGCCGCAGGCGATGCCGGCGGCGGTGCCCGCGCCGAGCCGGCTCAAGGCCTGCGTTCCTGCATCAGCTCCTGCAGCCGGCGCAGCAGGTATTCGGGCGACAGCGGCTTGGACAGCACTTCCAGCCCGCCCTGCACCGCATGCTGCAGCTGCTCGGCATAGCCGGTGGCCAGGATCACCGGCAGGCCCGGATGCATCTCGCGCAGGCGGAAGGCGAAGGCGATGCCGTTCATGTCGCCGGGCATGGCGATGTCGCTCAGCACCACGTCGGGCAGGGCTTCGGCCGCCAGCATGTCCAGCGCCTCGCGGGGATGCGAGGCGCGCCGCACCCGCAGGCCGGCGGCGGCCAGCATCTCGGCGGTGGCCTGGGCCACCTCGTCGTTGTCTTCCACCAGCAGCACCCGGCCGGCCAGGGTGAGCGGCGTTGCGTCCTCGGCCTGCTCCGCCTGCGCGGCATCGCCCAGGCGCGGGAAACGCAGGTCGATGCAGGTGCCGGCGCCGGGCTCGCTGCGGATCTCCACGCTGCCGCCGGACTGCTGCATCAGCCCCTGCACCTGGCTCAGCCCCAGGCCCGATCCGGTGCCGCGTTCGCGGGTGGTGAAGAAGGGCTCCAGCACCCGCGGCAGCACATGGGCGGGTATGCCCACGCCGTCGTCCTGCACACGCAGCTGCACCTGGCCGTCGGCCGTGTCTTCGGCGGTGATGGTGAAGTGGCCGCCGTCGGGCAGCGCATGGCGCGCGTTGACGGCCAGGTTGATCAGCGCGAGTTCCAGCTCGCCGGGATCGACCCGGATCGTGCCGGTGGAAGCCGCCACCTCCTGGCGCAGCGCGACCTGCGGGCCCAGCGTGGTGCGGATCAGCTCGGCGGTGGCCGGCAGCCATTCCTGCAGCGCGATCGGCTCGGGCTGCAGTGCCTGCTTGCCGCTGAAGGACAGCAGCTGCCGCGTCAGCCGCGCGCCGGACCGGATGGCGCGCGACATGGCGCGGATCTGCGGCTCGCCGGCTTCGCCCGGATGCTTCCTGGTGTGCACATGCAGGCTGGTGTTGACGATGGCCAGCAGGTTGTTGAAATCGTGCGCCACGCTGCCGGTGAGCACCGCCAGGGTTTCCAGCCGCTGCGATTCCAGCATGGCCTTCTCCGCCGCCGAGCGGCGCCGGATCTCGTCGCGCAACGCCAGCGATGCGGCGGTTTCCTGGCGCGTCTTGCGCAGGGCCAGCCAGCACACCGACACCAGCACGATGGTGATCGCGGTCAGGGCGCCGCCGAGCAGCAGCAGGAAATGCCGCCACTGCGCGAACACTGCGCCGCGGTCGAGCCCGGCCACCACATAGGCCGGATAGCCCGGCACCTGGCGAAAGCTCACCAGCCGGGTGGCGCGTCCGCCATCGTGCGAGCGGCTGTCCACGCCCTCGGCCTCGCCGGCCAGGATGCGCGGCAGCACCGGGTTGTCGGCCGCCATGCGTTTGCGGCCGTCGGGCGGCGGCGGCCAGCGCGCCAGCAGGGTGCCGTCGCTGCGCACCAGCGCGAGGGTGGAGATGCGCCGGTTCTCCTCGGTCAGCGAGCGGTAGTAGTCGCGGAAGAAGGCCGGCGCCAGCGAGACGCCGATCACACCGTCGAAGCGCCCGTCGCGGTCCGGCCGCCGCATCGCCAGGTTCATCAGCTCGCGGCCGGTCTGCCGGCCGACGATCACCTCGCTCAGGGTGAAGCCGTGGTAGGGCGCGAGCTGCTGCGGCGTATCGCGCAGCCGGGCGAAATACTCGCGGTCCCGCACCAGGCCGGAGCGCTCCGGCGGCGCGTCGCTGCGCACCAGGGGCCGGCCCTGGGCGTCCCAGACATTGAGGTTGACGACGATCGGCAGGCCGACCGAGATGTCGGCCAGGCGCTGGCGGATCGCCGGCTCCTGGCGGTCGATTTCCTCGTCGGTGCCCGAAGTGAGCCGGGCGGTGATCTGCGCGATCTCGGCGGCGATGTCCAGCGTGTTGCGCGCATGCTCGGCGGCGAACTGGGTGGCGCGCCGGGCGGTGGCCTGGGCATCGGACTGCGCGCGCCCCAGGCCCCACCATGCCACCATGACGAAGATGGCCACCGGTATCAGCACGCAGGCCAGCAGCACCGTGCGCAGCCAGGCGATCAGCGGTGTGGTGGCGGCGGCGGGCGGGGAAACGGAAGGCGCCGGTGGGCTGCCTGGGGTCATCGGCGGCTTGCAGTGGGTCGGGGATACCCATGATAGAGGGGCTGCGTGTCCCCGGCGTGCCGCACCGCCCCGGGCCGGCGGCGCCTTCAGCGCGGCATGGCGCGCAGCCGGATCGCGATCGCCTTGGCCGCCGCCACGCTGGCAGGCCCGCCGTGCCGGGCCAGCGGCAGCAGGGGATTGCATTCCGGGTAGTAGCCGGCGGCGCTGCCCGGCGGGATGTCGTAGGCCACGATGCGCAGGCCGCGCACGCAGCGCTCCACGCCGTCGTCGATGGCGCAGCTGGCATCCACCAGTTGGCCTTCGGCCATGCCCAGGCGGGCGATGTCGCTGCGGTGCAGCAGCAGCACCCGGCGGCCGCCGCGGATGCCGCGGGAGCGGTCGTCCGGGCCGTGCACCGTGCTGCCGGATTGTTCGTCGCTGCTCAGCAGCATCAGCCGCAATACCGGATCGTCATCCCGCGCCGTGGCGGGCTCCGCCTCCAGCGGACCCTGTCCCAGGAAACAGGCCTTGCCGCTTTCGGTATGCCACAGCCGCTGGCGGGCCGGCCGTGGCCGCAGGAAGCCGCCGTGGGTGCGCAGCCGGCCGTTGAAATCCTGGAAATCCTCTGGCCAGGTCTGGGCGATGGCATCGCGGATGCGGCTGTAGTCCTGTGCCCAGGCCTGCCACGGCACCCGCGGGTTGGGCTCCAGCGTGGCCTGCGCCAGCCGGGCCAGGATGGCGCATTCGGACAACAGTTCGGCCGAGGCCGGGGACGCCGCGCCGCGCGAGGCGTTGACGCGGCCGGTGGCGTCTTCGCTGGACAGCGCCTGCTCCAGGCCCGACTGGCGGTCGATCTCGGTGGCGTCCAGCGCCGGCAGCAGCCAGGCCGAGGCGCCATGCAGCACGTGGCTGCGGCGCAGGCGGGTGGCGATCTGCACCGTCAGGCGCAGTTGGCGCCAGGCGGCCTCCACCCGGGGCGTGTCGGGCACTTCGCGCAGGAAGTTGCCGCCCAGGCCGACGAATGCACGCACGCCGCCGTCCAGCATGCCTTCGCAGGTCTGCAGCAGGTTCAGGCCGCTCTCGTGCGGCGGCTCGAATCCGTACAGCCGCGCCAGCCGGTGGCGCAGCGTGTGGCCGGGCGCGGTGCGCAGGCCCACGCTGCGCTGGCCCTGCGCGTTCGAATGGCCGTGCATCGGATGGATGCCGGCGCCGGGCCGGCCGATATGGCCGCCGAGCAGCAGCAGGTCGACCAGCATCTGCACATGGCGCACGCCCTGCCGGTGCTGGGTCAGGCCGCTGCCGTAGATGCAGATCGCGTTACGCGCCCGGGCGAAGACTTGCGCCGCCTGTTCCAGCTCGACGCGCGGCAGTCCCGAGAGGGCTTCGATGGTCTGCCAGGAGCTGGCCCGCATGGCCGCCTTGAAGGCTTCGAAGCCCTGCGTGTGCCGGGCGATGAAGGGCGTGTCTAGCACCCGCGGCAAACGCGCGGCCTGGGCCTGGTCGTCCAGCGCCAGCACCGCCTTGCACAGCCCGGTCAGCGCGGCCAGGTCGCCGCCGTTGCGCAGCTGCAGGTACTGGGTGCTGACGGTGGTGCGGGCCGGTGTCAGCATGTCGCGCGGCACCTGCTCGGCGGTGAAGGCGAGCAGGCCGCGCTCGCGCAGCGGATTGAAGCTGACCACCGGCACGCCGCGTTTGCGGGCCTCCTGCAGGTCGTGCAGAAAGCCGGTGTCGGCCGCGTTCACGTTCTGCCCGAAGATGAAGATCGCATCGGTCTGGGCGAAATCCTTCCGCGTCACCGTGCCGCCTTCCACGCCGATGGACAAGGGCAGCGCCACCGCGCTGGCCTCCTGGCACAGCTCGGATGCGCTGCACAGGTTGTTGTTGCCGTAGAGCCGGGCCAGCAGCTGCAGCAGATAGGCCGCCTCGGTCGAGGCCTGGCCGCCGCAGCAGAAGACGGCCGCGCGGGCGTCGTCACGCCGCAGGGCCTGCAGCTCGGCGGCGATGCCGGCGAAGGCCTGGTCCCAGCTCACCGGCAGATAGCGGTCGCTGTCCGCATGCCAGCGCAGCGGGGTGGTCAGCCGGCCGGCGGCCTCCAGGGCATGGTCGTCCCATGCTTCGAGTTCGGCCAGCCGGTGGCGCGCGAAGAATTCGGCATCGGCCTGCGGTCGGCGCGCCATGCGCGATGAGCGCTGGGGCTGCAACTGGTCCAGGCCCCGGGCTCCATCGAGCCCCAGGCCCTTCCTGGCGGCGAGGCAAACGTTGCCGGTTCGTTGTGATGCTTCATGTTTTGGAGCCTGCGAAGTGGTGTGTACAAACTACAGCCGCTTCCCGGATGGACGGTAGGCGCCGGACTGCACGGCCTGTCGGTCTGCGTGACTGGAAGGTGAACACGTGTCCTGCCCGGTTATCTCGTCAAGGCATTCCCGTTTCATTAACGGTGATATTGGTGCCGCCGGATATATACGGATTTGCCGCATTTGCGCGAGCCGTCTCCGTTTGGTGTTTTAGAATGAAAGCCGTCCTTATCTATTGACAGGATTCACAATGGCGACATTCAAGGAACTTCAGGCGCAGAAATCGGCTCTGGATGCCCAGATCGAGGCAGCCCGCAATGCGGAACTGGCCGATGCCATCACCCTGGCGCGCACGCTGGTGCAGGAATATGGAATCGACCAGCACCAGCTTTTCGGCCGCAGCCTCTCGCGCCGGCCCCTGCCCATTCGCAAGCTCGGCCTGGTGCCCGCCAAATACAAGGATCCGGCAAGTGCCAAGACCTGGAGCGGCCGCGGCAAGCCGCCGCGCTGGATCGCCGGCAAGGACCGCACGCCGTTTCTGATCCCCTGAAACCAAAGCCCGCGCCAGCGGGCTTTTTTAATGGCGCCGCCGCTTCTTTATCCGCGGCCGGGTAATGGCAGGGCCCTGGAGAATGCCGCTGCCGTATTAGTGCGCGGCCCCGCCCGGCATGCCGACACTGACTGCAAGCTGAATGTCCCGGCAGCCCGGCGGCTTCGGGTGCATTAAGCCAATCACAAGGATCTGCCGGCAACACTCGCGCCCCTCAGCGGCCGCACGACTGGCCGCTTTCGTCGAACGAGAGCCGAGACCATGAGCAGTTCCCCATCCGTCATGCGCCGCCCCCTGTGGTGGATCGTCGCCGCCGTCGTGCTGGTCGCCGCCGCCGCCGCCTTCGCCCTGTCCGGCAGGTCCGGCGGCGAGACCGCCGCTTCCGACGAGCCCGAGCCCTCGCATGCCGGCAAGGTGGCCGACGAGACGGTGCGGGTCTCCGCCGCCCAGCTCGCCGCGCTGGACATCGGCCCGGCCGGCGAGCGGACCTTCCAGAATTTGCAGCAGGCCATCGGCAACATCGACTTCAACCAGGACCGCACGGTGGCCGTCTCCACCGCCTACGCCGGCCGCATCGCGCGGGTGCTGGTCAAGGCCGGCGACGAGGTGCAGGCCGGCCAGACGCTCTACACGGTGGATGTGCCCGACATCGCCCAGGCCGCCTCCACGCTGATCTCCACCGCCGGCAGCCTGCGCACCGCCAACGACACGCTCAAGCGCGCCCAGGCCCTGGCGCAGGACAACAGCATCCCGCAGAAGGAGCTGCAGCAGAACCAGTCCGACCAGCAGGCCGCCGACGCCGCCTTCCGCGCGGCGCGCAAGACGCTGCAGCTCTTCGGCCTGGCCGAGGCCGACATCGCCCGCATCGAACGCGAGCACACCATCGACGTCGAAATGCCGGTGCGCAGCCCGATCGCCGGCCGCGTCACCGCGCGCGCGGCCCAGGTCGGCTTGCTGACCCAGCCGGGCGCATCGCCCGCGCCGGTCACCGTGTCGGACCTGCGCACCCTGTGGATGGTGGCCAGCATTCCCGAGTCCGACTTCGCCCTCTACCGCATCGGCCAGCCGGTGAAGGTGCGGGTGCAGGCCTGGCCCGACCGCACCTTCGAAGGCCGCATCAGCTACCTGGGCGACACAGTGGATGCCAACACCCACCGCATCTCGGTGCGCGCCGACGTGGCTGACCCCAAGCGCGAGCTGCGGCCGCAGATGCTGGCGGACTTCAGCATCTCGCTGTCCGCCCCGGCCCAGGCCCCCTCGGTGCCGGCCGCCGCCGTGGTGCGCGAGACCTCGGGTGTCAACACCGTGTGGGTCAGCGCCGGCACCGATGCACAGGGCAAGCTGCTCAAGCGCCGCCAGGTCACGGTGGGCCGCACCGACCAGGGCCAGGTGCAGATCGCCTCCGGCCTGCAGCCGGGCGAACAGGTGGCGCGGCGCAATGCGCTGTTCCTCAGCAATCTCTACGAGGCGAATGCCGAATGAGCGTGCTCTCCTGCTTCCTGTCCGCCACCTGCTGAGGAGCCGACCGTGATCCGACCTATCCTGGCCGCCGTGCTGTCGCGCCGGCCCGTCGTGCTGCTGGGCCTGCTGGCCTTCATGGCCGCCGGCATCTTCGCCTTCCTCAAGCTCAACGTCGAGGCCTATCCCAACCCGGCGCCGGTGATCCTGGAGATCACCGCCCAGGCGCCCGGCCTGTCGGCCGAGGAGATGGAGCGCTACTACACCCGTCCGATGGAAGTGGGCCTGGCGACCACGCCGGGCGTGGACAACATCCGCTCGACCTCGTTCTACGGCCTGTCCTTCGTGCGGGTCACCTTCAAGTACGACACCGACTACTACTTCGCCCTCACGCAGGTGGCCAACAACCTGCAGGCCAACGTCAACCTGCCGAATGGCGTGCAGGCGCAGATCCAGGCCTCCAGCCTGGTCGGCGAAATCCTGCGCTACCAGGTCAAGGGCCCGCCCGGCATGGGCGTGACCGAGCTGCGCACGCTGCAGGACTGGGTGATCGAGCGCCGCCTGCTCACCGTGCCCGGCGTGGTGCAGGTGGTGACCTGGGGCGGCACCACCAAGGAATACCACGTGGAGCCGGACCCGCGCCTGCTGGAGTCGCGCGGCATCACGCTGGCGCAGCTGATCTCGGCGATCGGCAATGCCAACCTGAACGTGGGCGGCCGGGCGGTGAGCCTGGGCGACCAGTCGGTCAACATCCGCGGGCTGGGCCTGGTGGAGAACGTGCAGGACATCGGCAACGTCGTCATCACCCAGCAGAACGGCCTGCCGGTGCAGGTCAAGGACGTGGCCCGCATCGTCGAGGGCACGGTGCCGCGCCTGGGCGAGGCCGGCCGCGACGGCGAACGCGACGTGGTGACCGGCGTGGTCATCATGAACCGCACCCTGCACACCAAGGACGTGATCGGCCGGGTGGAGGACGCGGTCAAGAAGATCAACTCCGACCATAGCCTGCCCCCGGGCGTGACCCTGGCGCCCTACTACGACCGCTCGGTGCTGGTGGGCGTGACCACGCACACGGTGCTGCACAACCTGATCTTCGGCTGCGTGCTGGTGTTCCTGATCCAGTGGATCTTCCTGGGCGATTTGCGCAGCGCGGTGATCGTCAGCGTGAACATCCCCTTCGCGCTGTTCTTCAGCATCATGATCCTGGTGGCCACCGGCGAGTCGGCCAACCTGCTGTCGCTGGGGGCGGTGGACTTCGGCATCATCGTGGATGCGGCGGTGATCCTGGTGGAGAACATCTTCCGCAACTTCCAGCGGCGAACGCCGGAGCGGGCCATGATGCTGCGGGCCATGGCGCAGGCCGCCCATGGCGCATCGCTGTCGCCCAAGCAGGGCTGGACCGCGCGGCTGCGCATGATCTACCTGAGCGCGACGCAGGTCGACAGCTCGGTGCTCTTCTCCACCTGCATCACGATCGCCGCCTTCACGCCGCTGTTCACCATGCAGGGCGTGGAAGGCCAGATCTTCGGCCCCATGGCGCGCACCTACGGCTACGCCCTGGCCGGCGCCTTGATCGCCACCTTCACCATCACGCCGGTGCTGGCCAGCTATCTGCTGCCGGCCAAGATCCAGGAGAAGGAAACCGTCTTCGTGCGGGCCATCGAGCATGTGTACCGGCCGGCGCTGCACTGGGCGCTGGCCAACGCCCGCATCACCGTGGCCTTCGGCTGCATCGCCCTGGTGGGCGGCGGCTTCCTGGCCACGCGCCTGGGCAGCGAGTTCCTGCCGGCGCTGGAAGAGGGCAACCTGTGGATCCGCGCCTCCATGCCGCCGACCATTTCGCTGGATGCCGGCTCGGCCCAGGTGGACCGCATGCGGGCCCTCATCAAGGAGTACCCGGAAGTCGTCACCATCGTCTCCCAGCACGGCCGGCCGGACGACGGCAGCGACGCCGCCGGCTTCAACAACGTGGAGCTGTTCGCGCCGCTCAGGCCCTACGAGCAGTGGCGGCTGGGCATGAACAAGCAGCGCATGGTGCGCGAGCTGCAGGCCAAGTTCGAGAACGAGTTCCCGGGCGTGGGCTTCAACTTCTCGCAGTACATCCAGGACAACGTGCAGGAAGGCCTGTCCGGCGTGAAGGGCGCCAACTCGGTGAAGATCATCGGGCCCGACCTCGCCACGCTGGAGAAGCTGGCCGACGAGGTGATGGAGACCATGGCCAAGATCGACGGCGTGGCCGACCTCGGCATCTTCCATGTGCTGGGCCAGCCCAATATGAACATCCGCATCGACCGGGCCAAGGCCGCGCGCTACGGGCTCAACACCGGCGATGTGAACGCGACCATCCAGGCCGCGCTCGGCGGCACCAGCGCCACCACGGTGCTGGAGGGCGACCGGCAGTTCGGCCTGACCGTGCGTTTCCCCGAGCGCTATCGCGGCAACATGGATGCGGTCAAGGCCCTGCGCATCGGCTACACCACGAGCGGCGGCGGCACGGCCTACATCCCGCTGTCCGACGTGGCCACCATCAGCGTGGACACCGGCGCCACCTACATCTACCGCGAGAGCAACGAGCGCTACATCCCGATCAAGTTCACCGCCCGCGGACGCGACCTGGGCGGCACCGTCTCGGAAGTGCAGAAGACGGTGGCCGCCAAGATCAAGCTGCCCGAGGGCTACCGCATCGTCTACGCAGGCGAGTTCGAGAACCTGCAGCAGGCCAAGTCGCGCATGGCGATCGCCATTCCGCTGGCGGTGGCGCTGATCGTGGTGCTGCTCTATGCGCTCTTCAGCAGCTTCGCCTACAGCATGCTGACGCTGGCGGCCGTGCCCTTCACCGTGCTGGGCGGCATCCTGGCGCTGTGGCTCACCGGGCAGGTGCTGAGTGTGTCGGCCATCATCGGCTTCATCTCGCTGCTGGGCGTGTCGGTGATGGACGGCATCCTGATCCTGGGCACCTTCAAGGACCTGAAGAACGCCGGCCGCGACGACCTGCAGGCGATCACCGAGGCCTATGAGAGCCGCATGCGGCCGCTGCTGATGACGGCGCTGTCGGCCTGCATCGGCCTGTTCCCGGCCGCCATGTCGCACAGCATCGGCAGCGAGGTGCAGCGGCCTCTGGCCACCGTGGTGGTGGGCGGCATGCTGATCGGCCCGCTGTTCCTGCTGCTGGTGATGCCTGCCATCCGTCTGGTGGTGCTGCGCCGCCTCAAACCGTCCAAACGCCGCATCGGCCTGGGAGGCAAACGTGCTGCCTGATGTCCTCGATATGAAACGTGTCGCCATCGCCTGCGCGGTGCTGGTCCTGGCCGGCTGTGCCGCCGTGGGGCCTGATTACCAGAAGCCCGTCACGCCCGCGCCGGCGTCCCTCACCCGCGACGCCCTGTCGCTGGGCAGCACCGCCGGCCCGATCGCGCCGGACTGGTGGAAGGTCTTCGGCTCCCCCGCGCTCGATGCCATGGTCGCCGAAGGCCTGGCCAACAGCCCCACCGTGGCGGCGGCCCGCGCCACCCTGCGCGCCGCCCAGGAGAACGTGGCGGCCCAGCGCGGCCTGTTCGCGCCGCAGGTGCAGGCCGGCTACAACTTCACCCGGCAGAACGTGGGGCAGAGCCAGCAGTCGCCGCTGAACTCGGGCGACTCGGTCTTCAACTACCACACGGCCTCGCTCAGCGTCGGCTACACCCCCGACCTGTTCGGCGGCACCCGCCGCACGGTGGAGCAGGCCGGCGCCCAGCTCGACAGCCAGCGCTGGCAGCTGCAGGGCGCGCAGCTCACGCTGGCCAGCAATCTGGTCGGCGCCGCGCTGCAGGTGGCCATGCTGGCCGAGCAGGTCGATCTGACGACCCAGGCCGTCGATGCCATGCAGGAACAGCTGCGGGTGATGCGCAATCTGCAGCGCAACGGCTACGCCAGCGGCCTGGACGTGGCCACGCAGGAGAACCTGCTCAGCCAGGTGCAGCAGTCCCTGCCGCCGCTGCAGAAATCGCTGGAGCAGACCCGCAACCTGATGGCCGTGCTGATGGGCCGCACGCCCGATGCCAGCCTGCCGCAGCTGCGCCTGGCCGACATCCGCCCGCCGGCACTGCCGCAGGTGGTGCCCTCCGAACTGGTGGCGCGCCGGCCCGACGTGCGCCAGGCCGAGAGCGACCTGCATGCGGCCAGCGCCGCCATCGGCATCGCCAAGGCGGCGCGGTTCCCGCAGCTCAACCTCACGGCATCGCTGGGCGGCGGCGCCACCGAGTTCGGCCGCATGTTCTCGGCCGGCAATCCGGTCTGGTCCATCGGCTCCGGCCTGCTGGCGCCCATCTTCGACGGCGGCACCCTGCAGGCCCGCCAGCGGGTGGCCGAGGCCCAGTTCGACGCGGCGGCGGCACAGTACCGGGGGGCGGTGCTGACCGCGTTCCAGAACGTGTCCGACACCCTTTATGCCCTGGACATCGACCAGCGCGCCCTGCAGGCGGCCGATGCCAGCGTGGCGGCCACCCGCGCGGGCTATGAACTCACCCAGTCGCAGCTGACCCAGGGTTATGCCTCGCGGCCCTCGATGCTCGCCGCGCAGCAGGCCTGGCTGCAGGCCCGCGCGGCGCGGGTGGCCAGCTACGGCACTTTGGTCGGCGACAGCGTGGCCCTGTATCAGGCTTTGGGGGGTGGTGCCATCCCGTGAACAGGGGACCATATTCCGCGAATAGGTTTCAAAAATTCACAGATAGCGCAAGCGTCCTACAGCATCGGCATGGACTCGGGAGCATCTTGATGGTCTCGGGTCCACGTGTTGGCAATAGGAGGCTCCATGCACTGCAAAGGCCGCTTCATTTCGGAAGCCTACAAGGATGGACGGCGCTATGTCTTCGAAGCCAGCTTCGACGACCTGCGCTGGCATGCCACGATCTGGGACGAGGAGGGCCAGCTGCACGGCGACATCGAATGCGCGCCCTGCGGCCAGGGCCGGTGCGGCGAGGAGCTGGAGGATGCGGTGTCCGACTGGGTGCACAACGCCATCGCCTTCGAAGTGGGCTTCAGCCCGAGCGACCATTGCGTCCATCCATCGCCGGCCGAGCAGCTCGCCACCGTCATGCGCGGCCCCATGGTTTGAGGGCCGCCGCCGGCCCGGATGTGCCGGCCCTATTACAGTAGCGGGGACTCGTCGCCAATTCCCCACTTTGAACCGCTCCACCGTCCCACCTGCACCCGACGCCTTGCCTTGCGGCCTGATCGTGGCCACGGCCGCTGGGGAGATTGCCTGGGTCAATCAGACACTGCGAGACTGGATCGGGCTGGGCCCTGAAGAGCCGCTGGGCTGCGCCCGCATCGACGAACTGCTGGTGCCGGCCGAGCCCGCCGTCGGCCGCCGCGGCCTCGATGCGCTGCTCCGGCAAGGCCAGCCGCTCTTCGAACTGCCGGTGTCCATCGCCCGCCGCGACGCCAGCGAGCTGCCCATGTCTGTCACCGCCTCGCGCCGCGACGACGGCTCCGGCCTGTTCGACTTCGTGCTGATACCCGCGCGCCAGATGCAGTCGGCCCAGGAGGAACTGCGGCAGACCCAGGAAGAGCTGCGCATGCTGGTGCACGAGTCCACCCGCCACGAGGCCGACGCTACCGACCGCGCGCTGTTCGCCGAGCAGATCGTGGGCATCGTCAGCCACGACCTGCGCAATCCGCTGTCGGCCCTGCACACCGGCCTCACCGCCCTGGGCCGCAGCCAGCCGACCGAACAGCAGCAGCGCATGCTCGAACGCATGGGCCGCAGCCTTGAGCGCGCCAACCGGCTGGTGGCCGACCTGCTCGACTTCACCGCGGCGCGGCTGGGCGCGGGGCTGTCCTCGCATGCCCGTGCGATCGACCTGCACGAGGTGGTGGGCGAGGCGCTGGAAGAGCTGCGTCTGGCCTTCGCCGGCCGCGAGATCCAGCATGTGCGCGAAGGCGACGGCTGGTGCCTGGCCGACCCCGACCGGCTGGCGCAGCTGCTGGGCAATCTGGTCGGCAATGCCATGGCCTATGGCGCTGCCGGCGAGCCGGTGCGGGTGGTCTCGCGGGTGGATGGCGGCGAGGGTGAAGGCGAGGTGTCCGTGGGCGTGCACAACCACGGCCGGCCCATCCCGCCGGAGAACCTGGAACGCATCTTTGTGCCCCTGGTGCGCGGCGAGGGCGACGGCCGCAGCCGCAGCGTGGGCCTGGGGCTCTATATCGTCGAGCAGATCGCCAAGGCGCATGGCGGCGAGGTGCGGGTGGAATCGCAGGCATCCGCCGGCACCACCTTCACCGTGAATTTCCCGCGCAACCGCTAGGAGCCCGCCCGGATGGGGGAGGTCGGCATGCGCCGATCGGCCGGCTATCGCGGGTATTGAGGAGCTTTATCCGCGCCGCCACGGTTCTGACCCAGAATTTGCCTTCTTGCCCACAACGAAGTTCGAAGGAAAAGAACCATGGACGCATCCAAGACCGAATCCAAGTGCCCGTTCAGCCAGGCCGCCGGCCAAGGCACCACCAACCGCGACTGGTGGCCCAAGGCCCTGCGCATCGACCTGCTGCACCAGCACTCGGCCAAGTCCGATCCCATGGGCCAGGACTTCGACTACGCCGCCGAATTCAAGACCCTCGACCTGGCCGCCCTCAAGGCCGACCTGGCCGCCCTGATGACCGACTCGCAGGACTGGTGGCCCGCCGACTTCGGCCACTACGGCCCGCTCTTCATCCGCATGGCCTGGCACAGCGCCGGCACCTACCGCATCGGTGACGGCCGGGGCGGCGCCGGCCGCGGCCAGCAGCGCTTCGCGCCGCTCAACAGCTGGCCGGACAACGTGAGCCTGGACAAGGCCCGCCGCCTGCTCTGGCCGATCAAGCAGAAGTACGGCCGCAAGATCTCCTGGGCCGACCTGCTGATCCTCACCGGCAACGTCGCCCTGGAGACCATGGGCTTCAAGACCTTCGGCTTCGCCGGCGGCCGCGCCGACACCTGGGAACCCGACCAGGACGTCTACTGGGGCCGTGAAGACAAATGGCTGGGCGGCGATGTGCGCTACACCCAGGGCTCGCCCGGCGTCGAGGGCCATGGCGTGCTGGTCAAGGACGACGACAGCGAGAAGCCGCACACCCGCGACCTGGAGAATCCTCTCGCCGCCGTGCAGATGGGCCTGATCTACGTCAACCCCGAAGGCCCGGACGGCAAGCCCGACCCCATCGCCTCGGCCCGCGACATCCGCGACACCTTCGGCCGCATGGCCATGGACGACGAGGAAACCGTGGCCCTGATCGCCGGCGGCCACACCTTCGGCAAGACCCATGGCGCCGGCCCCGCCGAGAACGTGGCCCACGAACCCGAGGCCGCCGACATCGAAGCGCAGGGCCTGGGCTGGAAGAACGGCTTCGGCAGCGGCAAGGGCGCGGACGCCATCACCAGCGGCCTGGAAGTCACCTGGACCACCAAACCCACCCAGTGGACCAACGAGTTCTTCGAGATCCTCTTCGGCCACGAATGGGAACTCACCAAGAGCCCGGCCGGCGCCCACCAGTGGACCGCCAAGGGCGGCCAGGACATCATCCCGCACGCCTTCGACAAGTCGAAGAAGCAAAAGCCCACGATGCTGACCTCCGACCTGGCCCTGCGCATGGACCCGGCCTACGAGAAGATCTCGCGCCGCTTCCTGGAGAACCCCGACCAGTTCGCCGACGCCTTCGCCCGCGCCTGGTTCAAGCTGACCCACCGCGACATGGGTCCGCGTGTGCGCTACCTGGGTCCGGAAGTGCCGGCCGAAGTGCTGATCTGGCAGGACCCGGTGCCCGCCGCCGAAGGTGCGCCCATCGACGCCAAGGACATCGAGTCGCTGAAGCAGAGCGTGGCCGCCTCCGGCCTGACGGTCGCGCAGCTGGTCTCCACCGCCTGGGCCTCGGCCTCCACCTTCCGCGGATCCGACAGGCGCGGCGGCGCCAACGGCGCCCGCATCCGCCTGGCGCCGCAAAAGGACTGGGCGGTGAACCAGCCCGAGCAGCTGTCCAAGGTGCTCGCCACGCTCGAAGGCATCCAGCAGAAGTTCAATGCGCAAGCCGGCGGCAGGAAGGTCTCGCTGGCCGACCTGATCGTGCTGGCCGGCGGTGTGGGCGTGGAGCAGGCGGCCAAGGCGGCCGGCAGCACCGTCACCGTGCCCTTCACCCCGGGCCGCACCGACGCCTCGCAGGAGCAGACCGACGTGGCGTCCTTCGCCCCGCTGGAGCCTGTGGCCGACGGTTTCCGCAATTTCACCAAGAGCCGCTTCAGCGTGCCGGCGGAAGTGCTGCTGGTCGACAAGGCCCAGCTGCTGACCCTGACCGGCCCCGAGATGGCGGTGCTGGTCGGCGGTCTGCGGGTGCTGGGCGCCAACGCGGGCGGCTCGAAACAGGGCGTGTTCACCGACCGGCCCGGCACGCTGAGCAACGACTTCTTCGTCAAGCTGCTGGACATGGCCACCGAGTGGAAGGGCACTTCCCGCTACGACTACGAAGGCCGCGACCGCAAGACCGGCGCCGTGCAATGGACCGCCAGCCGCGCCGACCTGGTCTTCGGCTCCAACTCGGTGCTGCGCGCCGTGGCCGAGGTCTATGCCAGCGCCGATGCGCAGGCCAAGTTCGTCGCTGACTTCGTCGCGGCCTGGACCAAGGTGATGGAGCTGGACCGCTTCGATATCGCCAAGTAAACCTTGCCTTGTCCCTCCGGGGCGCCACGGGTCATGCCGTGGCGCCCTTTTTCGTTTGCCAGGCGACAAGCGGTCAATGCCGCCCAATAACATGCCCGTTTCGGGTATGATTTTGAGTGGAATGCGATGGAGATCCTCAAACGCAAGGACTTTGCGCGGTGGCAGGCGGGAGAGCGGCTCGCCGATTCCGCGCTGTGCAAGGCAGCATGGGAAATGGAACTCGGCCTGGTGGAAGCCGACCTCGGCGGGTGCCTCTACAAGAAGCGGATTGCGCGCCCGGGTGGGGGCAAGAGCGGCGGCTACCGCACGCTGTTGTCGATGCGGGTCGGCGAACGGTATGTCTTCCTGCATGGCTTTGCCAAAAGCGCGAAGGCCAACATCACGCCGGACGAAAGGCAGGCCCTGCAGTTCGCCGGGCAGATATTTCTGGAGTTGTCGCCTCAGGGCCTGATGAAGGCCATGCAGGCCGGCGTTTTATTGGAGGTCCGTTGTGACAAGCAAACTCATTGAATCGCTGCGCGGCGACCTGGCCGCCCTCGAAGACGCCGGTGCGATCGGCAAGCTGACCATGCGCCAGTTCGACGCGATCTGCCCGCCGCCGGTACGGGCATTCAGCGCCGTCGATATCCGCAAGCTGCGCGAAAAGCTGAAGTTCAGCCAGCCGGTCTTCGCCCTGCACCTGCACACCACCGCTTCCACCGTGCGCAAATGGGAGCAGGGCGATACGCATCCTGCGGGGCCGGCCTTGAAGCTGCTCAACGTGATCGCCGACAAGGGCCTGCAGGCCATCCTCTGAAGGGCCTCAGAGGATCTGCGACAAGGCGTGCCGGTCCGGCCGCCAGATCTCGCGGCGCGCCCAGCCGCCATCCTCCAGCGCTGCATAGCGGCGCATCTCCCCATTGGCGATCTCCAGGCCGCTGACCTCGGCCTCGCCCAGCTCTTCGAGCTGCATCACCAGCGCCCGCAGGCTGTTGCCATGGCCGACGACGGCCAGCCTGCGTCCGGGCGACAGGGCCGGGGCGATCACCTCCGGCCAGCACTGCGCGACCCGCCAGGCGGTCTGTTCCAGCGACTCGGCCTCGGGCAGGGTGCCGGCCTGCGGATGCTCGCTCAGCGTGCTGGCCAGCGGCGCGATCTTCGCCAGTTCCGACAAGGGCAGCGGCGGCGGCACCGCCCGGTAGGAGCGGCGCCAGGTGCGCACGGCCTCGGCGCCGAACTCGGCCACCGCGCCCGGCTTGGAGCGGCCGGTGAGGGCGCCGTAATGCCGCTCGTTGAGCCGCCAGTCCAGGGTGCGCGGCACGGCCGGCGCCTGCATCGCGTCGAGCAGCACATCGACCGAATCCACGCAGCGCCGCAGCAGCGAACTGAAGACCCGGTCGATCGAGACGCCCTCGCCGCGCAGCCGATCGCCCAGCTCCCGCATCTGCCCTACGCCCGCCGCGGTCAGCCCCACGTCGGCCCAGCCGGTGAAGCGCTGTTCATGGTTCCAGGCCGACTCGCCATGGCGGATCAGCAGCAGTTCAGCAGGCGAGAGAGCGGTCGGCATGGCCCGCATTCTGGCCCGGAAAAGGTTTAGGGAAAACTCGTACGACTGAATGATTGTCTGATGGTTATATAATTTTTTCGGTCAGAACGATCCACCAAGTTAAGCAAAGGAGGCCGCCCCGATGGACGACCAGAACCTGTTCGAAAAGGGATTCGCCAACCGCAAGCAGGTGCTCGGTGCCGCGCATGTGCAGAAATCCTGGGAGGCGGCCGACGACTTCAACCGGCCGATGCAGAAGCTGGTCACCGAGTACTGCTGGGGCGCCGTCTGGGGCGACGAGACGCTGGACTTCAAGACCCGCAGCATGCTCAACCTGGCCATGCTCACCGCCATGAGCCAGCACCACGAGCTGTCGGTGCATGTGAAGGGCGCCCTGACCAATGGCGTCAGCCGCGAGGAGATCCGTGCGGTGCTGATGCAGGCGGCGGTGTACTGCGGCGCGCCCTTCGCGCTGGCGGCCTTCCGCATCGCCACCGATGCGATCAAGGCCTGGGACGAAGCCCAGGCAGCACAGGGAGCCCAGGCATGAACCAGCAGAAGCTCGGCTTCATCGGCCTGGGCAATATGGGCGGCCGCATGACACGCCGCCTGGTCGATGCGGGCCTGTCGGTGTCGGGCTACGACCCGGTCGCCGGCCGCGCCGAGGCCGCTGGTGCGCAGACGGCCGCCAGCATCGCCGCGGTGATGGCCCATGGCGACGTGGTGCTGATGTCCCTGCCCGACAGCAAGGTGGTCGAGGTGGTGGTCGAAGGCCCGGACGGCGTGCTCGCCCATGTGCGGCCCGGCCAGACGGTGATCGACCTCAGCACCGCCGCCACCAGCTCCACCCAGCGCCTGGCCGCCCGTTTCGCCGAGGCCGGCGCCTTCTACATCGACGCCGGCATCTCCGGCGGCGCAGCGGCCGCGGAGAAGGGCAAACTCACGCTGATGATGGGCGGCGACGCCGCCGCCATCGAAGCCATCCGCTGGGTGCTGGCGCCGATCAGCACCAAGGCCCTGCGCATGGGCGACAGCGGCGCCGGCCACACCACCAAGCTGCTCAACAACTTCCTCAACGCGATCGCGCTGTCGGCCACGGCCGAGGTGATGGTCGCAGGCAAGAAGGCCGGGCTCGATTTGGCCCAACTGCTGGAGATCCTCAACAGCAGCAGCGGCGTCAACTTCGCCACGCAGAACCGCTTCCCCTCCATCGTCAAGGGCGACTACCTCGAAGGCGGCCTCAGCAGCAAGCTGATGACCAAGGACGTGGTGCTCTACATCGATCTGCTGCATGGCCTGGGCGTGAGTTCGCTCAACGCCTCCGGGCCGCTGGCCAGCTTCGGCCTGGCCACCGCGCTGGGCTACGGCGAGCAGATCAGCAACCGCGTGGTCGATGCGATCGGCGACGTCTCCGGCCATGTGCGCCTGCATTCCCCATCACCAGGAGATTCGAAATGAAAGTATTCCATGGGCGCTCCGACGGCGCCAAGTCCGAGCAGCGTTCGTCCACCTTCAGCGGCACGGTCTGGGCCGATCCCATCATGCCCAAGCAGGACAACGTGATGATCGGCCACGTGTTCTTCACCCCTGGCTCGCGCACCTTCTGGCATACCCACGAGGTCGGCCAGGTGCTGACGGTGACCAGCGGCCGCGGCTGGGTCTGCCTGGAGGGCGAGCAGCCGCAGGAGATCCGCCAGGGCGACGTGGTGTGGATCCCGGCCGACGAGCGCCACTGGCATGGCGCGGCGGCCGACAGCTTCATGTCGCACATCGCCACCTCCATCGGCGAGACGCGCTGGGAAGAGGAAGTCCAGCAAGCCGTCTACGCCGCAGCCGGCTGAAGACCCATCAGGAAGCACCGAGCCATGATCCACGAACTCCGCATCTACCACTGCGTGCCCACCCGCCTGCCGGCGCTGCACGAGCGTTTCCGCAACCACACCCTGGGCTTCTGGCAGAAGCACGGCATCCGCCAGCTGGGTTTCTGGACCACCCTGGTCGGCCCGACCAACCATTCCCTGACCTATCTGCTGGAGTGGAAGGACCTGGCCGAACGCGAGCAGAAGTGGAACGCCTTCCAGGCGGATGCCGACTGGATCAAGGCCCGCGCCGCTTCCGAGGCCAGCCAGCCCATCGTCGAACGCATCGAGAACCAGATCCTGGTGCCGACCGACTACTCGGCCCTGAAGTAGTCCGGGCCATCCACGGCCCGGGCAGCGCGACAAAAAGAAAACGAAGGAGACACAAGCCATGGGACAACTCACCGGCAAGACCGCCGTGGTGACCGGCGCGGGCGGCGGCATCGGCCGCGCCATCGCCGATGCCTTCGCGGCCGAAGGCTGCACCGTCGCGCTGCTCGACAACAACGCCGAGCTGCTGCGCCAGCCCAGCGCGGCGCTGCCGGCCTCCGGCGGCCACGCCTATGTCTGCGACGTCTCCAAACGCCTGCAGGTGAAGGAAGCCGTGGACGACTTCGTCGCCAAGACCGGCGGCCTGGACATCGTCGTCAACAACGCGGTGTACTTCAGCTACAGCCCGCTGGCGGTGATGGACGAGGACATCATCGACCGCATGATCGACGTGGGCCTGAAGGGCACCTTCTGGAGCCTGCAGGCCACCACGCCGCACCTGGCGGCGCGGGGCGGCGGCTGCGTGATCAACCTGTCTTCTGTGGCGGTGTCCTTCGCCATCAAGCATGCGGCGGTCTACAGCAGCATCAAGGGCGCGATCGACTGCCTGACCCGGCAGCAGGCGGTGGAACTGGGGCCGCAGGGCATCCGGGTCAACGCCCTGGCGCCGGGGCCCGTCTCCACGCCGGGCGCGCGTTCGGTCATCACCGACGAGGGCTGGCAGTCGCGCAAGTCGCGCACGCCGCTGGGTCGGCTGGCCTCGCCGGAGGAGATCGGCGCCAGCGCGCTCTTCCTGGTGTCGGAGGCCGCCGCCAGCATCACCGGCGTGACGCTGAAGATCGACGGCGGCATCACGGTCACCGGCCCCTGAGGCCGCCGCCATGCAGCCCCCATCCATGGACAGGCCCGGCCTGGGCGCGGGCCTCGTCGCGCGCGCCTTCGACCTTCCGGACTTCGCGCCGGAGGTGATGGCCAAGGCGCGGCGCTGCCTGCTCGACTATCTCTCCTGCGCCTTCGAAGCCGCCGACCGGCCCTGGAGCCGGCAGGCGGCGGCGCTGGCCCGGCGGCAGCCGCAGGGCGCGGGCATCGTGGGCCGAAGCGGTGCCTATGGCGCCGGCGATGCGGCCTTCGCCAATGCCGTGGCCGGCCATGGGCTGGTGCGCGAGGACATGCACCCGGCCAGCATCGCCCACCTGGGCGTGGTGGTGTGGCCCGCGCTGCTGGCGCTGGCCGAGACCGCTCCCCGGCCGGTCTCCGGCCGCGATCTGCTGCTGGCCGCCATCGTCGGCTACGAGACCGGCGCGCAGCTCGGCAAGGCGGTGATGACACCCGAGCTGGCGCGGCTGTTCCGCCCGACCGGCCTGGTCGGCCCTTATGCCGCCGCGCTGGCCAGTGCACGCCTGCTGGGGCTGACGCAGGCCCAGGCGCTGTCCGCTTTCGCCCTGGCCGGCAACTGCAGCGGTGGCCTCAACGAATGGCCGCGCCATGGCGGCAGCGAGATGTATTTCCACCCCGGCTTCGCGGTGCGCAATGCCATCGCCTGCATCGAGTTGGCCGCTGCCGGCGCCACGGCCTCGCCCACCATCCTCGAAGGCCCGGCTGGGTTCTTCGCCGCCTACGGCCGGGGTGCGAGCCCGGTGCCGGACAGCGGGCTGGCGCTGTTCGGCGAGGGCGGGCCGCAGATCCTGTCGGTGTTCCACAAGGCGGCGCCGGCCTGCAACTTCGCGCAGTCGCCCTGCCAGGCGGCGCTGGCCGTGGCTGGACGTCTGCAGGGCGGCTCGCGCCGCATCGCCGCCATCCGCATCGCCACCACGGCCGCGGCCCTGGCCTATCCGGGCTGCGATGCGCGCGGGCCCTTCGACAACCAGCTGCAGGCCAAGATGAGCATCTTCTTCGGCGTGGCCGCCACGCTGGCGCGCCAGGCCCTGGACGAGTCCGGCTTCGACCGCCTGGACGACCCCGAGATCACCCGCCTCATCGCCGCGACCACGCTGGTGGCCGACCCCGGCTTCACGGCGGCCTTCCCGGCCCGCCAGGGTGCCCGGGTGACGGTGGTGCTGGACGACGGCCAGGAGCTGTCGGCCTCGCTCGACGACGTCCAGCCGGCCGACGACGCCCTGATCCGCCAGCGCCTGCGTGCAGCCGCCACCCGGGCGCTCGGCGAACCGGCCGCCATCGCCATCGAGGCCGCAGTAGACGGCCTGGAACACGAGCCGGACTCCGGCAGCATCGGCCGCCTCTGCGCCGCCACCCACGATACCCAGGAGAACCCCGCCCATGCCTGACTTCCAGTTCATGGTGGAGGCCTTCCTGCAGGCCCTCGTGGCCGGCCTGCTGGTCGGCGCGCTCTACGGCCTGATGTGCGTCGGGCTGGCGATCATCTTCGGGATCATGCGGGTCATCAATTTCGCCCAGGGCGATTTCATGATGCTGGGCATGTACGTCACCTACTACCTCTTCGTGCTGGTCGGCATGCAGGGGGCGATGGGCACGGTGGGGCCGTACATCGCCATCGTGCTGGCCGCGCCCATCATGTTCGCGGTCGGCTGGCTGGTGCACTACTTCCTGATCAGCCGGGTGACCGGCAAACGCACCGCCACGCTCGACGGCGGCGGCCACTACGCCCAGCTCATCCTCACGCTGGGCATCGCCCTGGTGCTGCAGAACGGGGCCATGATGATCTTCGGCCCGCAGCTGCAGTCGGTGCGCACGCCGCTGTCGAGCAGCGCCTGGGAGATCGGGCCGCTGTGGGGCGATGCGGTCAGCATCTTCATCAACAAGGGGCGCGGCGTGGCCACGCTGATCTCGGTGGTGGTGATCCTGCTGCTGGCGGCCCTGATCCAGCGCACGCGGCTGGGCAAGGCGCTGCGCGCGGCGGCCGACAACCCGGTGGCCTCCACCTACATGGGCATCGACGTCAACAGCGCCTACCGCATCGCCTTTGCGCTGGGCACCTGCGTGACGGCGGTGGCCGGCGGCCTGCTGTCGACCAACTACCCCTTCCATCCCTTTACCGGCCTGGAGTTCGTCATCATCATGTACGCGGGAGTGGTGCTGGGCGGCATCGGCAGCATCCTCGGCGCCTTCTGGGGCGGCATGATCATCGGCCTGGTGCAGCAGCTCTCCAGCCTGGTGCTGCCCACGCAGCTGCAGAACGCGGCGATCTTCGTGTTCTTCCTGCTGATCGTGACCCTGCGTCCGCAAGGCCTGTTCGGCCGCGTCTCGGAGAGGACCTGAGCCATGAAGCGCCTGTCTTCTCCCGTGGTGGCCGTGATCCTGGCCGCGCTCTACCTGCTGGCCGCGATGCAGGTCAGCAATACCTACTACCAGCTGATCTTCACGCTGGTGCCGGTGTGGGCCTGCTTCGGCCTGTCCTGGAACATGCTGAGCGGCTATACCGGCCTGGTGTCCTTCGGCCACGCCGCCTTCTTCGGGCTGGGCGCCTATGCCACGGTGCATGCGCAGATCCACTGGGGCATCTCGCCGTGGATCATGATCCCGGTGTCGGGCCTGCTCGGCGCGCTGGCCGGGCTGCTGGTGGGCTGGCCCACCTTCCGGCTGCGCGGGCATTACTTCGCGCTGTCGATGCTGGCCTATCCGCTGGCGCTGCTCTACGTGGCCGAATGGCTGGGCTGGCAGGAAGTGACCTTCCCGATGAAGCATGCCGATGCCGCCTGGTACATGCAGTTCTCCGATGCGCGGGCCTATACCGCGATCGCCACCGGGCTGATGCTGCTGTGCATCTTCATCTCGGCCTGGGTGGAACGCACCCGCTTCGGCCGGGCGCTGATCGCCATCAAGCAGAACGAGGCGGCGGCGGAAGCGGCGGGCATCGATACGCTGCGCTGGAAACTCAAGGCCATCGCGCTCAGCGGCGCCATGGCCGGCGCCATCGGCGGCTTCTATGCGGTGGTGCTGCTGGTGGTCACGCCGCAGTCGGTGTTCGGCATGCTGGTTTCGGCGCAGGCGCTCACCGTGTCGATGTTCGGCGGGGTGGGCACGCTGTGGGGGCCGGTGATCGGCGCGGCGGTTCTTACGCCCCTGGGCGAGCTGCTGCATGCGCGGCTGGGCGGGGCCTATCCGGGCATCCAGGGGGTGATCCTGGGTGTGGCCATCATCGCGGTGATCCTGCTGGCGCCGGAGGGGCTGTATTGGAAGGTGCGGGACTGGTGGCGCGGGCGCCATGCCGAAGCCGAGCCGGCCCTCGACGCCTCGGACGTGGCCACCCCCGCCGCCGACGTGCCGGCGCGGCGTGCGCCGCCCCAGGGCGAGGTCATCCTCGACGTGCGCAACATCGGCAAGACCTTCGGCGGCCTGCGTGCGGTGCACGACGTGAGTTTCCAGGTCCGGCGCGGCATGATCCTGGGCATCATCGGCCCCAACGGCGCGGGCAAGACGACGCTGTTCAACCTGCTCAACGGCTTCATCGCGCCCAACGGCGGCCAGGTGCTGCTCAAGGGCGTGGACATGGCCGGCCGAAAGCCCCATGTGCTGTGCGCGGCCGGCGTGGGCCGCACCTTCCAGGTGATGCGGCCCTTCATGCGGCTGTCGGTGGCCGAGAACGTCAAGGTGGGCGCCTATGTGCGCGCCACGTCGGAGCGCCATGCCCAGGAGCTGGCCGACGCGGCCGTCGCCCGGCTCGGCCTGGCGGCGCATGCCGGGCGCATCGCCTCCTCGCTCAGCACCCGCGAGCTGCGGCTGATGGAACTGGCGCGTGCGGTGGCCGGCCAGCCCGAGATCCTGCTGCTCGACGAGACCCTGGCGGGCCTGGGCCTGGACGAATCCGAGACGGTGGTCGCCGCCATCCGCTCGCTGGCCGCCGAAGGCATGACCATCGTCATCATCGAGCACACCATGAAACTCATGGTGCAGCTGGTCGACGAGTTCGTGGTGCTCGACCACGGCGAGGTGCTGGTCGTCGGCGACCCGCAGGCCATCACGCAGGACAAGCGGGTGGTGGAAGCCTATCTCGGCAAGAAGTGGAGCGCGAAAAATGCTTGAGATCGAAGGCCTGGTCGCCGGCTATGGCGCCGTGCCGGTGCTGCACGGCCTGTCGCTGAAGGTGCTGGAGGGGCAGTTCGTGTCGGTCGTCGGCCCCAACGGCGCGGGCAAGAGCACGCTGTTCAAGACCATCTCCGGCACCCTCGGCGCCAGTGCCGGTTCGCTGCGTTTCGAAGGCCGCGACCTGCTCACGGTGCCGGCGCACCAGAGGCCGCACCTGGGCATCGCCCATGTGCCGGAGGCGCGCCAGGTGTTCGCCTCGATGACCGTGCTGGAGAACCTGGAACTCGGCGCCTACACCGAGGCCGGAAAGCGCGACTGGAACCGCAACCTGAGCCGCATCTACGAGTGGTTCCCGGTGCTGGCCCAGCGCTCGCGCCAGCTGGCCGGCACCTTGTCGGGCGGCGAGCAGCAGATGGTGGCCATCGGCCGCGGGCTGGCTTCGTCGCCCAAGCTGCTGATGCTGGACGAGCCCTCCATGGGCCTGTCGCCGGCCATCGCCGATTTCATCTTCGAGCGGCTGATGGAAATCCGCCGCGACGCCAGGCTCACCATCCTGCTGGTCGAGCAGCGTGTGGCCGAGGCCCTGCAGTCGGCCGACTACGGCTATGTGCTGGAGACCGGCCGGGTGGTGCTCGAAGGCGGCAGGCAGGCGCTGGAGGCGGACGACCGGGTGCGCCGCGCGTACCTGGGCATGTAGGTGGGTCCGCCGGTCGGCGGGCCACGGTGGCTAGGCATCACGAAGGAGACAGACATCATGGAATTCCAGAAGCATTTCAATCGACGCGCAACCGTGCAGGCCGCCATCGCTGGCCTGGGCCTGCTGGCCGCGGGCGGCGCCATGGCGGCCGATCCGGCGCCGGTGCAGGTCGGGCTGATCGCGCCGACTTCGGGCCTCTACGCCCGCTTCGGCCAGGTGATGAAGATGGGCGCCGAGCTGGCGGTGGAAGACATCAACAAGCAGGGCGGCATCAAGTCCATGGGCGGCGCCAAGCTCAAGCTGGTGGTGATCGACTCCGGCGACTCCACCGAGAAGGCCAAGAGCGCGGCCCAGCGCATGGTGTCGGAATACCCCGACCTGTCGGTGGCCACCGGCGCCTATCTCAGCTCGTTCACGTTGGCGGTGACCGAGGTGACCGAGCGCGCCAAGCTGCCGATGCTCACGCTGTCCTACTCCGACCAGATCACCGGCCGCGGCTTCAAGTACATCTTCCAGACCTCGGCCACGGCAGGCCGGCAGGCCGATATCGCGCTGCCCTCCATCCTGGACCTGGCCGAGAAGGCCTCGGGCAAACGCCCGCAGACGGTGGCCATCCTGACCGACAACACGGCGGCATCGCTGTCCACCGTGAAGGCGCTGAAGGAAGGCGGCCTGCTGGAGAAATACAAACTCAAGCTGGTGGTGGACCAGACCTTCACGCCGCCGCTGTCCGATGCCTCCTCGCTCGTCCAGCAGGTGCGCTCGCGCAAGCCCGACCTGCTGTTCTTCCTGCCCACGGTGATCTCCGACTCCAAGCTGCTGCTGGAGAAGATGAACGAGATGAACGTGAAGGTGCCCACCATCGGTTTCGGCATCGCCATCGCCGAGCCGGACGTGCTGAGCACCATCAGCCCGCAACTGCTCAACGGCGTGATGTCGGCCGTGGGCAACTGGGGCGCCAAGGGCCAGGAAGACCTGATCCAGCGCATGAAGACCCAGTACAAGGAACCGTGGATGACGCAGAACGCCATCTCCACCTACGGCGATATGTGGATCATGAAATCCGCGCTGGAGAAGGCCGGCAAGCCCGACCGCGAGGCCGTGGCCACCGCGCTGCGCGGGCTGGACGAAGGTCGCTCGCCCTATTTCCCCGGCGGCGTGATCAAGTTCGACGAACAGGGCCGGCGCATCGGCGCGACGCTGACCGTGATCCAGTGGCAGAACGGCATCCCCGTGACCGTGTTCCCGCTGGAGAACGCGGTGGCCAAGGCGCTCTGGCCCACCGGCAAATAAAGCCTCAGTGCTTCTCGGGCTGCTCGCGCAGCACGTTCAACGCGACTTCGGCCGCGTTGCTCACATGCATGCGGGCGGTCTCGCGGGCCGTCTTGGCATCGCGTGCCACCAGGGCATCGACCAGGGTGCTCAGCTCCACCAGGCTCTTCTGCGAGCGGCCCTTGTGCTGCAGCGAGGTGGCGCGCAGCAGGGTCACCCGGGTGTTGAGCAGGCCCAGCACCTGGCCGAGCGATTCGTTGCCGCTGCCGCGCACCAGGCTGGCATAGAACTCGTTCTTGGCCGCCACCCGCACGGTGGGGTCGCTGCTGTTGATGCTGGCCTTGAGCTCCTTCAGCGCCTTCTTCAGGTCCTTCTGCTGCTCCTCGGTGGCGTGCTGCGCGAAGAGTTCCGCGGCCAGGCCTTCGAGTTCGCGGCGCACCTGGTAGATCTGCTCGGCCTGCGCCACCGACACCCGCGCCACCACCGGGCCGCGGTTGGGCACCACGTCGATCAGGCCCTCGGATTCGAGCTGGCGCAGCGCCTCGCGCACCAGGGTGCGGCTGACGCCGATCATCTCGCACAGCTCCTTCTCGGTCAGCCGCTCGCCGGCGGCGAAATGGCCGCTGGCGATCGCGTTGCGTATGCCCTCGACCACGCTCTGCCGCAGCGGGGCGGCGACACGGACGATGCGGAAATCGCGTTCGGGTGCGGAGGTCTTTTCGGTCGCGGGCATGGGCAGGTTCCGGGGCTTTTCGGTGCGGATGCGAGAGTGTAGCGGGGGCTTTCACTCGCCTGCGTGGAATACTGTATTCGCATAATACAATCTGTCGAAAAACAATTCTGCAACGGAGACAAGTCCAGCATGAACGACGACAAGCGCCTCATCGGCAGGACCGCCCTGGTCACCGGATCGGCCGGCGGCCTGGGCTTGGCCATGGGGCAGGCGCTGGCCGAAGCCGGGGCGCGGGTGGTGCTGCACGGGCTGGAGCCCGAGGCTTGCATGCAGGCCGCCTGCGCGGCCATGTCGGCCTCGACCGGCGCCGAGGTGCTCTACCGCCAGGTGGACCTGACCGACCCCGCCGCCATCGCCTCGATGATGCAGGCGCTGATCGCCGGCTTCGGCGGCATCGACATCCTGGTCAACAACGCGGTGACCCGCCACATCGCGCCCATCGACGACTTCCCGCCCGAGGCCTGGGACCGGGCGCTGGCCGTCAACCTCTCGGCCGCCTTCCACACCATCCGCCTGGCGCTGCCCGGCATGCGGCAGCGGCGCTGGGGGCGCATCTTCAACATGTCCTCGGTGTACGGCTCGCGGGCCACGCCGAACCGCATCGACTACGTGACCACCAAGAGCGCCATCCTGGGCATGACCCGCTCGGTGGCGCTGGAAGCTGCCGCCGACGGCATCACCTGCAATGCGCTCTGCCCGGGCGCGGTGCACACGCCGGGCGCGGAGGCGCGCATCCAGAAGCTGATGCTGGATGAGGATGTGGACTACGAAGAGGCGATGAAGCGCTTTCTGGTCGGCAAGCAGCCCTCGGGCAAGTTCGTGGAGAGCCGGCATGTGGCGGAGCTGCTGGTGTTCCTTTGCGGGTCTGCCGGCAACGAGATCAACGGCGCCATGCTGCCCATGGAGGGCGGCTGGCTGGCGGGATAAACAAGGTTCATCAAAGGAGTAGCGAGATGGGACAAGAGCAAGGCAAGCCGACGGTGGGTTTCGTCGGCGTGGGAACCATGGGCCGGCCGATGGCCAGGCGCCTGCTGGAAGCGGGCTACGGCGTGGTGGTGTTCGACCTGAACACCGAGGCCGTAGCCGAGCTGGTGGCGCTGGGCGCGCGTGCGGCGGGCAGCGTGAAGGCGGTGGCCGACGAGGTGCGCATCGTCTTCACCAGCATGCCGACGGTGGCGGTGTTCAAGCAGGTCGGCATGGGTGCCGGCGGCGTGGTCGAGGGCGGCGCGGTGAAGATCATGGTGGACCTCTCCACCGTGGGCAGCACCGCCACGCAGGAGGTCGCGGCGGCCCTGCTGGCACGCGGCATCCAGGTGGTCGATGCGCCGATCAGCGGCGGCGCGGCGGGAGCCAAGGCCGGCACGCTGGCGGTGATGGTCGCCGGCCAGCCGGAGGCGGTGGCCGAGGTGCTGCCGCTGTTCCAGGTCTTCGGCAAACCCTTCGTGGTGGGCGAGAAGCCGGGCCAGGCGCAGCTGATGAAGCTGCTCAACAACATGCTGTCGTCCACCGCCTTCGCCGTCACCGCAGAAGCCTTCGTCGCCGGCATGCGCGGCGGGCTGGACCCGGAAGTGATGATGAGTGTGTTCAACGCCGGCAGCGGCCGCAACAACGCCACGGCGGACAAGTTTCCCAAGTACGTGCTGGGCCGCAGCTTCGATTTCGGCTTTCCCATCTCCAGCGTCTGCAAGGACATCGGCCTGGCGGTGGACGAATGCCAGAAGCTCGGCGTGCCGATGTGGGTGGGCGGCCAGTCGCGCCAGCTGTGGCAGTCGGCCTATCTGCAGAACGGCGCCAGCATGGACATGACGGCGCTGGTGAAGTTCGTCGAGCAATGGTCGGGGAAGGCCTGAGATGGGCACGCCGCTTCCCACCTACGAGATCCAGGCGGTGCGCTACGCCACCCGCGACGGCCAGCGCCGCGACCACTTCATCGGCGGCGATCCGCACGAGGCGCCGATGCCGATGGACTACTTCGTCTGGTTCATCCGCGGCGAGGGCCGCACGGTGGTGGTCGACACCGGCTTCACCGCCGAGATGGCCGAGCGGCGCAAGCGCCGGCTGCTGGGCTCGCCGCTGGATCTGCTGGCCCGCTGCGGGGTGGATCCGGCCGAGGTGCAGGACGTGGTCATCACGCATCTGCACTACGACCATGCGGGCAATCTCGGGGGCTTTCCCAAGGCCAGCTTCCATCTGCAGGAACGCGAGATGGCGTTTGCCACCGGGCGCTATATGTGCCATCACGCGCAGCGGCACAGCTACGAGCCGGATGACGTCTGCGACATGGTTCGGTTGCTCTACAAGGACCGGCTGCGTTTCCACGACGGTGATGCGGAGCTGTATCCGGGCATCACCCTGCACCGCGTCGGCGGCCATACCGACGGCCTGATGTGCCTGCGGGTGCACACGCAGCGCGGCTGGGTGGTGCTGGCCTCGGACGTCTCGCACTTCTACGAGAACGTGAACACCGACCGGCCGTTCACCCTGGCCTTCCATGTGGGCGACATGCTGGAGGGCTTCGATACCCTGCGCCGGCTGGCCGATTCGCCGGACCACATCGTGCCGGGCCATGATCCGCAGGTGTTCCTGCGTTATCCCCCGGCGGATGGCGCGGGGCAGGGCATCGCGGTACGGCTGGACCTGCCGCCCGAACGGCCCCTGCGCTACGCCGACTGAGCGCCGCCTCACCACACCCGGTCCAGCGCCTCCCAGGCGGCGGCCAGGGGGGCTCGGCGCTGCGGGAGGCCAGGGACACGAACTGCAGCTCGCAGGCGATCGATACCCGATCCGCCACGGCCAGGCCGTGCGTCTGGCTTTCGCGCATCGCGATCGCATCGCGCACCAGGCTCAGCCCCACGCCGGACTTGATCAGGTCGAGCATCGATGACTCCTGGTCCACCAGCGCCGCCAGCCGGGGAGAAAGCCCGCGCGGCTCGAAGACCTCGCCCAGCAGCCGGTGGTGCACCGACTCGGGCGGCGTGCCCAGCCAGGGCAGCGAGGCCAGCGCCTCCCAGTCGCGTCCCTGCAGCTGGGGCCCCCAGCCCGCCGGCCCGACCACGCGGTAGCTGAAGCGGTTGAGCGTGCGGACGGCCAGCGCGGGCTGCAGCGCCTGCGTGGCCTCCAGCCCGGGGCTGAGATAGAAACCCACATCCAGCGCGCCCTGCTGCACCTGGGCCAGCACGTCGCCGCTCATGCCGTGGCGCAGCTCGGTGGCCACCTGCGGCGCGGCCTCGACCAGCTCGCGCAGGTAGTCGCCCAGGCGGATGAAGGGCGGCTCCAGGATGGTGCCGATGCGCAGTTGCCCGCGCACCGTGCCCTGCAGCCGGGCGGCGGCCTGCGCGAAGTCGCCGGTCGCGGCCAGCACCCTCTCGGCCTGCGGCAGCAGGGCCGCGCCATCGGCGCTGAGGGCCAGCCCGTGCGGGGTGCGCTGGAACAGCTGCAGCCCGGTCAGCTCGGCCAGCCGCTTGAGCTGCAGGCTGATCGCCGGCTGCGAACGATGCAGGCGCAGCGCGGCGCGGGACACGCTGCCTTCCTGCGCCACGGCGACGAAGGTGCGCAGGATCTGAAGGTCGAGGGAAGCCAGGCTCATATTTGCCGAGCTTATATCCCTGTTTTGGCGAATTCATTGGCGCGTGCCCGAACGCGGTAGCAAACTCGCCCGCCAATGGACCGGAAAACCCGCGGTCCGGCAAATAACAGTCGGCCTCCAGCGCCGGCGGAGACAAAAGACGTGAGCGACACCAGCTTCGACTACATCGTCATCGGCGCGGGCACCGCCGGTGCGCTGATGGCCAACCGGCTGTCGGCCGATCCGGGCAAGCGGGTGCTGCTGATCGAGGCCGGCCGCAAGGACGACTACCACTGGATCCACATCCCGGTCGGCTACCTCTACTGCATCGGCAATCCGCGCACCGACTGGCTCTACAGCACCGAGGCCGAGCCGGGCCTCAACGGCCGCAGCCTGCGCTACCCGCGCGGCAAGACGCTGGGCGGCAGCTCCAGCATCAACGGCATGATCTACATGCGCGGCCAGGCCCGCGACTATGACGGCTGGGCCGCGATCACCGGCGACGACACCTGGCGCTGGCAGAACGTGCTGCCGGCCTTCAAGCAGCACGAGGACCACTACCTCGGCGCCAACGAGATGCACGGCGCCGGCGGCGAATGGCGGGTGGAGAAGCAGCGCCTGCGCTGGGACATCCTCGATGCCTTCTCCCAGGCCGCGCAGCAGGCCGGCATTCCGCACAGCAGCGACTTCAACACCGGCGACAACGAAGGCATAGGCTACTTCCAGGTCAACCAGAAGGGCGGCCTGCGCTGGAACAGCGCCAAGGCCTTCCTGCGGCCGATCTGCTATGGCCGGCCCAATTTCGAGCTGTGGACCGGCGCGCAGGTGATGCGCCTGCTCTTCGAGCGCCAGCCCGACGGCGGCCAGCGCTGCAGCGGCGCCGAGGTGTGGAACGGCAGCGAGCGACTCACGGTGCGTGCGGCGGGCGAGGTGATCCTCTGCGCCGGCGCCATCGGCTCGCCGCAGATCCTGCAGCTCTCGGGCATAGGCCCGGCCGACACGCTGCGCGCCCAGGGCATAGCGCCGGTGGCCGACCTGCCCGGCGTGGGCGCCAACCTGCAGGACCATCTGCAGATCCGCGCCGTCTTCAAGATCGAGGGCGCGCCCACACTCAACGTGCTGGCCTCGTCCTGGTGGGGCAAGGCGCGCATCGGCCTGCAGTACCTGGCCTCGCGCAGCGGGCCGATGAGCATGGCGCCCTCGCAGCTCGGCGCCTTCACCCGCAGCTCGCCCGACCGGCCCTGGCCCAACCTGCAGTACCACGTGCAGCCGCTGTCGCTGGATGCCTTCGGCGATCCGCTGCATGCCTTCCCGGCCTTCACCGCCAGCGTCTGCAACCTCAATCCCACCAGCCGCGGCACGGTGCGGCTGCGCAGTGCGAATTTCCAGGACGCACCGGCGATCGCGCCCCGTTATCTCTCCACAGAAGAGGATCGCCAGGTCGCCGCCGAATCCCTGCGCCTGACCCGCCGCATCGCCGCCCAGCCCGCCCTGGCGCCCTACAAGCCGCAGGAGTTCAAGCCCGGCGTGCAGTACCAGAGCGACGAGGAACTGGCCCGCCTGGCCGGCGACATCGCCACCACCATCTTCCATCCGGTGGGCACGGCCGCCATGGGCGCCGACGGCGATCCGATGGCGGTGCTCGACTCCCGCCTGCGGGTGCGCGACGGCCGCGGCGGGCTGATCGCCGGCCTGCGGGTGGTGGACGCCAGCGCCATGCCCACCATCACCAGCGGCAACACCAACAGCCCCACGCTGATGCTGGCCGAGAAGGCCGCCGCCTGGGTGCGGGCCGATGCCCGCGCCGCCGAAACCGCCACCGTCAAGACTTCCCACATTCCGGAGACCATCGCATGAACCAGACAAGCAAACCCCTCACCCGCAACCAGCGTTTCAGGGCCCTGTTCCAGCCGGGCGAAGCCTTCGTCTGCATGGGCGCCTTCGACGCCATCAGCGCCAAGCTGGCCGAGGGCGCGGGCGCGCCGGCCATCTTCGTCAGCGGCTTCGTGGCCTGCGGCGTGGAGGCCGGCGAGCCCGACATGGGTGCGCTCTCGCAGCGCGACATGTTCGAGCACATCCGCCGCGTCTGCCGCGCCACGAACCTGCCTGTCTTCGCCGACGCCGACACCGGCTACGGCGGCATGCTCGACGTGCAGCGCACCATCCGCCTGTGGGAGGAGGCCGGCGCCTCCTGCCTGCACCTGGAGGACCAGGCCCTGCCCAAGAAATGCGGCCACTTCGCCGGCAAGACCCTGGTGAGCAAACACGAGATGGTGCAGAAGGTGCGCGCCATGCTCGACGCCCGCCAGGACCCGGACTTCTTCGTCGTGGCCCGCACCGATGCGATCGCCGTCAACGGCCTGGAAGACGCCATCGACCGCCTCACCGCCTATGCCGCGGCCGGCGCCGACGGCCTGTATGCCGACGCGGTCGAGAGCGTAGCGCAGATGGAGGAGCTGAAGCGCCGACTCGGCCCGCTGGGCAAGCCGCTGCTGTTCAACATGGTCACCTCCGGCAAGAGCCCCACGCTGAGCCTGAAGGAGGTCGCCGACCTGGGCTTCTCCTTCGCCCTCTGTCCGGTGGAGCCGGTGCTGGCCATGCACAAGGCCGTCAAGACCATGATGGAAACCTTCATGCAGAACGGCTGCGACGTGCGCGCCGTGCAGGACCAGCTCACGCCCTTCGAGGAATACAACCGCTTCGTGGGACTGCCCGAATCGGTGGCGCAAGAGCAGAAGTACACCGCGGCATAAGACCGCGGCAGACCGACAACGGAGACAAGGACAAGACCATGAACTTCTTCCACAAGATCGCCTGCGCCGCCACCATGGCGACCATCGCCTGCACCGCCTTCGCCCAGGAGGCGCAGTACCCGGCCAAGACCATCCGCATGCTGATCCCGTCCACCCCCGGCGGCGGCACCGACTTCATCGCCCGCACCCTCAGCATGAAGCTGGCCGAAGCCAACCCCGGCTGGACCGTGGTGCCCGACAACCGCCCCGGCGCCGCCGGCACCCTGGGCCTGGGCGAGACGGTGCGTTCCAAGCCGGATGGCTACGAACTGGTCATCGGCCAGACGGCCAATGTCTCGCTCGCCCCCTGGCTGATGAAACTCAACTTCGACCCGGTCAAGGACCTGACCCCGGTCGCCCTGGCGGTGGAAGCGCCCATGGTGCTGGCGGTGGCCGAGAACTCGCCCTTCAAGACCTGGGCCGATGTGCTGGCCTATGCCAAGGCCAACCCCAACAAGCCGCTGAACTACGGCACCTCGGGCACCGGCAGCGTGGCCCATGTGGCGGCCGAGCAGATCCAGGACAAGAGCGGCTTCAAGCTGCAGCATGTGCCCTACAAGGGCTCGTCCCCGGCGCTGGCCGACCTGATGGGCGGGCACCTGGACCTGGCCGGCACCTCGCTGGCCTCGGCTCTGCCGATGCTGCAGGGCGGCAAGATCCGCGCGCTGGCCGTCACTTCCGCCAAACGCGCGACGGCGCTGCCCAATGTGCCGGCGCTGTCGGAACTGGGCTACCCCGGCTTCGCCATGGTGGAGTGGTATGGCGTCTTCGGCCCGGCCAACCTGCCGGCGCCCATCGCCGACAAACTCAACACCGAAATCAACAAGGCCCTGCAGCGCCAGGACGTGCGCAGCGCCATCCTGGCCCAGGGCCAGGAGCCCAAGCCCGAGAGCCGGGCCGCTTTCGCGGCCATGGTGAAATCCGACAACCAGACCTCGCAGGCCATCATCTCCAAGGCCGGCATCAAGCTCGAATAAACCAGCAGCCCATGAACATCGTCTTCCTCGACCGCGCCACGCTTTCGCCCCAGACCACGCTGCCGGCCTTCGGCTTCGAACACCGCCTCGAAGTCTTCGACCGGACCCGGCCCGAGGAGGTGGCCGCGCGCATCGCGGATGCCGACATCGTCATCGTCAACAAGGTCAAGCTGCCGGCCGAGCTGCTGGCCGCCGCGCCCCGGCTGAAGCTGGTGGCCGTGGCCGCCACCGGCACCGACAACGTGGACATCGCCGCCTGCGCGGCCCGCGGCATCGCCGTCAGCAATATCCGCAACTATGCGAAGCATTCGGTGCCGGAGCACACCTTCGCGCTGATCTTCGCCCTGCGCCGCAGCATCGTGGCCTATCGTGAGGCGGTGCGCGCGGGCCGCTGGCAGCAGGCCGGGCAGTTCTGCTTCTTCGACTATCCGATCCGCGACCTGGCCGGCTCCACCCTGGGCATCGTCGGCGACGGCGCGCTCGGCAACGCGGTGGCGGCCATGGGCCGGGCGCTGGGCATGAACGTGCTGTTCTCGGCGCACAAGGGCCGCGGCGGGCAGGGCTCGCTCTACACGCCTTTCGAGGAGGTGCTGGCGCGCTCCGACGTCATCACCCTGCATTGCCCGCTGCGGCCGGCCACCCGCAACATGATCGGCGCGGCCGAGTTCGCGCTGATGCGCAGGAAGCCCCTGCTGATCAACACCGCACGCGGCGGCCTGGTGGACGAGTCCGCGGTCGGCCCGGCACTGCAGGCCGGCCAGATCGGCGGCGCCGGCTTCGACGTGACGAGCGTCGAGCCGCCGCCGGCCGACCATCCCTTCATGGCGCTGCTGGACCGGCCCGACTTCATCCTCACCCCGCATGTGGCCTGGGCCGCCGACGAGGCGGTGCAAAGCCTGGCCAACCAGCTGGTGCACAACATCGAGGCCTTCCAGCGCGGCGAGCCGGTCAACCTGGTCAAGCCGGCGGCCTGAGATGGTGGACATGAGCGACCCGCGCGCCCTGCTGCGCCAGCTCTACGACGCCGCCGTGCGGCGTGCCCAGCCGCTGCACACCATCGGCCCCTTCCTGCCGCCGCCGCCGCGCGGCCGCACGGTGGTGATCGGTGCCGGCAAGGCGGGCGGGGCGATGGCGCAGGCGGTCGAGGCGCTGTGGCCCGCCGATGCGCCGCTGGGCGGCCTGGTCGTCACCCGCTACCACCATGTGCCGCCGCGTCCCGCCGGCCTGCCCGAACGCATCGAGGTGGTGGAGGCCGCGCATCCGGTGCCCGACGCGGCCGGCCTGGCCGCCGCCGAACGCATGCTGGACCTGGTGCGCGGACTGGGGCCTGACGACCTGGTGCTGTGCCTGATCTCCGGCGGCGGCTCGGCCCTGCTGACCTTGCCCTGCGAAGGCCTGACGCTGGCCGACAAGCAGCGCATCAACCGCGAACTGCTGCTGTCGGGCGCCCATATCGGCGAGATGAACTGCGTGCGCAAGCACCTCTCGCGCATCAAGGGCGGCCGGCTGGCGGCGGCCTGCGGCCAGGCCCAGGTCCTGACCCTGGCGATCAGCGACGTGCCGGGCGACGACCCCGCCGTCATCGCCAGCGGCCCCACCGTGCCCGACCCGACCACCTGCGCCGATGCGCTGGACATCCTGCGCCGCTACGGCATCGCCTTGCCCGATGCGGTACGTGTGCAGCTCGAATCCGGCGCGCTGGAAACACCCAAGCCGGGCGACGCCGTCTTCGCCCGCCAGCGGGTGGAACTCATCGCCACGCCGCAGCAATCCCTGGAAGCGGCCGCGGACGCGGCACGCGCCCTGGGCCTGACGGCGCATGTGTTGAGCGACGAGATCGAAGGCGAATCGCGCGAGGTCGGCAAGGTGCATGCCGCCCTGGCCCGCGCGGTGGCCCGGCGCGGCCAGCCCTTCGCGGCGCCCTGCGTGATCCTGTCCGGCGGCGAAACCACGGTCACCGTGCGCCCCCAGCCGGCCGGCACGCCCAAGGGCCGCGGCGGCCGGGCAGGCGAGTTCTGCCTGGGCCTGGCGCAGGCCCTGCAGGGCGAGCCGGGCGTCTGGGCGCTGGCGGCCGACACGGACGGCATCGACGGCGTGGAGGACAACGCCGGCGCCTTCGTCGCGCCCGACACCCTGGCGCGCGGCGCCGCGGCCGGCCTGTCGCTCGCCGATCACCTGGACCGCAACGACGCCTATGCCTGGTTCGACGGCCTGGGCGATCTGCTGGTCACCGGGCCCACCCACACCAACGTCAACGATTTCCGCTGCCTGCTGGTGCAAGGCTGAGCGCGGCCGGCGCTTCCCGCGGCGGCTCCGCCACGGGCATTCGCAGGATGCGGCCCAGCAGGGCGCGCACCCGGCGGTTGGGCTTGAGGCCATCGGCCTCCATGCAGCGGAGCACCTGGAGCGCGTCGGCCGGCTGCCGCGCATCCCTGCATGCGCTGAGCGTGACGAAGTAGAACTGCTGGTCGGGGAAGATGCCCAGAAAGCGGCCGTGCTGCCGCACCTCGCGGAAGTAGAACGATGCCTTCGCGAGGTCGTGCGCGCAGCCGTAGGCATGGATCAGGCTGGTGTAGGTGCACAGGTCCGGTACGCATTTGCCCCGATTCATGTCGTCGACCGCGGCGGCTGCCAGGTCGGTCTGCCCGAAGCGGCCGCTGGTGGCGATGATCGCGTTGAACAGCGTCGTATCCGGCTGGAAACGGACACCGTCCGGGTTGGCCACGGCCTGGTTGAGCTGGGCCAGGCAGGCCAGGGTTTCCTCCAGGCTCTTGGCCATGGCGAGCCGGTGGGTGGCGAACTTCAGCAGGGAGTCGTGGCTGGAGATGCCGCGATGGAAATTCCGCATCTTGCGGAAGATCTGCCGGGCGGACTCGTACTGCCGACCGTGCGAGATCAGGATGCCGGCATCGGTGCCGGATGGGCGAAAAAGCTCGTTTTCGCCGGCCGCGCGAGCCGTGGCCACGGGCAGCGCCTCCTGTCCTGCGGGCAAGCCGGCGCTTTCGGGCTCCAGCGCCTGCAGCCCATTCGCAGGCCTTTCGGGAGGGGGCCAGGCCGGGGGCGCGGCGGCGCCATTGAGACGGAGGTCCATGGGGCACGATTCTTGGAAATCCGCGCCCTTCGACCCGGCCCCGCAGCCGCAGCGCTACCCGCCCGCGCGAAGGCGGGCCCGGCTCAGCTGCCCGACTGCTCCAGCACTTCCAGGAAGGTGCGCCGCCACCAGTGCACGTCCTGGGCCCGTATGCCGGCCAGCAGCTTCTGGTGGCGCTGCTGGCGTTCTTCCAGCGGCATGCGCAGGGCGCGCTGCAGGGTCTCGGCCGTGCCCTGGGTGTCGTAGGGATTGACCAGCAGCGCGTCCTTCATCTGCTCGGCCGCACCCGCGAAACGCGACAGCACCAGCACACCCGGATCGGCCGGGTCCTGCGCCGCCACGTATTCCTTGGCCACCAGGTTCATGCCGTCGCGCAGCGGCGTCACCAGGCCGACGGCGGCGGCCCGGCACAGGCCCGGCACCCGTTTGCGGGCCACGTTGCGGTGGATGTAGCGGATCGGCATCCAGTCCAGCTCGCCGTAGTCGCCGTTGATCGCGCCGCACAGGCCTTCCAGTTCCACCCGGATGTCGGTGTACGCATCCACGCTCTCGCGCGTGGGCGAGGCGATCTGGATCAGCGTGGCGCTGTCGCGGTTCTCCGGATAGAGCTTGAGCAGTTCGCGGAAGGCCCGCACCCGGTGCGGTATGCCCTTGGAGTAGTCCAGCCGGTCGATGCCCAGCAGCAGGCGGCGCTTGTGGTACTCCTCCTTCATGCGCAGATAGGTGTCGCGGCCTTCCTTGGCATGGGTCAGCGCGGCGAACTCGTCCACGTCGATGCCGATGGGAAAGGCCTGGCAGGTGATGGTGCGGCCGAAGGCGCGATAGCGGTGTTCGCCCAGCGCCTCGGCGCCCATCTCGGCCTCGGCATAACGGCTGAAGTGGGTGGCATCGGCCTCGCTCTGCAGGCCCACCACGTCGTAGGAGAACATGGAACGCATCAGCCACTCGTGCTGCGGGATCGCGGCCAGGATCAGCTGCGGCGGCAGGGGGATGTGCAGGAAGAAGCCGATCTTCTGCTTGCAGCCCATGGCGCGCAGCTCGGCGGCCAGGGGGATCAGGTGGTAGTCGTGCACCCAGATGACATCGTCGTCCTTCAGCAGGGGCAGCAGCTTGCGTGCGAACAGCTGGTTGACGCGGCGGTAGCCGCCGATGTGGTCGGCATCGAAATGCGCCAGGTCCAGCCGGTAGTGGAACACCGGCCAGAGCACGCCGTTGCTGTAGCCCAGGTAGTAGCTGTCGTGGTCCTCGCGGCAGAGGTCGACGGTGGCCAGCTTGACCGGGCCGGACTGCTGCTGGTGCAGCTCGCCTTCGCCGGGCGTGCCGCCCTCGATGATGTTGCCGCTCCAGCCGAACCACATGCCGCCGGTCTTGTTCAATGCCTCGCCCAGGGCCACGGCCAATCCGCCTGCCGCGGCCTTGCGCGGGTCGGCCACGCGGTTCGATACGACTACCAATCTACCCAAACCAAATCCTTTCAGCCTCGCGGCTTTCTCTCGTTTTCAAATGACGCTGTCCCAGGGAGCGGACAGGCGCATGGCGGCGTTGATGATGCCCACCATCGAATAGGTCTGCGGGAAGTTGCCCCACATCTCCTTGGTTTCCGGATGGGTGTCCTCGCTCATGATGCCCAGGTGGTTGCGCGCGGCCAGCATGGTCTCGAAGATGCTGCGGGCCTCGTCCTTGCGGCCGATGCGGGCCAGGGCGTCGATCAGCCAGAAGGTGCAGATGTTGAAGGCCGTCTCGGGCTTGCCGAAATCGTCCGGCGCCTCGTAGCGGCGCATGTAGGGGCCGTCGCACAGGCTCTTCTGCATGGCTTCCACGGTGGAGACGAAACGCGGGTCCTTGGGGTCGATGAAACCCACCTCGGCCATCAGCAGCACGCTGGCGTCGAGGTCGCGGCCGCCGAAGCTCTCGGCGAAGGCCTGGCGCTCCTCGCTCCAGGACTTGGCGATGATCTCCTCCTGCATGCGCCTGGCGTGGCCATGCCAGTACTCGGCGCGGTCGGGCAGGCGCAGCTTGTCGGCGATCTTGGCGATGCGGTCGCAGGCGGCCCAGCTCATCAGCGCCGAGGACGTATGGATGCGCGCCCGGGTGCGCAGCTCCCACATGCCGGCGTCCGGCGTTCCGTAGACGGCGATGGCCTTCTCGCCGATGGTCTCCAGCTGCACGAACTCGGCCTTGCCGGCACGGTGCAGCAGGCGCTGGTCGTGGAAGGCCTGGGCGGCGCCCAGCACGATGTTGCCGTAGACGTCGTGCTGGAAATGCTCCTGCGCCTGGTTGCCCACCCGCACCGGGCCCATGCCGCGGTAGCCGGCCAGGTGATCGACGAAGGATTCGGGCAGCTGCTGCTCCATGCCGATGCCGTAGAGCGGCTGCACATGGCCGCCGCGGGCGGAGATCACCACGTTGCCGAGCCAGCGCAGGTAGTCCTCCATGGTGCCGAGTTCGGACAGGCTGTTGAGCGCCCGCACCACGAAGAAGGCATCGCGCAGCCAGCAGAAGCGGTAGTCCCAGTTGCGCTGGCTGCCCGGCGCCTCGGGGATGCTGGTCGTCATGGCCGCGACGATGGCGCCGGTCTCCTCGAAGAGCGAGAGCTTGAGGGTGATGGCGGCGCGGATCACGGCGTCCTGCCACTCCAGCGGCAGGTGCAGGCGCTGGGTCCACTTGCGCCAGTAGGCGATGGTTTCGCGTTCGAACTCGCGGGCGGTGTCGGCGATGCCGCTGTGCAGGGTCTCGTCGGCGCCCAGCATGAAATGCAGGTCGTGCGTGAGCATGAAGGGCGTCTTCGACAACACATGCGAGATGGGCGCATCGGTGTTCAGCCGCAGGATCATGTCCTGGCCGACGAAACGCATGTGGTTGCTGCCGCGGGTGATCTTGGGCGTCTCGCGGCCCCAGTCGAACTTCAGGTTCAGGTTCACCCGGATGCGCGGCGAGCCGTGCAGCGCACGCACCCGGCGCACCAGCATCTGCGGGCGGAAGAAGCGATTGCGGGAGAAGAAGCGCGGCGCGAAATCGATGATCTCGATCGCATGGCCGGCCTTGTCGTAGAGCCGGGTGCGCAGCACCGCGGTGTTGAGTTCGTAGACCTGTTCGCTGCGCTCGAAGTCCTCGATCTCGATGTCGAAGGCCGTGCCTTCCGGGCCGGGCTGCAGCAGGGCGTTGAAGACCGGATCGCCGTCGAAGCGCGGCATGCAGCACCAGACGATGCGGCCGCGGATGTCGACCAGGGCGCTCAGGCCGCAGTTGCCGATCAGGCCGACACGCAGCGAGGGATCGGCCGGCGGGCCGAAGCCGGGTTCGCGGGCCGCTTCACGGGCGGCTTCGCCGGCGATGGCGGCGGCGGATGCGGCGGCGGAGGTGGGGGTTTCGGGCAGGCTCATCGGCGTTCTTTCTGGCTGTCTCTGCCTGGCCCGGCGGCGGGGGAGAAGGTTCCCCGCCTCGGCGAGGCAGAACAAGGACGTTGACGAGGACCTTACCAAACGCCGGCCGCCGCCCGCGTAGGCCATGTTCGCCGATGGCCGCGCCGCTGGCTGGCCGGGCCGGCGCGGCGCTTATTCGTCCGTCACTTCGGTGATGACGGGGCCGGTGCGCGGCGTCTGGCTTGCCTTTGTCGTGGCATCGGGCGCCTGGTCCTCGTCCGCCGGTTCCTCGATGACAGGGCCGGGTACCGACGCCGCGGCAGCCTGTGGCCGGGGGCGTGGCATCACCACTTCGAGGACGTCCGCGAAAAGCGGCATGTCGTCTTGCACGAAGCGCGCTTTCCCCAGCGAGATTTCGCGCAGGGTGGCCAGGATGGCCGCGAAGCTGCACAAGCCGGCGAGCAGTTCGTCGCCAAAGTGCGGGTGATATTCCTGGGTGCGCACCAGTTCCACCGTCCGGGGATCGTGGGGCGGCAGGGTCTGGCCCGGCGCGAGCAGCAGCTCCAGCTCCTCGACGATCGGCAGCAGATGCTCGATGCAGGTGACGAGCAGCAGGGCCGTCAGCGGGTCGAACAGATGGCGGGCAGATCCGAAATCGGTGTCTTGCGCGGTCTCCGTACGGTCGTCCGGCAGTTCGAACAGCACGCTGAACGAACGGCGTGATGTGCCTGGATCGGCTTTCACCTGGGTGCTGTCCTTGGTGGGCACGCGGCGCAGGTCTGGCAGAGAACGGTGGTGGCTGGGATGAAGGGGATGGAAGGCCATGGATTTCCTCGATCGCCGAGGCTTCGGCGGGCTTGATGAACAAGCCTCCAAGATCGCCGCCCCATCCCCTGTCCAGGCCCGGCCGGCCGAAGCCGCGCCATGCCTGGCGAAAAGAAGCGCCTGGCCTCAGCCCGCTTCGCTGCCCGGCTGCCCGGCGGCGGCTTCATCCGCATCCCGGCCGACCGAGGCGGCCAGCGGCGCCAGGGTGGTGCGCGCACTTGCCAGCCAGCCGCGCAGCGCGGCCGAACTCAGGCAGCGGTGCTGCGCGAGGCTGGCGCCTTCGCCGATCTTGATGCCGCGCCCGCCCAGCTGCTGGGCGGCGGCGATGCCGGATTCATCGGTCACGTCGTCGCCGGCGAAGATGGGCACACGGCCGGCGAAGGGCTCGGTGGTCATGAAATAGGCGATGGCCTGGCCCTTGTGGATGCCGGCCGGCTTCACCTCGACCACGCATTTGCCGTAGAGCAGCTCCACGCCGGAGCGCCCGGCGACGATCTGCTGCATGGTGGCGCGGCACAGGGCTTCGAGCTGCGGCGCATGGCGGTAGTGCAGGGCGACCGAATGGGGCTTGCGTTCCACCAGCAGCCCGGCGTGCTGCGCGGCCAGTTCGGACATGGCCTCCACCGCGTCCTCCAGCGGCGGCTGGTCGACCGAGGGCCGGCTGCCGTCGGCCATGCGGTATTGCGCGCCGTGCTCGCCGGCCACGGGCAGCAGCAGGGGATGCAGGAACTGGTCGATGTCGGCGATCGGCCTGCCGGTCACGATGGCCAGGGCGCCGCCGAGCTGGCGGTGCAGGGCATCCAGGGTGGACACCAGCCCGCCCGGCACCCGCACGGCATCGGGCGTGGCCGCGATGTCGACGAGGGTGCCGTCGAAGTCGAGGAAGAGGGCGGTATCCGGCAGTACGGTAGGCAGTAGCAACATCGCCCGGGACCTTACCAAAAACGCCCGATGGGCGGCGTAGGCGAAGTTCGCCGATGCGGCCGGCACCGCCCGCGGCCTCAGTCAGGCAGTGTGAGTGCCACCTGCCCGTTCTCGATCCGCAGCCGGCCGAGCGAGAACAGCAGGCAGGCCAGGCTGTGCTGCGGATGCACCAGGGTGCAGGCGCCGATGGCGCCGTCCACGCTCGGATCCCGCGCCGCGTGGTTGCCGGCCACCGCGGCCTGGTCCGCGCCGTTGACGATCAGGTCGCCCGCCTGCGCCCAGTCGCCGGGCAGCTTGCCGATCCAGCCCACGGTCGGCTGGCCGTCGGCCTCCAGGGCCTGGTTCACCGCCAGCCAGACGGGGCCGTCGGCGGACCGGTCGGTGAACACCGCCTCGATGCCCTGCGCACGCAGGGCCACGACGCTCTGCACCAGCGCGGTGGCGACGATCCCGCGCGCGGCCTCCCGGTCCTGCGGGTTCAGCCGGCCGAGGAAAGCACCGGTGCCGACGGCGGTGAGCACCACCCGCCGCGGCCGCTCGCGGCGCACCGCCTGGTCCAGGTGGTCGAACAGGGCCTCGATCTGCCGGCGGTAGAGGTCCTGGCGCAGGCGGCCCTGCTGCACATAGAGGTCCATCTCCGGCTGCAGCGTCGAATCCAGGGCCGGCGCGGCGAGGTTGAGCACCCGCACCGGCACCAGCCGGCCGTCGGCGACCATGCCGGTGCGCATCTCGAAGGAGCTGGGCCGGCCGGGCTCCAGGCTGCCGGTGGCCAGGGCCTGGGGGGTCTGGTGGAAGCTGCGTTCGCAGCCCAGGATCTGCCGGTTGATATCGGCATAAGCGCAACGCATGGCGATATTGGTCAGGTCGCGGCGCAGCAGCTGCTGCGAGGCCAGCCGGTCGTCCTGGCCGCCGTAGACACGCATGGACCGGAGCAGATCCACGAAAGCCTCGGCCGGCAGCGTGGCCATCGCCTGCTCGAACTGCGGCCCGAAGCCCTGGAAGCGGTTCAGATAGAGCGCCATGGCTCGATGGATCGCCTGGCGCAGCGCGGCATCCGGGCCGGCCAGCAGCGCGGCGACATCGTCCAGTTTCGCGGCCGCCGCGCCGGCGGCCGCGGGGACCAGCGGCAGGGGCTGGAGCTCCAACGCTGCTGCTGCCGGCTCGGCGGACGTGTCCTGCACCTCCTCGATCAGCACCGTCGTCGGGCCCGCCGGACTGGTCAGGGTGTTCTCCTCCTGGTCTTCCGGCTCCTCCACGATCGGCGAGGGCATGCCGCGTGCCGGTGGCATGGTCGCCACTGCGTCCTGCCAGTCGCAGGGCAGCAGCAATGCGTCGAAGGCATTGGCGAACAGCATGGTGTCGCGCCGGCTGAAGTGTTCCAGGCCCAGGGCCATGCGCTCGAAGGCGGCGATGCAGGCGGCCAGGCAACGCGCGCCTTCGCCCATCTGGTCGGTTTCGCCGGCCTGCCGGGGATGGCGCAGCAGCTGCCGGGTGCGTGGATGGGCCGCGGCCGATAGCTCGTCGTCCCCGACCTGGGCCCGCAGGAAGGCCAGCACCGGCAGCAGGTCGAGGCGCCCGGTGGCCGTGGCCATCGCGGCACGCCAGCTGTTCTCGTCCACGACGGGGCGGCCCAGGGGCGCACGCACGGCGGCGGCCTCGAAGCAGCGGCTTTCCGAGCGCAGCAGCTTGCGCACCAGCACTTCCTCCTCCTGGGCCGATTCGACATAGGCCAGCTGCAGCGTGCGCAGGTAGCGGGCCGCGAAGCCCGGCAGCACCGCATCGAGCTGCCGCGCCAGGGCCTTGCGCACCGTGTGGTCGAAGCGGGCGGCCTCGAGTTCGTCGGAGCAGCCGTCCTGACGCCGCTGGTCCAGGGAAAGCATCAGCGTGCGTGCGTCCGGGATCAGGCGCGCGTTGGGGCTGTGCCAGGCGTGGCGCAGCATCTCCAGCAGCACCCGGCCGTGGAAACCGGCCTGCTGCAGCTCCAGCAGTTCCGGAATGTCGTGCGGGATGTTGCAGTTCTCGCCGTCGGGCAGCTGCTGCAGCCGGTGCACGCAGTGGGCATCGAGCGACTCGGAGATGGCTTGCCAGCCGTCGTCGGCGGCCCCGAACTGGATTTCATGGGGCACGACCTCCAGATCGGCCAGTTGCCGGGTGGTGGCGCAAAGCGGCGGCGGAGAGGGCGGCGGGGAGGGCGGCGCGGATGTCTCCCGGTCGGCGGGCCGCGGATCGATCGCCGGGGCAGGCTGGAGGAAACGGAAAGGTCGCAGGCGTTCGGTAGAAGGGACATGGCGGCGCGGTCGCGGAAGGCAAAGGAAGTCGCCGAAGATCCCCGTGCCGCCAGGCCCGCACAGCCGCGCTTGCGAAAACCCGCAAGCCGGCGCGAAGCCGGCCATGGCCGTAAAGCCCCCGTAAAAGGCGGTCCTCCCGATTCCGGACCGTGCGCCGCCCCGCTTACCATCTGCCGCGTCCGCCTGCCTCCTGCCAAACCCATGCCACAGCCTCTGCCGCCCGAGACCGCTCCCGCCCGCCCTGTTCGCCCGCGCCGCGCCGGCCGGACCATCGCCGTGCTCACCGTGCTGGTGCTGCTGGCCGCGGGCGGCGGCTGGTGGTGGAAGCGGCACCACGACGCCCAGGCCGCCGCCAGCGCCGTGCCCGGCGCGGTGCCCGGCCCCGGCATGTCGCAGGGCCCCGGCGGCATCGGCGGGCCGGGTGCGCGCCGTTTCGTCGGCAACCAGGCGCAGCCGGTGTCGGTGGCGCGGGTGCAGCGGCGCGATGTGAAGGTGCTGCTGCAGGCCATCGGCACCGTCACCGCGCAGAACACGGCGGTGGTGCGGACCAAGGTGGATGGCGAGCTGCAGGCGATCCGCTTTCGCGAAGGCGATCTGGTCAAGGCCGGCGCGCTGCTGGCGCAGATCGATCCGCGCAGTTACCAGTCCGCCCTCGACCAGGCGGCCGGCGGCCTGGCGCGCGACCAGGCCCAGCTGAAGAATGCCCAGATCGACCTGCAGCGCTACCAGGACCTGCAGGCGCAGGACTCCATCGCCAAGCAGCAGGTCGACACCCAGGCCGCGCTGGTGCGCCAGCTGCAGGGCACCGTGCAGGTGGATCAGGCGCTGGTCGACGCGGCCCGGCTCAACCTCTCCTACACCAAGGTCACCGCGCCCATCTCCGGCCGGCTCGGCCTGCGCCAGGCCGACCTGGGCAATGTGGTGCATGCGGCCGACACCAACGGCATCGTCACCATCACCCAGACGCAGCCGATCAACGTGCTGTTCTCCATCCCCGAAGCCAGCCTGTCGCAGATCGCCGCCAAGCTGCGCGCCGGCCAGACCCTGCCGGTGGAAGCCTGGGACCGCGACCGCCGCAACAAGCTGGCCACCGGCCAGGTGAACTTCATCGACAACGCCATCGACACGACCACCGGCACCATCAAGCTGAAGGCCGTGTTCGCCAACGCCGACGGCGCGCTTTTTCCCAACCAGTTCACCAACGTCGTGCTGCAGACCGACACCCTGCACGGCACCCTGGCGGTGCCCGGCGCGGCGGTGCAGCGCGGCACGCAGGGCACCTATGTCTATGCGGTGGGCGAGGACGGCAAGGTGGCGGTGCGCAAGATCACCCTCGGCCCGGTGGAGAACGACTGGACCAGCGTGCAGGGCGAACTGCATGCCGGCGAGCAGGTGGTGACCGACGGCGCCGACCGCCTGCGCGACGGCGCCCAGGTGCAGGTGATCGCCGCCAACGCCGCGGCCGCCGCCGATGCGATGCCGGCCAACAACCGCGGCCGCGGCGGCATGGCCCAGCTGCCGCCGGAGGTGCGCGAGAAGCTGCGCACCATGTCGCCGGAGGACCGCCGCGCCTATATCCAGAAGCTGCGCGAGCAGCAGGGCGGCGCGGCTGGCGCTGCCGGTGCCACTCCCGGCGCCGCGCCGGCCGCCCCGGCTGCTCCCGCCGCGGGCGCCGCCACGCCGGCACCGGCCCCCGCAGCCCCGGCCGCGCGCTGAGCCGGGCATGAACCTGTCGCGCATCTTCATCCTGCGGCCCGTGGCCACCTCGCTGCTGATGGTGGCGTTGCTGATCTCGGGCCTGCTGGCCTGGCGGGTGCTGCCGCTGTCGGCCCTGCCCGAGGTGGACTATCCGACCATCCAGGTCACCACCCTCTATCCCGGCGCCAGCCCGGACGTGATGACCTCCTCGGTCACCGCACCGCTGGAGCGCCAGTTCGGCCAGATGCCGGGCCTGGCGCAGATGTCCTCCACCAGCTCCGGCGGCGCCTCGGTCATCACCCTGCGTTTCGCGCTGGACATCGGCCTGGACGTGGCCGAGCAGCAGGTGCAGGCGGCCATCAACGCCGGCGGCAACCTGCTGCCGAGCGACCTGCCCATGCCGCCGGTCTACAGCAAGGTCAACCCGGCCGACGCGCCGGTGCTGACGCTGGCGATCACCTCGCCCTCGCTGCCGGTGATCCGGGTGCACGATTTGGTGGAGAACCGGGTGGCGCCGCGCCTGTCGCAGGTGGCCGGCGTCGGCCTGGTGGCGATCGCTGGCGGACGCCGCCCGGCCGTGCGCATCCGCGCCAACCCGGCGGCGCTGGCCGCGGCCGGGCTGACGCTGGAAGACGTGCGCACCACAATAGCCGCGGCCAACGTCAAGCAGGCCAAGGGCAGCTTCGACGGCCCGGCGCGCGCCTCCACCATCGATGCCAACGACCAGCTGCAGTCGGCCGCCGAATACCAGTCGCTGATCCTGGCCTTCAAGAACGGCAATCCGATCCGGCTGCGCGACATCGCCGAGATCGTGGACGAGGCCGAGAACACCCGCCTGGCCGCCTGGTCCGGCGTGTCCGGCTCGCCGATGAAGGCCGGTGTCATCCTCAACATCCAGCGCCAGCCCGGCGCCAACGTCATCGAGACGGTGGACCGCATCAACGCCCTGCTGCCGCAGCTGCGCTCCACCCTGCCGGCCTCGCTCGACGTGCAGGTGCTGACCGACCGCACCACGACCATCCGCGCCTCCGTCTTCGACACCCAACTGGAGCTGCTGCTGGCCATCGTGCTGGTGGTGGCGGTGATCTTCGTCTTCCTGCGCAGCGCCCGGGCCACGCTGATCCCGGCGCTGGCGGTGCCGTTGTCGCTGATTGGCACGCTGGGCGTGATGTACCTGGCCGGCTTCTCGATCAACAACCTCACGCTGATGGCGCTGACCATCTCCACCGGCTTCGTGGTGGACGACGCCATCGTGATGATCGAGAACATCGCCCGCTATGTGGAGATGGGCGACTCGCCGATGGAAGCCGCGTTGAAGGGCAGCGCGCAGATCGGCTTCACCATCATCTCGCTGACCATCTCGCTGATCGCGGTGCTGATCCCGCTGCTGTTCATGGGCGACGTGGTGGGGCGCTTGTTCCACGAATTCGCGATCACGCTGGCGGTGTCCATCCTGATCTCGGCGGCGGTGTCGCTCACGCTCACGCCCATGCTCAGCGCCCGCCTGCTGCGCCACGAGCGCGAGGAAGACCATGGCCGGCTCTGGCGCGGCGTGGGCCATATGTTCGACCGCACCATCGCCGGCTACGGCCGCATGCTCGACAAGGTGCTGGACCACGGCGTGCTGACCCTGCTGGTCTTCGCCGCCACGCTGGCGCTGACGGTGCTGCTGTATTTCGCCGTGCCCAAGGGCTTCTTCCCGGTGCAGGACACGGGGGCCATCCAGGCGACCACCGAGGCCGCGCAGTCGGTCTCGTTTGCCGCCATGTCGCGGCGCCAGCAGGAACTGGCCGACAAGGTGCTGGCCGATCCGGCGGTGCAGAGCGTGTCGTCCTTCATCGGCGTGGACGGCGCCAATGCCACGCTCAACACCGGCCGCCTGCTGATCGGCCTCAAGCCCAAGGAGTCGCGCGAACGCATGGACGTGGTGCTGGCCCGCTTGGCCCGCATCACCGCCGACATGCCGGGCATCCAGCTCTATCCGCAGCCGGTGCAGGACCTGACCATCGAGGACCGGGTGGCGCGCACGCAGTACCAGTTCCTGCTGTCCTCGCCCGACACCGCCGAGCTGCGCAGCGCCACCAGCCGCCTGCTGGAGCGTCTGCACACCCTGCCCGAGATCACCGACGTGGCCAGCGATCTGCAGGACCAGGGCCTGCAGGCCTATGTGCAGATCGACCGGGCCGAGGCCAGCCGGCTCGGGGTGACGGTGGCGGCCATCGATACCGCGCTGTACGACGCCTTCGGGCAGCGGCTGATCTCGACCATCTTCACGCAGTCGAACCAGTACCGGGTGGTGCTGGAGGTGGGGCCGCAGTTCAGCGTGGGGCCGGAGGCGCTGGCCACCATGTACGTGCCGGGCGCGGCAGGCTCCGCGCCGGTGCCGCTGTCGACCGTGGCTCGGGTGATCGAGAAGCCGACTTCGCTGGCGGTGAACCATGTGGGGCAGTTGCCGGCGGCGACCATTTCCTTCAACGCCGCGCCCGGGGTTTCTCTGGGGGATGCGGTGGAGGCGATCAAGCGGGAGCAGCGAGCGCTGAACCTGCCGATCAGCGTGGCCACGAGTTTCCAGGGGGCTGCGCTGGCCTTCCAGGCTTCGCTGGCCAATACGCTGATGCTGATCCTGGCGGCGATCGTCACGATGTACATCGTGCTGGGGGTGCTGTATGAAAGCACCATCCATCCGGTGACGATTCTTTCGACCCTGCCTTCCGCGGGGCTGGGGGCCTTGCTGGCCTTGCTGGCTGCGCGGCTCGATCTCGACATCATCGCGATCATCGGGATCGTGCTGCTGATCGGGATCGTGAAGAAGAACGCGATCATGATGATCGACTTCGCGCTCGATGCCGAACGGGATCAGGGGTTGACGCCTCGGGAGGCTATTCGGCAGGCCTGTCTGCTGCGGTTTCGGCCTATCTTGATGACTACTCTGGCGGCTCTTCTTGGGGCCTTGCCCTTGATGCTGGGGACTGGGGTGGGGCGGAGTTGAGGCATCCGCTGGGGGTCACGATGGTTGGTGGGTTGATCGTCAGTCAGCTGCTGACTTTGTTCACTACGCCTGTGATCTATCTTGGGTTTGAGGGCTTGGCTCGGCGGTGGCGGGGTTCTGCTTTATGAGCCCTGCTTCCTGCTTTGGTTCTGTTCTCCTGCGGAGGGCGGAGCTGGGGCTGCGCGCCCCAGACCGCGCTCACTTTCTTTGCTTCGCCAAAGAAAGTAAGCAAAGAAAGGCGACCCGGCTGCGGGAGTCCCCCTCCTGCGGAGGGGGCACGCTGCGGTGCTCGCAAAAGCGGGGTCCACGACAACTCGCTTCGCTCAAACAGGTCGTGGCCCTGATCCGCTTTTGCTCCGCTCCTCACTCACCCGCAGACGGGACCCGGGAGCGGGGGCAGCGGCTGCTTCGCAGCGCAACGGGCCTTCGCTTCGCTCGGCGTCTGGCTGATGAATACCCGCCCTTCGCCACGCACGGTTTTTCAGTGGAGGCCGAGCGCAGCGAAGGCCCGTCGCCCTGCGAAGCAGTGGCTGTCCCCGCTCCCCGGGTCCCATCTGCGGGAGAGCGAGGAGCGCAGCAAAGGCGGATCAGGGCCACGACCTGTTTGAGCGAAGCGCAGCGTAGCGAGTTGTCGTGGACCCCGCCTTTGCGAGCACCGCAGCGTGCCCCCCTCGAAGAGGGGGGACTCCCGCAGCTGGGTCGCCTTTCTTTGCTTACTTTCTTTGGCGAAGCAAAGAAAGTGAGCGCGGTCTGGGGCGCGCAGCCCCAGCTCCGCCCTCTGCAAGAGAGCAGGCCCTCCGCCAGGAGAACCCGCCCTCCGCAAGGAGCAAAGCAGTGAACCTCTCAGCAGTCTTCATCAAGCGCCCCATAGCAACCAGCTTGCTAACGCTAGGCATAGCCCTGGCCGGCGCCATGAGCTTCTTCCTGCTCCCAGTGGCGCCACTGCCCCAGGTGGACTACCCCACCATCTCGGTCTCAGCCAGCCTCCCAGGCGCCAGCCCCGACACCATGGCGGCAACGGTAGCCACCCCCCTGGAACGGTCACTAGGCGCCATAGCAGGCGTCAACGAGATGACCTCCACCTCCTCCCTGGGCAACACCCGTGTCACGCTGCAGTTCGACCTCGACCGGGACATCGACGGCGCGGCAAGAGACGTGCAGGCCGCGATCAACGCGGCAAGGGCATTGCTCCCCAGCGGCATGCCCAGCAACCCCACCTACCGCAAGGCCAACCCTTCCGACGCCCCCATCATCATCCTGTCGCTGACATCCAAGACGCTGACCCGCGGCCAGATGTACGACGCCGCCTCCACGGTGCTGGCCCAAAGCATCGCCCAGGTGGAAGGCGTGGGCAACGTCCAGATAGCAGGCGGCGCACTGCCAGCGGTCCGCATCGAACTCGACCCGACCAGGCTCTCAGCCAACGGCATCGCCCTGGAAGACGTCCGTACCGCGGTCACCGCGACGAACGCCAACCGCCCGCTCGGCTCGGTGGAAAAGGGCGACCGCTACTGGCAGGTGGCCACCAACGACCAGGCCCGCAGCGCCTCCGAATACGCCCCGCTGGTCATCCGTTTCCAGAACGGCAATGCAGTCAGACTCCAGGACGTGGCCGAGGTCACCGACTCGGTGCAGGACGTGCTGAACTACGGCTCGGTCGACGGCACGCCGGCCATCATGCTGCAGGTCTACAAGCAGCCCAACGCCAACATCATCGAATCGGTGGCCGCCATCAAGGCCATGCTGCCGCGGCTGCAGGCCTCCATCCCGCAGGCCATCGACCTCACCGTGGTGAGCGACCGCACGCCCACCCTCAAGGCCTCGCTGCGCGAGGTGGAGCGGGCGCTGGTGATCGCCATCGGCCTGGTCATCCTGGTGGTGTTCCTGTTCCTGCGCAACGGCCGCGCGGCGCTGATCCCCAGCGTGGCGGTGCCGGTGTCGCTGGCCGGCACCTTCGGTGTGATGTACCTCTGCGGCTATACGCTCGACAACCTCTCGCTGATGGCGCTCACCGTGGCCACCGGCTTCGTGGTGGACGACGCCATCGTGGTGCTGGAGAACATCACCCGCCACATGGAGCGCGGCAAGACGGCGCTGCAGGCGGCGCTCGACGGCGCGCGCGAGATCGGCTTCACCGTGGTGTCGATCAGCCTGTCGCTGATCGCGGTGTTCATCCCCATCCTGCTGATGGGCGGCATCGTGGGCCGGCTGTTCCGCGAGTTCGCGGTGGTGCTGTCGGCCTCCATCCTGGTGTCGATGCTGGTGTCGCTGACCACCACCCCGATGATGTGCGCGCAGCTGCTGGGCCGCCCGGCGCGTCCGGCACGCCAGCCGGGCCGCGTCGGCCGCGCCTGGGACGGTTTTTCCAACCGGGTGCGGCAAGCCACCGCCCGGGGCTACCGGCGTTCGCTGGCCTGGACGCTGCGCCACCAGCCGGTGGCCCTGCTGGCCCTGGCCGCGGTGGTCGGGCTCAACGTCTATCTTTACGGCGTGATCGACAAGGGCTTCTTCCCGCAGCAGGACACCGGCCGCGTCACCGGCTTCGTGCGGGCCGACCAGGCCACCTCCTTCCAGGCGATGCAGGAGCGCATCAAGCGTTTCATCGCGGTGATCCAGAGCGATCCGGCGGTCGACCATGTGATGGGTTTCACCGGCGGCGGCCAGCGCAACGGCGGCTTCATGTTCCTCTCGCTCAAGCCCCTGTCCGAACGCGACGCCTCGGCCGACCAGGTGGTGGCTCGCCTGCGCGACCGGCTGGCCAGCGAGCCGGGGGCGCGGCTCTTCATGAATCCGCAGCAGGACATCCGCATCGGCGCGCGCGGCTCCAACGCCAGCTACGAATACACCCTGCAGGCCGACAGCAACGAGGAGCTGCGCACCTGGGAGCCGCGCATCCGCCGGGTGCTGCAGGCCCTGCCCGAGCTGGAGGACGTCAACAGCGACCAGCAGGACAACGGCCTGCAGACCTCGCTGGTGATAGACCGCGATGCGGTGACCCGCCTGGGCCTGACGGTGGCCAAGGTGGACGCCACCCTCAACGACGCCTTCGGCCAGCGCCAGGTGGGCGTGATCTACAACCCGCTCAACCAGTACCGGGTGGTGATGGAGGCGGCGCCGCGTTTCCTGCAGAGCCCGGAGACCCTGCGCGGCTTCTTCTTCGTCAACAGCGCCGGCCAGCAGATACCGCTGACCGCCTTCGCCCGGCTGGAGCTGACCAACACCGCGCTGTCGGTCAGCCACGACCGCGGCACGCCGGCCACCACCATCAGCTTCAACCTGCCGGTGGACGGTTCGCTGTCGGCGGCCACCGATGCGGTCAACAACGCGATCGCCGAACTGGGCGTGCCGGTCTCGATCCGCGGCAGCTTCGGCGGCACGGCGGGGGCCTTCAAGGATTCGCTGGGCAACCAGGTCTTCTTGATCCTGGCGGCGCTGGTCACCATCTACTTGGTGCTGGGCATCCTGTACGAGAACCTGGTGCATCCGATCACCATCCTCTCGACCCTGCCCTCGGCCGGCGTGGGCGCGCTGCTGGCGCTGATGCTGTTCAGGACGGAGTTCTCGCTGATCGCGCTGATCGGCATCATCCTCTTGATCGGCATCGTCAAGAAGAACGCGATCATGATGATCGACTTCGCCATCGTGCGGCAGTCGCAGGGCGCGGGTGCGACGCAGGCGATCTTCCGCGCCGCCCACATGCGGCTGCGGCCCATCCTGATGACCACCGTCGCCGCGCTGCTCGGCGCGCTGCCGCTGGCGCTGGGCCATGGCGACGGCGCCGAGCTGAGGAAGCCGCTGGGCATCGCCATCGTCGGCGGACTGGTGCTCAGCCAGTTGCTCACGCTCTACACCACCCCCGTCGTCTATGTGGCGCTGGACCGGCTGGCGCGCCGCACCCGCGCCCTGCGCTTGCCGCGGCTGATGCGCTCGGCGGCCTTCAAGGATGTACCCGATGCGGTCTGATCTTCGTCACGGCTTCTTGCCAGCCCTTCCGGTCGTGCTGGCCGTGCTGGCCCTCTCCGGCTGCAAGTTCGCGCCGGCCTACCAGGTGCCGTCCTTCGAGATGGCGCCCGCCTACAAGGAAAACGCCCTGTGGCAGCAGGCCAGTCCCGCCGAGCCGTCCGCCGTGCCCGAGGCCTGGTGGACGATGTTCGGCGATGCCGAGCTGAACCGCCTGCAGGACCTGGCCGCCGCCGGCAACCAGACCCTGGCCGGCACCCTGGCCCAACTGCGCATCGCCCAGGCCGCGCTGGACGCCAGCCGGGCGCCCCTGTTGCCCACCCTCGGCGTGAACGCCGGCGGCACCCGCAGCAAGACCGGCAGCGCCAGCAGCGGCACGGTGGATGCCAACGGCAATGTGGTGGGCAACACCAGCGCCCGGCCGCGCAACGTCTTCACCCTGCAGGCCAGCGCCAGCTGGGAGCTGGACCTGTGGGGCCGCATCTCCTCCGGGGTGGATGTCGCCAACGCCCGGGTGCAGGCCAGCGCCGACGACCTGGCCGCCGCGCGCCTGTCGATGCAGGCCAGCCTGGCGCAGACCTACTTCGCGGTGCGCGCGGCCGAGGCGCAGCTGGCCGTGCTGGACGACACCATCGCCGCCTACGAACGTTCGCTGCAGCTCACCCGCAACCGCTACACATCGGGCGTGGCCAGCGCCGCCGACGTGGCGCAGGCCGAGTCGCAGCTGTATTCCACCCGGGCGCAGCGCCTGGAGTCGGCGCTGAGCCGGGCGCAGCTGGAGCATGCCCTGGCCGCGCTGCTGGGCCGGGCGCCGGCGGATTTCACCCTGGCGCCCACGGCCAGCCTGCCCGAGGCGCCTGTCGTGCCGGTGGCGCTGCCGGCCGCGCTGCTGCAGCGCCGGCCGGACATCGCGGCGGCCGAGCGCCGGGTGGCGGCGGCCAATGCGCAGATCGGCGTGGCCCGGGCGGGCTTCTTCCCGGCGCTGACGCTGTCCTCGGCGGTGGGCTACCGCAGCAGCACGCTGAGCGACATCGCCAGCGCGCCCAATCTGTTCTGGTCCATCGGGCCGGCGCTGGCGCTGTCGTTGCCGGTCTTCGATGGCGGCGCCTTGCGCGCGGCGGTGAATTCGGCCGATGCCAATGTGCAGGCGGCGGCCGCCACCTACCGCCAGACGGTGGTCACCGCGCTGCAGGAAGTGGAGGACAACCTGGTCGCCGCCGCCGCGCTGCAGGAGGAGCTGGGCGTGCAGCAGCAGGCCCTGGTGGCGGCGCAGAAGGCGCTGGACGTGACCAACAACCAGTACCGGGCCGGCATCGTCAGCTACCTCAACGTGGTGACGGCGCAGTCCACCGTGCTGTCGGCGCGGCGCAGTCTGCTCGATGTGCGCAACCGGCGGTTGGTGGCGGTCAATATTCTGCTCAAGAACATTGGCGGTACTTGGGGGGCGGTGCGGGGTTGAGCTTGGATCGCGCTTTTAGTTTCTCGCGGGTGTTGATTTACTGCCTTCGGCTTGGTTACTTCTTCTACTCCTACGGAGGGTGGAGCTGGGGCTTGCGCCGCCCCAGACCGGCGGTAACTTTCTTTCCATTGAAAGAAAGTCACCAAAGAAAAATTCAAATTCGGGAGCGGGGACGGGCTTTCGCCCGGGTCGGGCCATTGTTTCGCTGCGCTTCACTCGGCTCTCCGGATGGCGATTTGATCTCAGCAACGATTGCCGATGCTCGAGGATCGGGACGCCCGTTCGCCAAAAGCTTCACGCTCAGCCAACCGACAAGTTTGATCAAGCGCCGCGTCCAGATCCGGGGAAAATCGCCAGTGCGTTTAATCAAACGCTCACCAAGATAATCAGAGCGTGAAGCTTTTGGCGAACGGGCGGCCCGAATCTCGAGCATTCGTTCCAGTTGCTGAGCCCACTACGCCATGCCGAGAGCCGAGTGAAGCGCAGCGAAACAAAGGCCCGACCCGGGCGAAAGCCCGTCCCCGCTCCCGCTCCCGCTCCCGCTCCCGCTCCCGCATTTGAATTTTTCTTTGGTAACTTTCTTTCAATGGAAAGAAAGTTACCGGGGGTGTGGGGCGACGCCAGCCCCACCTCCACCCTCGGTAGGAGTAGAAGAAGTAAATAAAAACCTCTTAAATTAAGGGCCGCTCCAAAACGCCACTCAAACTGAGCGCAGGCAGGAAAAAGAGATGCTCCCCGCCCGGCTACCAGCCAGCAACTTGACATCGATACCGAAATACGGATCGGGAGACGCGATGGTGCCGTAAGCATTGTCGAAACCGCCCGGCGCCGGTGCCCGGTAGCCGGGATAGATGCCCAGTCCCGAGTCGTTGACAGCCCGCAGGTCCAGACCCGCCACCCCCTGGTTGTTGGACTGCGTGGTGTCGAAATACATCGGGCAGGTGCCCACAGCCCAGTCGCCCTCGAAAGCCGTGGCACGGCTGATCCAGGACTGCTGGCTGGCCACGGCGATCTCGGGGAACACCAGGACCAGGTAGCGGTCGGTGGTGCCGGGGTTGGCTGCCGCACTCAGGATGCCGGTCACCGGATCGTAGGAGAAACCGGACCAGTTCGAGCCGACGACGCGCGGCAGCGCGATACGGCCGCCCGTCAGCCGAATGAAGGCCGGCAGGTCCCGCACCGGATAGGGCGTGGGCAGGCCGGTGACCGCCTGCTGCATCAGCGGCAGCCAGCTGCGCGCGGCCTGGTCGTACAGGGCGAAATTGCTGTTGTAGCCCCAGTAGCAGAGCGGCAGGTCCGCGGCCAGGGCCACGGCGCGCAGATGGGCGTTGTACTCGGCCCTGTCCTGCGGCGTGCGGGGCACCGAGCCCCGGGCGATGTTGACGGATACACCGGCCTCGCCGATCCACAGCGGCACCGACTGGTCGGCGGCCCATTGCCGCGCCCAGCGGATATCCTCGGAAAAATTCGCCAGCCCGGCGGCATTGAGTGCATCGGCGCCGTGGGTGAAGTTGTAGGGCGTGTAGTAGTGCGGCGAGACGCCCAGCGGGCCGGCGTCGCCGGGGATCGCCAGGCGGGCGAGTTCATTGTTCCAGGGTTGCAGCCACATCACGCGGCTGGCGTTGTTGCCACCGGTGGCACGAATGGCCGGGATCACCGCTGCATACCAGGCGTTGAGCTGGTCCGAACTCAGGCCCGGTGCGTAGCCGGTCTGGGTGGTCTGGGCGGGTTCGTTGACCAGGTCGAAGGACAGCCGCGGCGAAACGTCCCGGTAGCGCGTGGCCAGCTGCAGCCAGATGGCGGTGGCGCGCGCCGTGAGCTGGTCGGTGGTCAGGGTGGCCACGTTCTGGTAGTCGTCGAAGTAGATGTCGTTGCTGTGATCGCCCTTCCACTGCAGGTAGCCGTGCAGCGGATCCAGCACCACACGGTCCAGGCGCCTCAGGGCCGCCGTGATTTCGGCATCTAGCTTCTGCAGGAAGGATTCGGCGATCAGGCCGTTCACGTCGGCGCGCGCCGCGCAGTTGGCGGGAATGCGCACATGGCCGAAGTTGCCCTCGTAGCGCATGGTGTCGAAATCCTGCAGAGCGACCGCGTAGGGCGCGCCACCGGCCTCGCTGAGGTTTTCCAGGTAGTCGCTGGGCTGGGTGCCCAGGCCCATGCCCGCGAGGTACTGCGCAAGGCTGGCGGGTTCTGCGAATACGGGGTCCGGCACTTCGGGAGCGGCTGCCGGCGCATCGGCCGCGGGCGGGGCGCCGGCAGCGGCCGTCGGCGCGGCGGCGCTCTCCTGGCCGCCTCCGCCACAGCTCATGCAGGCTGCACTCACGGATGCCAGCGCCGACAGCAGAAGCGCGCGCCGGCCCGCCTGTACGGTTGGCGTGTCTTTGTCCTGGCCCGTCATGCCGGTCAATGGAACTCCCTGCGTGCATGGATGCCCCCGATGGGGGTGCCTGCGCTGAAACTAGCATGGTCACAAGACAGGCTCGTAACGGCATGCTGGCCGCGCAGGCGCCGGTCGGATCGGCCAACGCACCCAAGCAAAATCCGTTCCCCGAGAGGACTCAATCCACGCGCAGGCAGGAAAAGACGATCTGCCCGCCCGGGCTGCCGGCCGCCAGCTGCAGCTCGATCGCGAGGAAAGGCTGCGGCGATGCGATGCTTCCGTAGGCTTGCTCGAATCCACCCGGTGCGATGGGCAGGTAGGGATAGATCTGCTGCCCCTGGTCGTCGACACCACGCATGTCGAGCCCCGGCACGCCGGACTTGTTCGGCGCGGTGGCGTCGTAGTAGAAGGGGCCGCTGCCGATACGCCAGTCGCCGCCGAAGCGTGTCGCGCGGACGCTCCAGGTCTGGTCGCTGGCCACCGGGATGTCCGGAAACACGATGGCCACGCCCCACGCCGAAGCGCCGGGATTGGCCTGGGCCGTCAGCACGCCCGAAGCCGGGTCGTAGGAAAAACCCGGCCAGACGTGCGTAGGGTCGAAAAGCTTGTTGATGCGGCCGCCGGTGAGCACCTGATAGGCCGGCACCGGCCGCACCGGCAAGGGCATCGGCACGCCGCTGACGGCCTGCAGCATGCCCGGCAGCCAGGCCTGGGCGACCTGATCGTACTGGGCGTAGGCGCTGTTGTAGCCCCAGTAGGTGATGGGCACGCCCAGGTCCAGGGCGGTGTTGCGTACATGCGCGGTGAATTCGGCCCGTTGCGCCGGATCGCGCGGCTGTGTCCTGACGTCGATGTTGATGGAAACCCCGGTTTCGCCCACCCACAGCACGGTGTCGCGGCTCACCGCCCAATCCCGCGCATAACGCACGTCGGCGGCATAGACGGCCAGGTCGGCGGCGGTCAGCGCATCGGCGCCCATGGTGAAGCCGAAAGGGCTGTAGTAATGCGGGCTGACCCCATGCGGGCCGGTATCCGCGGGCAGGGCCAGCAGATCGAGCCGGTTCGCCCAGGGCTCCATCCAGAGCATGCGCTGGGCATTCAGGCCGCCGGTGGCGCGGATGGCGGGGATGACCGTGGCGTGCCAGGCATCGAGCTCGGCGGCGGTGATGCCTGGCGGATAGCCGTGCTGCAGCGGCACGTTGAAGGGCTCGTTGAACAGGTCGAAGGCCAGGCGTGTCGTCAGGCCCTGGTAGCGGGTGGCGAGCTGACGCCACATGGCAGTGGCCCGGACCGCATGCTGGGCGGACGTCAGCTGGGCGACGCGTTGATAGTCGTCGTAGGCATAGTCGTAGGCGTGGTCGCCTTTCCACTGCAGGTAGTGGTGCAGCGGGTCCAGGATGACCCTCGGAAAGCGCTCCAGGGCCAGTTGGATCTGCTTGTCGACCACCAGGAGGAAGGCCTCGGAGATCAGCCCGTCGACATCCGCGCGGGCGGCGCAGTTGGCGGGTATGCGCAGGTGGTCGGCCAGGCCTTCATAGCGCATCCGGTCGAAGTCGGCGGCGCCGACGGCGTGGGCCAGGCCGGCGGGCTGGTAGGCGGTTTCGAGGTAGTCGCTCGCCTGGGTGCCCAGATGCATCGCCGACACGTATTGCGCGGCCGTCTCGGGATCGCCCGGCTGCGGGCCGCCGGCGCCGGAGCCGAGCCCGCCGCCCGCATCGGTGACCACCGTGCCGGGGTTGCCGCCGCTGCAGGCGCCGAGGGCCAGGCCGCCGACCGAGGCCGCGGCGAGGCCGAGCAGGCGCCTGCGGCGCGCAAAGGCCGGCGCCGGCCCGCCGGGGAATGCTGTTTTCATGGGCGGATATCTCGTGCAGTGGGTACTGCCGAAACCTTATCCGCTGTCTGCGCTCACTCCTGTGTTCGTCCTTAGTCCGTAGGGGTGGACTGCCGCCGTCTGTGTTGCTCGGCCTACACCGAACGGATGCAGGCGAAACGGATCTGCCCGCCGGGACTGCCGGGTTGCAAGCCCAGATCCACGCCCATGAAGGTGCCGGGCGAGACGATGGTGCCCATGGGGGTATCGAAGCCGCCGGGTGCCATGGGACGATAGGGATAGAACTGCTTGCCCGCCTCGTTCACGCCGCGGCCATCGATGCCGCGCTTGCCGTTCTGGTTGGGCCGGTCGGCGTCGAAGAAGATCGGCAGCACGCCGATGCGCCAGTTGCCGGTGAACTCGAGGGCCCGCACGATCCAGGATTGACCGCTTTCTATCGCGATCTCGGGGAACACGATGGTCACGGTGCGTTCACTGCCCGAATCGTTGGCCTGGGCGGTGAGGATGCCGGTTTCGGGATCCCAGCGGAAGCCGGGCCACTGGCCGTTGGCGAAGAAACCCTGTGCCATGCGGCCGCCCTTGAGCACGGTGAAAGCCGGGACGGTACGCACCGGATAGGGCTGTGGCAGGCCGCTCACCGCCTGCCGCATGCCCGGCAGCCACTGGCGCGCCGCCTGGTCGTACTGAGCGAACGCGGCGTTGTAGCCCCAGTAGCACATGGGCACGCCGGTGGCCAGACCGACGTTGCGCACATGGGCGGTGTATTCGGCCCGGTCGGCTTCGGGGCGCGGGATCTTGCTGGCCTGCCTGACCTTGGAGACACCCACCTCGCCGATCCAGATCGGCACCCGGTTGAGTCTTCCCCAGCGCTTGGCGTATTCGATATCCGCGCTGAAGTTGGCCAGGCCTGCCGCGGTGAGGGAGCCCTCGCGATGCGTGAACTCGAAGGGGCTGTAGTAGTGCGGCGAGACGCCCAACGGGCCGGCATCGGAAGGGATCGCCAGCAGGTTCAGCCGGTTGTCCCAGGGCTCCAGCCAGATCATGCGGCGGGCATTGTTGCCGCCGGTCGCACGGATCGCCGCGATCACCTGCGTATACCAGCTGTTGAGCTGGTCCGAAGTCAGGCCGACCGGAAAACCGTCCTGCTGGGGTGCCGACACCGGCTCGTTGATCAGGTCGAAGGACAGCCGCAGCGACAGCGACTGGTAGCGCTTGGCCATCTGCACCCACATGGCCGTGGCGCGCACCGCATGCTGGTCGGACGTCAGCTGGGCGACGGCGGCGCTGTCGTCGTAGAACTTGTCGTAGTGGTGGTCGCCTTTCCACTGCAGGTAGTGGTGCAGCGGATCCACCAGCACCCGCTCGAAGCGCTCCAGCGCCAGCTTGATCTGATTGTCGAGCTTGACCAGGAAGGCCTCGGAGATCACGCCGTCGACCGTGGCATGGGCGGCGCAGTTGGCGGGAATGCGCACATGGTCGAAGCCGCCTTCGTTGCGCATCACGTCGAAATCCGCAGCGCCCACGGCATTGCGCTGGCCGGCGGGTTCGTAGGCGGTTTCGAGATAGTCGCCGGCCTGGCAGCCCAGGTGCATGGCGGCGACGTACTGCTCGGCGGTGGCGGGCTCGTCGAAGCCTTCGCCCGAGCGCCCGCGCTTGCCGCCGCTCTGCGCCAGCACGGCCGGCGCGGCGGCCGTGCCCGCGAGTGCGATGACCAGCTTGCGCCGCTGGTGGTCGGTGGACTGCATGTACTGACTCCCTGTGGTGGTTCGGTTCAGCGCGCCAGCACCGAAGCCAGCGCCTGGCCGGTATGCGTGCCCAGGCGCACCACGTCTTCGGGCGATGCGGTGGCGACGACTGTACCGCCGCCGGAGCCGCCTTCGGGCCCCAGGTCGATGATCCAGTCCGCTTCGGCGATCAGGTCCAGGTCGTGTTCGATCACCAGCACGCTGTGGCCGGCGTTGGTCAGGCGGTGCAGCACCTTGATCAGCCGCTCCACGTCCGACATGTGCAGGCCCACCGTGGGTTCGTCCAGCACGTAGAAGGTGTGCGGCGCCTTGTTGCCGCGCCGGGTGACGTCGTCGCGCACCTTGCTGAGTTCGGTCACCAGCTTGATGCGCTGCGCCTCGCCGCCCGACAGCGTGGGCGAGGGCTGGCCCAGCGTCAGGTAACCCAGGCCCACGTCCACCAGCAGCTGCAGCGGATGGGCGATCACCGGCATGCTGGCGAAGAACTCGACGGCCTCGTCCACCTCCATCTGCAGCACGTCGCCGATGGTCTTGCCGCGCCAGCTCACCGCCAGCGTCTCGGGGTTGAAGCGCGCGCCGTGGCAGGCCTCGCAGGGCACCTTCACATCCGGCAGGAAACTCATGCCGATGGTGCGCACGCCCGCGCCCTCGCAGACCGGGCATCGGCCCTCGCCGGTGTTGAAGGAGAAGCGGCCGGGGCCGTAGCCGCGGGCCTTGGCTTCGAGCGTGTCGGCGAAGAGCTTGCGGATGGTGTCCCAGAAGCCGATGTAGGTGGCCGGGCAGCTGCGCGGGGTCTTGCCGATGGGGGTCTGGTCCACCTCCAGCACCCGGTCGATGCCCTGGTAGCCGTCGAGCGAATCGCAGCCGGCCCAGGCGGGGTGCTGGCCGGCGTCGTCCTGGTCGCGGCCGGCGCGGGTGCTGCGCTGCTGCACGGCGGCCTGCACATTGGCCAGCAGCACGTCGCGCGCCAGGGTGGACTTACCCGAGCCGCTGACGCCGGTGATCGCCACCAGGCGTTTCAGGGGCACGTCGATGTCGACTTCCTGCAGGTTGTGCAGGCTGCCGCCGCGCAGCTCGATCCAGTCGATCTCCACGTCGGGCGCCGAGGCGCCGTCGGCCAGCGAGGGCGCGACCGGGCGGCGCGGCTGCAGCGGATGCTTCATCGCATGCAGTAGGTAGCGGCCGGTGACCGAGTCCTCGGCCGCCGAGATGTCGGCCACCGTGCCCTGGGCCACGATGCGGCCGCCCCGCCGACCGGCGCCGGCGCCCACGTCGATGATGTGGTCAGCGCGGCGGATGGTGTCCTCGTCGTGCTCCACCACCACCAGGGTGTTGCCCTTGTCGCCGAGCTTGTGCAGGGCATCGAGCAGGATCTTGTTGTCGCGTGCGTGCAGGCCGATGGTGGGCTCGTCCAGCACGTAGCACACGCCCTGCAGGTTGCTGCCGAGCTGCGCGGCCAGGCGGATGCGCTGGGCCTCGCCGCCCGAGAGCGTGGGGGCGCCGCGGTCCAGGGTGAGATAGCCCAGGCCCACTTCACCGAGGAAGTCGAGCCGGCTGACGATCTCGGGCACCAGGTCGCGGGCGATGCCGGCCTCGCGGCCTTCCAGCGCCAGGCCGTCGAACCAGGCGTGCAGGTCGAGCACGCTGCGTGCGGCCATGGCGGCGATGCCTTCCTCGTGGAACCGCACGGCGCGTGCGGTGGGGTTCAGGCGGGCGCCCTGGCAGCTGGGGCAGACGGTGTCGCCCACGCCTTCGGCATCGGGCTCATCGAAGGTCTGCTCCCGGCCCTTCTGGTCGTCGGCCAGCACCGAGTCGTCGAAGACCTTGCGCTGCTCCTTGCTCAGCTTCACGCCGGTGCCCACGCAGTCGGGGCACCAGCCGTGCTTGCTGTTGTAGCTGAAGAGGCGCGGGTCCAGCTCGGCATAACTCGTGTGGCAGACCGGGCAGGCGCGTTCGGTGGAGAAGGCCAGCAGCTTGCCGATGCCGGCGGTGGGCGTGCCCGACTCCATGGCCTCGGCCAGGCCCTCGATGTCCGACAGCACATGCACCACGCCCTTGCCGTGCTGCAGCGCCTGCGACAGGGCGGCGCGCAGCTCGGCCTCGTTCTCTGGCGAGACGAAGAGGCTGGCCACCGGCAGCTCGATCGTGTGTTCCTTGAAGCGGTCGATGCGCGGGAAATTGGTGGTGGGCAGGAAGTTGCCGTCCACCCGCAGATGGGTGTAGCCGCGCGGCCGGGCCCAGTCGGCCAGTTCGGTGTAGACGCCCTTGCGTGCGGTGACCAGCGGCGCCAGCAGGCCGATGTGCCGGCCGCGGAAACGCGCCAGCAGCTGGGCGGCGATGCTTTCCTCGGTCTGCGGCTGCACGGCGGCGCCGTCGTGGATGCAGTGCTGCACGCCCAGCTTCACATAGAGCAGGCGCAGGAAATGCCAGACCTCGGTGGTGGTGCCGACGGTGCTCTTTCGGCCGCCGCGCGACAGGCGCTGCTCGATGGCCACGGTGGGCGGAATGCCGTAGACCGCGTCCACCTCGGGCCGGCCGGCCGGCTGCACGATGCTGCGGGCATAGGCGTTGAGCGACTCCAGGTAGCGGCGCTGGCCTTCGTTGAAGAGGATGTCGAAAGCCAGCGTGGACTTGCCCGAGCCGCTGACGCCGGTCACCACCGTGAAGATGCCGCGCGGAATGTCCACACTCACGCCCTTGAGGTTGTGCTCGCGGGCATTGACGATCTGGATCGCGTTCGGCCCGGTGGCCGGCTTGCGCCTGGCCTTCAGCACCTGCTGCAGCGGCACGCCTTCCTCCACCGCATGGCCGCCCAGGCCCAGCGCCTTTTCGTATTCGGCCAGGGCCTTGCCGGTGTGCGAGACCGGGTGCAGGCGCAGGTCTTCCGGCGGCCCTTCGGCCACCACCAGGCCGCCGCCTTCGCCGCCTTCCGGACCCAGGTCGACCACCCAGTCGCTGGCGCGGATCACGTCGAGGTTGTGTTCGATCACGACCAGCGAATGGCCGGCGTCCAGCAGCTTGCGCATGGCACGCATCAGCTTGGCGATGTCGTCGAAATGCAGGCCGGTGGTGGGCTCGTCGAACAGGAAGAGCGTGCCCTTGCGGGCGACGGGCTGCCGGCTGCTGCTGCCGTTCTTGGCGGCCTCGGCCAGGAAGCCGGCGAGCTTCAGGCGCTGGGCCTCGCCGCCGGAGAGCGTGGGCACGGGCTGGCCCAGCTTCACGTATTCCAGGCCCACGTCCACGATGGGCTGCAGGGCGCGCAGCACTTCGCGGTCGGTGGCGAAGAGGCGCACCGCCTCGCTCACCGTGAGTTCCAGCACGTCGGCCACGCTGAGCAGCCGGCCGCCGCGCTCCACCTTCACTTCGAGGATCTCGGCGCGGTAGCGCCGGCCGTCGCAGTCGGGGCAGCGCAGGTAGACGTCCGACAGGAACTGCATCTCCACATGCTCGAAGCCCGAGCCGCCGCAGGTCGGGCAGCGGCCGTCGCCGGAGTTGAAGCTGAACTTGGAGGCGGTGTACTTGCGTTCCTTGGCCAGGGCCGAGACGGCGAAGATCTCGCGCACCGCGTCCCAGGCGCCGACATAACTCACCGGGTTGGAGCGGGCCGTCTTGCCGATGGGGGACTGGTCCACGAAGACGACGTCGGCCAAATGGTCGGCGCCCAGCAGGCGCTCGTGCGCGCCGGGTGTCTCGGTGGCCTTGCCGAAATGGCGCAGCAGGGCGGGGGCGAGCACGTCCTGCACCAGGCTGGACTTGCCCGAGCCGCTGACGCCGGTGATGGCCACCAGGCGCTGCAGCGGGATCTCGACATCGATGTTGCGGAGGTTGTGCTCACGCGCGCCTTCGAGGATGAGGCGCGGCGTGCTCTCGCTCACCAGGCGCTTCATGCCCATGCCGATCTGCTTGCGCCCGCCCAGGTAGATGCCGGTGAGGGTGTCGGCGCGGCGCAGGTCCTCGATGTCGCCGTCGAAGACGATCTCGCCGCCGCGCTCGCCGGGGCCGGGGCCCATGTCGATGACACGGTCGGCGGCCAGCATCACGGCCGGGTCGTGCTCGACCACGACGAGCGTGTTGCCGGCGTCGCGCAGGCGGTGCATGGCCTGGGTGATGCGGTCCATGTCGCGCGGATGCAGGCCGATGCTGGGCTCGTCCAGCACGAACAGGGTGTTGACCAGCGAGGTGCCCAGGGCGGTGGTCAGGTTGATGCGCTGCACCTCGCCGCCGGACAGCGTGCGGCTCTGCCGGTCCAGCGTGAGGTAGCCGATGCCCACGTCGTGCAGGTAGCGCAGCCGGGTGGTGATCTCCTCGAACAGCAGGCGCAGGGCCTGCGCGTCGGCCTCGCCGGCGACGGTGCCGTCGCCGTGGTGTTCCACCCGGTCGAAGAAGCGCCGCAGCCGCTCGATCGGCAGCAGCATCAGGTCATGCAGGCACAGGCCGGGCAGGGCTTCGAGCTGGGCGCGGCTCCAGGCGGTGCCGCTGGGCAGGAAACGCTGTTCGGGCGCCAGCACCTCGTCGGCGTCTTCCTTGCTGCCGATGCGCCAGAGCAGCGGTTCGAGCTTGAGCCGCGCGCCGGCGCAGGTCGGGCAGGTGGTGTAGCTGCGGTACTTGGACAAGAGCACCCGGATGTGCATCTTGTAGGCCTTGCTCTCCAGATAGGCGAAGAAGCGGCGGATGCCGTACCACTGCTTGTTCCAGTTGCCTTCCTTGAAGCCGGGCGTGCCCTCGATCACCCAGTCGCGCTGCGACTGGCTGAGTTTGTTCCAGGCGGTGTCGCGCGGGATGCCGGCGGCCTCCGCGTACTTCATCAGGTCGTCCTGGCATTCGGACCAGGCGGGGGTCTGGATGGTCTTGACCGCGCCGGCGCGCAGGGTCTTCCTGTCGTCGGGGATGACCAGGCCCCAGTCCACGCCGATCACGCGGCCGAAGCCGCGGCAGGATTCGCAGGCGCCGGCCGGCGAGTTGAAGCTGAACATCGAGGGCAGAGGGTCCGAATAACGGATGTCGCTCTCGGGGCAGTGCAGGCCGGTGGAGAAGCGCCAGGTCTCGGTCGGCTCCTCCGCACCCGGCGGCGTGACATGCACCGTCACCCGCCCGGCGCCGCGCTTGAGCGCCACCTCGATCGCCTCCACCACCCGCGAGCGCTCGGCGGTGCCGATGCGGAAACGATCGGCCACCACGTCCAGCACCTTGCGCGGGCCGGTGGGCGTGGCCACTTCGCGCTCGGCATGGATGCGGGTGAAGCCGCTGGCCGAGAGCCATTGCTCGATCTCCTCGCGCGAGGTGCCGCCCGGCAGTTCGACCGGGAAGGTGACGACCAGGCGCGGGTCTTCCAGCACGGCGGCGCGCTGCTGCATCTCGGCATAGATGCTGTCGGGGCTGTCGTGGCGCACCGGCAGGGCGGTCTGGCGGTCGAACAGCCGGGCGGCGCGGGCGTAGAGCAGCTTCAGGTGGTCGTTCAGCTCGGTCATCGTGCCGACCGTGGAGCGCGAGGAGCGCACCGGGTTGGTCTGGTCGATGGCGATGGCCGGCGGCACGCCTTCCACCCGGTCGACCGCGGGCTTGTCCATGCGGTCGAGGAACTGGCGCGCGTAGGCCGAGAAGGTCTCCACGTAGCGGCGCTGGCCTTCGGCGTAGAGGGTGTCGAACACCAGGCTGGACTTGCCCGAGCCGCTGGGGCCGGTGACCACCGTCAGCTCGCCGGTGCGGATGTCGAGGTCTAGGTTCTTGAGGTTGTGCTGGCGCGCACCACGGATGCGGATGGTGCCTTCGGATCGATCGGTCATAGCGCCTGCAAATAGGGGTGGGGGCGAAAGATTCTAGGGGCCGGTCCGGCGGACAGACGCGACCGGATGTGTCAGCGCCTTGCCTGGGCGCGGCGCGATTTTCTTCGTTATCAAGGACAGGCGTGCGTGGTGCCGGGGAAGGCCATGCAGGGCGATGGACAGCATCTCGGGTTTTTCCATTGCGCCGCCCGTGAAGCGGTCTTAGTCATGAACCTGCCATCGCACGGCCAGAGTGCCGCCTTCCCGCCTTTGTCGATCACCATCCGCAAGTCGGCCATCCCGGGCTACGTTCCGTCGCCGCCGGAGTACGGCCTGAGCGCCGATGTGGTGGCGCAAGCCTTGCGCACGCTTGCGGTCGCCGAGGACAGCCAGTTTTCCAGCTCCGACGAGGAGTCCGAGGATTCCCGCGGCAGCACGCAAACACCCGCCGCTTCGGTGCGGGAGCTGGTGCGGCGGTACCTGCAGGACCATCCCGAAGCGGACGGGCACACCGGCCGGCAGATCTGGACGGCGCTGTGCCAGGAGGGGCATGCACTGGAACTCAAGCGTGTGGCCATGGCCTGCCATCACCTGGTGCGCTCGCGCGATGCCCTGTCGATCATCGTGCCCTGCGCCCGCGAGCGCCGCTTTCGCCTGCTCGGCGAGGGCGAGGCTCCGCGCGTGACCTGCTCGCAGCTCAACTGGGAGGTGCTGATCAAGCTCGCCGCCCGCAGCTGCGGCGGGCAGGAGGAACTGGCCGTCGTCACCGGCCGGCCTTACAGCGAGGTCCGGGCCTTCGTGCCGGCCATGCGGTCGGCCGGCGCCCTGGAGGAGGGGCGCGGCGTGTCGGGCCTGGACATGCGTAATGCCGCCATACGCGAGGAGATGCTGCGCATCCACCACCTGCTGCATCCGCTGCGAAAACGGACCCCGCTGCCCGACAAGCCCGAGGTGCCGGTCCACGGGCCGGACAGCGTGCAGCGTTTCCTCAGCACCCAGCCGCCCGAGGAATGGTTCACCACCACCGACCTGCAGCAGCGCTTCGAAACCTTCGGCAACAACCTGTGGGTGTGGGACAGCCTCAAGCGCCCGGTGAAACACTGCTGGGTGGAGAAGCGGAAAGATCCGTCGGCCAGGCGCTACTACTTCCGGCTGCATCCGCAGTACCGCGCAAGGCTGGCGCGCGCGGCGGCGGACGTGGACTGGGCCGCACTCTTCGGCGGAAAGGAGCCGGAGCACGAGCCGCCGGAGCTGGCCGAACCGTCGATGCAGCCGGAGCAGCCGCAGGATCTGGCGGTGAAATCCGGCGGCATGGCGGCGCAGCCCTCGGCTCGCGTGGTTCCGGCATCGGCACCGTCAGCCGGCGGGTCGCCGGTGCGGCAGGTGGGCGACCTCTGGGCCTATCTGCAAAGCCGCGGCGTCGCCGGCACGGATGCCGGCGACCCGGACCAGGTGCGGGAGTTCATGGCCACCCAGGGCCGCCGCTGCGGCCCGCAGGGCCAGCCGCAGGCCAGCGCCCAGGCGGTGGCGGCGGCACTGTCGGAGCTGCCGCAGCCCCGCCACGCCGTGCTCTGCCTGTCGGTGCAGCCCGGCTACCTGGAGGTCTGGCAGGACACGCAAGGTAGCTGGCAGGTGCAGCCCCCTTATGCCGCGGGGCTGTCCGCGATCCGCCACGATCCGACGGAACTCTGGCCGGTGCTGACACGTTTCTTCGACGGGTCGGCGCGCCGCGTGCAGCTGGTGCCGGTGCTGGAGGGTTGATGCCATGTCGATGCCACCTCTGGATTCGAACGGCGCTTGGTCCGCCCGGACGAAATCGACTTCCGTGCGCAAGACCTGGCGCCATGTCCAGGAGAGCCGGCGCGAAAGCCGGCGCGAAAGCCGGCGCGATGTGCACAGCCCGGAACTGGCCGCATTGGCGGAGTGCAACAGCTCGCCTCACGACGACGGCAGTTTTTCGAGCGGCGCCGATGTGCACGCGGCGGCGCTGCAGACGGACCGGCCGGTGGACGAGCCGCTGGCCGCACTGGTGCTGCGCTACCTCGCGGCCCATCCGTCGGATGAGGGCGACACTGCCCGGGAAATCATGGAGGATCTGGAGAAACTCGGCCATGTGCTGGACATGAAGCTGGTGGCCTCGGCCTGCCACCACCTGGTCGGTGCCCAGAAGCTGGTGGGAACGGCCATCGCGGGCAGCCACATGAAGACCTTCCGCCTGCCGCAGACCGGCGAGCGGCCGGCCCTGCACCTCTCGCAGCTCAACCGCGAAGTGCTGCTGGTGCTGCTGGCCGGCAGCTGCACGACCTGGGGCGAACTCATGCGGGCGACTGGCAGAACCGAAAGCCAGGTCAAGGATTTCGTGCGCCTGCTGCGCCGCACGGAGGGCGCGCCGCGCGGGACCGGCCTGCCCGGCCTGAACCTGGACAACCCATTCGTGCAAGAGGAGCTGCAACACGTCCACGACATCCTGCATCCCCAGGCCACACGCACGCCCGAGCCGGCCGTGCCGCAGGCGCGCACCCATGGGCGCCACAGCGTGCAGCGCCTCCTGGCGGTGCAGCCGCCGCAGGAGTGGTTCAGCCGGGCCGCGCTGGAAAAGTATTTCGACATCCGGGGCTGCGGCAACTGGGCGCTGGAAAGCATCGAACGGCCTTGCAATCACGGCTGGCTGGAGAAGCGCTGGGACGACAGGAAGCAGTGTTTCTTCTTCCGCTTCGCACCCGCCTACCGCGCCCGCCTGGCGGCAGCCGCGGCCGGAGTGGACTGGGCGAAGGTACTGAAGCCCTGGGCGATGCCGCCATGCCACCTGCGCAGCATGCTGGACTACCTGCACAGCCGCGGCATCGATGCGGCCGAGCCCGGCCAGGCCGGCCGGGTGCAGGAGTTCCTGCGGGCCCAGGGCCTGCGCTGCGTGCCGCAGGACGCAAGGCTGGCCAGTGCGCAGGACGTGCTGACGCAGCTCGGCACCCTGCACGCGCCCGGCCAGGCCGTGCTCTGCCTGCCGCTCTGGCCGGCCTACCTGGAGGTATGGCGCGGCGCGGACGGTGCCTGGCTGGCGCGGTCGCTGCTCGATGCCGGGCCCACGCCGCAGGACGCGGATGGCGCCGAGGGCGTGGCCCTGTCGCAGGTGCTGGAACACTTCTTCGCGGTGCCGGGCCGCAGCCTGGAGATCGTGGCGCTGCCCGGGGCTTGAGCGGCCTGCTTCGCGCCGCCGGTCGGGCTTGCGCCGCGCCAGCGCAAGCACGCCGGGCGTGGCCGAGCATGGCGGCTTTGCATCCTGTCGCCATGACATTTCCACCCACCGAGACCTGCGGCAGCCCGGCGCGGACTGGCTCCACCGGATCGAACGGCAAGCCCGCCGGCCAGGACAGGCGAGCACCCGCCTCGCCGCCTCCGGCGCTGGCCTTGCTGCCCTCGCGCAGTTCCGGCTCGGGCGATGGTGATGCCGGCTTCTGCAGCGTCGGCTGCGGCGGTGACGCGCCGGCTTCGTCCGGGCCGTCGACCTTCTCGGCGGCGCTGCGCTTGCTGATCCGGCGTTTCCTGGCCGAGCATCCGCGCGAGCGGGGCTATTCGGCGGCGGCCATGCGCCATGCCTTCCATGACGCCGGGCATGCGGTCAACGCGCGCCAGATGACCGTGGCCTGCAGCCGGCTGTGCACTGTCGAGGGCGTGCTGACGATCGTCAGCGACGGCTGGCATACCCGTTGCTATCGCCTGGTGCGCAGCGGCGAAGCGGCGCGGTTCACTTGCTCGCGGGCCGAGTGGCCGATCCTGCTGGCCCTGGCCGCCGGCCGCTGCGCGAACGCGGTCGAACTGCAGCAGACCACCGGCCAGTCCGAGGGCGAGGTGAAGGCGCTGTTGGCGTCCCTGTGCAGGGCGGGTGCCGCGCATCCGGACCAGGGCTTGCCGCGCCTGAACTTCAGGAATCCCCAGCTGCGCGCGCTGCTGCAGCGCATCTGCGCCATGCTGCATCCCGCCCTGGAACGCACGCCCCTGCCGAAGCGGCCGCAGCCGGCGCCCGACGGCCCTGAGACGCTGCTCGGCTTCCTGGAAAGCCAGCCGCCGCAAGAGTGGTTCACCGGCGCGGATCTGCAACGCCGTTTTCTAGGCCGGCGGCGGCACGGCTGGGCGCGGCGCAGCCTGCAGCATGCGCTGTCGCTCGGCTGGATCGAGTCGCGTGGCAGGTTGTGCAGCGAAGCCTTTCGACTGCGGCCGGGCTATCGCGACGAGATCGCGCAGGCGGCGGCCGGCGTGAACTGGGCAGCGTTCTTCCGCAAGCGGGATGCGGTGGGCGCCGCCGATGAGCCGGGGCCGAAGCGGCCGCGGCCGTCGGGCCAGACGCCGGATTGATCCGGGCTGAGCCGGTCCGCGATCCCTCGCGCCAGGGGGCGGGGCTCACCATAATGCGGCTCCCGCCACAGCCCAGCCGGAGCGCGCCATGACCCTTTCCCGCTTCCCGTCGCCGCAGGCAGCGACCCGCCACGCCGCGCAGCCCGGGCGCCGCCGCTGGCTGGCGGCCGCGGCGCTGGCCTCGGCCGGCCTGGCCGGATGCGCGCGGCCCGCGGTGCCGGTCGCGCCGGTAGTCGGCGGTGCGCAGGAGCATGCGGCCGACGATGTGCCCCGCATCGACATGCACAGCCATGCCGGCCGCGTCTCCCTGGGCCATGACGCCGCGCGCGCCGCCTCGCGTCCCTTCCTGCCGGTGGCCGAGGCGATGCGCGCCGGCGGGCTGGACGTGCTCTGCCTGGACATCGTGGCCGACGGCAGCGCCACCCGGGTCTCGGCCGACCGCCGCAAGATCGAACCCTGGCGCACGCCGGCACCCGGCGAGATGGCCGACTGGGCCCGCCTGTCCTTCGCCCGCGCCGAGGCCCTGATCGCGCACGAGGGCCTGCTGGTGGCCAGCGATGCCGCCGCCCTGCGGGCCGCCCGCCGGGCCGGGCCCACCGTCATCGTGTCCAGCGAAGGCGCCGATTTCCTCGAAGGCGATATCGACCGGCTGGAGCAGGCCTGGCGCGAGCACCGCCTGCGCCATCTGCAGCTGACCCACTACCGCCCCAACGAGCTGGGCGACATCCAGACCGAGGCGCCGGTGCACGGCGGACTGACCGATTTCGGCGCAGAGGTGGTGCGGCGCTGCAACCGCCTGGGCCTGGTGGTGGACGTGGCGCACGGCACCTTCGAACTGGTCAGGCGCGCGGCGGCCGTGAGCAGCAAGCCCCTGGTGCTCTCGCACACTTCTCTGTCGCAGCGCGCCGGGCCGCGCAGCCGGCAGGTCACGCCCGAACATGCACGGCTGGTGGCGGACACCGGCGGCGTGGTGGGTGTGTGGCCGAGCGCGGGTGTCTTCTCCTCGATCCAGGCCATGGCCGAGGGCGTGGCCCGCATGGCCGACGCCATCGGCATCGAGCATGTGGGCCTGGGTAGCGACATGCTGGGCTTCATCTCGCCGCCGGTGCTGCAGAGCTACCGGCAGCTGCCCGAGCTGCGCGCGGCGCTGCGGCAGGCCGGGCTCTCGGCCGGGGATGTGACGAAGGTGATGGGCGGCAACTACCTGCGTGTGTTCACCGCCGCGGTCGGCTGAGCCGCCTAGACTCGCGGCCATGGAAATCTACAAGGTCGGCGGCGCGATCCGCGATGCCCTGCTGGGGCTGCCGGTGCAGGACACCGACTGGGTGGTGGTGGGCGCCACGCCCGAGGCGCTGGTCGCCCAGGGCTATCTGCCGGTGGGCAAGGACTTTCCCGTCTTCCTGCACCCCCGGACCCACGAGGAATACGCCCTCGCGCGCACCGAACGCAAGACCGCGCCCGGCTACCACGGCTTCGCCTTCCACGCCGCGCCCGAGGTGACGCTGGAGGAAGACCTGGCGCGGCGCGACCTCACCATCAACGCCATCGCCCAGCCGGTGGACGCCGTCGGCGCGCAGGGCCTGGTCGACCCCTTCGGCGGCCAGCGCGATCTGCGGGACAAGGTGCTGCGCCACGTCACCGAAGCCTTTCGCGAGGATCCGGTGCGCATCCTGCGCCTGGCGCGTTTCGCCGCGCGTTTCGCCGACTTCTCGGTGGCGCCGGAAACCCTGGCGCTGATGCGCGGCATGGTGGCCGACGGCGAGGTCGATGCCCTGGTGCCCCAACGCGTCTGGCAGGAAATCAGCCGCGGGCTGATGGAGCGCAAGCCCTCGCGCATGCTGGAGGTGCTGCGCGACTGCGGCGCCCTGGCCAGGCTGCTGCCCGAGGTGGACCGCCTGTGGGGCGTGCCGCAGCGCGCCGACTACCACCCCGAGATCGACACCGGCGTGCACCTGAACATGGTGCTGGACATGGCCGCCCGGCTGCAGGCGCCGCTGGAAGTGCGTTTCGCCTGCCTGACCCATGACCTGGGCAAGGGCACCACGCCGGCCGACATCCTGCCGCGCCACCTCGGCCACGAGGGCCGCAGCGCCCGCCTGCTGGCGCCCCTGTGCGACCGGCTGCGGGTGCCGCTGGCCAGCCGGGCGACGGCCGACGTGGTGGCGCGCGAGCACGGCAACATCCACCGCAGCGGCGAGTTGGACGCGGCGGCGCTGATGCGCCTGCTGGAACGCTGCGACGCATTGCGCCGACCCGAACGCTTTTCCGATGTGCTGCTGGCCTGCGAATGCGATGCACGCGGCCGTCTCGGCATGGACGAAAACGCCTATCCCCAGCGCCAGCGGCTGCTGGCCGCGCAGGCGGCGGCGCTGTCGGTGGAGACGGCGCCGGTCGCCGCCGCTGCCGCGGCCGCCGGCGCCAGGGGCCCGAAGATCGGCGAGGCCGTCACCCGCGCCCGCGTGGCCGCGATCGCCCAGGCCCTGGCTACATCACCCTGAACTGCGGCTCGTAGGGCTTGCTGACGGTGAGTTCCTCGGACATGCCGAAGAGCTTGACCCGCAGCCGCCCCATGTCGTCGCGCCGCACCCGTTCCACGAAACGGAAGTTCAGCAGGGTGGAGCGGTGGATGCGCTTGAAGAACTTGCCGTCGAGCAGCTGTTCGAACTCGGCGATCGGCGTGCGCACCAGGCCTTCCTGGTCGGCCATCACCACCCGGGTGTATTTGTTGTCGGCCTGGAAGTAGTAGATCTCGCAGGTCTGGTAGACCACCATGTCGGTGCCGCGCGCGGCGGTGATGGTGGCCAGCGGCAGCACCGGTGGCCGGCCCGGCAGGGTGCTTTCCACGGCGCGTTTGTAGAGGCGGTCGAGGGCGCGCTCCAGCCGGCCGCGGGTGACGGGTTTGAGCACGTAGTCGACGGCGGCCACATCGAAGGCGCTGACGGCGAAGCTCGGATCGCCGGTGGTGAAGATCACCGCCATGTTGCCCGACAGCGCGCCGAGCCAGGAGGGCTCGTCGCTGTCCTTCATGTGGATGTCGAGCAGCAGCACATCGGGCTTGTGCTGCGCCACGGCCTGGACCACCTGCGCCACGCTGTCGACCCGGGCCACGATCTGCCAGCTGGGACGCAATTCCTGGATCAAGCCCACCACATGAGCCTGCTGCAGCAGGTCGTCTTCGGCGACGATCACTTTCATGCCTGGCTCCGAACGGGTTCCGTCGTCGGACTCCCAAGACTCCGAAGATTTGCAGACATTGTTGCACCTATCGATCCGCGTTCACCCATAGAAGAACGCGAAGAAACTCACGGAAAGCACGGAATGTCAGAGGGCCGAAGCCCAGGGCACCAACGCGCCGGCCTCCGCGAGGACGACATTTCAGCTCTTGCATTCAATCAAGAGCGCTTGTCATTGAATCTAATCGAAAGTTTGACCGTCGAAGGCCCGATCAGCGGGCGGAAAACCTGTTCCTTAGGGCCAAACGACCCCGTTGTCATTCAGGATGGCATCGAGTGGCACATCGTGGGCTTCGGGCTCCAGGTCCGGCAGGAAACCCTGGGTGAAACCCAGGCCCACGGTGAAGGGCCGCGGCTCCAGCGCGGCCAGCGTGCGGTCGTAAAAACCGCCGCCATAGCCCAGCCGGAAGCCGCCCGGGCCATAACCCACGCAGGGCACGAAGAGCAGGGTGGGCACCACCAGTTCCGTGTCCTTGGGCTTGGGAATGCCGTAGGCGTCCTCCTCCATGGGGCAGCCGGGGTACCAGGCGTGGAAGCTGAGCGTCTTGTGCTCCCGGTCGATCACCGGCAGGGCGATGCGGCGGCGCTGGGTTTCCCCGGTGAGTTCGCCGTCCTCCTTCCAGCGGTGCAGGGCGGGCAGGGGATCGAACTCCCCCTTGATCGGCCAATAGGCGCCGATGACCGCATCGGGCCGGCCTATCAGCCATATGCGCATCACCCTTTGCAGCAGGTCGGCCCGCTGGAGCCGGTCGGGCAGGTTCAGGCGTTCTTCGATCAATGCCCGGCGAACGGCGGCTTTGTCCATAATTCCCTTGATGACGATACCTTGGAAGATTCTGACATCGGCCGCCCTGGTCCTGTCGGCCGTGTGCCCCGCATTTGCCCAGCCCCTGTCGCCCAGAAGCGGCGACGACGCCGTGCTCGACATGTCGCAGGCCTTCCGCCGGGGCGACCGCAACCGCCTCGCGGCCCTGCTGCCGCTGGTGCGCGGCCATGCCCTGGAACCTTGGGCCGCCTACTGGGAACTCAAGGTGCGGCTGCAGGATGCGGCGCCGGAGGAGGTCGATGCCTTCCTGGCCCGCTGGTCCGGCACCTACCAGGAAGACCGCCTGCGCAACGACTGGCTGCTGCTGCTGGGCCAGCGGCGCGACTGGCAGCGTTTCGCCCAGCAGTATCCGGCCTTTCGCATGAACGACGACCGCGAGGTGCGCTGCCACGCCCTGCTGGTCGGCCAGCTCGGCGGCCTGCCCGCCCCGACGGGCGGCGCCGCCGACGCGCCCGCCGAGGTCTTGCGCAACTGGTATGCCCAGCGCGAAGCCGACGACGGCTGCGCCAATGCCGTCGCCAGCTTCTTCGCTGCGGGCCGCATCGAGCCGGCCGCCATCTGGCGCAAGGCACGCCTGGCGATCGAGGCCAACCGGCCGCGGCTGGCGCGCAATGCGGTGGATATCGTGGCGCCCGATGCCTCGGCCCAGGTGGCCGAACTGAGCGACAACCCGGCGCGTTTCCTGGCGGCGCGAGCGGTCGCCAACTCCAAGGTGCGCAAGGAGCTGGTCACCCTGGCCCTGCTGCGCATGGCGCAGTCCGACGCCGATGCCGCCGCGCTGCAGCTCGACGGCAAATGGAGCGTGCAGATCTCCGCCGAGGAGCGCAACTATCTCTGGGGTGCCATCGGCCGGCAGGCGGCGACCAAGCTCTCGCCGCTGGCCTCCGACTACTTCGGCCGGGCCACGAAGGACGCCGACCTGAGCGGCGACATGCTCGGCTGGAAGGTGCGTGCCGCCCTGCGCGCCGGCCGCTGGCGCGATGTGGTGTCCGCCACCGGCGCGATGGACGAGGCCACTCGCGCCGATCCGGCCTGGGTGTATTGGCGCGCCCGGGCGCTGGTGGCGATCCGTCCGTCGGAAAACCAGCGCGCCGAGGCGCAGCAGCTGCTGGAGAGCATCGCCAGCCCGCGCGGCTTCTACGAACAGCTGGCGATGGAGGAGCTGGGCCGTCCCATCGTGCTGCCGCCGCGCCCCGCGCCGCTGACGCCCGAAGAACGCGACGCCGCCCGCAACAACGGCTCGCTGGCGCGCGGCCTCTACGCCATCCTGCTGGGCCTGCGCAGCGAAGGCGTGCGCGAATGGAACTACGCGACGAATCTGCACAACAGCGGCGGCATGTCCGAGCGCGAACTGCTGGCCGCCGCCGACATGGCCTGCCAGAGCGAAGTGTGGGACCGCTGCATCAACACCAGCGAGCGCACCCGGGTCGCCTTCGACGCCACCCAGCGCTTCCCCATGCCGCACGAGAAGCTGGTGGTGCAGCACAGCCGGCGGGTCGGCATCGATCCGGCCTATGTCTACGGCCTGATCCGCCAGGAGAGCCGTTTCGTCACCGATGCCCGCTCCGGCGTGGGCGCCTCCGGCCTGATGCAGGTGATGCCGGCCACCGCGCGCTGGACGGCCAGGAAGATCGGCCTGAGCGGCTTCACGCCCGACCAGCTGGCCGACCGCGACACCAACATCACCATCGGCACCGCCTATCTCAAGCTGGCGCTGGACGACTTCCAGGGCTCCATGCCCCTGGCCGCTGCCGCCTACAACGCCGGCCCCGGCCGGCCACGCGCCTGGCGCGAGGGCCCGGTGCTGGAAGCCGCGATCTGGGCCGAGAACGTGCCTTTCGCCGAGACACGCGACTATGTGAAGAAGGTGCTGGCCAATACGGTGAGTTACGCGGCCTTGCTCAGCGGCCAGCCGCAGTCGCTCAAGACCCGGCTGGGCAATGTCGGGCCCAAGGACCCGAATTTCGTCGAACCCAGCAAGGACCTGCCCTGAACCCGCGCTTCACACCTGCGTGGGTTTCATCGAGCCGAATTCCTGCAGCTCGATCGCCAGATGGCGGTCCTCGTCTTCGTCATCGTCCTCGACCAGCTGGGCGTACGTCTCGGCGCCAGGCGCGGAATACAGGCTTTTGACCTTGCGCCAGGCGGCATACATGAAAGCCGCGGTGACCGTCGCGCCGCCCCATACCGCGAGCGCGAGCACGGCGATCTGAGCGGGCGACCATGCCACTGGCGGATTGAAAGCAGGTCCCGCCAGATCGCCGGGCCCGGCCGTGGACAACTGGCTCAGCATTTCATCGGTGAGATACAGATTGCCGCAGCCGGGCGCCCGGGCTTCGCGCGAGTCGATGAGGCCCAGTTGGAAATACGGGTGTTCCAGCACATTCTGCGGCAGGCTTTCATAAGCATCGAGCTGGGTCAGATTGCCGCCTTGGCTCAGATAGCGCACCAGCGTATCCACGCCGAATTCCGGAAACGGCGGGTAATTTTTCAGCGTCGGTTGCGGCGCCTGGAAATCCGCGTTCTGCCATACGGCGCGCTCGGGCAGTTCGATGCCGGCCTCGCGGTAGGGCCGCAGCCTCAGCAGTTCGCAGGAGGTGTGGCGGGCGGTCCTGTCGTAGACGATGTCGCGGCCGAAGGCCAGATGCTTCAGCACATCGGCCGGTAAATAGGTGCGGGCGGAATGCAGGCTGATTTCGCCGCCTTTCCGCAGATAATCGAAGAGGGTTTCGATCGAGAATTTATCGAAAGATGGATAACCGTCGAGAGATGGGCTCGATTCAGAGGTCGGGGCCCCGTCGATGTCCGCCTCATAATCGTAATTCGCAGGATCCGGCACTTCCGGATAGGAGATATTCAGGGTGGGTGCATTGGCTAGTGAAAACATGGCAGAAATGGGTTGAACAGGCATCGCCAGGATTTTCGAATATGCGGCCGTTGAAAATCGGCGACGATATTCAGCCGAAACCCGGCACGCCGCGGCGAAGGCGGTTGCCGCCGCTTCAGTTGCCCGGGCTGCGTGCGGGAAGCGTGTTGGCCATGTCCAGCACCCAGGCGCCCTCGCGCCGCGCCGCGCCGCTGCGCTCCAGCTCCGCCACCAGCACGCCGGCCCAGGCGTCGAAGGGCAGGCTGGGGAAATAGCGGCGGTGCACGGTGCGCAGATAGGCGGTGGCGCCGGCCCAGGCGAGCAGGGCGCCGAGCTGCTGGCGCCGCCAGTCGAGCAGGCGGAACTTCAGCAGCACCCGCGCGGCATGGCCGGCGTGGCGGGCCGGGTCCAGCAGGAAGCCGGCGAGCCGGCGCCGCGCGGCGGCCAGGGCGGCCGGCACGTCGTCGAACACCGGGCCGTGGCCGGGCACCACCACCAGCGGCTGCAGCTGCTCGATCAGGTCGAGGGTGGCGGCGACTTCGCCGAAGGCATCGGCGCCCTCCAGCTCCGGGAACACCACGCCGAAGCCGTCGGCCCAGAGGGCGTCGCCCGAGATCAGGGTGCGGCTGGCGGGCTCGAAGAGCACCACCGCATGCATGTCGTGCCCCGGCGCCGACCAGACCTGCCAGTCGCGCCCGCCCAGGGCGATGGTTTCGCCGGGCTGCAGCAGGCGCTGGAAAACGAAACGCGGGCATTCCTGTCCGGTGGCCGCGTAGCTGAGCGCGGCTTCGTCCCAGTCGCGCACGGCGGCGGCTTCGCCCGGCGGTATCGCGGTGACCAGCTCCGGATAATGCTGCTGCAGCGCCGCATTGCCGCCGCAGTGGTCGCTGTGCAGATGGGTGTTGAGCAGCAGTTCCAGCGGCTGGCCGCCGAGAGCCTGCTCGACCAGCTCCACGGTCTGCTCCGCATGGCTGCAGTAGCCGCTGTCGACCAGTGCCGCCGGATGGCCCGGCTGGTGGAACAGCACGTTGTTGGACGAGAGCCAGCCGCGTTCGAGCACCGTCATGCCCTCGGGAAGTGCTTGCATGGGCAGCGTCGCAGGTGGGTGAAGGTCGGCCATTCTTTCGTCGGGCCCCGGCATGTGCCAGCGGGCTTCTACCGAGCCGGCCCTTCCGTGCGACGATGGCGGGCTGCATCGCACCGGACCCCCATGCTCGCCCGACTCCAGCAACGCATCACCCTCGGGCTGCTCGCCTGCACGGCCGTCTGGCTGATCGCCTGGTGGCGCTTCTCGCCGCCGACGGCCGTGGCCGGCGGCTTGCTGCTGCTGTTCGGCCATGCCTTTTTCATCGGGCTGGAGATGCTGGCGATGCGCCAGGTCAACCGTGCCGACCCGGCGCCGCGCGCCGGCACCGCGATGCTGCTGCGCGCCTGGCTGCGCGAAAGCCTGATGGCGCCGCGTGTCTTCTGCTGGCGCCAGCCATTTTTCGCGGACGCCGTGCCCGACCACCTGCCCGCCGACGCGGCCGGGCGCCAGGGCGTGGTGCTGATCCACGGCTTCGTCTGCAACCGCGGCTTCTGGACGCCCTGGCTGCGCCTGCTGCGGGCGCGCGGCCAGCCCTTCGTCGCGGTGAACCTGGAGCCGCTCGTCGCCGACATCGAGGCCTACCGGCCCATCGTCGATGCGGCGGTCGCCCGCATCGCCCAGGCCACCGGCCGGCCGCCGGTGCTGCTGTGCCACAGCATGGGCGGACTGGCGGCGCGCGACTGGCTGCGTGCGGACGGCAATGCGTTGCGCGCAGCCCGCATCGTCACCCTGGGCACGCCGCACCAGGGGACCTGGCTGGGGCGCTTCTCCCAATCCGGCAGCGGGCTGCAGATGCGCCGGGACGGCGCCTGGCTGGCGGCCCTGGCGGCGGGCGAGCCGGACAGCCTGCGCCAGCGCATGCAGTGCTGGTATTCGAACTGCGACAACGTGGTGTTCCCCAGTTCCACCGCCAGCCTGGCCGGCGCGGACAACCGCTTCGTGCCCGGCCTGGCGCATGTGACGCTGGCCTTCGATCCCCGGGTGATCGAGGCGGTGCTGGCCGATCTTGCGGAGGATCTAGGGTAAACCCTTGATATGACCTAAAATCACGGGATGTTCCCCTCCAAAGCCTGGCTCCAGGCCTCCTTGCACGCCGGCAGCCGCTGGCTGCGGCCCGCCCGGCCGGCCGGCTCGGCCCGCCACGCGGCGGCTTCGCTGGTGCCGATCCGGGTGCTGGGGCCGTCCTACCGCGAACGCATCCGCGCCCACCTGCTGGCGCTGGACGAGGGTGATCGCTACCTGCGCTTCGGTTACGTGGCGCGCGACGCGCAGATCAACCAGTACGTGGCCCGGCTCGACTTCGACCGCGACGAGATCTTCGGCATCTACAACCGCCGGCTCGAACTGATCGCCGTCGCCCACCTCGCCTACGGCGATGCCGGCCAGTCGCCGCGCACGGCGGAGTTCGGCGTGTCGGTGGTGCCGCGGGTGCGCGGCCGCGGTTTCGGCGGCCGGCTGTTCGCCCGGGCCATCGTGCATGCGCGTAATGCCGGCATCGGCCAGATCGTGGTGCAGGCGTTGAGCGAGAACGCCGCCATGCTGAAGATCGCGCGCAAGGCCGGCGCCACCGTGCAGCGGGACGGCTCGGAGTCGCAGGCCTATCTGGCCCTGCCGCCGGCCACGCTGGACAGCCGTGTGCAGCAGTGGTGGGAGGCGCATATCGGCGAGACCGACTACCGCCTCAAGCGCGACTCCAAACGCTTCTGGGACTGGATCGGCGGCATGCAGGAAGTGCGCAAGGGCGTCCGTTCCGGGCGCCTGCCGACCGGGCGCTAGGGCCGCACAAGCCCCGATCCGCCCCGACCGGCCGGGCTTCCGCTATCCTTGCCGTTCCTCAGCAACCGCACGTCCTGCACCCCCCGCCCGTGTCAGACCCCCATCCTTCGCGCGCAGAGAAGGAAGACAAACGCACCTTCCTGCAGAAGGTCGCCGAATTCATCCACCCCGCTCCGGAGTCCAAGGACGACCTGGTGGCCGTCCTCGCCGAAGCCGAGGACAACGACATCATCGGCCCCGATTCCCGGGTGATGCTCGAGGGCGTGCTCCGCATGGGCGACAAGAGCGCCGGCGACGTGATGGTGGCCGCGCCGCGCATGGATGTCATCGACATCGACGCGCCCTACGAAGACCTGCTCAACCTGGTCATCGACACGGCGCACTCGCGTTTCCCGGTGTTCCACGGCGAGCGCGAGAACATCATCGGCTTCCTGCTCGCCAAGGACCTGCTCAAGCTGCAGCGCGCGCCGGACCTCAACATCCGCGCCCTGCTGCGCCCCGCGATCTTCGTGCCCGAGAGCAAGGGCCTGAACGACCTGCTGCGCGAATTCCGCGCCAACCGCAACCACCTGGCCATCGTCATCGACGAGTTCGGCCGGGTCGCCGGCCTGGTCACCATCGAGGACGTGCTGGAGCAGATCGTCGGCGAGATCGAGGACGAGTTCGACATCGGCGAGGAAGAGGGCGACATCTTCGCCCTGGCAGACCGCAGCTACCGCGTCTCCGGCGACACGCCGATCGAGCGGGTGGCCGAGGCCTTCGACACCGTCATCGCGCCCACCGACGCCGAGGACGAGTTCGACACCATCGGCGGCCTGATCGCCCACGAGATGGGCCATGTGCCGCGCCGGGGCGAGATCTATGAACTCGGCGGCCTGCGTTTCCTGGTGATGCACACCAAGGGCGGCGCGGTGCGCTGGTTCAAGGTGACGCCGGCGGCAGCCGCGCCGGCGCCCGAGGACGCTTGAACCGCGCCCCCTGGCCCCGCCGCGGCGGCCCTGGCACCTGGAGCGCCCTGGCGCTGGCGGTGCTGGCCGGCCTGGCGCAGGCCGCCTCCATCGCCAGCCCGCTGAACGGCGCGCCGCTGTGGTGGCTGCAGGTGCTGTCGCTGGCCGGGCTGGTCGCGCTGCTCGAACAGGCGCCCAGCGCCCGCGCCGCCGGCCTGCGCGCCTGGGTGTTCGCCACCGCCTGGCTCTGCGGCACCTTCTGGTGGCTCTATATCTCCATGTACACCTATGGCGGGCTGCCGGCTCCGCTGGCGGCACTGGCGGTGCTGGGGCTGGCGGCTTTCCTGTCGACCTATTACGGCGTCGCTGGCGCGGTCTACCGCGCCTTGCCGGCGCGCGGGCTGGCGCGGCGCGCGCTGGCCTTCGGCGGGCTGTGGCTGGTGGCCGAGCTGCTGCGCAGCAGCTGGTTCACCGGCTTTCCCTGGGGCGCCGGCGGATATGCCCATGTCGATGGCGCGGCGCCCTGGCTGGCGCCGCTGGTCGGCGTCTACGGATTGGGTGCGCTGGCGGCCGGGCTGTCCGCGGCCATCGCCTGCGCGCTGCTGGCGCGGCGGCTGGTGCCGGCCGCTGTCGCGGTGCTGGCCCTGTGCCTGGGCAGCTACTGGCCGCAGGGCGAACGCGCCGCGGCTTCCACGCCGCCGCTGTCGGTGGCGCTGCTGCAGGGCAATATTCCGCAGGACGAGAAATTCCAGGCCGGCAGCGGCGTGCCCACGGCCCTGGCCTGGTACCGCGAGCAGATGGAATCGGCCACCGAATCGCTGATCGTCGCCCCCGAGACCGCCATCCCGGTGTTGCCGCAGGAGCTGCCGCCCGGCTATGCCGACGAGCTGGGCAAACGCTTTGCCAGCGGCCAGCAGGCGGCCCTGTTCGGCATTCCGCTGGGCAATTCCTCGCAGGGCTACAGCAATGCCACGCTCGGCCTCAAGCCCGGCCAGGCCTCGACCTATGTGTACGACAAGCACCATCTGGTGCCCTTCGGCGAATTCGTGCCGCTGATGTTTCACTGGTTCACCGAGATGATGGACATCCCGCTGGGCGACTTCCGCCGCGGCGATGTCGGCCAGCCCTCGTTTGTCTGGCAAGGCGAGCGCCTGGCGCCCAACATCTGCTACGAGGATCTCTTCGGCGACGAACTGGCCCGGCGTTTCACCGACCCGGCCCAGGCGCCGACCATCTTCGTCAACGTCAGCAACATCGGCTGGTTCGGCAACACCATCGCCATCGACCAGCACCTGAACATCTCGCGCATGCGTGCGCTGGAGTTCCGCAGGCCGATGGTGCGGGCCACCAATACCGGCGCCACGGTGGTGATCGACGACGGCGGCCGGGTGACCGCATCGCTGGAGCCCTTCACCCGCGCCGTGCTGCACACCCAGGTGCAGGGCCGCTCCGACGCGCCCACGCCTTATGCGCGCTGGGCCGGGCGCTGGGGCCATGCGCCGCTATGGGTGCTGGGACTCGCCGTGGCCTGGCTGGCGGGAGCGTGGCGGGTGCGCCGGCGAAGCTGACAGAACGCTGGCGCCGGGCGTTTCTCCGGATGACAGCGGACCTTGGAGCATTCCTTAATCGGCATGGGGCCATAAGCCCGCCAGAACCGAGACAAGGAATCCCGTCATGCAACGCCGCCACCTCCTGCAAAGCGCCATCGGCGCCGCAGCCCTCGCCACCACCGGCGCCCAAGCCCAGTCCAGCGCCGGCTTTCCCGCCAAGCCGATCCGCCTGGTGATCGCCTTTCCCGCCGGCGGCCCGACCGACATCACCATGCGCCAGCTGGCCGAGAACGCCTCGAAGCTGCTAGGCCAGCCGGTCATCGTCGAGAACAAGCCCGGTGCCGGCGGCACCCTGCCGGCGCAGATGCTGCAGAGCTCGCCGGCCGACGGCTACATCCTGGCGCAGATCCCCCTGGGCGTGTTCCGCATCGGCTACACCACCAAGATCAACTGGGACCCGGTCAAGGACATCCGCTACGTCATCAACGTCACCGGCTATGCCTTCGGCATCGTGGTGCCGACCAACGGCCCCATCAAGAACTGGGCCGACTTCGTGGCCTATGCCAAGGCCCATCCCGGCCAGCTGAGCTACGGCTCCACAGGCACCCTGACCAGCCCGCACCTGACCACTGAACTGGTGGCGCAGAAGCTGGGCATCCAGCTCAACCACATCCCCTACAAGGGCAGCTCCGAGCTGATGCAGGCGGTGATCGGCGGCCATGTGATGGCTGCGGCCGACTCCACCGGCTTCGCCCAGCAGGTGGCGGCCGGCAACCTGCGGGTGCTCAACACCTGGGGCGAGCAGCGCCTGGACAAGTTCCCCGACGCACCCACGCTCAAGGAACTGGGCCTGGACATCGTGCAGAACTCCCCCTTCGGCATCGGCGCGCCGCGCGACACGCCGCCGGATGTCGTCGCCAAGCTGCACGACGCCTTCAAGAAGGCCATGGAAGACCCGGCCTACCTGCAGGCCCTGGCCCGCTACGACATGCTGCCCAACTACATGGACTCGGCCCGCTACACCCGCTTCGCGCAGGACACGGTGGCGCGCGAGAAGGCCCTGATCGACAAGCTGGGCCTGGCCAAGCCGACCTGAGCAGCCGCCGCACGCCGGGGCGGACAATCGCCGCATGTCCGACCCGGCCTGGCAGACCATCCACATCCACCGCGAGGCGCCGCCCAAGCCCGTCCTGGGCGCGCCCTGCAACGGCTGCGGCCAGTGCTGCCTGGTGGAGCCCTGTCCGCTCGGCATGGTGATCTCCCGGCGTCGGCGCGGCGCCTGTGCCGCCCTGCGCTGGGACGAGGGCCAGCGCCTCTACCGCTGCGGCGTGGTGAGTGAGCCGGCCGAGGTGCTGGGCCCGCGCTGGCGCTGGCTCGGCCCGCTGGCGGCGCGGCTGGCGCGGCGCTGGATCTCGGCGGGATCGGGCTGCGACGCCGAGCTGGAATTGGCCCCCGGCGACCGCGCCGGATGAATCCGCCGGAAACGACTCCACACTTCTTACACATTCGCTTGACGCCCGGTCAAGGTTGTCACCGCAGACTGCGCCGGCCGCAGCGTTTCGCCGTGCGGCTCCTGCCCCTGGCCCGCACCGGCCTGCCGGGCCTTTCCTAGAGATCACTCCCGGAGTTCCCTTTCCATGGATCACGCACAGCTGCTGGCCGACGAAGCCAAGTATTGTTCCTTCGGCGACACCGTCCACTACGTCAATCCGCCCAAGATCTTCTCCGGCTGCGAGGGCAGCTACATGCACGACGACAAGGGCGTGCGCTACCTCGACCTGCAGATGTGGTACTCGGCCGTCAACTTCGGCTACAAGAACAAGCGCCTGGAAGAGGTGATGATCAAGCAGCTGCACGAGCTGCCGCAGATCGCCAGCCAGTACCTGCATCCCACCAAGATCGAGCTGGCCAAGTGGATCGCCCAGGACGCCGAGGCCAAGTGGGGCCGCGAAGGCCGGGTGCACTTCAACGTCGGCGGCGCGCAGGCCATCGAGGATTCGCTCAAGGTGGTGCGCAACGCCAGCAACGGCAAGAGCCTGATGTTCGCCTTCGAAGGCGGCTACCACGGCCGCACCCTGGGCGCCTCTTCCATCACCTCCAGCTACCGCTACCGTCGCCGCTTCGGCCACTTCAGCGACCGCGCCCAGTTCATTCCCTTCCCCTACCCCTTCCGCCGCCCCAAGGGCATGACGGCCGAGGAGTATTCGGAATCCATCGTCAAGGACTTCGCCCGCAAGTTCGAGAACGAATACCACGCCATCTGGGACCCCAAGACCAACCAGTGCGAATACGCGGCCTTCTACGTCGAGCCGATCCAGGGCACCGGCGGCTACGTCATCCCGCCGCCGAACTTCTTCAAGGGCCTGAAGAAGGTGCTGGACGATCACGGCGTGCTGCTGGTCGTCGATGAGATCCAGATGGGTTTCTGGCGCACCGGCAAGCTCTGGTCGATCGAGAACTTCGGCGTGCAGCCGGACGTGCTGGTCTTCGCCAAGGCGCTGACCAATGGCCTCAACGCCCTGTCGGGCCTGTGGGCGCGCGAGGAACTGATCAACCCCAAGATCTTCCCGCCGGGCTCCACCCACTCCACCTTCGCCTCCAACCCGCTGGGCACCGCGCTCGGCCTGGAAGTGCTGAAGATGACGGCCGAGGTCGATTTCGGCAAGCAGGTGAACGAGAGCGGCGCCTACTTCCTCGAAGGCCTGAAGGACCTGCAGAAGCGCCACAAGGAAATCGGCGATGTCGACGGCCTGGGCCTGGCCCTGCGCGCCGAGATCTGCACCGACGACGGCTTCACCCCCAACCGCGCCCTGCTCGACAAGATGGTCGACATGGGCCTGGAAGGCACGCTCGAATACCAGGGCGAGAAGCGCGGCCTGGTGCTGGACGTGGGCGGCTATTACAAGAACGTGATCACCTTCGCGCCTTCGCTGATGATCAGCCGCAGTGAGATCGACGAAGCCATGGTCCTGCTGGACCAGCTGCTGACGCGCGCCAAGAGCGCCTGAGCGGCGTGCGCAACGCGCTGGAACCGCCGGCACTGGCCCGGCAGTTCGCGGCCTGCCCGCCCGAGGGCTTCGTGGTGGCGGATGTCCTGGGGGCGCCGCTCTTCGTGGCGCCCTTCGACCTGCTGACCACGGCCGACGACGCCCTCAAGCAGCGCGCCGCCGCGCTGCCGGGCTTCGCCCGCTGGTCGCGCTGGCTGCGCATCCGCACCGCCTTCGTCGGCACCACGGCGACCGAATACGCGCCGCTGCCGGCGGATGCGGCGCCCGCCGCGCTGGTAGCCGCCCTGCGCGAAGGCCCTGGCCGGCAGCACCGGCTGACCATCGTCAAGGACCTGCCGCAGCAGTCGCCGCTGTTGGCCGACGAGGACAACGCCGTATCCGAGGCCTTCATCCAGGCGCTGCAGGCCCGGGGTTTCGTCGCTGTCGAGGGTCAGGCCCTGGCCTATGTGCCGATCGACTTCGCCGATGGCGATGCCTACCTGGCCCGCCTGTCCACCAGCCGGCGCAAGAACTTGAAACGCAAGCTGCGCAGCCGGGCCGAGCTGGAGATCCTCCGTCTGCCGACCGGCCCCGCCTTCGCGGACGACGCGGCGGTCGATGCCTATTACGCCCTCTACCAGGGGGTGTTCGCCCAGAGCGAGATCCACTTCGACAAGCTGGGCCGCGAGTTCTTCGCCGGGCTGCTGCGCGACGCGGACAACGGCGGCATCGTCTTCGAATACCGCCGCCAGGCCGACGGCGTGCTGCTCGGCTGGAACCTGTGCTTCGAATACGGCGGCAAGCTGGTCGACAAGTACATCGGCCTGGCCTATCCGGCGGCACGCGAGGTCAACCTGTACTTCGTGAGCTGGATGGTGAACCTGGAATACGCCATCGAGCGCGGCCTGTCCCACTACATCGCCGGCTGGACCGATCCCGAGGTCAAGGCCCAGCTGGGCGCCTCCTTCACCTTCACCCGCCACATGGTCTACGTGCGCAACCCCCTGCTGCGCGCCCTGGCGCGGCGTTTTGCCGGCCGCTTCGAAAGCGACCGGACCTGGAGCGAAAAGGAATGACCCAGCCGCTCGCACCCGTGGTGCTGGACATCGACCGCTCGGTCGGCGCCTTGCCGGGCGAGTTGCGCATCGACCTGGCGAGTTGGCAGGAGCTGGTGCGCTTCGGCTGCGGCCTGGCTGCCATGCGCCGCTTCGGCCAGGCGCTCGACACCAGCCTGCCCGCAGCCGACCGGCACGGCACGGTGTTTTTCGGCAGCGGCGATTTCCACCATCTGAGCTGGCCGCTGATCCTGCGCCAGTTGCGCCAGCAGCCCGGCCGACGGCTGCGGGTGGTGGTGCTGGACAACCATCCGGACAACATGCGTTTTCCCTTCGGCGTGCACTGCGGCTCCTGGGTGCGCCAGGTGGCGCTGCTGCCGCAGGTCTCGCATGTGCATGTGGCCGGCATCACCTCGGGCGACATCGGCCTGGCCCATGCCTGGGAGAACTACCTGCGGCCCCTGGCCGCCGGCAAGCTCACCTACTGGAGCTGCGGCGTGGAAACCGGCTGGGGACGGCGGCTGGGGCTGGGCCGGGGCTTTCGAAGCTTCTCCAGCCTCGAAGACCTGACACAGGCGCTTTGCGACACACTCGCCGCCTCGCCCGAGCCCACTTATTTCTCGGTCGACAAGGACGTGTTCGCACCCGAGGTGGTGCGTACCAACTGGGACCAGGGCCGCATGACCGAGGCGCAGGCCATGGCCATCGTGCAGGCGCTGCGCGGCCAGATCGTGGCGAGCGACGTGACGGGCGAAGTCTCGTCCTACCGCTACGCCACCGCCTGGAAACGCTGGCTTAGCGCCGGGGATGGGCAGGACACCGAGATCGATGCCCGGACGCTGCAGGCATGGCAGGCGGGGCAGGGCGATTTCAATCTCCGGCTGCTGGCCGCCCTGGGGGCTTGAGGGCATTCCTTACACTGCCGCCCCATGCCCTGGCACGCTCACCTCGAACTGAATTACACCCGCGACCCGCACAACCCCGCGCGCACCGTCGCCCGGCATCTGCATGAGGGCCCGCTGCGCATCCTGCAGAGCCTCTATCCCGAGGGCGAAGGCATCTGCCACAACGTGCTGGTGCATCCGCCGGGCGGCCTGGTCGGCGGCGATGTGCTGGACATCGCCATCGAGGTCGGCGCCCGGGCCCACGGCCTGCTCACCACACCCGGCGCGGCCCGCTTCTACCGCTCGCAGGGCGAGGTCGCCCGCCAGCTCACCCGCATCGCCCTGGCGGAAAACGCCCGCCTCGAATGGCTGCCGCAGGAAGCCATCTGCTACGACGCCTGCGACGCCGAGAACCGGCTCAGCCTGCGGCTGGCCGAGGGCGCGCAGCTGATCGGCTGGGATGTCAGCGCCTTCGGCCTGCCGCATGCCGGCCTGCCTTTCCTGCGCGGGCGGCTGCGCCAGCACATCGAGATCCCGGGCGTCTGGCTGGAGCGCGGCACGATCGACGCGGCCGACAGCCGCCTGCTCGACGGCCCCCTGGGCCTGGCCGGCCACCGCTGCATGGCCACCGCCTTCCTGGCCTGCGGCACCGCCATGGCACGCACCGAACGCGAGCATGCGCTGGAGGCCGCACGGGCCGTGATCGAGGCCCACCCGCTCTGCCACACCGCCGGCGTCACCAGCCCGGATGCCCGGCTGATCGTGGTGCGGGTGCTGGCGCCGGTGGTGGAGCCGGCCATGGACTTGCTGCGCGCCGTGCGCGGCGCCTGGCGCCAGGCCTGCTGGGGCCTGGCGCCGACCGTGCCGCGCATCTGGAACATGTAGGGGCTGGTCGCCTCAGGGCAGCATGTCGTCCAGCGCCTGGCAGCGGGCCCGCTGCGGCGAGGGCGCGGCGAAGATCTCCGGCGGCGCGGCGGCCCGCTCGGCCTGCATCCACTCCTCCAGCCGGTTCCAGGCGAAGCGGCCGATGGCCTGCAGCCCGACGAGCGTGCAGATGAGCAGCGCCGGCGGCATGCCATCCGCCGCGCCCGAACTCGGCCCGAAGGGCGGGTGGCAGTGCCAGGGCTGCTGATCGGGCGCATACGAAGCGCATCCGGGAAAGGTGGGCAAGGACATGAGGACTCCTGAGGTGAAGGTGACGCCTGCAGCGTGCCGCCCGCGCGCCGCCCGGGCGTGTTCGAGGCGATGTTTCGGCCGCGCATGCGACAGCCCTGGCCCGCAAAGTGCATCGACCCCGTACGCCATTGGTCGTACATGCCTTTTTCCGCGCAGCTGCGAGGAAGCCGGCGCCTGAATTACCATCGTTTTTTCCGCCGAACACGCACCGAACCGAGGCCGCCTGCATGGAACTCACGCCCCGAGAAAAAGACAAGCTCCTCATCTTCACCGCCGCCCTGCTGGCCGAACGCCGCAAGGGGCGCGGGCTCAAGCTGAACTATCCGGAGGCGGTCGCGCTGATCAGCGCCGCCGTCATGGAAGGCGCCCGCGACGGCAAGACCGTGGCCCAGCTGATGAGCGCCGGCCGCGAGGTGCTGTCCCGCGCCGACGTGATGGACGGCGTGCCCGAGATGATTCCCGACATCCAGGTCGAGGCCACCTTCCCCGATGGCACAAAACTTGTGACGGTCCACCAGCCCATCCCCTGATATCCCGAATCTGCCCAGAGAGAGACGACCATGATCAGCATCCTCGGCGCCCTTGCAGCGCGTGTCCTGCCCTTCGCCGCCAGCGTCGCGCCGCTGTCGGCCCTGGCCCATCCCGGCACCGACGACGGCGGCCACCACGGCTTCCTGGCCGGCATGCTGCATCCGCTGGCCGGCGCGGACCACCTGGCCGCGATGGTCGCGGTGGGCCTCTGGAGCGCCCTGGCCGCGCGCCGCGCCTGGCCCGACCTGCTGGCCGCGCCGCTGGGCTTTGCTTCGATGCTGGCGCTGGGCGCCTTCGCCGGCCTGTACGGCCTCGGCCTGCCGGCCATCGAGCCGATGATCGCCGCCTCGCTGCTGGTGCTGGGCCTGCTGGTGATGACCCGGCTGCGCCTGTCCGCCGCGCCGGCCGGATTGCTGGTCGGCGCCTTCGCGCTGTTCCACGGCCTGGCCCACGGCCATGAATTCGCCGGCCAGCCGCATGCCGACCTGACGGTGGCCGGCATGCTGGTTTCCACGGTCGCCCTGCATGCCGCCGGCATCGCCTGCGGCTGGGCCCTGCGCGAACGCAGCCGCTGGCTGCCGCGCATCGCCGGTGCGGGCGTGGCCCTGTTCGGCGTCGCGCTGCTGGCCGGCGTGGCCTGAACCCCTTTGGACAAAGGCAAGCCATGACGCCCGGAGAACTTCTCGTCGATGACGGCGAACACCCGCTCAACACCGGACGGCGCACCGTCACGGTGCTGGTGAAGAACGCATCGGAGCGGCCCATCCAGGTCGGCTCGCACTACCACTTCGCCGAGACCAACGGCGCGCTCGACTTCGACCGGGCGGCCGCCCGCGGCATGCGGCTGAACATCGCCAGCGGCACGGCCGTGCGTTTCGAGCCCGGCCAGCAGCGCACGGTCGAGCTGGTCGATTACGCGGGCGACCGCATCGTCCACGGCTTCCGGGCCCTCGTTCAGGGAGCCCTGTAATGGCCACCATCGGCAAACGCGCCTACGCCGAGATCTTCGGCCCCACCGTCGGCGACCGGGTCCGCCTGGCCGACACCGAGCTGATCATCGAGGTCGAGCGCGACTACACCCTGCTGGCCGGCGCCTATGGCGAAGAGGTCAAGTTCGGCGGCGGCAAGACCATCCGCGACGGCATGGCCCAGAGCCAGCGCAGCAATGCGCAGGGCGCCATGGACCTGGTGCTGACCAACGCGCTGATCCTGGACCACTGGGGCATCGTCAAGGCCGACATCGGCATCAAAGGCGGCCGCATCGCCAAGATCGGCAAGGCCGGCAATCCGGATACCCAGCCGGGCGTGGACATCGTCATCGGCCCCGGCACCGAGATCCTGAGCTGCGAGGGCAGCATCGTCACCGCCGGCACCATCGACAGCCACATCCACTTCATCTCGCCGCAGCAGATCGAGGAGGCGCTGGCCTCCGGCACCACCACCATGCTGGGCGGCGGCACCGGGCCCGCCACCGGCACCCTGGCCACCACCAGCACGCCCGGCCCCTGGAACATCGAACGCATGATGCAGGCGGCCGATGCCTTCCCGATGAACCTGGGTTTCCTCGGCAAGGGCAACGCCAGCCGGCCCGACGCGCTGCGCGAGCAGGCCGACGCCGGTGTCATCGGCCTGAAGCTGCACGAGGACTGGGGCACCACGCCGTCGGCCATCGACACCTGCCTGTCGGTGGCAGACGAGCACGACATCCAGGTGGCGATCCACAGCGACACGCTCAACGAATCCGGCTTCGTGGAGAACACCATCGCCGCCACGCGCGGCCGCGGCCTCTGCGCCTTCCACACCGAGGGCGCCGGCGGGGGCCATGCACCCGACATCCTGCGGGTGGTCGGCGAGGCCAACTTCCTGCCCTCGTCCACCAACCCGACCATGCCCTACACCGTCAACACGCTCGACGAGCATGTGGACATGCTGATGGTCTGCCACCACCTCGACGCCGGCATCGCCGAGGACCTGGCCTTCGCCGAGAGCCGCATCCGCAAGGAAACCATCGCCGCGGAAGACGTGCTGCACGATCTGGGCGCGATCAGCATGTTCAGCTCCGACAGCCAGGCCATGGGCCGGGTCGGCGAGGTCACGCTGCGCTGCTGGCAGACGGCGCACAAGATGAAGGTGCAGCGCGGCACCCTGGCCGAGGACAGCGCCCGCCACGACAACTTCCGCGCCAAGCGCTACATCGCCAAGCTGACCATCAACCCGGCCATCGCCCACGGCATCGCCCACGAGGTGGGCAGCATCGAGGAGGGCAAGTGGGCCGACCTGGTGCTGTGGAAGCCGGCCTTCTTCGGCGTCAAGCCCAGCGTGGTGCTCAAGGGCGGCTTCATCGCCCTGGCCGCCATGGGCGATCCCAACGCCTCCATCCCCACGCCGCAGCCGGTGCACTACCGGCCGATGTTCGGCAGCTTCGGCGGCGCCATCGCCAAGGGTTCGTTCACCTTCGTCTCGCAGGCCGGGCTGGCCCAGGACATCGGGCGCAAATACGGCCTGAGCAAGCAGCTGTCGGCGGTGAAGAACGTGCGCGACATCCGCAAGCAGCACATGGTGCACAACAGCGCGCTGCCGGTGATGGAGATCGATGCGCAGACCTATGCGGTGCGCGCCGACGGCCAGCTGCTGACCTGCGAGCCGGCCAAGGTGCTGCCGATGGCGCAGCGGTATTTTCTGTTCTGAGATTTTAGTCGGCGTGCGTCTGCAGATGGCTACGGATCCAGCTCGCGAAATCCGCCTCGGACAAGTCGCCCGAGGCCAGCTTGAGCATGGTCAGCACGCAGTCGGCATCGTCAGCGCCGAGGTCGAAGCCGTTGAGCGCCAGAAACAGTTCCACCGCGACAAAGGCCGTGCGTTTGTTGCCGTCCACGAAGGGATGGTTGCGCGCAATGCCGAAACCGTAGCTGGCCGCCATGTCGGCCGCGTCCGGCTGGCCGTACTGGGCAAGATTGCGCGGGCGGGCGAGGGCGGATTGGAACAATCCGTCGTCCCGCACACCCGCGCCGCCGCCGTGTTCGGCGAGCTGCTCGTCATGCACGGCTCGAAGGACCGCTTCGTCCAGCCAGACCCAGGGCTGGTTGGCCGCGCTCATTTGGCCAATTCGCGCAGCACGTGCCTGCGGCTCTTCATGATGCGGCGCGCAGCGGCCATCTGCTTTTCAAATTCGGCGTCGTACGGGCTCAGGGCGATACCGTTTTCGGTATCGGTCATGAAGATGTTGTCGCCCTTTTCAAGCTTCATCCGCGCCAGCACATCCTTGGGCAGGATCACGCCGACCGAATTGCCGATCTGGGTCAGTTTGAGTGCGGACATGATGGCCTCCTGAAGGTCGAAGTTATAACGAACGTTATATTATCTCCGGATCTTTCCAGACCGCAATCGCCCATGCTCACCGTCAACAAACTCATGCCCCAGGGCAAGGGCCTCGCGCCCGTGCTGCTCAAACGCGCCGCCACCGTCGAACTCGACTGGGACGTGCGCCAGAAGAGCCGCTTCGATGCCGAGGACTCCACCGGCCGGCGCCTGGGCGTCTTCCTGCCGCGCGGCACGCTGGTGCGGGGCGGCGACGTGCTGGTGGCCGAAGACGGCTCGCTGGTGCGGGTGATCGCGGCGCCGCAATCGGTGCTGCGCATCACGCCCTGCGCCAACCACGGCAGTCCCTTCGACCTGGTGCGGGCGGCCTACCACCTGGGCAACCGGCATGTGCAGATCGAACTCACGCCCACGCACCTGAAGATCGAGCCGGACCATGTGCTGGCCGACATGCTGCGGGCCATGCATCTCATCGTGAACGAGGCGCGTGAAGGCTTCGAGCCCGAGGGCGGCGCGTATGCGGCGGGCGGGCATTCGCACGGCCATGACAAGGCGCACGGCCACGACCATGGTCACGACCACGGTCATGAAGCCCATGTCCACGGCCCCGACTGCGGCCATGACCATCACGATCACCACGACCATGCCGCCGCGCCAGCGGTCGTGCACTTCCACACCAGGCGCCCTTGACCGCCTTCACCCCCGGCCTGCTGCAGCTGATCTGGCTGGCCTCGCCGGCCCTGCCGGTGGGCGGCTTCTCCTATTCCGAGGGGCTGGAAGCGGCGGTCGAATGGGCCGGCGTGAACGACGAGGCCAAGGCCGCAGACTGGATCTCCGGCCAGCTGCAGCTGAGCCTGGCCCGCTGCGACCTGCCGGTGCTGCTGCAGGCCGTGACGGCCGCGCGCGCGGACGACGGCCCCCGCCTGCGCCAGCTCGATGCCTGGGTGCGCCAGACCCGCGAGACCAGCGAGCTGCGCCTGCAGACCGAGCAGATGGGCCGCTCGCTGGCCGACTGGCTGCGCGGCCTGCACCCCGAGGACGCGGCCCTGCTCGCCGGCTGGCAGCCCAGCTATCCGGTGGCCTTCGCCGTCGCGGCCGCCCGCACGCAGGCCAGTGCCCAGGACATCGCCGCCGCCTTCTGTTTCGGCTGGGCCGAGACCATGGTGCAGACGGCGATCAAGGCCGTGCCCCTGGGCCAGAGCGCCGGCCAGCGCATGCTGGGCCGGCTGGCCGGGGAGATCCCCGCCGCGCTGGCCCATGCCGCCACGCTCGACGACGACAGCCGCCAGGCGCTCAGCCCCATGCTGGCCATCCTGTCGGCGCGCCACGAAAACCAGTATTCCCGTCTCTTTCGCAGCTGAAGCACCGCACCATGACAAGCGCACTCCACACCATCGCCCACCGCACCAAGAAACTGCCGCCGCTGCGGGTCGGCATCGGCGGGCCGGTCGGCTCCGGCAAGACCACGCTGCTGGAAATGCTCTGCAAGTCCATGCGCGACAAATGGGACCTGGTGGCCATCACCAACGACATCTACACCAAGGAAGACCAGCGCCTGCTCACCATCAGCGGCGCGCTGCCGATGGAGCGCATCGAGGGCGTGGAGACCGGCGGCTGCCCGCACACCGCGATCCGCGAGGACTGCTCGATCAACCTCGAGGCCATCGACCGCATGCTGGAGAAGTTCCCCGATGCCGACGTGGTGTTCGTGGAGTCCGGCGGCGACAACCTGGCCGCCACCTTCAGCCCCGAGCTGAGCGACCTGACGATCTACGTGATCGACGTGGCGGCCGGCGAGAAGATCCCGAGGAAGGGCGGCCCCGGCATCACCAAGAGCGACCTGTTCATCATCAACAAGACCGACCTGGCGCCGCACGTGGGCGCCGACCTGTCGGTGATGGAGAGCGACACCCGCCGCATGCGGCCCGACCGGCCCTTCGTGATGACCAACCTGCGCACGAAGGATGGCCTGGCCGAGGTGGTGGACTTCATCGAGCGCCGGGGCATGCTGGTCGGCTGAGCCCCGTCACTTCACTGCGCCGGTGTGCGCAGGAAGTTCCAGGGCATGTGGGCCAGCATGTCCTGCTGCATCTGGATCTGGCGGTAGAGGTGGCGCGCCAGGGCCGGCGGCTTGTGCGAGAGCAGGCCCTCGGGCGTCTGCTGGACCATGGCGAAGCCGCGGCGCAGCAGCAGCCATTGCAGCAGCGCGGTGGCGGTCAGGCCGCCGTCGCCGAAGAAGTCCTCGCGGTGCAGCTCGCAGCACAGGGTGGCGATGATCCCGCAGCGCTGCAGCTCCTGGTCGGCGGCGCAGTCGGCCATGCGGCGCTCGTACTGGGCCAGGAGTTCGCCCATCTGCTCCATCCGCACCGAGGACAGCACGGGCGCATCCGGCAGGTGGATGTGGCAGGCCAGCATCTGGCGCATCTGGTTCAGCCATTCGGTGCTGACTTCCGGCTGGCGGCTGTCATGCCAGCCGCGCAGGATCAGTGTCATCACCTGGCAGGCCGCGGCGATGGAGCCCGGATGCATCACCTCGTAGGGCCGGAACTGGGTCGAGGGCTCGAAGCTCGCGCCCGCGCCGCGCTCGGCCAGGTAGCAGTGGCGCAGCGGCGCGTAATAGAAGTAGGTGCAGGCGCTGCCGGCCAGGGCGTGCAGGGCGCTGTCGGCATTGGCCAGCTGCACCAGGGTGAGGTCGGTGGGGCAGGCCAGCTCCACGCTGCGGTGGCGCAGGCGCAGGTCGCGCAGGGTCTCCAGCAGGATGCGCTGGCAGTCATGGCCGCGCACCAGGCCGTCGAGGTAGAGCCGGGCGATGCGGTCGAAGGCGGCCTCGCAGGCGGTGTCCGAGCGCGCCGGCGCGGGCAGGCTGCGGTTGGCTTCCAGCATCTCCAGCAGCTGGCGGTAGGCATCGACCAGCACGATCTTGCGCACCCGGCACAGGTCCAGGCCGCCGATGAACAGGCCTTCCAGCAGATGTTCGTACCAGTCGTGCTGCGCGGCGTTCAGCGGCTCGATGCCGATGGACGCGATGGCCTGCGCATCGAGCTTCTGCTCGTGCAGGTGCCTGCCGCCGCAGCGCAGCAGGTCGTGCAGGGTCTGCTCGATCGGCCAGCTGCTGTCGTAGTGGCGGTCGGCCAGGTCGGTCTCGGTGGCGGAGCGCCCGCGCAGGGCGTGGGCCTGGACGATGGAGCAGAGGTGGTTCAGCGGGGGCGGCTCCTGCGGGGCCCGCTCCGGCTCGGGTTCGGGCTCGGCGGGCGGCGGGGCATGGACCACCAGCGGGCTGTCGCGGCCGGTGGGTACGCAGCACAGCATGTCCTTGAAGTGGGGATGCAGGAGGTCGTGCATGGGACGGGCGCGGACGCGCGGGGTGGAGGTGCCATGCTGCGGCCGGCGCCGCGCGAGCGCAGCGCCGCCCACGAATGCCTGGGCCCACGGCCGAATGCCGGCGGGCCGGCCGGACTCAGCCGGCCCGCGGGCCTGCGGCTGCCTGCGCGAGGATGCGGCAGACCGATTCGAAGCGCGCCTCGTCCAGCCAGGGGCTGTTGCTCAGCGCCAGCAGCCGCGCGGCCAGGTCGCGGGTGTGGGGCAGCGCACCGGGGTCGGCGGGCGGCACCACGCCGGCATAACGTTCGTAGTCCGGCAGGGCCGAGACGAAGGGCAGCGAGATGCCGCAGCCTGCGCCCCAAAGCGCCTGCAGCGCCCGTTCGCGCGCGGCGGCATCGGGCATCAGCAGCAGCAGCACCGGCCAGGTGCCCGCGGCACCGGTGACGGCCGGGCTGTCGCGCAACACCTTCACGCCGGGCGCCAAGGTGGCCAGCCGAGCCGCACGGCGGCGTCCGCGTTCGGCGCCTTCGGCCAGGAAGGCCGGCAGCCGCGGCAGCGCCCGCACGCCGACGGCGCGGCGCCAGCGGCCCACCGTGTGCATGGGGATGTCGGCATCGAAATCGTCGCCGGCCGCGGCCACCCGGTCGCCCCGCGCCAGCGCCTTGCGCAGGCCGGCGCCATAGGCCATGCGCATGCGTTCGGGGCGGTACAGCGCGGCATAGGCCAGCAGCTCGGCGCTGCGCCGCAGTTCCCAGCCGACGCGGCGCGGCGCCAGCTCGGCCGAGACCTCGCGCAGCAGGGCACGCAGGGCCGGATCGCGGGCGATCAGCACGCCGCCCTCGAAGAGCGTCAGGCCCTTGCCCACGGCCAGGCTGAAGAAGGCGATGTCGCTGTCCGTGCCCACGCTGCGGCGTCCCACCTTGGCGCCCAGGGCCTGGGCCGCGTCCTCGATGACGAAGGCGCCCACCGCACGCGCGGCGATGCGGGCGGCGGCGGCATCGACCACCCGGCCACCCAGGTGGGTGGGCACGATGGCGAGTGTGTCCGGCCCGCACAGCGCCGCCAGCGCAACCGGGTCCAGGTCGAGCGAGCCGGGCGCCAGGTCGCAGAGCGCCAGGCGCAGGCCGCAGCGGGCCACGGCCAGGGCGACCAGCGGGCAGGTGTAGCCCGGCACGATCACGGTCTGGCGGCCGGGCGCCATGCGCTGCAGCGCGGTCAGCGCGATCACCAGCGCCGAGGTGCCGGAGCATTCCAGCTGCACCTGCGGCACGCCGAGGTGGCGCGCCAGGGCGGATTCCAGGCCGGCATCGCCGCCCCAGCGCAGGTCCGACCGCAGCAGCGGCAGGCCGGCGGTGGGGGGAACGTCGAAAGGCGGCTTAACGCTCATGGGCCAGCGCGGCCGCGCCGGTGGCCTCGTCCTCGTCCGTCTCGGAGACCGCCAGGCAGCCGATGCCGGCCACGATCAGCAGCCCGCCGGCGATCTGCGGCCAGCCGATGGTCTCGCCGAACAGCCACACCGACAGCGCCAGCACCGACACGATCTCCAGGTGCGAGGCCGCGAAGGCCGGCCCGATGGGCGCATGCTTGAGCAAAGTCATCCAGGTGAAGAAGGCCCCCACGTAGCCGACGAAGGCGCCGTAGATCCAGGGCTGGCTGAACACCCGCGCCAGCCAGGCGGTGTTCATTTCCAGCGGCAGGGCATGCATGCCGGCCGTCTTGAAGCTGAGCTGGGCCAGGGTGTCGAAGGCCATCAGCACCAGGAAGCCGATGACGTAGAAGCTTTTCTTCATCCCGGCAGCCCCACCACCGCCACGCCGACCGACACCAGCAGGATGCCGGCCACCCGCATCCTCGAGAGCTTCTCGCGGAACAGGATGCGGCCGGCGATCATGATGGCCACGATGTTGATCGAGCCCAGCAGCACGCCCTCGGACAATGGCACCAGCGACAGGAAGGCCAGCCACACCAGGAACTCGATCACATAGCAGGCCACGCCGATCCACAGCCAGGGCCGCGCCGCCATGAAGCGCCAGCGCGCCAGGCCGTCGCCGGCCAGCGGGTCGCCGGCGGCCGCCTTGAAAGCCAGCTGGCCGCCGCTGTCCACCAGCACGTTCAACACCCAGAGCACGGCCACCAGGGGCGTCACGCCGCGTCCTTCTGCGGGCGGGCGGCCTCGGCCAGGCCCTGCACGAAGGCCACGGTGGCGCGGATCACGGTGCGCCGTTCGCGGTCCACGGTGACCATGTGGTAGCTGTCGTCCAGCAGCACCAGTTCGACCGGTGCGTGCTTCACGCCGTCCACGATCTGGCGGGCATTGGCCACGTCGGCGATGTCGTCCTCGCGGGCATGCACCACCAGCACCGGCGCACGCACGGTGGACAGGCGCGACAGCACCCGCCGCGCCAGCCCGCGCATCTCCACCACCGACCACCAGGGGTTGCCCGGCAGCCCGGCGGCGGCGCTGTCGCCGGCATGCATCTGGGCGACGATCTGGCGGCGCAGGGCTTCGTCCTTGATGCCGTAGGGCGGCTGTTCCATGAAGACCCGGTGCCGGCCTATGCCCAGCGCCCGGAAGATCGGCAGCAGCACGTCGCCCATGCGGGTGTAGAAGGGCATGCTCCAGCCGTCGTAGCGGAAGGTCGCCGACAACGCCGCCACGCCGCAGACCAGTTCCGGCCGTTCCTCGGCCAGGGCCAGGGAGAGCACCGCGCCCATCGACAGGCCGGCCACCACCAGGCGGTCGACCTGCGCGGACAGGCGCTCGGCGCCGGCTTCGACGCTGGCATACCAGTCCTGCCAGCGGGTGGCCAGCAGGTCGTCCATGTCGCCGCAATGACCGGCCAGCTGCACCGCATAGACGGTGAAGCCGGCCTTGTTGAGACCGCGCGCCAGCAGGCGCATCTCGTTGGGGGTGCCGGTCAGGCCGTGGATCAGCAGCACGCCGGTGCGGCCGTTCGCGCCCTGGCCGGGCATGAAGAATTCGTGCGGTGTCACGCACACGGCCTCCAAAGCGCTGGCGGCGAAGCCTGCGTCGTCGTTGGCCGCGGTGTCCCGCGCGATGTTGAGGGCGGCGCTCATTCGCCGCTCATGCCGCCATGCTGGCGGCCGTCCGCATGCTGACGGTGGCCGGCAGCAGGGCAAGCGCTTCGCCGAAGTCGGCGTACTCCGCGTGCGGAATGCCCCGGCTGCGGCAGTAGTCGATCAGCTTGTACTTGGCGAAGACGAAGTCGGCCTTGCCCGAGACGCAGAAGTCCGAGGTGCTGTCGCCCACGAAGAGCACGCGGCCGCCGGTGTCCTGCGCGGTGGCGGCGCGTTCGCACTTGCAGTTGCCGCTAGCGCGCACGCAGGCGGCATTGGCATGGGGCGACTGCAGCTGCCAGCTGCGCGCGCCGGTCTGCACCAGGCGGTTGGCGTACACCGGCAAATCGCCCAGGCCGTGCAGGGTGAGCACGGTGGAGATGCAGTGGTCGATGCCGTCGCTCACCACCTGCACCGGCAGGCCCATGGCGCGGGCGGCGCGGGCAAACGCCGCGAAGTGCGGATCGACCTGGATGGTGGCCAGGTGGGCCTGCAGCTCGGCCAGCGACATGTCGAGCAGGGCGACCTGGCCCTTCATGCATTCGCGCGAGCCGATCTCGCCGCGCTCCCAGGCGTCTTCCAGTTCCTGCCAGCCGGGCTTGCCGAAGCGGTTGAGCAGGGAGTCGGTCACGTCCTCCACGCTGATGGTGCCGTCGAAGTCGCACTGGATGGTCCAGGGCGCGTTGGCGGGCGCGGCCTGGCGGGCGGCGGGCGCGATGGGGATGGAACGGCGCATCACGGAAGCGGCGGACGAAGCGGAAGCAAGCAAGTCATTCATGGAAATTCACCCTGACGTTCTGGCCGACGCGCCATGCGCCGGCTTCCTGCGCGCCCGCGGCGGGCGCCTGATCGAAAACGAGAAAACAGTCGACCACCCGCTGGCCGGCGCGCGGCGCGCTGCCGTCGTCGTCGAGCCGGGTGGCGCCCATCACCGAGGCCACGCGGACCACCTTGGCACGGCGCGGCGCGGCGCTGGCGCCGGCCGTGCTGTCGATGCTCACGTCGGCCGACATGCCGGTGCGCACCGCCGCGGCGAAGCTTTCGTTGAGTTCGGCGCGCACCTGCAGCGGCCGGTTCGGCAGCAGCACCAGCAGCGTGCGGCCGGACTGGGTCTCCAGATGGGCGCCGGTGTGCACGGCCACACGCACCACGCTGCCATCGACCGGCGAGCCCAGCGACAGGCGGGCGACCAGGGCCTGCGACTGCGCCAGCTTGCGGGCGGCGACCTGGGTTTCGGCGGTGGCCACGGCGACGGCGGCCTCGAGTTCGCGGGCGGCCTGCTGGGCATCGTCGGCGCGCTGGCGGTCCAGGCCGCCGGCGGCAGCGGCTTCGGCCAGGCGGGCGGCGTACTGGCGCGCGGCCGGCAGCTTCACCGCCTGGGCCTGCTGGCGGGCCTGGGCGGCCTTGAGTTCGGCCTCGGCCACGGCGCTGTCCTGGCGGGCGGCATCGGCGGCCAGGCGCAACAGCACCTGGCCCTTCTTCACCGTGTCGCCCTCGGCGACGTTGACGGCTTCCACCAGGCCATCGGCCGGCGCGGAGAGTTCGACCAGGCCGCCCTGCACCTCGACCTTGCCGCGGGCGATGGCCACGCTGCGCGCGCCGGCCGCCGGGGCTTGCGCCTGGGCCTGGGCGGAGGCGATCGCCGCATTGCGTTCGTTGCAGCCGGCCAGCAGCAACGGCAGGGTCAACAGGAGAGTCAGGGCGCCGCGGACGGGCGTCTGGGAAATGTTCACGAGAGCCTGGCTCCTTGCGAGTTGGGCGCGGTTTGCGCGGCACGCCCCAGGCCATCGGCCGGCTGCCAGTCGTTGCAGATCACGCCGTCTTCCATGCTCAGCACACGGTCGGCGTGGCGCACCGCGCGCGGGTCGTGGCTGACGCACAGCACGGTGGTGCCGTGCGAGCGCGCGATGCGGTGCAGGATGTCGATCACGCGCTGGCCGTTCTCGGCATCCAGCGCGCTGGTGGGTTCGTCGGCGAACAGCAGCTGCGGCTCTTTCGCCAGGGCGCGGGCGATGGCCACGCGCTGCTTCTCGCCGCCGGAGAGCTGGGCCGGGCGCAGCTCGGCGCGGTGCGCCATGCCGACCTCTTCCAGCACCTGCATGGCGCGGGCGGCGGAGCGTTTGTTGTCCATGCCCAGGTAACCCAGCGGCAGCTGCACCTGCTCGCGCGCGGTCAGCGCCGGGAACAGGTTGAAGCCCTGGAAGACGAAGCCGGTGTGGTGCAGGCGAAAGCGCTCCAGCGCCCGCTTGTTCATGCCGGCCAGGTCTTCGCCCAACGCCCGCACCTGGCCGTTGTCCGGCGCCTGCAGGCCCGACAGGAGCGACAGCAGCGTGCTCTTGCCGCAGCCCGAGGGGCCGGAGATCAGCGTCAGCTCGCCCGGGTAGACCGCGGCGCTCAGGCCGTGCAGCACCTGGGCGCGCACCACGCCGGTCACGAAGGATTTGTTCACCCGCAGCGCTTCCAGCGTGGGGGCGATGTTGCGGCGCTGCGGCGCCGGCGGACGGTGGCTGGGGTTCATCGCAGCAGCTCCGCCGGATCGGCGCGCAGCAGGCCGCGCATGGCCAGCAGCCCCGACACCAGGGCCAGCACCGCCACGATGGCGCCGCACAGCAGCGACACCTTCAGGCTCATGGCCACCGGCACGTCCTGGGTGCCGGCCAGGGCCAGCAGGGCGGCGCTCATCAGCGCGGCCATCAACAGGCCCAGTCCGCCGACCCAGCAGGCCTGCTCGACCACCACCCGGCCCAGCGCCGCCATGCTGGCGCCCAGCGCATGCAGCACCGCGTATTCGCGCGAGGAGCCCGCCACCACGCCCATCAGCGACTGGCTGGTGACCACCGCGCCCACCACACACACGATGACCGCCATGAACAGCACCGCCACGCCGGCGCCGGTGCCGAACAGCCAGTAATGCTGCGAGCGGCGGGCGAACTGCTCGGCGGTCCAGGCCTCGAAGGGGCCGAAGGCGGCATCGGGGCGCAGGCGCTGGCGCACCGCGTCGGCATCGGCACCGGGGCGCACCCGGGCGACGTAGTAGGTGGCGCCGGCCGGCGCGTCGTGGCCGGCGATGCGGCGGGCGGTGTCGATCGAGGCCAGCACGTTCACGCCGCCCAGCGCCCGCAGGCCGGGCAGCGCGGCAATCACCGTCACCGGCTGGTTGCCGATGTTGCCGCTGCCGCCGATGGCCACGCCGAGCTGGTCCAGGTCGGCCCGGTCCACGATCACCGCGCCGGGCTCGTCCAGGCGCTGGCGCAGGCCGCGCGGCAGGAGTTCCGAGAACAGCATGCCCTCGGCCTGGGTGCGGATGCCCGACACATAGACCGAGACGCCGCCACCGTGGCTGCCGGCCGCATGCCAGTCGCCTTCGACCCAGAGATAGGGCTCGACATCGGCCACGTCCGCATCGCTGCGCAGGCGCATCTCCACGTCGGGCGAGACGGCCCGGCCGAAACTCACGCTCTGCGTGCCCGGATAGCCGGCCCAGATGTCGGCCGAGGATGCGCTGACGTACAGAGCCGCGCTTTCGAAAATGCCCAGCACCAGCGCCGCCTGCACCGTCAGCAGCACGCCGGAGAAACCCAGCGCGAAGACGGCCGGCAGGAAGCGGCGCCATTCGTGCAGCAGTGTCTTGCGGGCCAGGGCGATCATCGCGGGCCGTCCTGCGAAACCTGCTCGGCCGCCGGCAACGGCGCGCCGCCGAGGGCCTTGTACAGGTCGACGAAGGCCAGGGCCTGGGCCGCCTGGGCGCCGCTGCGCTCGGCCTCGGCCTGCAGCGCGGCGCGGTCGAAAGCGAGCTGCTCGTATTCGCTGGCCAGGCCGCTGGCCAGCAGGCTGCGCTGCGAACGTGCCCGGCGCTTCTGCGCGGCCGAGGCGTCGGTCAGCCGGGCCAGGCGCTCGCGCTGCTGTTCCAGGGCGGACAGGGCGACCTCGGCTTCCGAGACGCCTTGCAGCACCGTCTGGCGGTAGCTCAGCAGGCTGGCCTGCAGGGCTTCGTCCTTGGCATCGGCGCGGGCGCGGCGCTGGCCCCAGTCGAACAGCGGCAGGTCGATGAAGGGGCCGACGGCCGGCACCTGGTTGCTGGAGGTGCGCCGGTTCTGGGTGATGTTGAAGGCGTACAGGAAGGAGGCGCCGAAGGAGACGCGCGGATACAGCTCGGCCTGCGCCACGCCCGCTTCGCCGGCCGCCTGCAGCACGGCGGCTTCGGCCTGGCGCACATCGGGGCGGGTGCGCAGCAGGTCGGCCGGCAACTGGTCGATGGCGACCGGGCCCAGGGTGGGCAGGGCGGCGGCTTCGCTCCAGGCGGCGTCGGGCGCGGCGCGGCCGAGCAGCACGGACAGGGCCTGGGAGGCCTGCACCGCGGCCTGGCGGGCGGTGGGCAGCATCGCGGCGGTGCGCGAGCGGCGGGCGGCGGCTTCCTCGTCCTCGCCGTTCTCGGCGACGCGGCTGCGCAGGCGCGCGGCCGACAGGTCGATGGCGCGGCCGTCCAGGCGCAGCAGATGGTCGAGCAGCTCGGCCTGGCGCTGGGCGGCGCGCAGCGTCAGGTACTGGTGCACGACTTCGGAAACCACCGAGACACGCGCGGCCTGCAGCGCGGCCTCGCTGCTGTCGAGTTCGGCCCGGGCCAGGCGCTGGGCGCTTTCGCGCATGCCGAACAGGCCCAGCTCCCAGCTCACGTCCAGGCTGGCGTGCAGGAAGGAGTCGGTGGCCGAGACGTCCTGCAGGGTGCGCACATTGCCGGAGACGCTGGGCAGATAGGGCGCGTTGCTGCGCTCGGCCAGCCGCCGCGCCTGGCGCAGGCGGCTGCGGGCCACGGCCACATCGAGGTTCTGCGCCAGGGCCTCATCGACCAGGGCATCGAGGCGCGCATCGCCCAGGTTCTTCCACCAGGACTGCAGCGCCGGCGCCGCGGCGCCCGGCGGCGTGGCGGGCGCATGCGCCCAGCCGGCCGGCAGGCCGGCGGTGGGCAGCCGCGGCACCGCCGGGCTGGCGCAGCCCGCCAGCAGGCCAGCCGCCAGGGCGAGCACGGCCAGGCCGCCGCGACGGGCGGGCAGGGCAGGGCAAAAACGCGACGCTGGAAGCATTCGGTGCGACGGAAGGGGCGTGGGTGGGGTTTGCCGGAGCGACCGGCGGGGCGCGAGGCCCGATGCCTGCATTGAATCGCCGCCGCCTTGCGCCGCAATGCAGGGAATGTGGAGAAACCGTGGAGGCGCGTTCGACGCCGCAGGCTGTCTTGCACGCGAATGCCCGCATCCGGGCCTGGGGTCTTGAATGCGTAGTCAGGTGTTGTTCAAGTAACAGTTGATAAGCTCACCCCGCCGCATGAACGCAACGCTCACCCCCACCGGACCGCTGGTGCTGGTCGTCGAAGACGAACCGGCGATCGCCGACATCCTGGTCGCCTACCTCCGCCGCGAGGGCTTCCGCACCCACTGCGCCGGCGACGGCCAGGCGGGCCTCGCCGCCTTCGCGCAGGAGAAACCGGCGCTGATGCTGCTGGACATCCACCTGCCCGGCATGGACGGCATCGACGTGCTGAAGCACGTGCGCGCCGAGGACGACACGCCCGTCATCATGGTCACCGCGCTCGCCGACGACGTCGACAAGCTGCTGGCCCTGCGCATGGGCGCCGACGACTACGTGGTCAAGCCCTACAGCCCGCCCGAGGTGGTGGCGCGGGTCAAGGCGGTGCTGCGCCGCAGCGCGGCCAAGGCGCCGGCCAAGCCGCAGTCGGTGCTCAAGGTGGGCCGGCTGGAGATCGACCAGGAAGCCCACATCGCCCGCGCCCTCAACAGCGACGGCCGGCCCGAGACCCTGCCGCTGACGCTGACCGAATTCCGCCTGCTCGCCTGCCTGGCCGCGCAGCCGCGGCGCTGCTTCTCGCGCAGCCACCTGATCGAGACCTGCCTGCCGGAGAGCGACGCGCTCGACCGGGTGATCGACTCGCATCTCTCCAAGCTGCGCCGCAAGCTGCAACTGGCCGGCAACGGCGAACTCATCGAGACGGTGCGCGGCATCGGCTACCGGCTGTGGCCCGGGGAGTAGAGCGGATCTGGGTCCGCTTCGGGCTCTGGATCGCCGGCACGGTGCTGGTCACCATGGGCCTGCTCGGCGCCAGCGTGATGGTGTTCGCCGAACTGCAGTACCACAGCTTCTACCGCAACCTGCCGCAGCCGGTGCGGGTGGAGCTCGACGCGCTCAACGACCAGGACCTGGAAGACAGCCCGCGCGCCGTCGAGATCTACGGCCAGTACTGGAAGGGCGACCTGCTCTTCGGCGAGAAATGGTCGCTGGTGATCGGCCTGTTCATCTGCCTGCCGGTGGGGCTGGGCGTGGGTTTCTGGGTGTCGCGCATCGTCACCCTGCCGCTGGCCTCGATGGCCGAGGCGGCGCAGCGGGTGGCGGTGGGCGATTTCTCGGTGCGCGCCGAGCCCGGCCGGGCGCGCGGCGAGATCACCGCCATGGTGGTCGACTTCAACCACATGATCGATGCGCTCGAAGGCCTGGAGCGCGAACGCCGCGCCACCGCCGCCGCCGTTTCGCACGAACTGCGCACGCCGCTGGCGGTGCTGCGGGCGCGCCTGCATGCGGTGTGCGACGGTGTCATCGAGGGCGACGAGACCGAGTTCCGCCGCCTGCTCGGCGAGGTCGAGCACCTGGGCCGGCTGGTGGACGACCTGCACACCCTGTCGGTGGCCGAGGCCGGGCGCCTGTCGCTGCAGCACGAGCGCCTGGACCTGGGCGGCCTCGTCGAGGACACACTCACCGGCATGGAGCCACGCATCGCCCAGCGCGGCGTGATGCTGGAATGGGTGCCGGCCATCGGCCCGGTCTGGGTGCGCCTGGACCGCGACCGCATGCGCCAGGTGCTGACCAATCTGGTCGAGAACGCCTTGCGCCATGCTTCGGAAGGCGGCTGGCTGCAGGTGGCGCTGGGCGTGGAGGGCGAGGATGCCCTGCTGTCGGTGGCCGACGACGGCCCCGGCCTGCCGCAGGACATGCGGAACAACCCCTTCCGGCGTTTCCAGAAATCGCTGCACGGCAACAGCGAGGGCGTGGGGCTGGGCCTGTCCATCGTGCATGCGCTGGTGGTGCAGCAGGGCGGCGAGGTCGGCGCCGAGGACCGGGCGGGCGGCGGCACGGTGTTCACCGTGCGTATGCCGCTGGCCTGAGGCGGGCGGGCGGGCTCAGGCGGCCCAGCGGTCGAACAGCGTTTTCAGGTAGCCGGCCGACGCGATGACGTCGGGATCGATGCTGGCGGTGGCGAAAGCCTGGTGGTCGAAGGGCTCGCCGGCCGCGTCGGCTTGCTGCTCGGCCCGGCTGACCGCGAGCAGCGCATTGCTGCGCGCCAGGAAATCTCCGCCCGAGACGAAGCGCGGGTCCTGCGGGTCGTCGATGTCGGTGCCTTCGTCCAGTTCGTCGATGGCGCGCCTGTAGCGCTGCAGCGGATCGGGCCGGGCCGCGGCAGGCGGGGCGGCCGGCTCCGGCGGCCGCACGAAGGGCCGGGCCTCGCTGGACATGAAACCGAAGTAATGCTCGACATGGCTGGCGGCACTGTCCACCAGGGCCTGGGTGAGCGCGGGGTCCAGCTTCTGCCGGCGCGCCACGGCGCGGGCGTGCTGCTCCTTGGCGGCGATCAGCTGGTCCTGCAGCACCCGGCCCAGGACCATCCTGGACTCCGGCCGCAGCAGCAGCCTTTCTGCACCCCAGAAGAAGTGCAGGGTCTTCTCCTCTTCCCACTGGGTGCCCCGGGCGTAACCGAACTTGGCCTCTTTCAGCATCCGCGCCGCCATGCTGCGGCTCAGGATGTCGCGCATCTCGTCGACCGTGGAAGGCTGGCGAGTCGCCAGCTTGCGCAAGGTCTCGGCATGCATGCGCCAGCCTGGTGCCGCCTGCAGTTCCATCAGTTGGTTGAACAGGATCAGGCCCGTCGAGATCGTGCTGTCGATGGAGGCCGACGCCTCGGTTGCTTGGGGGCCGGCGTGGCCGAGTTCGTCGGCGATCCTCATCAGGGCGGCGTGCAGGGAATCGACGATGAAGGGCTGCTGCTGCGTGAAGAATTCGTCCGTCTGCGCCACCGGCACGATCTGGCGTCGATTAATGTCGCGCAGCGAAAAGTTCCCGATCGGGACGGCTTTGTCCGGATGCGCTTTCGTCAGTTCGGCGATGACATAGCGGTGCGCCGCGCCCACCAGCGCATCGGCCAGGGCCTGCGGGCTGGCCAGCCTGCCGCTGGCCAGGTCGGCCCGCAGCTGTTCGCGCGCGGAGCTGTCGAGCACCGCGGGCACCGCGACGGGTTCGGGCGGGTGGAAGATCGCGTCCAGCCTGCTGTCCCGGCCGCATTCGACACGCAAGGCCTCGGGCAGCATCTCGGCGAGCCTGGCCAGCAGCTCGCGGTCCTCGTTGCTGAGCGGGCCCCGCCGGCGTGCCAGGGCGATGGCTTTCAGCACATCCAGCAAGGGCGCGACACGGAAAGGGCCGATGCCCGGATCGCACCAGTAGTACTTGCCGGCGGGATTGCGTTTGTCCAGGTGGTAGCGGGTCTCCTCGGTGCGGTCGGGGCGCGACGCTGGATCGGTGTCGCCGGTCACGGCGGCCAGCGCCGCGTGGAGGCCGCTCAGGTCCGAGGTCTCGTGCGGGGCGGCTTCGAGCAGGGCCTGCACCAGGTCTGCGAAACGCGTCGCGGCGCTGGCGGCGGGCGAGGAGAAACAAGCGTCGGTGCAGTCCGGAGCCGGGATGTCAAAGGGCATCGTCGGCTTTGCGGCCGTGGATGTCTGATCGTCCCTGGATGGCGGTGGATGCTGGCGGGAAACGAGAGGCCGGGATGTGGCGATGGCCGAGGCGTCGGGAGGCGGCAGCATGGGATCTCCTGAGGAAGACTTTCGATCCCGCCGACGCTAATTTTTTGGCGCCTTCGGCCTGCAGCCGCCAACCGAAAGACGGTCATCCCGACCGAATGGCGAGGCGGCGTCTCAGGCCGGCCAACGGGAGAAGCTTGCCTGGAGGTAGGGCGCCGCGGCCGCCACGTCGGCATTGGTGCTGCTGTCGATGAATGCCGCGCGGTCGAAAGGCGTGCCGGCGATGCGGGCGGCGCGCTCCGCCCGGTTGACTTCCAACAGGGCATGGCTGCGGAGCAGGAAATCGCTGGCCGACACGAAACGTGGGTCCTTGGGATCTGCGATGCGAGTTCCGTTTTCGAGATCTTCCACGGCCTGCCTGTAAGGTGCGTCCGTCTCGCTGAAGGGCGCCATGCCTGCTGGCGTGGCGAACGGGTCCGCTGCCTGGGCCATGAAGTCGTAGTAATGCCGCACGTGGCTGACCGTGTTGTCCAGCAGTGCCTCGATCCCATCCGGCGGCAACTGCTGTCGTTTTCCAATGGCCTGCGCCTGCACCTGTTTGAACTGGATGATCAGGTCCTGGATGGCTTTGCCGAGCGCCATTTTCGAAGCGGGTTTCCGCAACAGTTTCAACGCCGTCCAGAAGAAATCGACGCTGGTCCTTTCCTCCACGCTCGTATGCCCGAATTTCTTCAGCGTGACCTGCCTTTGCATCATGCTTTGCTCCAGGATTTCGCCGATGTGCTCGGGGGTCGAGGGCTGGGTTTGTGCGATTTCCCGCAGTACGTAGTCATTGGCCTGGTGCCGTTGCGGGATTTCGAGGATGTTCTGGAGCAGCAGCAAACCGTCGGAAAGAATGCCGCCGATTTCCGGTCCACCGGCGGATGGCGCGAATGCCGGATCGTTGAGCATCTCCAGCATTGCCGTGTGTGCGGCGGCCAGGGTGGCCTGCAGGTTTTCCTGCGTGAATTCGGAGAGTTCCGTAGACGAGACGTAGCCGTGCTTCACGCCGCCCAGTCCGTATTTGCCGATTTTCATCGCTGCGCCCGGATACAGCCGGGCCAGGCGGACGGCATAGTTCCTGTCCACCGCATCGAGCAGCACCGCGGTCAGTTTCTCGGGTGAATCGATGGAACCGTCGAGCAGGGCGGCGCGCCATTTTTCGATGTCGTTATTCAAGAACAGCGCCTGCGGTTCGGCGGCGCTGCCTGCAGCGCCGGATTTTTCCCTCAGTTCCCGGACGATTTCCAGATTGGCGGCGAGATAGGCCTGGTAATCGCCGCTGGCATCGAGTTGGCTTTGAATGGCGTCCACCCGCTGCGCCATCGCGGCATCCGAAACCGGCAGATGCTGCAATGCCTTCCGCCATACGGCCTGCTTGAGGACTTGCCCGACCAGCCTGCCGTCATGGCCCGAGGTTTCGAGCATCCAATTCTTGAGCGAATCGAAGGCCCGGCCTTCCGGACATTCGAACGCCGGATCGAATGCGAAAGTCAGCACGTCCAGCAATGCCGCTGGCGGCAGGATTCCCAGGAGGGTGGAGAGATCGGATTTGGCGAACAGTTGCTGCAAGCAGGCTGTGCTCGCATGTTCCGCCGACACCAGGGCTCCGGCGAGGTCATGGAGTCGGTCTGCCGCGCTGCTGGCGGGGAGGGGCGCCTGCTGAGGGTCCGGCTGGCTGAAGGACGCGGCGTCCGCCGCGATTTTCGGCACGGCCTCCTGCAGCGTCTTGCCGATGCCGCCGGTTGCAGCGGGCAAACCGGGTGGCTGCGGGCCGGGCGCGGCTTGGGGCTGCGGGGCCTTGCGGCCCAGGCATTGGGAGAGGTTGGAAAGAAATTGGTGGAAGTGCGAGCTGAACATGGGCATCCCGGGAGAGCGTTGACGGCGAAAGCAGCGCCACTGCGGGCCGTGCCTTGTCGTCAAGCTATCTCCTGGGATGCGCAACCGAAGGCACGAACACGAAGATCCGGCAGCGATTGCGATGTCTGCTTCGTGTTCGCAGTGCTCGGAGTGCGTGTTCAGCCGGCCCGCGCGGCCAGGATGGCAGCGACGGTCTGGGCGAATCCGGCGCCGCGGCTGCCTTCGGCCAGGTAGGCCGGCCATTGCGTCAGCCGGGGCAGGAAACGCGCCACATTGGCCACGCCCACGCTGTGGGCGAAGGCGCCGAACATCAGCTGGTCGTTGGTGGAGTCGCCGACATAGGCCCAGCGGCCGATCTCGGCATCCAGCGCGCGGCCGAGCAGTTCCCGCACCACCCAGTGCGCGCCGACCAGCTTGTCGTGCCCGCCCAGCCAGCCGTTGATGTGGATGCTGCTGACGGTGGCGTGCAGGCCCTCCGCGCGCATCAGGGTGACGACGGCGGCGATCCTGTCCTCGTCGAGGTGGGCGAATTCGCTGTGGTCGATGGCGATGTCGGTCTCGCGGCCGGGCGAGTCGGTGGCGCGGAGGGCACCGGGGATCTCTCGCTCGATGCGCGCCAGCACCTGCTGCAGCCGCGCGAAGTTCGCCGCCCGGGTGGCGGCATCGTCGCGGTAGAGGCGTTCGACCGAGACGCCGTCGGCGCGCGCCACCGGCACCAGGGCGACGGCGCCGTTCTCGGCCACCAGCGCGTCCAGCGGCCAGCTGGCGGCGAAGGCCAGGCTCCAGCCGACCGGCCGGCCGGTGATGGCGATGCGGTGCAGGCCGGCCTCGCGCAGGGCTGCCAGGGCGGCCAGCGCGTCGGGGGTGATGGCGCCCTCGGTGGTGAGGGTGTCGTCGATGTCGGTCATCACCCCGACCAGGCCGCGCCGCGCTTCGAGCGGCCAGGCGGCCAGCGGGCGCAGGCGGTCGCTGTGCATCGCGCGCTCAGCCTGCGTTCTGCAGGGCCAGGCCGGCGTGCTCGCGCAGGGGGTGGAAATGGATCTTGGGGAAACGCTCCTGCGCCAGCCGCACGTCGTAGGGGCTGGTGCAGAGGTAGGCCAGGGTGTCGGCCGCGTCGTGCGCCAGGCGCAGCGGATAGGCGTCGGTGAAGGCGCGCAGGTCGGCCGGGTTCTCGGCGGTGATCCAGCGGGCGCCGGTGTACTGGCAGCCTTCCAGGCGCACGTCGGCGTCGTATTCGGTCTTCAGGCGGTGCTGCACCACTTCGAACTGCAGCTGGCCCACGGCGCCCAGCAGCATGGCGCCGCCGGCATCGGGCTTGAAGACCTGGATCGCGCCTTCCTCGCCCAGCTGGGCCAGGCCCTGCTGCAGCTGCTTGGTGCGCAGCGGGTTCTTCAGGATCACGGTCATGAAGAGTTCGGGCGCGAAGAAGGGCAGGCCGGTGAACTGCAGGGCCGCGCCGCCGGTGATGGTGTCGCCCAGCTGCACGCCGCCGTGGGTGGTGAAGCCGATGATGTCGCCGGCGAAGGCCTCATCGACCGCCTCGCGGCGCTGGCTCATGAAGGTGACGACCGAGGTGGGCCGCAGCTCCTTGGCGGTGCGCTGCACCTTGAGTTTCATGCCGGGCGTGTATTTGCCCGAGGCCATGCGCACGAAGGCGATGCGGTCGCGGTGGTTGGCGTCCATATTGGCCTGGACCTTGAAGACCACGCCGGAGAAGTCCTCGTCTTCCGGCCGCACCTCGCGGGTGACCGGCTGGCGGTTGACCAGCACGGTGCTGCTGCGTGGCTGCGGCGAGGGGGCCAGGTCGACCAGGGCGTCGAGCACTTCCATCACGCCGAAGTTGTTCACGCCGGAGCCGAAGAAGACGGGGGTCTGCCGGCCGGCCAGGAAGGCCTCGCGGTCCCAAGCGGGGGATGCGCCGGTGGCCAGCTCCATGCTTTCCATGGCGGTGTCCCATTCGGCGCCGAAGCGCTCGCGCAGGGCCTCGGGCGCGGTCAGGGGCACGGCCTCGAAATCCTGCGGGCGGCGTTCCGAGCCGGACTCGAAGACGGTCATGGCCTGGGTGCGCAGGTTGACGATGCCGCCGAAGGCCTTGCCCTGGCCCACCGGCCAGGTCATGGGCACGCAGGGCATGCCGAGTTCGCGTTCGATCTCGTCGAGGATGTCGAGCGGCTCGCGCACCTCGCGGTCCATCTTGTTGACGAAGGTGATGATGGGCGTGTCGCGCTGGCGGCAGACCTCGATCAGCCGCCGCGTCTGGGCTTCCACGCCGTTGGCCGCGTCGATCACCATCAGGGCCGAGTCGACGGCGGTGAGCACCCGGTAGGTGTCTTCCGAGAAGTCCTTGTGGCCGGGGGTGTCGAGCAGGTTCACCACATGGTCGCGGTAGGACATCTGCATCACCGAGGAGGCCACCGAGATGCCGCGCTGCTTCTCGATCTCCATCCAGTCGGAGGTGGCGTGGCGGCTGGCCTTGCGCGCCTTGACCGAGCCGGCGATCTGGATCGCGCCGGAGAACAGCAGCAGCTTTTCCGTCAGCGTGGTCTTGCCCGCGTCAGGGTGGGAAATGATGGCGAAGGTGCGGCGGCGGCTGGTTTCCGCCAGGAAATTCGAGGACAAGCGGGTCTTTCGGCAAGGCGCCCGGCGCGCAGTGGGGGCGGGGCAAACGCAACCGGCGATTGTCGCATCGCCGGGCCCTGGCGTCACATGAGCCGTTCGATGGTGCCATCGGGGCGCGCCAGCAGGATGGCGCTCCATGCGTCGGTGTGCAGATCGAACTCCAGCGTCGACAGCGGGAGCGGCTGGTAGTAACCCGGCAAAGGCAGGAAGAAACGCAGCTGGTGCACATGGTCGCGGCTGTGGCCGCTTTTCGCCAGGAAACGCGCCACCTGCAGAGGCCGCAATGCGTGGGCTTCGAGCATGCGGCTGGGCTCGAAGGGGTTGTCGGTGTCGAGTTCCGGCAACTCCGCCGGCGCGATGGCGCCGCAGCGCGCGCGGCGGGCCACGTCCATCACCGCCGCGCCCGAAGCCGGTAAGACCGCCCCGGGCGGCTGGGTGGGCACGACCAGGATCGGCGGCGCGTTTTTGTCGCAGACATAAGGTGGGCGGCGGGCGTGCATGAGGTAGCCGAAGATCCGGCCGTCGTGCAGCAGCTTGTGGATGCGCACCTGCTTGCGATAGACCACCTTGACCCGCTGGGCTTCTTCTACGAAGGCTGCGGCCTCGATGTCGCCGGCGCTGGGCTGGGCGAAATCGATGATTGCGTGGCTCAGCTGTGTGACGAATTGCCTGTATTGCCGGTGCAAGGGCTGGTGTGCCTGGCTCGGAACGGCCGGTTCGAGCCGCGGGGCAGGGGGTGGAGCGGGCAGGCGGCGATATGCAGGCTTCAGACTGAAAAACTGAAAGGGTCCCATGGCGATGAAGGCGAGCTGAAAGGCCCATCGTGGCGGCCGGCCCGCGCGGCGCACAGGGTTTGCCGAAGCGATGTCGGCGGTGGCGTCATCTCGTCAGCAAGGCCTGGCCGTCGGGCTGAACCAGGACCACTTCATCGTAGCGGTCGTAGCGGGTCAGGCCGTCGTGGGAGGCGAGGACCAGTTCGTTTTCCATGGTCGACAGCCGCATGGGGCGGCCCGGCGCGGGCAGGAAGACATCCACCCAGTTTTTGTGCGCGGGGCTGTGGCCGGTCTGCGCCGCGAAGGCGGCGGCCTGCAGCGGCGATATGGCCCCGGCATCGAGCCAGGGATCCGGCAGCAAGGGGCCGCCGGTATGGATCAGCTCCATCTTTCCGGGCGCCGGGCCGCCGAGGCGCAGTTCCTGCGCCACATCGAGCGCATTGACCGGAGCGGCCAGGGCTCTTGTGCGGCCGGCGGCCGGAACCAGCAGCAGGGAGCCGTCGTCGCGCAGCTTGAAAGGCCGTTTGCCGGTGCTGCACACCACGCAGCCGATGACGCCTCCCCGGCCGTGGATCTTCTTGATGCGGACCTGCTTGCGGTAGAGCGACCGGGCCTGATCGATTTCTTCATTGAAGCGGGCTCTCTCCGCCTCGACGCCGACGGCGCCGGGTGCGCGGAAGTCGGTTTTGCGGTGCCGCGCCGCGCGGGGCAGATCGACACCATGCGCATGCTGGGGCGGGGCTGGCCGCGCAGGCGCCGCGGTCGGGGCTGGCTGATGAGCGCGTGGGCCGTGCGGGCGCAGGCCGAGAAAATGCAGGAGTCCCATGGCTGTGGAGGAAAGCTGAAAACTCCGATGCTCGCGAAGCCCGCATTTTCAAAAGCCGCGGCTGCGAAATCGGGAGGCCTCATCCGCAGTTTCGACCACCACATAGGCCAGGCTGCCATAGCGGCCGTCGAGCCTTCCGGTTTTCGGCGAGCTCAGCATGCGCAGCACGGCGTACAGCGCGACCTCGCCCGGCGCGGCCACGAACACCTCGACCGCGCGGCGGTGATGCAGGCTCGTGCCGGCGTGATGCACGAAACGCGCGGCATAGGCCACGCTGGGGCCCCTGGTGCCGATCAGGCGGTTGGGCAGGTCGGCCAGCAGCGGGTGGCGGGTGCAGAGCGTGAAGTCGAACTCCTCGCGGCGGATATGGCGTGCCAGGTCGATGGCGTCGTACTCGGCTTCGGCGCACACCGCAGCCGGCACCAGCAGGCAGGGCAGCGGGCTTTCGAACTTCGGCCGGTCGGGGCTGCTGCGTTCGCCACCGGCGATCAGCAGCACCGGTTTTCTTTTCTGCTGCCGCATCTGCGTGCGATGGGCGGGCGAGGAAAGCAGGCAGCCGAGCAGGCCGTCGGCGTCGCGCACCACGGTGAGACAGACGCGTGTGCCGAATTTCTCCGACGCCGACTCGACCTGCGCCAGGAAATGCGCCTGCGCCTCGGCCGGGGTCGGCACCGCCTGGCATTCCTCGGTCTGGCTGCCGGTGCTGCTGCGTGGGACGGGATCCGTCTGGGTGGCGGCGTCGGCCCGGCGGGGCAGGCTGTTCAGGCTGGCCGACGAGGTCGGCTCGCCAGGCGCGGCCGGCAGGCTCGCCAGCGTGGCGGCCGGCAGCGCCAACGATCGGCCGGGGCGTCCGAGCATCGCATGCAAAAGATCGCTGAAACCCATGGTGAAGTCATCGTGAAATCACCAGCTTCCCCCTTCCGGCATGCGGCTGCGCGACGGGTGCGCAAGCGCTGGCGTTATCGCGAAGCCCGTATATCGCGCAGCGGTCTCAGGCCGTCCGGGCCAGCACGACGCCGGCGTACCTGCCGGGCTGCTCGCGTTCGAGGGTGGACAGGTGCACGCTGGCATGCGGTGCCGAAATGAAGAAGGCCATCGGTTGTCCGCCTTTCTCGGCGCCTTTCATGGCGAGCCGGGCGCAGGCCTCGATCGACAGGCCGTGCGAGCCGAGTCTCAGGTTCTCGACGAGTTGTTCGCCACCGGCCGGCGGCAGTCCGATCCGGCCCGCGCGCACGGCCTTGGCGCATCCGACGATGCCGGAGGGCCCTGCCGCCGGCAGCCAGCGCATGGGCGTCCGGGTGGTCACCACCGGCTTTTCGGGGCTGGCGCTGCCGTTGGCGCTGGCGAACAGGACCGGGCGCACGCCTGCGCGCTGGCGGTCTTCGTCCAGCTTGGAGGTCACCGTGAAGCCGACGATCGTGCCGTCCCCGAGAGCCACGGGCTCGAAGCTCACCGCGTGGCCGAACTTGTGTTCGGCCGCGAGGATGCGGGCATCGAAGGCGCGGTTGTCTTTGGCCATGGCCGCGCGTTGCCGCGGGCTGGGGAACGAGCCGGCACGGTGGTGGCCGGCCGTGGGCGATGCGCTGAACTGGTTGCGCCAGGACTCGCCACCGAGTTCATGCAAGGCCTGGTGCCCATGCAGCAAGGGCGAAGCACCGCCGGGATCGGGCCGCTGCGGCCCGGAATGCCGATGCGGATGCACCAGCGCCTGGATGTGATGGCGCAGGCGGGAAATCAGGTGTTTGGGAAAGTGCGAAGACATGGCGGAGAGACGAAACGGTGGAAGCCGCAGATCGTCTGTTTCGCACCGGCTTCGTGTTTACGCCAACACGAAGCCCTGCGCGGGATGCCGAATTCTTCAGCCGCCCTTCGGGAAGCCTTGGCCGACAGGGGTGCGAACCCCTGTCGTTTGCGGCGAAGCGGACTGTCAGCCGGCGCAGACGACGTCGCCGTATTTGCGCCAGGCCAGTTCCTCCTGCAGATCCGACAGCGAGGCGTTCGAGCCTGGCGCCGCCACGAAGATTTCCACCTTCCGTCCGGGGCTCAGCAGTTTTGCGCGCCTGGCCAGCATCCGGGCCGCGTCCTCCGGCCCGAGCGCCTGGGAGCTGATGCGCATGTCGGGCAGGCATTCGGCCTGGCCCGGGGCCGTGCGCGGCACCGGCCTGGCCAGCTTGCCGCGGCGCAACAGGAGCGTGAGATCGAGCAGGCCGTTGGGTGTGGCCGGGACGTTGTGGAAGTTCACCGGCACGTCCGTCCAGATGGCGGGCCGTGCCGCCATGCCCCGGCTGGCGGCCACCAGCAGGGTGGGCCGCTCCGCCCAGGCGCGCGGGACATGGTTGCTGATGGGGGCCATCAGGTAGCCGAGGATTCTGCCTTGCTGGTTCGTGACCTCCTCGAATTGCACCCGGTCGCCGTACAGCTCCACGGCGTTGTCGATGCCGTTGCGGAATTCCTCTTTGGCCCTGAACAATTCGTGGCGCGCGTGTTGTGCCGCCGGCGGCAGGAGTTTCGGATGGACATTGGCAGGCGCCAGAGGCTGGCCGAACATCTGCCCTTGCGCGGGTGGAAGACCGACGCCAGGCAAGGGGCCTTGCATGGGCAAGGGGCCGAGACCGTACAAAGGATTCGGCGCGAACGGATAGCCGATCAGCTGGGGCGGCGGCATCTGGGCTTGCGGCGGAAACGGCGCCATGCCGGCAGGCGCGTAAGGCGCCTGGGCGACGGGGTAGGCAGACGGGAAGGGGATGGAAGGACTGAACATTGCTATTACCTGGTGGAGGGGAATCGGAGATAGGCGATGGCGCCCGCCGCGGGTTTCAGCCGGCGTTGCAGGGCGGAGATATGCACGGCCAGGTCGGGCACCGGCAGGAAGATGCGCACCGGCTGGCGCTCCTTGGGCCCGTCCGCGTCGAGCACGCAGGCGGCCTGATCGGGCGTGATGGCGCTGGAGCACAGCTGCAGGTTGGGGCCGTAGTCCAGCGGGCCCGGCCTCAGCGATTCGTGCGCCGGCAGCTCGCGCGCCTGGCGCACGAAATCTTCCGCCGCGTCGGGGCCCCTGGCGCACACCGAGAGCACCCGGGTGTTGAACAGCACATGGGAGCGCTGCGGATCGATCTGACCGGTTCCCGCGACCAGCACGATCGGTCGTTTGCCGTCCTTCAGCGAGGCTTCGTCGGATTCCGCGCTCACGCAGTAGCCGATGCGCCTGCCGTCCTCGTGCAAGACCTCCTCGAAGTTCACGGCGCCCGCATAACGCTCCTGCGCCGCTTGAATCGCTGCTTCGAATTGCTGCCTGGCCTGCTCGTGGCTCGGAGGGGCGAAGCTGACCGGTGCCTGTGCCGGAATTTGTGCCGGAATCTGCCCGGGCTGGCCTTGGACAGCGCCGGCCCACCAGGGCACGGCGAAGCCCTGCACGAAGGGCTGTGCCTGCTGCTGCGGCGGCCGGAAGCAGCCCGGTACCGGGGGAGCACCGTAGGCGGTGGGCAGGGCCGGCCCCATCGGAACGTTCGCCAGGTTCTGAAGAACCTGCGGGCCCGGCGGGTAGCCCATGGGGCCCGGCAGGGGCGGCTGATGGAAGGGCGGCACCGACCCAGCTTTGGGTGGCAGATAGGCGCGCGGCTGAAACTGCGCTTGCGGCCAGGAATTCCAGGGAAAGGTCATGGCGATGCACAAAGTGGAATGGACCGCCATGGTCTGCGCCCACCCCTGCGCCTGCAGGGTGGAACACGAATGCTCGCCGCAGGCACCGAAGCCGGTATCTCTATAATCGCGGTCTTTTCCGAGGAGCGTTGCAGCGCCATCAGGCGTGAGGCTCGGAATTCATCCCCCGCAACGACGCTCGCCCACCGGTTCCGTCGGCGAGCGAGTTCTCAAGAGACTTGTTCACGACGCCGTCCGGTGGCTGATCCACCTGCACATCGGAGTCATCCATGAACGCTTCTCTGCCGAAAACCTCCCCGGTCGACACCGCCATCGCCGACATCTCCCTGGCCGCCTGGGGCCACCGCGAAATCCGCATCGCCGAGACCGAAATGCCCGGCCTGATGGCGATCCGCGAAGAGTTCGCCAAGAGCCAGCCCCTGAAGGGCGCCCGCATCACCGGCTCGCTGCACATGACCATCCAGACGGCCGTGCTGATCGAGACCCTGCAGGCCCTGGGCGCCACCGTGCGCTGGGCTTCGTGCAACATCTTCTCCACCCAGGACCATGCCGCCGCGGCCATCGCCGACAGCGGCACCCCGGTGTTCGCCATCAAGGGCGAATCGCTGGAAGACTACTGGGACTACACCCACCGCATCTTCGACTTCGGCCCCAAGGGCTCGGCCGGCGAAGGCCCGAACATGATCCTGGACGACGGCGGCGATGCCACGCTGCTGATGCATCTGGGCCAGAAGGCCGAGAAGGACCTGTCGGTGCTGGACAACCCCACCAGCGACGAGGAACGCATCCTCTACGCCGCCATCAAGGCCAAGGTCGCCGAAGACGGCACCTGGTACACCCGCAAGGCCGCCGAGATCCTGGGCGTGACCGAGGAAACCACCACCGGCGTGCACCGCCTGAACGAGATGTCGGCCAAGGGCACGCTGCTGTTCCGCGCCATCAACGTCAACGACTCGGTCACCAAGAGCAAGTTCGACAACCTCTACGGCTGCCGCGAATCCCTGGTGGACGGCATCAAGCGCGCCACCGACGTGATGATCGCCGGCAAGGTCGCGCTGGTCGCCGGCTACGGCGACGTGGGCAAGGGCTCGGCCCAGGCCCTTCGTGCCCTGTCGGCCCAGGTCTGGGTCACGGAAATCGACCCGATCAACGCCCTGCAGGCCGCCATGGAAGGCTACCGTGTGGTGACCATGGAGTACGCCGCCGACAAGGCCGACATCTTCGTGACCACCACCGGCAACAAGGACGTGATCCGCCACGAGCACATGCTGGCCATGAAGGATCAGGCCATCGTCTGCAACATCGGCCACTTCGACAACGAGATCGAGGTCGCCTCGCTCGAAAAGTACCAGTGGGAAGAGATCAAGCCCCAGGTCGACCACATCATCTTCCCGGACGGCAAGCGCATCATCCTGCTGGCCAAGGGCCGCCTGGTGAACCTGGGCTGCGGCACCGGCCACCCCAGCTACGTGATGAGCTCCTCCTTCGCCAACCAGACCCTGGCGCAGATCGAACTCTTCGCCAAGTCCGGCGAGTACGAAGCCGGCAAGGTCTATGTGCTGCCCAAGCACCTAGACGAGAAAGTGGCGCGCCTGCAGCTGTCCAAGCTCAACGCCCAGCTGTCGGTGCTGACCGATGCCCAAGCCGCGTATATCGGCGTGGACAAGAACGGCCCCTACAAGCCGGACACGTACCGCTACTGATCGCGCGCAAGCGTCGCCTGGCCGATGCGGGCTGACCAGATCCTCGTCGAGCGCGGCATCGCCGCCTCCCGTTCGCAGGCCCAGCGGCTGATCGCCGCCGGCCTGCGCTGGCGCCTGGGCGCCGGGCCGTGGAAGGCGGTCGCCAAGAACGGCGACGAGATCGCCGAGGGCGCCGAGCTGGAGTTGGCCGATGCGGCCGAGGCGCGTTATGTGTCGCGCGGCGGTCTCAAGCTGGAGGCCGCCTTGCGTGACGCCGCCGTGAGCGCAGAAGGACTCGTCTGCCTGGACGTGGGCCAGTCGACCGGCGGCTTCACCGACTGCCTGCTGCGCCACGGCGCGGCCCGGGTGGTGGGTGTGGACGTGGGCCATGGCCAGCTCAACGCCGCTTTGGCGGCCGACAGCCGGGTGCGCGCCTTCGAAGGGCTCAACGCCCGTGCGCTGCAGGCGGCCGATCTGGGCGATGCAGTGCCCGACGGCGGCTTCGGCCTGATGGTGGGCGACCTGTCCTTCATCTCGCTGACCCTGGTGCTGCCGGCGCTGGTGCCGCTGCTGGCCGAGGGCGGATGGCTGTTGATGCTGGTCAAGCCCCAGTTCGAGCTGCAGCCGGGCCAGATCGGCAAGGGCGGCATCGTGCGCGATGCCTCGCTCTACACGCTGGTCGAGCAACGCATCCGCGTCGCCTGCGCCGCTGCCGGGCTGCGGGTGCGCCAGTGGTTGCCCAGCGCCATCGAGGGCGGCGACGGCAACCGCGAGTTCTTTGTATTTGCTGAAAGGTCGCCATGAGTGTTGACGTTTCCCCCGCTCGATCGGCCGCCGTGCCGGTCAGCTTCGAATTCTTTCCGCCCAAGACGCCCGAGGGCGTGGCCAAGCTGCGTGCGGTGCGCCAGGCGCTGTATGCACGCCGGCCCGAGTTCTGCTCGGTGACCTACGGCGCCGGCGGCTCCACCCAGGAAGGCACCTTCGGCACGGTGCGGGAGATCCTGGCCGAGGGCATGGATGCCGCCTCGCATTTCTCCTGCATAGGCGCGACGCGCGAATCGATACGCGGCCAGCTGCAGGAGCTGCGCGCCATGGGCGTCAAGCGCCTGGTGGCGCTGCGCGGCGACCTGCCCAGCGGCTATGGCGCCGGCGGCGAGTTCTCCTATGCCAGCGACCTGGTGGAGTTCATCCGCGCCGAGACGGGCGATGCCTTCCACATCGAGGTGGCGGCCTATCCCGAGACCCATCCCCAGGCGCGTTCGCCCGAGGCCGATCTGCAGGCCTTCGTGGCCAAGGCGAAAGCCGGTGCGGACACGGCCATCACCCAGTACTTCTACAACGCCGATGCGTATTTCCGCTTCGTCGACGATGCACGGGCGCGCGGCGTGGACATCCCGGTGGTGCCCGGCATCATGCCGATCACCAATTCGACCCAGCTGCTGCGTTTCTCCGACGCCAGCGGCGCCGAGATCCCGCGCTGGATCCGCCTGCGCCTGCAGGCTTTCGGCGACGACAGCGAAGGCATCCGCGCCTTCGGCCTGGACGTGGTGGCCGGGCTCTGCCGTCGGCTGCTCGATGGCGGCGCCCCGGGGCTGCACCTCTACACGATGAACCAGTCGGCCGCCTCGCTCGCGCTGCTGGACCGGGTGGGCCTGGGCGCATGAGGAAGGCGGCGGCCGGCGCTGCGTTGGCGGCCGGGCTCCTGGCCGTCCTGCTCGCCGGCTGTGCGGGCGAGCCCGCGCAGAAGCCCGCCGCGGTGGCCCCTCCCGCGCTGGCCGCACCGGTGCTGGCGCCCCTGCGGCCGCTGGACCGCCTGCCGCCGGTGGCCAAGTCCGATGCCGAATCCACGGTGGTGCCGGTGGTCTCCGACGGCTCCACCGATCCCGAGGAAGACGGCGCGGTGCCCGGCGTGGAGTTCGAACGCGGCGGCGCCTCCTGGTACGGCAGCCGCTTCCACGGCCGGCGCACCGCCAGCGGCGAACGCTTCGACCAGAACGATTTCACCGCGGCGCATCGGCAGCTGCCTTTCGGCAGCCTGGTCTGCATCCGCAACCTCGCCAACGACCGCACGGTGCTGGTCCGCGTCAACGACCGGGGTCCGTCCTCGCGCAAACGGGTGATCGACATCAGCCAGGCGGCGGCCGAAGAGCTGGCCATGGTGGGCATGGGCGTGCAGACGGTGGCGCTGTCGCGGCCGGTGCCGGGCCGGGATCGCTGCGAATAGGGCTTGGGCGGCGACTGTGGGAGCCGCTTCGCATGACGTGACGGAATCTCGGATTTGCCTGGGAGCAGCTCTGGCATGAATAGATGGAATGCGCATATCTCTGTTTGGTATCCGTAACCCTCCCCATCGCCGTGCTCCAAGACCTCGCGCCCATTCCCGCCTTTCCGTCCGTCCCGGCCTATGCGCCGTACGGTTATACGCAGCAGCCCGCCGTCGGCACGACACCGACGTCCGTACAGGCCCCGGCACCGACGGGTGTTCTGGCCGGGATCGTGCCCGCCGCGGGCAGCCAGGGTGGAGCGGCGGCGGCGGCTTCTGCCGCAGGGGCTTTTCAGCTGCCTCCGGCCCACCAGTCCCACACGCACTCCAAGGCCGAGCTGGCGCGCTTTCGCGGCGTTTTCAGGACCTGGCGCAACGACAACGGTCTGACCGGCGGCGAGTTCGATGCCCCTGGTTTGCCCGATGAGCTGGCATCACGGCTGCCAGCCATTCCCCAAGGCACACGAAGCATCAAGCATGCACTCAACAAGCTCTGCTTTCCCGAAGTGGAGGGCGACATCCGCAGCATCGCCACCAACCCGTCAGCACGGCGCGTCTTCCTGCAGGTCAACCGTCAGATGACGGAACTCGATCACGAAGGCCTCCTGCCGCGCGATGCGGCCGGCGGCGTGATCTTCGATGCGACTTTGCTGGCAGCGATCTGGCTCCAGGCTCGCGCGGACACCGTTGCCGATGCCACCGTCAATGTGCGGGACGAAGGCTGGGGCTCCTTTGTGCGCAACCACATGGCCAAGCTGGTGGCGACGCGTTATTACCGGGCATTCCTGAATACGGTGCAGGACCGTCAGCACGCGTTCGCGCAGCAGCTCTTCACGCGGCCGAATTCGCCCTACAGGGGCTGGGTCCTCAAGAGCGAAAACAACTTCACGCCGGCGGCCCAGCGCGGCAGCGCCACGGCCTACGGGCCGGCCGATACCTCGGAAAACCGCCTGAGCAGCCGGCTCGCCCAGCTGCTTCTGGCGTTCGCCGAGGAAGCGGGGCCGGAAATCCAGTTCCAGCCGGCCGTCGACGACTCCGGCGAGGTCGTGCTGGTGGGCGGCGCCAACACCGCCGCGAGCAACGAAGCTCTGCAACGCTACCTCGGCTTCGCTTTCGACGCGCAGGGCGTGGCCCGCCTGCCGCTGAACCAGGTGATCGAAAAGCTCAAGCAGGACTGCAGGGCGCGCTTCGAAACCATGCAGCCGCTGCAGGACAGGATGCAGGCGGCCGTGGACCGGGGCACCAGCCATCTGGACGTCCTGATGAATCCCGCCAACTACCGCAACTTCGATCAGCGCAATGCGGACCTGCTGCGCCGCATGATGCGTGTCGCCAGCTATCTCCAGCGCGGCCACGGGCGTCTGGAGATCCTGCGCAATACCCAAGGCGTTCATATCGAACAGGTGGCGCTGGCGCACGCGCAAAGGCAGGGGTATGCACTCTCCAGCCACCCCAGCGGCACCAAGGACATGTGCCAGGCCTGCATCCTGTCGATGAGCGTCACGCCGCTCAGGAACGATCCGGCGCAGCGCATGGCGACCCGGCTGTACGCCGCCGCGGGCGACGAACTGAAGGGCAACTGGCTCTACACCTCCAACGGCGCCATGCAGGGGCTGCTCAACCAGTATGTGAACCAGGATCCCAGCGTGCCCTGCGGTTTCACCTTCCGGCAGCTGATGGGCCACGGGCGGATCGGCGCGCACACGGTGCAGGGGTTCGCGGATTTTCTCGGGCGAGCGGCCTCGAATCTGGATAACCGGCTGGTGGTGACCGACCCCACGCTGCCCCCGATCACTCCCCCGGTCGCTTCGCCCCTCGCCGACGCGGTGATGCAGCGTTTCATGTTCGGTCGGGCCCCGGCGCAGATCGCCGCCGGGCCCTGAGGACGGTTCAGGCCGACGGCAGGGTCGGCCATGAACGCCGGCCACCGCCCGCTGGTTTGGCCCGTCTCGCGGCGGCCTGGCGGGCGTTCCGCAGTGCCTGCACGATCACTGCCTTCTTGAGTTCGGCGATGCGCACATCCTTGTCGAGCACGACCGCGTACTCGGCTTCCTCGGTGCTGCCGGACCTGGCGCGGGCCGCCTTGTCCCGCAGCACCCGGGCGGAGGCCTCGATCCGGCCGATCTGGGCGGCGATCCTGGGGACCTTATCGGCGAACGCGAGCCACTCGGGCCATGCGGCGGCCTCGTCCGCCGCGCGTGCATAGGCCGCGGTTTCCTCCTCCTTCAGCTCGCGTCGGGCCAGCACCAGGGCCTCGGCATAGGAGATGGGGCTGAAGAGTTCATGCGCAGGCCGACCCGACGACGGCGGGCTCCAGCCATAGCGCAGGTGCAGGCAATGGTGCACCGCATGCGCCAGCAAGGCGTAGGTCGTCATGGTTTCGATGCCGGCCATGGCCGTGCCCGGCGGGCGCCAGGTCGCGGCCTTGTGGTGGGCCGCCTTGAGCATGGCTTCGCGAAGCGCCGTCTTCGCGGCGCTGGCGACCGACTCGACCCGCCCCAGGCGCCGCAGGCGGTCGAGGTCGTCCAGGCGTGCGTGATACACATCCAGGCAGCCGGGCGGCTGGTCCCGGATCTCGTCGACCACCCGCTGGCGCAGGCAGGCGTCGGTACAGGCGGCGGCGACGAGTTCGCGGATCTTGCGGTCCCGGGCGAGCGCGCGGGGGTCCTGGCGGCCCAGCAAGACCCGGTCCATCAGCGCCAGGCGGCTCAGGAATTCGAGGAACAGCTGGTCCGGATCCGCCATGGCGAAGCCGTGCACTTCGGCGCCGGCAATGCGCGGATGCCACTGTTCCAGGCATTCGCGGTATTCCTGTTCCGCTTCCGTCTCGGCGGGCGGACGCTGCAGCACGGCCAGCTCCGACAGCGGTGAGTGGACTCTGGAAGCGCTGTTACGGGTCGGCGCCGAAGGTAGGGGTGGCGGGACGGGAGATACGGAAGGCGAGTTGGACAGGGATTTCGGAAACATGGCGGTCGGCTAGCGGTCGGTCTTCCACGCTAAGCCGGCGCCAGGGACGGGTATGTCAGGGATTGCGAAAGCCGGATCGCCAAACGAATGCACCACGCGAGGGCGGGTGAACAATCAAAGTGCATACAAAAAATGTGTACGAAGGCCTTGGTGCAATTCCGGCCGCTGTCACACAGATTTAATGGACTTGGGGCTGGCATGGGCTTTGCGTATGCTTACGAAAGTTCACACATCCCGCCTTAACCCCCCTGGAGAAGAGAGTCCATTCATGAAGAAGTCGCTTATCGCCGCCTGCGTCGGCCTGGCCTGCGTGTCCGGCGCCCATGCCCAGAGCAACGTCACCCTGACCGGCCTGGTCGACCTGTATGTCGCCTCGCAGAAGCGTCCCGGCGATTCCGGCCGCACCAATGTGCTGGACAGCGGCGGCATGACCACCTCCTGGTTCGGCATGACCGGCACCGAGGACCTGGGCGGCGGCCTCAAGGCCAACTTCAAGCTGACCTCCTTCCAGCGCGTGGACACCGGCACTCCCGGCCGCTTCACCGGCGACAACTTCTTCACCCGTGACGCCAACGTCGGCCTGTCCGGCAGCTTCGGCGCGGTGACCCTGGGCCGCGGCCTGGCGCCCAACTTCCTGCCGACCATCCTGTTCAACCCCTTCGGCGACTCGTTCAACTTCTCGCCGCTGGTGCTGCACAAGAACGTGGGCCTGTTCAACGGCACCAACTGGCCCGCGTCCACCCCGGCGGACACCGGCTGGTCCAACGAAATCATCTACACGACGCCCGATCTCGGCGGCCTGACCGTCAACCTGCACTACCAGTTCGGCGAGCAGAACAGCAGCACCAACAACGACAACCGCAAGAACGTCGGCATCAACGCTCTGTACTTCAACGGCCCGTTCGCGCTGACCGGCTACTACGAGTACGACCAGGTCAACAACTACAACGCCACCAACGGCAGCCTGATCACCACCGGCACCGCGCTGGACACCAAGAAGGACTGGCTGCTCGGCGGTACCTACGACGCCGGTGTCGTCAAGGGCTTCCTGACCTACAGCCAGACCAAGGCCGACGTCAGCACCCTGGAATTCAAGACCACCCAGGTCGGTGCCTCCGCCCCGATCGGCGCCGGCAAGCTGCTGGCCAGCGTGGCCAGCACCAAGATCGACAACGCCACCGCCACCATTCCCGGCAAGCGTCTGACCGCGACCGTGGGCTACGACTACTTCCTGTCCAAGCGCACCGATGTGTACGCCAACCTGATGTACGACAAGCTGACCGGCAACTACACCAAGGGCAACAGCGTTGCCGTCGGTATCCGCCACCGCTTCTGATTCAGGCTGGAAGGCCGGCGGCTGACGGGGGTCAGCCGCCGTTCTCGAGTGTGAACGCGGCCCTGGAGTCCTGCTCCAGGGCCGTTTTCATTTGCGGCAGGGCTTCGGACAGCAGGGCGCGCAGCGTGTGCGGCGGGTTGATCACAAACATGCCGCTGGCCGGCAGGCCCGGGCGCTTGTGGTCCACGCCCGGCAGGGCGGTGGGCGTGGGCGCCTTGCCGCCCTTGACGGTGAGCGTGGCATGCAGCCAGGGCTTTCTCGCCTGATTGGCCAGGGTCTTCAGGCGGCGCGGCAGGTCGTGCGCCTCGGCCCGGCCGATGATCGGATACCAGACGGCATAGGTGCCGGTGGCGAAACGCTTCAGGCTGTCGGCCGCCATGGTGGCGACGGCGGCGTAGTCCGACTTCATCTCGTAGCTCGGATCGCACAGCACCAGCGCGCGCCGCTGCGGCGGCGGGATGAATTTCTTCAGGCCCTCGAAACCGTCCTCGCTCAGCACGGCGATGCGGCGGCCGGCGTCGAGCTGGGCGATGTTGCCGGCCAGCGCCCGGGCGTCGGTCGGATGCAGTTCGAAAAGCTTGAGCCTGTCGTGTCCGCGCAGCAGGCGTTCGGCCACGAAGGGCGAGCCGGGGTAGACGGTGGCGCCGCTGCTCTTGTTGAACTCGGCCACCAGCGCCAGGTAGTCGGCCAGCAGCGGCGCCGGGGCGGGCGCGCCCTCGGCGGCGAAGAAGGCGCGCACCCGGGCGATGCCTTCGAGCGATTCGCCGCTCTTGGTGGCGTAGTCGCCGTCCAGCCGGTAGAGGCCGGCGCCGGCGTGGGTGTCGATCACCGTCAGCGCGGCGTCCTTCTGCACCAGGTGTTGCAGGATGCCGATGAGCGTGGCGTGCTTGAGCACATCCGCGTGGTTGCCGGCGTGGAAGGCGTGTCGGTAGCTGAACATGATGCTTCGATGGTAACCAGCCTTGCAGGACGCGCCGAATACTTTCTATAATGGAGGGCTTCGCAGCGTTTGGCAGGTCCCGCGGCGAAGGTGCCCTTTACCGGGTGCATACCGCCTAAGAGGTTTCCTTCAGAGAAACGCCGACCGCGGAAAAGGGCCGATGCCAGAACTCACTCGAAAGTCATACATGTCTACATTCAGCGCAAAGCCCGCTGACGTGGTGCACGAGTGGTTTGTGATTGACGCGACCGACAAGGTCCTCGGACGGGTAGCCAGCGAAGTTGCCCTCCGTCTGCGCGGCAAGCACAAAGCCATTTATACGCCTCACGTCGACACCGGCGATTTCATCGTCATCGTCAACGCAGCCAAGCTCAAGGTCACCGGCACCAAGTCCCTGGACAAGGTGTACTACCGTCACTCGGGCTATCCCGGCGGCATCACTGCCACCAACTTCCGCGATCTGCAAGCCAAGCACCCTGGCCGCGCACTCGAGAAGGCCGTCAAGGGCATGCTGCCCAAGGGTCCGCTCGGCTACGCCATGATCAAGAAGCTCAAGGTCTACGGCGGCGCGGAACATCCGCACACCGCCCAGCAGCCGCAAGCGCTGGAAATCTGAGGAGCCCCGAATGATTGGTGAATGGAACAATGGCACCGGCCGTCGCAAATCCAGCGTCGCCCGCGTGTTTCTGAAAAAAGGCAGCGGCAAGATCACGGTCAACGGCAAGGACGTACAGCAGTACTTCGGCCGCGAAACCTCGATCATGATCGCCAAGCAGCCGCTCATGCTGACCAACCATGCCGAAACCTTCGACATCATGGTCAACGTGCACGGCGGCGGTGAGTCCGGCCAGGCCGGCGCAACCCGCCACGGCATCACCCGCGCCCTGATCGACTGGGACGCGACCCTGAAGCCGGTTCTGTCGGCTGCAGGCTTCGTCACCCGCGACGCTCGCGAAGTGGAACGTAAGAAGGTCGGCCTGCACTCCGCACGCCGCCGCAAGCAGTTCTCCAAGCGTTAATCCGCTTTCGGAACTTCGCAAAAACCGCCCTTGTGGCGGTTTTTGTGTTTTCATGGGCGGCACCATTCGCCCTGCCGCGCGGACGGCCATCTTGTAACGCCCGGCTTGAAACCGGCCTTCTTGCTAGCATGTCCGTCTTGCGTCCCGCACATTCCCACTGGAGTTTCCCATGAGCGCTGTCGCCGAAGACATCACCACTGCTCCCACCGCCATGCCCGAGCCGATCCTGTTCACCGACAGCGCGGCCGCCAAGGTGGCCGACCTGATCGCCGAAGAGGGCAATCCCGACCTGAAGTTGCGTGTCTTCGTGCAGGGCGGCGGCTGCTCCGGCTTCCAGTACGGCTTCACCTTCGACGAGGTGGTCAACGAGGACGACACCACCATGAGCAAGAACGGTGTTTCCCTGCTGATCGACGCCATGAGCTACCAATACCTGCTCGGCGCCGAGATCGACTACAAGGAAGACCTGCAGGGCGCCCAGTTCGTGATCAAGAATCCGAACGCCCAGACCACCTGCGGTTGCGGCTCCTCCTTCTCGGTCTGATCCGTCTCCAGAAAGCGCCCCTCGCCGGGCGCTTTCTCTCTTTCGGGCCGCAAAGCCGCCGCAGGGCGGCTTTTTCGTTGCCGGCTCCTGCCTGATCCCGCCATGTCCTCCACCGCATCCGCTCCGCGCTCCAGCAGTTCCCCGCTGCTGTGGCTGGTCGCCGCCGGCTTCTTCATGCAGACGCTGGACACCACCATCGTCAACACCGCGCTGCCGGCCATGGCACGGAGCCTGGGCGAGAGCCCCCTGCGCATGCAGTCGGTGGTGGTGGCCTATTCGCTGACCATGGCGATGCTGATCCCGGCCTCGGGCTGGATCTCCGACCGCTTCGGCACCCGGCGGGTGTTCTTCACCGCCATCCTGGTGTTCGCCCTGGGCTCGCTGTGCTGCGCGCTGTCGCGCAACTTGGCCGAACTGGTGGGCGCGCGCATCCTGCAGGGCATGGGCGGCGCACTGCTGCTGCCGGTGGGGCGGGCGGCGGTGCTGCGCGGCGTGCCGCGTTCGCAGTTCCTGCAAGCCATGAGTTTCGTGGCCGTGCCGGGGCTGATCGGGCCGCTGCTGGGTCCCACGCTGGGCGGCTGGCTGGTGCAGTACACCAGCTGGCACTGGATCTTCCTCATCAACCTGCCGGTCGGCCTGATCGGCTGCGCCGCCACGCTGGTCTACATGCCCGACGGCCGGGCGGCCCAGCCGGGCCGTTTCGATCTCGTCGGCTACGGCTGGCTGGCTTTCGGCATGGTGGCGGTATCGCTGGCGCTGGACGGCCTGGCCGAACTGGGCCTGCCGCAGGTCACGGTGGTGCTGCTGGTGGTGTTCGGCCTGGCGAGCCTCGCGGCCTACTGGCTGCATGCGCTGCGGCGGCCCGACCCGCTGTTTTCGCCGGCCATGTTCTCGGTGCAGTCCTTGCGGGTGGGGCTGATCGGCAATCTGTTCGCACGCGTCGGCAACAGCGCCATGCCCTATCTGGTGCCGCTGCTGCTGCAGGTCGGGCTCGATTTCACGCCGCTGCACGCCGGCATGATGCTGCTGCCGGCCGCCGCGGCCGGCATGGCGGCCAAGCCGGTGGCGGCGCGGCTGATCGCACGTTTCGGGTACCGGCAGGTGCTGGTGGGCAACACCATGCTGGTGGGCCTGACCATCGTTTCCTACGCGCTGATCGGGCCGGAGCAGCCGCTGTGGGTGCGGCTGCTGCAGTTCGCGGTGTTCGGCGCGGTCAATTCCATGCAGTTCACCGCGATGAACACGGTCACGCTCAAGGACATGGCCGGCCCGCTGGCCAGCAGCGGCAGCAGCCTGCTGTCCATGGTGCAGATGCTGGCCATGGGCATGGGAGTGGCCTGCGCGGGCGCGGTGCTGGCGGGCTTCAACACCTACTTCGGCGCGGCGGGGCTGGCGAGCGGCCACAGCCTGCGCGCCTTCCATGCCACCTTCGTCACCATGGGCCTGATCACGATGGCGTCGGCCTGGATCTTCTGGCAGCTGGAGCCCGATACCGCGGCGACCACCGAAGAGGTCAAGGCCGTGGACGCCGACACGGTCGACCACGCCTGAGGCTGCGGGCGCCGCGGGCATGGCGCTTGTCGTTCAGGCCGGGTAGATGGCGCCCAGCACCCGCGGCCCTGCGGCGCCAGTCGCGGCGGGCAGGTTGCCTGGCAGGCGCTCCACGCAGCGGCGCGCCAGCCAGGCGAAGGCGGCGGCCTCCACCTGTTGCGGCGGCAGGCCCAGCGCCTCCGTCGATGCCACCTCGATGCCCGGCAGGGCCTGCGCCAGTCCCTGCATCAACGCGCCGTTGAGGGTGCCGCCGCCGCACACATACAGCGCCTGCGTGCCGGGTGCAGCGCCTAGCAAGGCCTGCGCGGCAGCCTGCACCGTCAGGGCGGCCAGCGTGGCCTGCACATCGACCGGCGCCGCATCCATGAAGCTGCCCAGCCGTGCATCGAGCCAGCCGGGATTGAACAGATCCCGGCCGGTGCTCTTGGGCGCCGGCTGGCTGAAAAACGGCTCCTGCAGCAGCGACTCCAGCAGTGCCGGAACGATCCGGCCGCCGGCGCCCCATGCGCCGTCCGCGTCGTAGTTCCGGCCGGTATGGCGCTGGCACCAGTGGTCGAGCAGCGCATTGGCCGGCCCGCAGTCGAAGCCCGATGCGCCGCCGCCCGCCGGCAGCAGGCTCAGGTTGCCGATGCCGCCCAGGTTCAGCAGGGCGATGTCGCGTCCGCTGCCGCCGAACCAGTCGAGGTGGAAGGCCGGCACCAGCGGCGCGCCCTGGCCGCCGGCGGCCACATCGCGGCTGCGGAAATCCGCCACCACCTCGATGCCGGTGCGCTCGGCCAGCAGGGCCGGGTTCTGCAGCTGCAAGGTGTAGCCGGTGCCGTCGAAAGCGCCCGGCCGGTGGCGCACCGTCTGGCCATGGGCGCCGATGGCGCGGATGTCGGCTCGGGCCAGTCCGCCTTGCGAAAGCAGGGCTTGCACCACCTGGGCATACACACGCGACAAGGCATTGGCGGCCAGGGCCGCGCGGTGCAGTTCGTTGTCGCCCGGCGTGTTGAGCGCCAGCAGTTCGGCGCGCAGGCTGGCGGGGAAATCCAGGCTGGCGAAGGCCGTCACCCGGTGCGGCCGATCCTGCGAGAACTCGCAGATCACCCCATCGACACCGTCGAGCGAGGTGCCCGACATCAGCCCGATATAGCGACTGGCCGTGCCTGTGCTCATGGGGCCTCGGTCGAGGCCCTTAACGGGCGCTGGCGACGGACGCCTGCAGCCCGGCTTCCAGCTGCATGCGGGTCGCGCTGGCCAGCTTGTCGAAGGCCGGCTTGTCGGCGGCGCCCAGTTGCACCGCCTCGCTCTGGCGCGCCATCAGCAGCGGATCCTGCTGCACGCCGCCGACGCGGAATTCGAAATGCAGGTGCGGACCGGTGGCCCAGCCCGTCTGGCCGACCAGGCCGATGTTCTGGCCCTGGCTGACCTTCTGGCCGCGGGTCACGTTGATCTTGCTCAGGTGGGCATACACGGTGAGGTCGTTGCCACGGTGCTTGACCATGACCACGTTGCCGTAGCCGTTCTGCACGCCCGCGAAATCGACCACGCCGTCGCCGATGGTGCGCACCGGCGTGCCGCTGGGCGCGGCGAAGTCGGTGCCCAGGTGCATGCGCCACTGCTGCAGGATGGGGTGGAAGCGGTTGGAGAAGCCGCTGGAGACACGGCTGAACTCCAGCGGCGCGCTCAGATAGGCGCGGGTGGAGCTCTTGCCGTCCAGGCTGAAGTAGCTGCCCTTCTGGCCCTTGGGTTCGTACCAGAGGGCGCCGTAGGCCTTGCCGTCGTTGACGAATTCGGCGCTCAGCACTCGGCCGGCGCGGACCATCTCGCCGTCTGCCTCCACCGTTTCGTAGACCACCGAGAAGCGGTCGCCCTTGCGCAGGCTGCGGCGGAAGTCGATGTCGTTGGAGAAGATCTCGGCGACCTGGCTGGCCACCGTGTCGGGAATGCCGGCCTCGTCGGTCGATGCGAAGAGCGAGCTGCTGATGGTGGCGCTGGCCAGGCGGCTGGAAACCGTGGTCGGCACCGCCGCGATGCTGGTCGAAAAGCCCTTGTCCGCCTCGGCGGATTTCTCGATCACCAGCTTCTGGATCTGCTGGGCATCGTCCCCGCCCCAGCGCACCGTCAGGCGCAGCAGGCGGTTGTCTTCGGAGGCCTCGGCCGACACCAGCCGGCCGGAGCGGCCGAACAGGCCCTGGCGGGCCTGCGGATCGTTGCGCAGGAAGGCGACGGCCGCGGCATCGGAAATGCCCAGGCGGCGCAGCAGGGTCTCGGCCGAATCGCTGGAACGGGTGGTTTCGCTGCGGTAGAGCCGCATCGGCGCGCGTTCCACATCGGCCAGGTCGCCCTTGAAGGCGAGCGGGGTGACCGAATGCAGGACTTCTCTGACAGGGAGATCGGATGCGTCGGGACCGTAGCTGGCCACGGCGAAGGCGCCGCCGCCACCACACAGCAGCACGGCACCGAGGGCGGCGCCGATGCGCCGGGGATGTTGCTGGATACCTTGGGCGGCGCGCTGCAGGAGGGCCTGCGCGGCGGCCTGAAAACCGTTGTTCAAAGGAGCTATCCTCGAGAGAGATACGCTGAAGCACCTGCCGCGCCCGCGTGTGCGGCGCGGGCTTCATGTCATGGCGGTGAGCGGTGAGGAGGTGTTCTTTGCCATCCCCGGACCGTGCGTCCGGGCGCAAAAACCGGGCCACATAAAATGCTGGTCAGCCGGCTGCGGCGAAGTATAGCGACGCTCACTTCCGCAGCCTCCTAGAAAACCCTTATGAATCAACCTTCCGTTACAGCAGCACCCCTTTCGGATAGTGTAGGACGAGCGCTCGAAGTCTCCCTGCGCGGCGCTGACGAACTGCTTCCGCGCGCCGAGTGGGTGCAGAAACTGCAGCAATCCGAAGCCAGCGGCGTGCCGCTGCGCATCAAGCTGGGGCTGGACCCGACTGCGCCGGACATCCACTTCGGCCACACCGTGGTGCTCAACAAGATGCGCCAGCTGCAGGACCTGGGCCATACGGTCATCTTCCTGATCGGCGACTTCACCAGCACCATCGGCGACCCCTCCGGCCGCAACAGCACCCGCCCGCCGCTCACGCGCGAGCAGATCGAGGCCAACGCCCAGACCTACTACCGCCAGGCCAGCCTGGTGCTGGACCCGGCGCGCACCGAGGTCCGCTACAACAGCGAATGGTGCGACGCGCTGGGCTCGCGCGGCATGATCCAGCTGGCCGCCAAATACACGGTGGCGCGCATGATGGAGCGCGACGACTTCAGCAAGCGCTTCGCCGCCGGCCAGTCGATCTCGGTGCACGAGTTCCTCTACCCGCTGATGCAGGGCTACGACTCGGTGGCGCTGAAGTCCGACCTGGAACTCGGCGGCACCGACCAGAAGTTCAACCTGCTGATGGGCCGCCACCTGCAGGCCGAGTACGGCCAGCCGCCGCAATGCGTGCTGACCATGCCGCTGCTCGAAGGCCTGGACGGCGTGGACAAGATGTCCAAGAGCAAGAACAACTACATCGGCATCTCGGAAGAGCCCAACACCATGTTCGCCAAGGTGCTGTCCATCTCCGACACCCTGATGTGGCGCTGGTACACCCTGCTGAGCTTCCGCACGATCGCCGAGATCGAGGCCCTGCAGGCCGAGGTGGCCGCCGGCCGCAATCCCAAGGACGCCAAGGTGGCGCTGGCCAAGGAGCTCACCACGCGTTTCCACAGTGCCGCCGCGGCCGATGCGGCCGAGCTGGATTTCCAGCAGCGCAGCAAGGGCGGTGTGCCCGACGAGATTCCCGAAGTGACGCTCTCCGGCGCGCCGCTGGGCATCGGCCAGCTGCTCAAGCAGGCGGGCCTGGCGCCATCGACCTCGGAAGCCAACCGCCTGCTCGACGGCGGCGGCGTGCGTGTCGACTCGGCCGTGGTCAGCGACAAGGGCCTGAAACTGCCCGCCGGCACGTACGTGGTGCAGGTCGGCAAACGCAAGTTCGCCAAGGTGACGCTGGGCTGAGCGATCAGTCCGGCTGGTCGAGCGTGTCGGGGTCGGGCTCGTCGCCGATGGTGCGGCGGGTGAGGGCGGCCTCGGTGCGCAGCCAGTCGCAGAAGGCCTTCACGTCCGGGCGCTGGGCGCTGCGCGGGCCGATCACCAGCCAGTAGGCCAGCGCCGAATCCAGGCGGCGCCCGGGCAGCGCCTCGACCAGGTCGCCGGCCGCCAGGCTGTCGGCCACCAGCGGCAGTCGGGCCAGCGCCACGCCCTGGCCGGCCAGCGCCGCCTGGGCGATCTGCGAGGCGTAGTTGAAATACAGCCAGCGGCGCGGCTCCACCGGTGTTGCATGCGACTGGAACCAGCGCTGCCAGCTCAGCGCGGCCAGCTGCGGCGAATGGTGGGTGTCGCCCGCCTCGATCAGCGTGAAGGCCGCCAGGTCCGCAGGCCGGCTCAAGCCCGGCGACGATTTCAGGAGCCAGGGGCTGGCCACCACCGCCAGGCTTTCGCCGAACAGGCGCTCGGCCCGCATGGGGGCCCGTGCCGGGGTGGTGTAGCGCAGCGCCAAGTCGATGTCGGCGGTTTCCAGGTCGACCGGCGTGTCGGTCGCATCGATGCGGATGTCGATATTGGGATGGGCGCGCTGGAAGGCCTCCAGCCGCGGGATCAGCCACAGCGAGGCGAAGGAGGCCCAGGTGCTGATCGACACGGTGCGCCGCCCCATCTCGTTGCGCAGCTGTCGCACCGTGCTGTCGATGGCCGTCAGCCCGGGGCTCACCACCCGCAGCAGGCGGGCGCCGGCGCCGGTCAACTCCACCGCCCGGGTATGGCGCAGGAACAGCGGCATGCCGACATCGTCCTCCAGCCCCTGGATCTGCCGGCTGACGGCCGACTGCGTGAGCGACAGCTCCTCGGCCGCCAGCCGGAAGTTCAGGTGTCGCGCCACCGCCTCGAAGGCGCGCAGATGGCCGGCGCCGATGGGGCGGGTACGCAGGGCGGGGCGGTTCGTGGCCATGGCAAAAGCAGGTGGACGGCTGTGTCGGCGGACATTGATGCGGGATGGGCATGAATCGCGGGGACGGATTTCATTGGCCCGCCCGGCGGCGTCCGGGGATCATCAGCATATCCCGCCACTGCCTGGGAGCCCTCCATGCCATCGCCATTCGTACCAAGTCCGCAACAATCCACGCTGCCCGCGGGAACCGCCGCCACCTGGCGTTTCGACCGGGCCGTAGTGCTGGTCGTGCAGCGCGGGCGCATCTGGCTGACCCTGGAGCGCATGCCGATGGAGGCCGGCACCGACCCCGCCGTGCCGCGCGGTGCGGACTGGTTCCTCGATGCCGGAGCGCTTTTCCGGCTGCCGGCGCGCCAGGCGGTGGTGCTGGAGGCATCGGGCCGGCCGGGCGAGGCCGCCGTGCTGTCCGTGCATGCCGAAGCGGTCGCCCTGCTGCGGCCGCAGGCCTGGCTGGCAGCCCTGGCGCGACGCTGCAGGGACGGCCTGCATGCATTGCAAGGCCTCGGTGCTACAAGATGTGAAAAGACATGAGCAGGGCTTCTAGAATCGGCGGCCTTGAAACCCGCCGCCCCCACCCTCGACTGCCCGCCCGAATGCCAGCGCTGCGAACTGCGCAACTCGGGCGCCTTCCTGGAATTTTCCGCTGAGAAGGTCGATTACGTGCACCGCTTCCGGCAGAGCACCATGGAGGTGGCGGCCGGCCGGCAGATCATCGCCGAGCACCGCTCCAGCACCCGCCTGTTCACGCTCTACAAGGGCTGGGCCTTCCGCTACAAGACCCTGTCGGACGGCCGGCGGCAGATCCTCAATTTCCTGGTCGCCGGCGACTTCATCGGCCTGCAGGAAGAGTTCGCCGACGGCGCCACCCATGGCGTGGAGGCCCTGACCGACGTCAGCCTGTGCGTGTTCCCGCGCGACAGCCTGTGGCAGCTGTTCCGCGACGATCCGCAACTGGGCTACGACATCACCTGGCTGGCTTCGCGCGAGGAAAGCATGGTCGACGAAGGCCTGGTCACCGCCGGCCGCCGCACGGCCATGGAGCGGGTCGCCATGCTGCTGGTGCACCTGTACCGCCGGGCCGAGCGCATCGGCCTGGCCCGCGATGGCAGCATCGCCTTCCCCTTCAACCAGCAGCACATCGCCGATGCGCTGGGCCTGTCCCTGGTGCACACCAACAAGACCCTGCGCCGCCTGAGCCGCATGGGCCTGCATTCGCTGCAGGAAGGCCGCCTGGTCATGCACGACCCCAAGGGCCTGGAGAGCGTGGCCGACTACTACGACCGGCCGTTGCGCAAACCGCCGCTGATCTGAGCGCATCCGCGCCCCCGGTTCGCCCTATGTAGGCGACCGCCGACATGGCTGGAACAACGCAGACGACAGTCCGCGTGGCGTCGCTTTTCTATGCTGGAGGCAGCCCCTAGAACAAGCATTCGACGCCATCCCGGAGACAGCATGTCCATCCATTCCTTTGCGCCCAAGCCGGCCGCACGCAAGCACGTGCAGCGCCAGCAGCAGCCCGCGCGCTTCTGGCTCAACCGCCAGCAACAGCAGCAGGGCTACAGCGAGTACCAGCACGGCCAGGTCGCCCCGGCCCGCGCATCCGCGCCCGAATTTTTTGAGACCCCAACTGGAGCACAGAATGAAAAAAGCGGACCAACTCTCTGAAGGCATGCAGAAGGTCGTCGACCTGATCGACGGCATCGGCGCCGGCATGCTCACCACGCCCGACAGCAGCGGCGTGCTGACCAGCCGGCCGATGATGCCGCTGGAGGTCGATGCCAACGGCTCCATCTGGTTTTTCACCAAACCTTCCTCCGACAAGCAGGCCCCGGCCGGCAAGGTGAACCTGGCCTTCGCCGAGCCTTCGGACGGCAAGTACGTCTCTCTCAGCGGCGGTTCCACCCTGATCTACGACCGCAACAAGATCGAAGAACTGTGGAGCGCCGCCGCCAAACCCTGGTTCCCGCAAGGCAAGGAAGACCCGTCACTCGCCCTGCTGCGGGTGGATGTGGACGACGCCGAGTACTGGGATTCGAACTCCAGCCGCATGGTGCGCATGCTGGCGATGGCGGCATCGGCCGTCAGCGGCAAGCCGGTGGGCATGGGCGAGAACCGCACGGTGCACAACCCGGTGGCGCCTTCGCCGGCAGCCTGAGCCGGCGGCCCGCGAAGGGCCTCGCCAAGATCAAAGGCCGCTCGAAAGCGGCCTTTTTTTACGTCCTCAGGACTTGGCGGCCAGCTGCGCCGCATCGCTGCGGTACTTCTGCAGCTCCTTGACCGCATGCGCCCGCTGCGTGTCGCTGGCGCTGTTCTGCACCTCGGCCATGGCCTCGCATCCGGCGCGGCGCACGGCCTCCTGGTGTTGATGCACGGCGGGATCGGGCGAGTCGAAACCCCGGTCTATCAGCCCCGCGATCGCCTTGCGGGCATCGGCCGGCGAGGCATTGGGCGTGGCCTGCAGCTTCTCCAGCGTGGCCAGCACATCCTTCTGCTGCTGCAGCCGCAGCTTGTTGTCGAAGACCGGATCGAAGCCGCCGCTGTCCACATACTTGTGGATGGCCGCGCGCTGGGCATCGCTGAGCTTGCCGTAGAGGTCGTCGGCATAGCCGGCGATCTTCTTGTAGCGCTTGGCATCGCGTTTCTCGGCCGACACCTCGATCCACTCCTTGCGGTACTCGTTGTTGTTCTTGTCGTAGCGTTTGCGCAGGGCCTGCAGCTGCTCGGGCTTGAGCGCCAGTGCGAGCGCGGCGGCCGGCGGCTCCGCCTGGGTGCCCACCGCATGCAGGCGCTGGCGCACCGAGGCGGCCAGGCCGCACATCTGCTCGGGCGTCACATCCTTCACCGCCAGCAGGCTGGCCTGGTCCAGCAAATCGGCGATCTGCGGCAGCTCGGTCTTGCGGTGCCAGCGCTGCAGCGCGGCCAGCTCGTCCTTGACCTGGTCCTTCTGCTCGGCGGTGAAAGCCAGGTAGTTGTCGAGCCACCAATAGCTCACTTCGGGCAGGGCCTGGTAGCCCATCTGCACGGCGCCGCAGGCCTGCAAAACCACGGCGGTGGCGGCGACCCCGATAATCCTCAACCATGGGCGCTTGGCCCTCGGCGGAATCAATAACGGAGCAACCAGCTTGCGATCGGGAGTGGACGGGATGTTGGATGTGGTGGTCATGGCCGCGGGCAAGGGTACGCGGATGAAGAGCAGCCGGCCGAAAGTGTTACATCGCCTTGCGGGCAGGCCCCTGCTGCGCCATGTGCTCGATACCGTCGCCTCGCTGGATACACGCCGCGTCGTCGTCGTGACCGGCCATGGCGCCGAGGCCGTCGAACAGTCGCCCATGCCCCCGGCCCTGGCCGCGCAGCTCGCCTTCGTGCGCCAGGAGCCCCAGCGCGGCACCGGCGACGCGGTGCGCCACGCGCTGCCGCAGCTGGCCGGCGACGGCGTGGTGCTGGTGCTCAACGGCGACGTTCCCCTGATCGCCGCGCCCACCCTGCGGGCCCTGGCCGCTGCCGCCCGACCCGATGCCCTGGCCCTGCTCACCGTGGTGCTGGACGACCCCACCGGCTACGGCCGCATCGTGCGTGACGCCTCCGGCGCGGTGCAGGGCATCGTCGAGCAGAAGGACGCCAGCGATGCCCAGCGCACCATCCGCGAGACCTACACCGGCGTGATGGCCGTGCCCGGCGCCCGCCTGGCCGGCTGGCTGGCCCGCCTGTCCGACGACAACGCCCAGGGCGAGTTCTACCTGACCGACCTGGTCGCCCTGGCGGTGGCCGACGGCGTGCCGGTGCAGGCCGTCGCCACGCAAGACGAAGTGGAAGTGGCCGGTGTCAACAGCCCCGTGCAGCTGGCCGAACTGGAACGCGGCTTCCAGCGCCGCCAGGCCCATGCGCTGCTCGAAGCCGGCGTGCGCCTGGCCGACCCGGCGCGTTTCGACCTGCGCGGCCAGCTCGAATGCGGCCCGGATGTGGAGATCGACATCGGCTGCATCTTCGAAGGCCGCGTCAGCCTGGGCGAGGGCGTGCGCATCGGCGCCCACTGCGTCATCGCCGACGCGAGCATCGCCGCCGGCACCGTCATCCACCCCTTCAGCCACATCCAGGGCGAGGCGGCCGGCGTGCAGGTGGGAGCCGACGCCCGCATCGGCCCCTTCGCCCGCCTGCGCCCCGGCGCCCGCCTGGGCGACGAGGTGCACATCGGCAACTTCGTCGAAGTCAAGAACTCCACCCTGGCCGCCGGCGCCAAGGCCAACCACCTGGCCTACCTGGGCGATGCCACCGTGGGCGAGCGCGTCAACTTCGGCGCCGGCAGCATCACCGCCAACTACGACGGGGTGAACAAGCACCGCACCACCATCGGCGCGGACGCCTCCATCGGCAGCAACTGCGTGCTGGTGGCACCGGTCGTCATCGGCGAGCGCGCCACCGTGGCCGGCGGTTCCACCATCAGCCGGGAAGCGCCCGCCGACCAGCTCACCGTGGCCCGCGCCAGGCAGCTCAGCATCGAAAGATGGAAGCGCCCGGCCAAAAAGGCGTCAGAATAGATGCGCGTATGAACACGAGTCCATTCTCCGCCGCGCCACCGCCAGCCGTTGTCACCGAGCGCCGCGACCGCCGCAATCCGCGGGCCGACCTCGACGACCTGTTCCGCGCCATCTCCCACGACCTGCGTGCCCCCGTGCGCCACCTCGGCGCCTTCGGCCTGATGCTGCGCGAACGCCTGGGCGAGCTGGGCGGCGACGGCGAGGCCCTGTCCTGCCTCGACGCCATGGACGAGGCCACGCAGAACCTCGGCCGCATGATCGACGGCGTGCTGGAACTCTCCCGCATCGCCCGTGCGCCGCTGCTGCGCCAGCCGATGAACGTCGGTGAGGTGGTGGACGAAGTGCGCGGCCAGCTCAGCGAGCACCTGGGCTCGCGCATCGTGGAATGGCATATCGCCGACCACTGGCCCGACTGCCAGGCCGACGTCGCCCTGGTGCGCCAGCTCTTCGAGCGCCTGCTGGCCAACGCCGTCAAGTTCACCCGCCGGCGCGAGGTGGCGATGATCGCCGTCGGCTGGCATCTGCTGCCCGACAACCGCATCGAATACTTCGTGCGCGACAACGGCGCAGGCTTCAACCAGGCCTCGGCCGAAGGCCTGTTCGGCATCTTCAAGCGGCTGCACACCCAGTCCGACTTCGACGGCCTGGGCGTGGGCCTGGCCGGCGCCAGGCAGATCGTGGAGCGCCACGGCGGCCGCATCGGCGCCGATGCCACGCTGGACGTGGGCTGCACCGTGCGTTTCACCCTCGGCTGAGGCTCTGCGCCTTCAGGGCTGCAATGGCAGGGCGGTCTCGAACTTCGAGCGCTTCACGCTGAAGAAGGCCTTCACGTTGCGCACATTGGCATCGGCATGGAACAGCCGCCGCCCCAGCGCCAGGTAATCCGGCATGTCCCGGCAGCGCAGCACCAGCACGAAATCCGGCCCCGGCGACACCCGGTAACACTGCTGCACCGCGTCCTCCGCGCCGGCGCGCAACTCGAAGGCATCGAGCCGCTCGCTGTCCTGACGGTCCAGCGACACCTCGGCGATCACGCTCAGCCCGTGGCCCAGCAGCGGCGCCAGCCGGTCGCTGTCGAGCAAGGCCACCTGCCGGCTGACGATGCCCGATTCCACCAGCCGTTTCACCCGCCGCAGGCAGGTGGCCGGCGACATCCCGGCCGCTTCCGCCAGCGCCTGGTTGCTACGCGAAGCATCCTGCTGCAGCAAACGCAGCAGCTGCCAGTCTGCCGAATCGATGGATATTTCGTTCATATGTGGAGGTTTGGTGAATGAACATTCCACATGGGGTGGAGATTGAAATTTTCCCCCAAAACCAGCTGCATAAATGCACGTTCATTTTTGTCACGCAGCCGTAGCATCCGATCCGCCTTTTCTCCATCTTCCATTGGGCTGATCCATATGTGCGGCATCGTCGGCGCGGTCTCCACCCGCAACATCGTCCCTATCCTCGTCCAGGGCCTGCAGCGCCTGGAGTACCGGGGCTATGACTCCTGCGGCGTGGCCGTGTACGACACCGACGCCATCGCCACCCAGGAAGGCCCGCTGCGCCGCGCCCGCAGCACCTCGCGCGTGGCCGAGCTGCTGAGCCAGGTGCAGGCCGACAAGGTCGTCGGCACCACCGGCATCGCCCACACCCGCTGGGCCACCCACGGCGCGCCGGCGGTACACAACGCCCACCCGCACTTCAGCCACGGCCCGCACACCATCGACGGCCTGACCCACCGCCCCGGCCGCATCGCCCTGGTGCACAACGGCATCATCGAGAACCACGACCAGCTGCGCGCCGAACTCGAAGCCAAAGGCTACGTCTTCGCCAGCCAGACCGACACCGAAGTCATCGCCCACCTGATCGACAGCGTGTACGACGGCGACCTGTTCGAAGCCGTGCAGCAGACCGTGGTGCGCCTGCACGGCGCCTACGCCATCGCCGTGTTCTGCCGCGACGAGCCGCACCGCGTGGTGGGCGCCCGCGCCGGCTCCCCGCTGATCCTGGGCGTGGGCACCCATGCCGCCGCTGGCGGCGAACTGTTCCTGGCCAGCGACGCCATGGCCCTGGCCGGCGTGACCGACCAGATCGTCTACCTGGAAGAGGGCGACGTGGTCGACCTGCAGCTGGGCCGCTACTGGATCACCAACCGCCCCGCCGAAGGCGGCGAACACGTCCGCATCGAACCGGCCCAGCGCCCCGTGCGCACCGTGCAGGCCCACAGCGGCGCGGCCGACCTCGGCCCCTACCGCCACTACATGCAGAAGGAAATCTTCGAGCAGCCGCGCGCCATCGCCGACACCCTCGAAGGCGTGGCCGGCATCGTGCCCGAGCTGTTCGATGGCCAGGGCCGCGACGGCGCCACCGGCGCCAGCGCCTGGCGGGTGTTCCAGGAGATCGACAACGTGCTCATCCTGGCCTGCGGCACCAGCTACTACAGCGGCTGCACCGCCAAGTACTGGCTGGAGTCCATCGCCAAGATCCCCACCCAGGTCGAGATCGCCAGCGAATACCGCTACCGCAGCTCGGTGCCCAACCCGCGCACGCTGGTGGTGACCATCAGCCAGTCCGGCGAAACCGCCGACACTCTGGCGGCCCTGCGCCACGCCCGCCGCCTGGGCATGGAGCAGACCCTGACCATCTGCAACGTCGCCACCAGCGCCATGGTGCGCGAATGCAAGCTGGCCTACATCACCCGCGCCGGCGCCGAGATCGGCGTGGCCAGCACCAAGGCCTTCACCACCCAGCTGGCCGGCCTGTTCCTGCTGACCCTGGCCCTGGCGCAGAGCCGCGGATTCCTGGACGACCAGGCCGAAGCCGAACACCTGAAGGCCATGCGCCACCTGCCCACCGCGCTGCAGGCGGTGCTGGCACTGGAGCCGCAGATCATCGCCTGGGCGCAGGAATTCGCCGCCAAGGAGAACGCCCTGTTCCTGGGCCGCGGCCTGCACTATCCGATCGCCCTGGAAGGCGCCCTGAAGCTCAAGGAGATCACCTACATCCACGCCGAGGCCTACGCCGCCGGCGAACTCAAGCACGGCCCGCTGGCCCTGGTGACCAGCGAAATGCCGGTGGTGACGGTGGCGCCCAACGACACCCTGCTGGAAAAGCTCAAGAGCAACCTGCAGGAAGTGCGGGCGCGCGGCGGCGTGCTGTACGTGCTGGCCGATGCCGACACCCGCATCGAGCGGGCCGAGGGCATGCATGTGATCCGCATGCCGGAGCACTACGGCGCGCTGAGCCCGCTGCTGCATGTGGTGCCGCTGCAGTTGCTGGCGTATCACACGGCCGTGGCGCGGGGGACGGATGTGGACAAGCCGCGGAATCTGGCCAAGAGCGTGACGGTGGAGTGAGGGGGCGTGAGGACGAGTCCTTGGTAGCGAGCCGGTAGTCTCTAGGGGTATGAACCTGTGGGCGGCGCGTCAACTTTGTGCTTTTCCTGCGTGCTCCTCCGCTAGTTGCGTATGCCCTATAGCAAGTTTGAGTGCAGCGGCGCAAGATCGGCGCCCAAATCTGACCGTTATTGTCATCTTCAGAAATTCCACTCAAGGCGCCGACGGACAGCTAAACTTCCGCGTTACCAAGTGTGTCGAACTAAGAGTCAAAAAACATGTCGGTTCCTGCTCATGTGATTTCAATCAAGCCCGAGGACGTTAGGAAGCCGGCAAGACTGCTGTTTAATGAGCTTGAGGCCAACGAGCTAATCTTTGCGGTAGTGGGTCCGGTTGGATCCGGTACGACCTTTGTCGCGGACGCGCTTGAAAACCTGGTTCGCAAGGAGCTAAACGCGACCAATATCGCCAGAATAAAAGCGAGCAATATTATCGCGGAATTTATTGGCGCTGAGGAATTGGCCAGGCTTGAGCCGAATAATAGGCTCACCCGTGCGCGAAAATTTCAGGATGCTGGTGATGAGCTACGTAAGCAAGATGAAGCTGAGCTTGCTGTAAGAATTTCAAGTTCGATTAAGGCGGCCCGTCATGGCTTTCACGGAGGGAAGGAAGCTGCGACCCCAGTAATTGATGAAAAAAAAGCGGCTCCGACGATATACATCGTCGATTCTTTAAAGCATCCTACTGAAGTAGAACTGCTTCGCGGGCTTTACCGCGAAGCTTTCTGCTTGATCGGGGTGGTTTGCGAGGAGCGCACTCGCCTCCAGCGGCTTCAAGACGAGAAATGCAAGGACTCCACCAAGTCTCAAATCTTGGAATTTATGGCGAGGGATGAGGATGAAGATTTGTCATGGGGACAAAAGGTCGCTGAAACCTTCCATTTGGCTGATTTCTTTGTTGACAACACCCCGCCTCGAGTTACACAGGATCAGGTTCCGAATCCCGACTGGGTCGTTAACGATAAGCTTGGTCGTCTTGTCGACATTCTTTCAGGGAAAAAAATCGTTCGCCCAGAGCCCAGTGAGACTGGAATGTTCCATGCCAAAGGCGCACAACTAAGAAGTTCGTGTTTGTCGCGACAAGTAGGGGCGGCTTTGACGGACGGGCGAGGCAATGTCATCGCAACGGGTACGAATGAAGTCCCAATGGCGGGCGGTGGGGTTTATGGTTCTGGGTTTGATAAGATGGATGGTGATCAGTTTGAACCGGATCATCGCTGCCATCAGACTAACCAATACTGCAGCAACTCACGGACGCAAACAAAAATAGTTGAAGAAGTTATTAAGGCAATTCCGCAGTTGGCAGCAGTCGTCGATAAGGCGGATTTGATCAAGGCGCTTAAAAAAACAGCTCTTGGTAGATTACTTGAATTCAGCCGCGCAGTACATGCTGAAATGGATGCACTTTTAACTGCCGCTAGGCAAGGTGCGTGCACTGTCGGTGCAAAGTTGTTCGTGACCACTTTTCCTTGTCACTATTGTGCTCGACATATTGTAACGGCAGGTGTAGAAGAAGTGCAGTACATTGAGCCATACCCTAAAAGTCGTGCTTTTGAATTGCATAGTGATGCCATACAGCAAATTGCGAGCGGTTGGAAATCTCCTTCGAAAAATAGAAATGGTAAAGTATTATTTCGGCTTTTCACAGGCGTTGCGCCACGGTTGTATCGTCGGGCGTTTATGAAAGATCGAAAATTGAAGAATGGGGTGGGCGACATGGAAATTGGTCGCCCAATGTGGACTACCGGGTTGCTCCGGGAAAGTTATACATCGGTTGAAAACAAATTGGAAGGATCTCCATGAAGTTTTCGAATAATGTTGTGCCTTTGTTTCCTGCTTCGCGTACCGATGTTCTCTCGGAGCCTGTTGAAGTGCTTTATCCTGATATCCAGGATGATGCAGGCCAGCTTTCTTTACTTTTTGAGGCTCCATGCATTTTGTATGTAGTCAATGAAAAATGTTTTAGAACAATAGAGAATTTTTATCATTTCTCCGTGGGAGTAAATGTGGGTGCATTGCTTGACATGCGATTGACTCCTAGGCTGGATTTTGTTGCGCCTTCCAGGCAAAGGGCGTTTCAATTGCTTAAAGAGATAAACGTGTCATATGTGGATATGCTTGGAAGATCCGGATTTGCGCCTGCTAAGGCGAATGCTGTCGAATATGTAGAACTCTTGAAGGAAGTGATTCTTGTCTCGGAAACCATTTGTTCGAAAGATGCATCCCGTTTAATGGTTTTTGACGACAAAAATTTTATGGATTCTTGCCATAATTCTTTGCGGCATTGTTTTGAAATCATTGAGGCGGCTGAAGATGTTATTGCATCGCTTGCTCATGCTCATGCTCAATTGCGCATGTAGAGTTTTTGGGTGAATAAGAATGCTGCGTTTGAGATTAGTCGAGTAGTATCGGATAATTTCTTTTAATGGGTGCCGACGTTTAACTCGTCCAAAGCATCCAATCCTCGGCGTTATTAAGCACGCCACTTTCTCCCAGTTTCCGCAGTCCAACATCGGAAGCCCAACCAATGCGGTCGAGCAAATACTGCACAATGTGCAATTGCTGCTGAAGATCATCAAGGGAGTCGCAGCTCTCGCTTCTGTCTCGCGTTATCCCAATCCCTGCGCTTGCAAGAGAACTCACGTGATGCAAGACTTGACGTAAGTCATCTATATCTTTGTGAGTGAAGCACTGCTGCAAATTGGGTGCCCTATCTACACCTTTGTTTGCAAAAGTTTTTGAACTTGGTGATTCTTTTTTCATGCTGCCTCTTTCTCGGTTGCTCAAAAAATGAGAAAACCGACGCGCATCCAGCATAAAAAGAATGGCGGCGGCCCGAACGGGTTGGCGTACCGTACATTTTTCTGGCGAAAAACCGGCAGGGCGTGAGCCCTCCCGTCCGAGCCGCCATAAAAACGGATCGAACAAGAAGGCCGCATTCCCATGCGGTCTGCGGCCTAAGCCAGAAAAATGTTCGGGACGTACATGGACGCCCCTTTGCCAAGCAAGTCAGTTGGTGGCGGCTCGATCAAGAAAAAGATTGCACCCGTACATCCGGACTTTGTGCAGCCTTTCGGACTGCGATCCCTGATGGGTTCTGCTGGTTGGTTCCCGATAGCCAATGTGCACTCGAAGTGCCTGTCCCGTAGCGGGTCTGACCAACCCCGGTCTTACCTGTCTTGCCATCACTGCCTGATTGCCCGAGCAATCGGTGGTCTAACTCCAGTTCGTCTTTGCCTGCGCAGAGTATTTGCGGCCTGCGCGTTTATATCGCCGCCGCGCCAGCGCAGTACTGCGCCTCGTACGTTCGGCCCGTCGTCAGCAAGGCCCACACGATCCGCGCGTTCTTGTTGGCCAGCGCAACCGCCGCCACATTGGGCTTCTTGCGCTCGAGCAGGCCCTTGAGCCAGTCCGTCTGCTCGGCCGACTTCTGGCGCCGGCAGATCACCGCCCGCGCGCCGTGGATGAGCAAGGTCCGCAAATACGCGTCGCCTCGCTTGCTGATGCCCAGCAGCGTCTGCTTGCCCCCGCTGGAGTGCTGGCGCGGCACCAGGCCCAGCCAGGCCGCCAGCTGCCGGCCGCTGGCGAAGCTCTTGGCGTCGGCGATGCTCGCCACCAGCGCCGTCGCCGTGATCGGGCCGATGCCCGGGATCGTCTCGAGCTGGCGGCAGGCCGGGCTCTGGCGATGCCACAGCCGGATGAGCGCTTCGGTCTCGTCGATCTGCCGCGTCAGCTCCTTCAGGTTCTGCAGCAGCCGCTCCATGAGCTGCCGGAACTGGCCCGTGAGCTCGTTGCTCGCGTCTTCGAGCAGCTCTGGCAAGTACTGCGCAACATGCCGGATGCCCTTGGGCATGATCAGTCCGAACTCCGCCATGAGACCGCGGATCTGGTTGCCCTGCGCGGTACGCGCCTTGACAAAGCCCTGGCGTACGCGGTGCAGCGCCAGCAGCGACTGCTGCTCGATGTCCTTGATCGGCACGAAGCGCATGTTCGGCCGGGCCACGGCTTCGCAGATCGCCTCGGCATCGGCCGCGTCGTTCTTGTTGGTCTTGACGTAGGGCTTGACGAACTGCGGCGCCATCAGCTTGACGGTATGGCCCAGGCTGGTGAGCTTGCGAGCCCAGTGGTGGGCACTGCCGCAAGCTTCCATGCCGATCAGGCAAGGCGGCAATTGCGCGAAGAACTCGGCCATCTGCTCACGCCTGATCTGCTTGTTCCAGACCTTGCGGCCAGCCTCGTTGACCGCGTGCACCTGGAAGACATTCTTTGCCAGGTCGATGCCTACTGTCGTAATGTTCATGGTGGACGCTCCTCTCGGTTAAGTGGAAAACAACGCTTCCACTTTGGCACTTCTGATGCCGTTTTGGGAGGGGCGTCCATCCCATTGCCAATCCCGGTCGCATCAATTAAACGCGACGTCGCACTTTAGCCGATCGAGCCTCATTGCAGGCACCCATGATCTCGTCAAGTCGGCATACGTGGCAGACGGTTGTAGATGGATGCATCGGCCGTACTCCTGACCCGAAGAGGTATTCGCGCCGACCCATTCCGCGCGATGCGCTACTGCGCACCAATCCCTAGATTCGCCGCAAAGCTCCGCGACTCTTCGCAACGCGGCGCTATCGGGCTGCCTCGCGCGCTTCGTCAGCCGCTCCGTCGCGCAGCGACAGCCCCCGACCACCCATCTCACCCACCCGAGCCCCGTCTTGCCCCTCCGCCCCCAAGCCCTGCAGGCAGCCACCATGGCCCTGGCCGCCGCCACCTGCCTGCCTGCCCACGCCCAGGACCTCATCGACCGCCTGGGCCTCGGCGGCGACTTCCGCGAGGTCTACGAGTCCTCCCGCCATCCGGTCTTCGGCCTGGACCGTCCCAGCCAGGACGACCGTTTCCTCCACCGTCTGCAGCTGCATTCCGACATCCGCTTCGGCACCACCAGCCGCGCCTATGTCGAACTCGTCAGCGGCCGCACCTCCGGCTGGGGCGGCGCGCCCGCCGGCACGCAGGACGACAGCCTGGACATCCTCCAGGCCTTCGCCGAAACCCGCTTCACCCCCGGCGGCCAGCCGCTCGACCTGCGTGCCGGCCGGCAGGAGCTGAGTTTCGGCTCCTCCCGGCTGGTGTCGGTGCGTGAAGGCCCCAATGTGCGGCGCAGCTTCGACGGCGTTCGTGGCACCTGGACACTCGCCGGCCCCATGCGCGCCGATGTCTTCGCGGTGCGCCCGGTCGCCCCGCGCGTCGGCAGCTTCAACGACCGCAGCTCCGACGCCGAAGCCTTCTGGGGCGCCTACCTCGCCGACATCCCCACCGCGCTGAGCGGCATGCGGGCCGACATCTACTACCTGGGCCTGAACCGCGCCAATGCCGGCTTCGCCGACGGCCGCGCGCAGGAGCGCCGGCACACGGTGGGCGCACGCCTGTTCGGCAAGACCGGCGCGGCCGACTGGAATTTCGAGGGCGCCTGGCAGTTCGGCCGCTTCGGCACGGCCGACATCCGCGCCTGGACGCTGTCCTCCGACAGCGGCTACACGGCCGCGGCCCTGCCGCTGCGCCCGCGCTTCGGGCTCAAGGCGGATGCGATCAGCGGCGACCGCCGTGCGGGCGACGGCCGGCTGGGCACCTTCAATGCGCTCTATCCCAAGCTGCCGTATTTCTCGGAAGCCAATGTGGCGGCGCCGGCCAACCTGCTGGATCTGCAGCCCAACATCACCGTGTCGCCCCGGTCCGACCTGCAGTTCAACCTCGGCTGGAACGGCCTGTGGAAGCAGGCCCGCGCGGACGCCTTCTACGCGCCGCCGCTGGTGGCGGTGGCCGGCACCGCCGGGCTGGGCTCGCGCTACATCGGGCAGCAGTGGGTGGTGTCGGGCTCATGGGCGGCGACGAAGCGGGTGGCGGTCGGCGCCAACTACGTGCATTTCCAGCCCGGCGCGGCCCTGCGCGGCGTGGGCGGGCGGGCCGGGGATTTCCTCAACCTCACGGTGCATGTGAAGTTCTAGCGCTCTCTCCTTGGAGCCATGCGGCCTGCGCCATTGGCGCGATGCGGCGGCGGGCGGGTTCGGGGAGGCTCTGCCGGGTCACCACCTATCCAGCGAGTTCCCCATGGCAGCATCCACCCAGCTTCTCACCCCCGACAACTGCGCCCTGGTCCTGATCGACCAGCAGGCAGGCCTGGCCTTCGGCGTCCAGTCCATGGACAAGCAGGCCCTGCTCAACAACAGCGTGGCGCTGGCCCGCACGGCCCGGGTCTTCGGCATTCCGGTGGTGATCAGCACCTCGGCCACCAAGGTCTACAGCGGCCCGCTGATGCCGGCCCTGCGCGCCGAACTGGCGGACCAGCCGGTGCTGGACCGCCGCAGCATGAATGTGTTCGAGGACGACGCGGTCCTCGCCGCCATCGCCGCCACCGGCCGCAGGAAGCTGCTGTTCTCCGGCATGCTGACCGAGGCCTGCATCAGCTTCGCCGTGCTCAGCGCCCAGGAGGCCGGCTACCAGAGCTTCGTGGTGGCCGATGCCTGCGGCGGGCTGACGGCCACCGGCCACGACATGGCCTTGCGCCGCATGGAGTCGCAAGGCGCGGTGATGACGTCCTGGCTGCAGGTGGTGCTGGAGCTGCAGCGTGACTGGACGCGCAAGGCCACCTACGACGCGGCGCGCGGCATCGTGGAGGCCAATGGGGGTGGGTATGGGATCGGGCTGAACTATGCGCGGGACATGCTGCCGCATTGAGCGAGCGAGCGAGCGAGCGGGCCGGCGCTACGGCCGCACAACCAGCACATTCCGCCGGTTCGCCAACGCCGTGTCCAGAGCGCTCAGCTGCGCCTGCCGGATCACCGGGTCGTCGGTGTGGAAGGGATTGGGCCGCCAGCCGAAGCGCTCCAGCACCCGGTACTGGCCGCCGTTCATCTGGATCTCGTGGTCGGTCTGCTGGCCGGGCAGCTGCACGTAGATCTTCGAGCCGGTGGGCGAGCTGTAGGTGCTGAAGAACCAGAACCCGCTCCATCTGCCTTCCGGGAACACCTGCAGGGCCGTGTCCAACGGGATGAAGAACAGCGTGCCGTCATAGTAGAAGCCGGTCTTGGTGATGATGAGCCCCAGTACGCCCTGGGGGTTCATAAGCTCGTCGTAGAAGTCCTTGATGGCCGCCAGGCGCTGGGTCTGCAAGGGGGTCAGGGTGGTGGTGGTGTCCCGCGGCGGCGCGGTCTGGGTGGGGGCGCGCCGTTCCAGCGCTTCGTTCAGCAGCAGGCGGGCATCTCGCGGCGTGTTGCCGTGGCGGATCGTCGCGCTGGCGCTGGCCAGAACTTCCTTGCGCGCGGCTTCGATCCCGGGCTTGTCGCGGCGCACGGTGGCCGCGTCTTCCAGGTCCAGGACGAATTTTCTGGCGGTGTCGAAGCGCTGGAAGATGTAGCGCGACGAGTCGTCCGGCAGCTCCTGGCGGGCGTAGTCCGTGACCTGGCCCAGCAGTTCCGCCGCCTCGGTGTACTGGAGGCTGGACAAGGCCGCGAGGTAGCGAGCCAGCGCCTGGCTCAAGGTGCCGCCGTCGTGCAGCACTTGCCAGCCGGGGGCGTGGACCTGCCACCGGCCCGTCAACCGGGGATGGTGGCCGCGGATGCCGGGTTCGGCCTCCGCCTGCCGCTCGTCGCGGGAGGGGTGGGCCCAGTCCGCCCGGTTCAGCAGCAGGGCGCCCAGTTGCGGATGCTGGTCCAGCAGGCTGAAAAACCGCTGGTATCCGGGGGCATGCGGGTCCACGGCCAATGTCTTCTCGTGTCGTCGGTCGTCCGCGTCGATGACCGAATTCGTGGAGATGAGCGCGGCGCCGAAGCGCGAGGGATACGCCGTCATGCTGTGGTGCGGCAGGTAAGGCAGGGAGGAGGGGAGAAGGCTCATGGCGAAGGCAGGCAGGAGTCAACGGCCTTCGAGCTTGCGGGACTTCCACCCCGGCCGCCTGTTGCATCACGAATGCATGGGCGGCCAGGAGGCGGTGGTCCCGTGTCCATTCGGCCGGGCGTGCGATGGCTGCGGATTCCGCGTCATCCGCGGCGCCGGACCTGCCCCTCAGGAGAGCGCCGACGCCTGCCTCGGCCTGCGTCTCGGTATCGTCTTGGCCTTCTCTTTCGCGTCGCGCAAGGCCTTCAGCTGTGCTTCCCGCACCACCGGGTCGTTGCAGAAGAACGGATTGGGCCGCCAGTCGTCGAAGCGGCCGAGCACCCGGTATTGGCCGTTGAGCATCTGCAGTTCGTAGTCGTTCACATCGTCGTCAGGCAGCTTCACGTAGATGCTGCTGTCCAGCGCCGGCTTGTAGCCTGACACAAAGAGGAAGCTCCACGCGCCGCCGTCCGGAAACACCTGCAGGGCCGTGTCGAGCGGCACGAAGTACAGCAGGCCGTTTTCAAAGAAGGCCTCCTGCATGACGGTGGGGGCCGTCCTTCCCTCGAGGTTCATCAGTTCGCGGTAGTAGTCCTCGATGTAGGCCAGGCGCTGCGCCACCTCGGGTCGCTGGGGCGCCTTGGTGCCGGGTTCCAGCGCGGGCCCTGCGGTGTCCGGCGGGTCGATGTCGGGAAGCGGATCGGCATCCGGCAGGGGCACTGGCTGGGGAAGCGGCACGGGCGCGGCGAGCTGACGCTGCATTTCCTCGTCCAGCAGGATGTGAGCATCCCGCGGCATGTTGCCGTTCTGGAGCACGCCGTTGGCGTTGACCAGGACTTCGCGTTGCGCATCTTCCAGCCCTGGCTGTCCCTGGCGTGCCGCAGCCGCCTTCTCCAGGTCCTGGACAAACATCTTGGCGATGTCGAACCGCTTCCGGATATAGCGGGTTGCCTGGGCCGGAAGCCGGCCATGGATGTAGTTCCAGGTAGCGGCGTGCAGATCGGCTGCCCGGCTGTATTCGTGCATGTACATGTACGAGGTAAAGCGTCCCAGCGTATCGCTGAGGGTGCTTCCATCCTTCAGCACCCGCCAGCCCGGTGCGCGCGCCCTCTGCCGTGCGGTCAGGTCATCCGGCTCCTGGGGCTCGCGCGGCTCGCGTACGACCGTCGAATCCGGCTGGTCCTCGGGAACTGCCCAGTCCACGTCTTTGAACATCTGCGGATGTTTCTCCATGAGGCTGCGCAAGCCGCGGGCCCAGGATGCATGCGGGTCCACCAGCACCTCTTCATCGATGGTCTGCCCGTCGGCATCGATGCTCGTGGTGGTGTAGGAAATGCGCGGTCCGGCGTCCCCGGACTGCGGGGCGAAGGCCCAATGGCTGTTGCCGGACGGTGCGACGTATGACGAGGGAATAAGGCTCATGGCGGCTGCTCGCTCGAAGTTCGAAGGGGAACGCAGCATCCTCAAACCGCGCCGCCACCGCCTGCGCCATTGCGAAGCCATCGATGGTTTGCGCGGCCCTCCGGCTTTCCTTATGGCGCAGCCATCATTCGGAAGCGAGCTTCCTGATCAAACGGTAGAGGAATTCCCGCCCCTTCAGCAGCTCCGCCACGCCGATGTTCTCGTTCAAGCCATGCACCCCGGTCTTCTCCGGATCCACGAACAGGCCCGACACGCCATACATCGGAATGCCCGCGGCCCGGAAGCGGCGGCTGTCGGTGGTGCTGACCCCCATGGTCGGCACCACCGGCACGCCGGGCCACATCTCGGCGGTGATCTCGTCCACCGTCTTCAGCAGGGCCGGGGCCAGCGGGGAGCCGGGGCGGGATCGTCCTGGCGCACGCGGGTCACCTTGATCTTGGGGCCGGCGATCTCCTGCATCCTGCGCTCGACGAAGGCCAGATCCTCGTCGGGCAGCGCGCGGCAGTTGATGGTGGCCTTGGCGCTCTGCGGCAGGGCGTTGGGGGCGTGGCCGGCCTGCACCATGGTGGCCACGCAGGTGGTGCGCAGCAGGCCGACGATGGAGGCGCGGTTGGACAGGCGCTCCAGCACCGCGTCCGGCGGATTGCCGCCGGCCACGGCTTCGAAGTCGGCTCTCGTGGCTTCGTCCTGCAGCGGCGCGCTGCGCGAGAAGTAGGCCCGGGCGGCGGGGTTCAGGTCCACCGGGAAGCGGTACTGCTTCAGCCGCACCAGGGCCTCGGCCAGTTCGTAGATGGTGTTGTCGGGCGTGGGGCGGGCGCTGTGGCCGCCGGGGCCGGTGGCGGCGAATTCGTACTGCACGAAGGTCTTCTCGCCGAGCTGCATCACATGGATGAAGGGCTTGCCGTTCTTCAGCTCGCCGCGGCCGCCTTCGTTGATGCCGAACTCCGCATCGATGTCCTGCCGGCGGTTCTTGATCAGCCAGGCGGCGCCGTTGGCGGGCGAGGCGCCGCGCTCCTCGTCGGCGGTCAGGGCCAGCACGATGTCGCGGTCGGGCCGGAAGCCCTCGCGCTTCAACTGCGACAGCACCGACACATAGGCCGAGGCCATGGCCTTGTCGTCGATGGCGCCACGTGCGACGTAGTGGCCGTCGATCTCCTGCAGCTTGAAGGGGTCGGTCTTCCAGTCCTCACGTTTGGCTTCGACCACGTCGATGTGGGCCACCAGCAGCAGCGGCTTCTTGCTGCCGCCCGTGCCCTTGAAGCGGCCGAGCAGGTTGCCCTTGCGGGGGAAGGGTTCGATGACCTCGAAGTCGCCATCGGCGAAGCCGGCGGCCAGCAGGCGCTGCTTCATGGCATTGGCGGCCTCGGTGGTGCTGCCGGCGGAGTCGCTGGTGTTGATCTCGATGAGCTGGCGGTAGATGTCCTTGAACTCATCCACATCGGACGGGGCTGAGTGGGCGAGCGTGGCGCCGGCCAGGGCAACGCAAAGTCCCATCGCGCGCAGCAGGGGACGAAGAATGGGAGGGCGTGAGGTCATGGGCTGCATGGGTGGAGGATTCCGGTTCGTCTTCGGGTATTGAGCGAGGAGCATCTTTCGTCGGATGCAGGGAATCGGCCATATAGGACCGATCAGCTTGGGCAAGCGGTCCGGTATGGCCGATTCAAGGCTGCCGACGAAGGCCTGCGTCGATGCGAGGAAGCTTACGACCGATAGGGTGGCGCCTTGCCTTGGTCCAGGGCATTCTGCAGGGCACTCAGCTGCGCGTAGCGCAGCATGGGGTCGTTGATGAAATAGGGGTTGGGCCGCCAGTCCAGCCGGTCGACCAGCCGGTAGCGGCCGGCGCGCATCTGCAGTTCATGGCTGCTCCGTTCGCCCGGCAGCGTCACATGGATGGTGGAGCCCAGGGGCGGTACGTAGCCCTCGAAGAACAGGAAACACCAGATGCGGCCTTCCGGCAGGACCTGCAGGGCGGTATCGAGGGGCACGTCGTGCAGTTTGCCGCCGTAGTGGAAGCCGGCCTCGGTCAGGGTGAGTCCGGCGGTTCCGCGGGTCGGCAGGCCGCGGTAGAAGTTCTCGATCAGCGCCAGGCGGCGGGACAGGACCGATTCCGTGGTGGTGCCGGTGCTGCTGGTGCCGGTGCTGGTGCTGGTGCTGGTGCTTTCCAGGGGCGTGGACGTCGTCTGCGCCTGGCGCCGCAGCGCCTCGACCAGCAGCACATGGGCATCGCGCGGCATGTTGCCGTGGCGGATCACCGCGCTGGCGCTGTCGAAGGCTTCGCCCAGGGCGGCGTCTATGCCCGGCTGCGTCCGGTGGACGGCGGCTGCGTCGTCGAGGTCCGTCACGAACTGCCTGGCGACATCGAAGCGCTGCAGGATGTATTGCCGCGCGTCGGTGGAAAAGCCGAAGCGGGTGTAGTCGCTGACCTGTCCCAGCAGTTCGGCCGCTTCGGCGTCCTGGCGCTCGGACAGGCGGGTGAGGTACCGGTCCAGCGCCTGGCCCAGGGTGGCGCCGTCTTCCAGCACCTGCCAGGCCAGCATGGCGGCTGGCTGCGGGGCGGCCGGCCGATGCAGGTTCCTGCGCTTGCGTGGCGCGCGGGGCCTGTTCGCGCGTGTGGGCTCGTCCTCGGTCTCATCCTTGCCGAAGGCCGACCAGTCGGCGGGGTCCAGGAGCAATGCGCCGAGCCGGGGATGGTTCTCCAGGATGCTGCGCAACATCGGGTGGCCGGGCGTGTAGGGATTCGCATCGACCTGCGGGGCGCTGGCGTTCGCCGGAAAAGCCAGGCTGTTGTTGTGCAGGGAATAGGCCAGGGAAGGAGACAGAAAGCTCATGGCTGCAGGAGCGGAGGCTGAAGGGACCGGCAGATTGCGGCAATTCCGGGCCATCCGCCCGCCCTCTTGCGAACGCGTGGATGCGGCAGGGCGGCCGCATCCATCTCGTCTGCCTATTCGATCAGCGCGATCGCCGTGCCACTGCTCTGGTAGCTGCCTTCCTGCACCAGCCGGCGCAGCGTGCCGCCGCGCTGGGCCAGCACCTGCATTTCCATCTTCATGGCCTCCATCACGGCGATGAGTTCGCCTTCCTGCACGGCGGCGCCGTCGGCCACTTTCCAGGCCTGCAGGTTGCCGGAGGTCGGCGCGGCGACAGTGTTGGAAGAGGCTGCTGCCGCGGCGGGCGACGGCGCTGCGGCCGCAGCAGCACCGCCGGCCGGCATGCCTTGCAGGCCCTGCAGCAGGCCGGCCTGCATGCGCACCAGCACCCGCTTGCCGTCGATCTCCATGGTGGCCTGCACCAGGCTGCCTTCGGCGGGCTTTTCCGCGCGCACGGCGGCGGCCAGGTCGTTGACGAAGTCGGTCTCGATCCAGCGGGTATGCACCTTGAAGCTGTCCGGGCTGACGAAGTCCGGGCTCTGCAGCACCGCACGGTGGAAGGGCAGCACCGAGGCCACGCCTTCGATGCGGAACTCGCGCAGCGCCCGCCGCGCCCGGGCGATGGCCTGCTGGCGGGTGGCGCCGCTGACGATGAGTTTGGCCATCAGCGAATCGAAGCTGCCGGGGATGTCCGAGCCGGATTCGATGCCGCTGTCCACCCGCACGCCGGGGCCCGAGGGCGGGGCGAAGCGCAGCACCCGGCCCGGCGCCGGCAGGAAGCCGCGGCCCACGTCCTCGGCATTGATACGGAACTCGAAGCTGTGGCCCAGCGGCGCCGGTGTCTCGGTGCTGGCCAGGCGGTGGCCGTCGGCGATGCGCAGCTGCTCCAGCACCAGGTCCATGCCGGTGGTCTGCTCGGTCACCGGGTGCTCCACTTGCAGACGGGTATTGACCTCCAGGAAGGAGATGGCGCCGCTGCCGCTGAGCAGGAACTCGACCGTGCCGGCGCTGCAGTAGCCGGCCTCGGCGCAGATGTCGCGCGCGGCGGTATGCACCCGCTGGCGCTGTTCGTCGCTGAGGAAGGGCGCGGGCGCCTCTTCCACCAGCTTCTGGTTGCGCCGCTGCAGCGAGCAGTCGCGGGTGCCCAGCACCTGCACCTGGCCGTGCCGGTCGGCCAGCACCTGCACTTCGATGTGGCGGGGGCGGTCCAGGAACTGCTCGACGAAACACTCGCCTCGGCCGAAGGCGGTGACCGCCTCGCGCACGGCCGAGGCATACAGCTCCTCGACTTCGTCCATGCGCCAGGCCACCTTCATGCCCCGGCCGCCGCCGCCGAAGGCCGCCTTGATGATGACCGGCAGGCCGTGCTGTTCGGCGAAGGCCAGCACCTCGCCCGCATCCCTGGCGGGCTCGGACATGCCGGCGACCAGCGGCGCACCGACCTTCATCGCGATCTTGCGGGCCTGCACCTTGTCGCCGAGCCGGGCGATGGCCTCGGGCGAGGGGCCGATCCAGGTCAGGCCGGCATCGATCACCGCCTGGGCGAAGGCGGCGCTCTCCGACAGGAAGCCGTAGCCGGGGTGCACCGCATCGGCGCCGCTGCGCTCCGCGACGGCCAGCAGTTTTTCGATGTTCAGGTAGGTATCGGCCGGCCGGTCGCCGCCCAGGCCGTAGGCCTCGTCGGCCATGCGGGTGTGCAGCGCTTCGAGGTCGGCATCGGCATAGACGGCGACCGATGCCACGCCGTAGTCGGCGCAGGCGCGGGCGATGCGGACGGCGATCTCGCCGCGGTTGGCTATCAGGACTTTTTTCATGGCTCAGAAGGGGAATGCGGTGGGGGAGGCGGATCAGCCCTGGGGCATCACGGCGACAGGTTCGAAATCGCCGATCGGGCGAAAACGCACCCGGGCATTGACCGGCAGCTGGCCGGCACGGTCGAGGTGGTGGCTGGCCACGGCGGCGATCACCGGATAGCCGCCGGTCAACGGATGGTCGGCCAGGAACAGCACCGGCTGGCCGCTGGGCGGCACCTGGATGGCGCCGAGCACCGTGCCTTCGCTGGGCAGTTCGCCCGCCACCGATCGCTGCAGCGCCTGCTCGCCCTGCAGGCGGATGCCGACGCGGCTGGATTGCGGGCTCACCTGCCAGGACTGGCTGGAGAACAGGGCGATGGCCTCGGGTGTGAACCAGTCGGTGCGCGGGCCCAGGACCACGTCGAGCACGACTTCCTCATGGGTGGAGGGCAGGTCTTGCGGCGGGGTTTCCTCGGCGCCCACCACCGCGCCGGCCAGCGGACCGGCGGGGCGGATGGCCAGGCGCTGGCCCGCGGCAATGGCCGGCGGGCCGACCTGGGCCAGGATATCGGTGGAGCAGCTGCCCAGCACCGGCGCGATCGCGAAGCCGCCGCGCACGGCCAAATAGCATCGGGCGCCGGCCACGGGTTCGGCGAGGCAGAGGGTGTCGCCATCGCACAGCGCCAAGGCCTGGTAGCCGGCGGCCGGCCAGGCGCGGCCATCGGCGGAGGTCAGGCTCACCGCCGCATCGGCCCCGGTGACGGCCACCACGCAATCGCCATGGCAACGCAGGCGCAGCCCACCGCCGGCGGTTTCGATGCAGGCCAGGTCGGAGGGGTTGCCGACGAGTCGGTTGGCGCTCTTCAAGGCCGACTGGTCCATGGCGCCGGAAGCCGATACGCCCTGGCCCGCCTGGCCGTGGCGGCCACGGTCCTGGAACAGGGATTGCAGGCCGGCTGACACCACCTCCAGTGCCGGGCCGCTGCTGTCGGCGAGCTGGCCCGATCCGGCAGCGGCCACCGGCGTGGCGGCATGCGCCCGCACCAGCGCATCGCGCGCCGCATCCGACAGCGTGGCCAGATCGACGAAGCGCACCCGGAAACCCGGCTGCAGCAGGGCCGGCACGGCACGCCCCAGGTCCCACATCGCGGCGGGCGTGACACCGATGATCTGCCAGCCGCCCGGGCTGGCCTGCGGATAGACACCGCTGAAGCGGCCGGCCAGCCCGACCGCGCCTGCAGGAATGCGGGTGCGGGGGGTGCTGCGGCGCGGCACGTCCAGCAGCGGATCTCCGCCGGCCAGGTAGGCGAAGCCCGGCGCGAAGCCGGTGAAGGCCACCGAATATTCGGTGGATGTATGGCGCCGCACGACTTCCTCGGCGCTGATGCCCAGCAGCCCGGCCACCTCAGCCAGGTCCTCGCCGTCGTAGTGCACCGGGATCTCGATCAGCGTGCTGCCGGCCTCGGCCAGGCGGCTCACGTCGCGCTGTGCCATGGCCTGGGCCAGGCCATGCATGGAACAGGCGGCGGGGCGGAAGCGGACCAGCACGGTGCGCGCGGCCGGCACCAGCTCCTCGATGCCGGGAATCGGCTCCTGCTGCAGCGAGGCCAGCAGCGCCAGGGTTTGGTCGAGGTTGTCCAGCTCCACCAGCAGGGCATCCAGATTGACCGGCAGAAATCGCATGTGCAGACGGACCTTCAGCGGAACATGAGGAAGTTCAACAGGAACACGTTGACCAGCAGCAGCAGCAGCGCGGTCGGCAGCTGGGCGCGGATCACCGCGTTCTTGTCCGGCAGCTCCAGCAGCGCGGCGGGCACGATGTTGAAGTTGGCGGCCATCGGCGTCATCAGCGTGCCGCAGTAGCCCGAGAGCATGCCGGCGGCGGCCATCACGGCCGGGTCGCCGTGGAACACGCCCACCAGGATGGGCACGCCCACGCCGCCGGTCATCACCGGGAAGGCCGCGAAGCCGTTGCCCATGACGACGGTGAACAGCGCCATGCCCACCACATAGACCACCACCGCCACGAAGCGGATGTCCATGTCGATGTAGCTGGTGGTGGCATAGGCCACCGCCTTGCCCACGCCGGCATCGGAGAACACCAGGCCCAGCATGCCGAGCATCTGCGGCAGCACCAGGGCCCAGCCCAGGGCGTCGGTCAGGCGGCGCGATTCGCGGATGCCCTGCACGGGCGTCTCGCGGGTCAGCCAGCAGGCCAGCGCCAGCGAGACCACGCAGCCCACGCCGAGGCTGACCAGGGTGGTGTTCTTGGGGTCCAGCAGCGCCACGCCGGCCACCTTAAGGTAGGGCGCGGCCAGGGTGCCGATCATGGTCACCACCGGAATCGCCAGCGCGGGAATGAAGAGCTTGTTGCCCAGGCGCCGGGCGCTGGCGGCGTACTGCTCGGCGCTGCGCGGCAGGTGGATGCCGGTGCCCACGCCGTTCACGCCGGCGATCAGCGCCATGACGACAGCGCCGACGCCCACGTAAACCGGGGGCAGCAGATCGCCGATCAGGAACACCAGGGCATAGAGCGCCCAGAAGAGGGCGGTGAGGTAACGCTTGGGATTGCTGCGGTCGCGCAGCGTCATGAAGGCGGTGATGCCGAGGATGGCGCCGACCAGGTAGTACAGGTGCTGGATGGTGAGGGTCATGATCAGTGGCTCCGGGCGCTCAGGACGGGGGCGGCGGCGCTCGTGGCTTCGGCCGCCGGGCGGGCCTGCTTCAATTCACGGTCCAGCCAGCGGTCCAGCCGGCGCAGGCGCCAGGCGTGGATGGCGAAGGCGCAGATGGCGGTGGGAATGCCCCACAGCGCCACATGGATCGGCTCGACCTCGATGCCGGCCTCGCGCAGGAAGGTGGTCATCAGCACCACGGCGCCGAAGGCCACGAAGATGTCCTCGCCGAAGAACAGGCCCACGTTGTCGGTGGCCGCCGAAAAGGCGCGCAGCTTGTGGCGCACACGCTCGGGCAGGCTGCCGTAGCGGGCCTCGGTGGCGCCTTCGGCCATGGGGGCCAGCAGCGGCCGCACCATCTGCGGATGGCCGCCCAGGCTGGTCAGGCCGACCGCCGCGGTGAGCTGGCGCGCGGCCAGGTAGACGATCAGCAGCCGGCCGGCGGTGGCCGATTTGATGCTGCCGATCCAGTTCTGCGCATGCTGTCGCAGGCCGTGGCGCTCCAGCAGGCCGATCACCGACAGCGGCAGCAGGATGATCAGCGGCAGGTTGCGGGTCTTGATGAAGCCGGTGCCTATGGTCGCCAGGATCTTGTCCGGCGAGAAACCGGCGGCGAAGGCCGTCACGATGGCGGTGACGATCACCACCAGCATCGGATTGAAGCGCAGCACGAAGCCGGCAATGATCACGGCCACTCCTATCAGGGGCCACAAGTTGGCATGACTAACCATGGGGTACTTTCGTTGGGTTCAAGAACAGGCTGCGCCGACCAAAGAGAAAAAGCTCCAGCCCGCGCGACGACCTGGGGGTTGTCGCAAATAGCATGCCCATTGGTAAACACCTGGACATAGATTGTTGAACACTTTTACGCACATGTTTGGGATATGGGCGCCATATTGCTCAGCGATGGTGCGGAGTTTGCCCGCGGATAGTGCGTGAGGACACCCGGTGGAACCCGGGGGCGCCGGGCCCGTTCGGCGTGCGTGCCACAATTGCAGACCACTCACGCCCGCCCCCTTTGAGCACCGAATCCCCCTCGAACGCGCCCACCCTGAACGACCGCATGGCCGAGCTGATCCGCCAGAAGATCATCCAGGGCGAGTTCTCCCCGGGCCAGCGCCTGTCGGAGGCCGCGTTGAGCGAGAGCCTGGAGATTTCCCGCAACACCTTGCGCGAGGTGTTCCGCATCCTCACCAAGGAAGGCCTGGTGCGCCATGCGCCCAACCGCGGGGTGTCGGTGGCCATTCCCAGCATCGCCACCATCATCGACATCTACCGGGTGCGCCGGCTGATCGAATGCCAGGCGCTGGCCCAGGCCTATCCCCAGCATCCCGCCCGCAAGCACATGCGCCAGGCGGTGGAGACGGCGGCGCGCTGCCGGCAGACCCACGACTGGACCGGCGCTGGCACCGCCAACATGGAGTTCCACATGGCGGTGGTGGAGCTGGCCGACAGCGAGCGGCTCAACATCATGTTCGCCCAGGTGCTGGCCGAACTGCGCCTGGCCTTCGGCCTGCTCAAGGACCCGGAATTCCTGCACGCGCCCTTCGTCGACATGAACGGCCAGATCCTGGAGCTGTTCGAGGCCGGCAAGCTGCAGGAAAGCGCCACGCGGCTGGGCGAGTACCTGGTGAATTCCGAGCGCATCGTGCTGGCCGTGTATGCGCGGCGCATCTCGGACTCCGGCGGCTTCGACAAATAGGCCGCCTCCCGAAGCCCTGCAGCGGGCGGCGATTCGTCCGACAATCGCCGGATTTTTGGCGGCGGGCGCTCATGGAACAGAAAAATTTCGATGTCCTGGTCATCGGCAGCGGCCTGGCCGGCTTGTCCGCGGCGCTGATGCTGGCGCCGACCCACCGGGTGGCGGTGCTCACCAAGGGCGAGCTGTCCGAAGGCGCCAGCGGCTGGGCGCAGGGCGGCATCGCGGCGGTGCTGGCCGAGGGCGACAGCTTCGACGACCATGTGGCCGACACCCTGGTGGCCGGCGCCGGCCTGTGCGACCTGGCGGCCACCCGCCAGGTGGTCGAGGGCTCGCCGGGTGCCATCGCCTGGCTGCAGTCCCTGGGCGTGGCCTTCTCGCTGGATGGCGAGGCGGGCCAGGGCACGGCGCTGCACCTCACCCGCGAAGGCGGCCACAGCGCGCGGCGCATCGTGCATGCGGCCGATGCCACCGGCGCGGCGGTGCAGAAGACGCTGCTGGCGCGGGTGCGGGCCACGCCGGCGATCAGCCTGTTCGAGAACCATGTGCTGGTCGACCTGATCCACGCCGCGCCGCAGCCGGGCCGGCAGGAGGCCTGCGGCGGCGCCCATGCGCTCGATGCCCGCTCCGGCGAGGTGCTGGCCTTTTGCGCGGCCCACACCATCCTGGCCACCGGCGGCGCCGGGCAGGTCTACCTGAACACCACCAACCCGGCCACCTCCACCGGCGACGGCATCGCCGCGGCCTGGCGCGCGGGCTGCCGGGTGTCGAACATGGAGTTCGTGCAGTTCCATCCCACGGCGCTGTTCCATCCCGAAGCCCAGGGCTATCTCATCAGCGAGGCGGTGCGCGGCGAAGGCGGGCGCCTGCTGCTGGCCGACGGCACCCGTTTCATGCCGGCCCACGACGAGCGCGGCGAGCTGGCCCCGCGCGACGTGGTGGCCCGGGCGATCGACGCCGAGATGAAGCGGCACGGCGCGGACTGCGTCTACCTCGACATCTCGCACCGCAGCCCCGAATTCCTGCACGAGCATTTCCCCAACATCCTGGCGCGCTGCCGGGAACTGGGCATCGACATCACCCGCCAGCCCATCCCCGTGGCGCCCGCGGCCCACTACACCTGCGGCGGCGTGCAGACCGACCTGAGCGGCCGCACCGACATGGCGAGGCTCTACGCCATCGGCGAGACGGCCTGCACCGGCCTGCATGGTGCGAACCGCCTGGCCAGCAATTCGCTGGTGGAGTGCATGGTGTTCGCCCGGGCGGCGGTGGATGCGATCCGGGCCGAGCCGGCGCCCGTCGCCCTGCATGCCGCGCCCTGGACCGCCAAGGCCGCCATCGATGCCGACGAGTCGGTGCTGCTGGCCCGCAGCCGCGAGGAGCTGCGGCGTTTCATGTGGGAGTACGTGGGCATCGTGCGCACCGACAAACGCCTGGACCGCGCCGCGCATCGCATCGCCCTGCTGGCTGCGGAGCTGCGCGAGTTCTACGGCGATGCGGCGCCCAGCCGCGCGCTGCTGGAGCTGCGCAACCTGGTGGACGTGGCCGGCCTCATCGTGCGTTCGGCCCGTGCGCGGCGCGAGAGCCGCGGCCTGCACTACAGCCGCGACTGCCCGCAGATGGATGCGCTGGCCGTGCCTTCGGTGCTGCAGGCGGACGTGCCCGCCTGAGCCCGCGGCGCCGCCTCAGGCGGCGCCGAAATGCGGCACCAGGCTGCCGGGCGCCAGGCCGCGTTTCAGGCCGGCGGTGAAGTCCAGCATGCGGTCTATCGGCAGGCGGGCGCGTTCGATCACGGCTGCATCGACCTGGATCGTGTTGGCCACGGTCTCCAGCACCCGCGCCACGTCGGCCAGCCCGTTCATCGCCATCCAGGGGCAGTGCGCGCAGCTCTTGCAGGTGGCGCTGTTGCCGGCGGTGGGGGCTTCATGGAAGGTCTTGCCGGGGTTCTGCAGGCGCAGGTGGTGCATCAGGCCGTTGTCGGTGGCCACGATGAATTCGCGGGCGTCCATCTCGCGCGCGGCCTTCAGGATGCCGGAGGTGGAGCCCACCGCGTCGGCCATGGCGACCACCTCGGCGGGCGATTCAGGATGCACGAGCACCTTGGCGTTCGGATGCTCGCGCTTGAGCGCTTCGAGTTCGAAGCCCTTGAACTCGTCGTGCACGATGCAGGCGCCGTTCCAGAACACCATGTCGGCGCCGGTCTCGCGCTGGATGTAGCTGCCCAGGTGCCGGTCGGGCGCCCACAGGATCTTGTGGCCCTGGGCCTTGAGGGCGCCGACCACGTCCAGCGCGCAGCTCGAGGTGACCAGCCAGTCGGCGCGCGCCTTCACGGCGGCGCTGGTGTTGGCGTAGACGACCACGGTGCGGTCAGGATGCTGGTCGCAGAAGGCGGCGAAGGCGTCGGCCGGGCAGCCCAGGTCGAGCGAGCAGGTGGCGTCGAGATCCGGCATCAGCACCGTCTTCTCGGGCGAGAGGATCTTGGAGGTCTCGCCCATGAAACGCACGCCGGACACCACCAGGGTCTGCGCCGCATGGTCGCGGCCGAAGCGGGCCATCTCCAGCGAATCGCTGACCAGGCCGCCGGTCTCCTCGGCCAGGTCCTGCAGGTCGGGGTGCACGTAGTAGTGCGACACCATCACCGCGTTGCGTTCCTTCAGCAGCCGGCGGATGCGGGCCTTGAGGGCCTGGCGCTCGTCGGGCGAAGGCTCGGGCGGGACACGGGCCCAGGCGTGCTTGGTCTCGCAGGCGGGGCCTGGGCGGTCCTGGGGCTGTTCGTACTCGACTTCGATCACGGCGCTCATGCTGCTTCCTTTCGGCTGTGCAGGCTGTCGTCGAAACGCATGGAGAAATCGGTGGCCTTGACGTCCTTGGTCAGGCCGCCGATGGAGATGCGGTCCACGCCGGTGGCGGCCAGGGCCTTCAGGCTGTCGAAGGTGACGCCGCCGGAGATCTCCAGGATGGCGGCGCCCGCGCCGGCCGCGGCGTTGATGCGCACGGCCTCGTGCAGCAGGGCCTGCGGCATGTTGTCCAGCAGCACCATGCGGGCGCCGCCGGCCAGGGCCTCGCGCAGCTGGTCCAGCGTCTCGACCTCGATCTCCACGAAGCTCGCCTGCGACGCGACCCGGGCCGCGGCCTGCAGGGCGGCGGTGACGCCGCCGGCCGCGGCGATATGGTTTTCCTTGATCAGCACCGCGTCGTACAGGCCGATGCGGTGGTTCACCCCGCCGCCGGTGCGCACCGCGTATTTCTGCGCCAGGCGCAGGCCGGGCAGGGTCTTGCGGGTGTCGACGATGGCGCAGCCGGTGCCGCGCACGGCGTCCACATAGGTGCTCGTCTTGGTGGCGACGGCGCTGAGCAGTTGCAGGAAATTGAGGGCGATGCGTTCGGCGGTGAGCAGGCCGCGGGCCTGGCCGGTGATGGTCACGACCACCTGTTCCGCTGCGCAGCGGCCGCCTTCGGCCACCTCCCATTGCAGCCGGGCCGTGGGCTCGCAGGCCCGCACCGCGGCTTCGAACCAGGGAGCGCCGCAGAGCACGGCCGGCTCGCGGGCGATCACCCGGGCCTTCACCTCCAGCCGGTCGGGCACCAGGCCCGCGGTGAGGTCGCCGCCGCCCACGTCCTCGGCCAGCGCCAGGGCCACGTTCTGGCGGGCCAGCGCCTCGATCGCGGCCTTGTCCTGGCCGTCCTGCTTGTCTCTGGTTTCAGTCATGGGCGCGGAGGATAGCCACTTTTGCGGCTGCGCGTCGGGCCAGCGCCTGCAGGGCTTCCGACGCCGTGGCCCGCAACTCGATGGAGCAGGCCAGCATCAGGTTCAGGGGCAGGCCGAAGTCCTCGACCAGCATGCCGGTGCCGGGTTCGCGCCAGGCGCCGGCCTCGTCCTGGACGCAAGCATGTCCTGCGCGAAAGCGTTCCGAATAACTGCCCGGCGGCACGCCGTAGCCCACCACCGGAATGCCGCGGGCGATGGCGAAGCCGACCTCGAAGACGGTGCCCGAATCGGGCTCGTGCCCGCGAAAGGGCGCCAGGTTGGCGATGACGGCATCGGCCGAAGACAGCATGGAGATGTTGTCGCGGTAGATGCGATGGGCCTGCTCCGCCGGGCTCTGGCCCGCGGGCCCCGGCTCGCCGTCGAGCGGCGCGACGGCGACCAGCCCCAGCCGCGAGGCCTGCTCGCGCAGGTCCTGGAACACCGCATCCACATCGGGCCGGAACACATCGAATCCCGCCAGATAAACCTTCATGAGTTTTCCTCAAAACCATTGTTTGGCCGGCCATCGTAGGCGCCCCTGGCGGTCCAGCTTGGTGCGGGTTATCAGGCATGAACTTTGCTCAAGAAAGCACTACAGTCGATTGTTCGACAATCCATGTGGACCATGACCGCACCCATCATCCGGATCACCGCGCTGGAAAAGCGCTTCGCCGACAACCACGTGCTGCGCGGCATCGACCTCGACGTGCAGAAGGGCGACCGCATCGCCATCCTGGGCTCCAGCGGCTCGGGCAAGAGCACGCTGCTGCGTTGCCTGAATTTCATGGAGATCCCCAGCGCCGGCCAGATCGAGCTGGACGGCAAGGCCGTCGGCACGCCGGGCAAGGGTCCGGGCGGCGCGCTGGCCAGGAGCTACTCGCAGGCCGAACTGGCGGCGGTGCGCCAGCGGGTGGGCATGGTGTTCCAGCAGTTCAACCTCTTCGGCCACATGACGGTGCTGGGCAATGTGATGGAGGGCCCGGTCACGGTGCTCGGCCTGAGCCGGGAAGAGGCCCGCGCCAAGGCCCTGCTCCAGCTGGAGAAGGTGGGCATGGCGCACAAGGCCGATGCCTATCCCGGCCGGCTTTCGGGCGGGCAGCAGCAGCGGGTGGCCATCGCCCGAGCGCTGGCGATGGAGCCAGAGGTGTTGCTGTTCGACGAGCCCACTTCCTCGCTGGACCCGGAACTGGTGAGCGAGGTGCTCACCGTCATCCGCGACCTGGCCAGCGAGGGCCGCACCATGCTGCTGGTCACCCACGAGCTGGGTTTCGCCTACCACTACGCCAGCCGGGTGCTGTTCCTGGCCGACGGGCAGTTCTACGAGACCGGCACGCCGGACGAGGTGCTGAAACACCCCCAGGGCGAACGCACGCAGAAATTCCTCGAGCGCTTCACCGCCTTCCACTTCTAAGCATCGCGACTCCCATGCAACTCTCTCCCCAAGCTTCCAAGACCAGTTCCCAGGCCTATGCGCCGGACGAGCGCAACGATGCGGTGCTGGTCTATGTCGACGGCGAATTCTTCCCGCGCTCCCAGGCCAAGGTCTCCGTCTTCGATGCCGGTTATGTCTGCGGCGACGGCGTGTGGGAGGGCGTGCGCCTGGTCAAGGGCCGGGTGATCTCCTTCGACGAACACATCGACCGCCTGATCGAGGGCGCCCGCTCCATCGCCATGGACCTGGGCAAGACACGCGAGGAACTCAAGGCCGTCATCACCGACACCTTCGAGAAGAACGGCATGGTCGATGGCGCCCATGCCCGGCTGATGGTGACGCGCGGCGTGAAGAAGACGCCCAACCAGGACCCGCGTTTCATCATCGGCGGCGCCACCATCGTCTGCGTGGCCGAATACAAGGTGGTGGGCTGGGAAGCCAAGCAGAAGGGCCTGAAGCTCTTCACCTCCGCCATCCGCTGCAGCGGGCCGGATGTGTTCGACCTGCGGCTCAACTCGCACAGCCGGCTCAACTTCATCCAGGCGCTGATCCAGGCGATCAACGCGGGCGCCGACGAGGCGCTGATGCTGGACCCGCACGGCTTCGTCTCCAGCTGCAACTCCACCAACTTCTTCGTGGTGAGGAAGGGCGCGCTCTGGACCTCCTCGGGCAAGTACTGCTTCAACGGCATCACCCGGGCCACCGTGCTGCGCCTGGCGCGCGAGGCCGGCATGCCGGTGCACGAGGGCGACTTCACCCTGGCCGAGATGTACAACGCCGAGGAGGCCTTCATCACCGGCACCCTGGGCGGCATCACGCCGGTCACCCAGATCGACGGCCGGCCCTACACCGTCGGCCCGCTCACCGCCCGGCTCGACCGGCTCTACCGCGACTACGCGGGCCAGGACTGATTTTTTCTTTGTTCACTGACTGGAAGAGGGACGACATGAAGCCATTCGATTTCGCACTCCGCAAACTGCTCATCGGCGGCCTGGCCGCGGTGCTGGCCTGCAGCGGCGCCCAGGCCTGGGCGCAATCGACCTTGCAGAAGGTCAAGGACGCCAAGGAGCTGAAGATCGGCGTGGCCCAGGGCGATCCCTGGTACTTCCGCGATCCGGGCACCGGCACCTGGACCGGCCTGGGCATGATGATCGGCGGCGAGATCGCCAAGGATCTCAACGTGAAGCTGACCCCGGTGGAGACCACCTACGGCAACAGCGTGGCGGCCCTGCAGTCCGGCCAGATCGACGTGATGTTCGTGCTCGACGCCACCGACGAACGCAAGAAGGCCATCGACTTCCCCACCACGCCCCTCCTCTGGTATGCCCAGGGCGTGCTGACCAAGGACAGCCTGGTCGCCCGCAACTGGGCCGACCTGGACAAGGCCGATGTGCGCCTGGGCGTGGCGCTGGGCACCGCCACCGACCGCGACCTGACCAAACGCCTGCCGCAGGCGAAGATCGAGCGCTTCACCAATACCGACGAGACCATCGCCGCCTTCATGTCCGGCCGCGTGGACGGCATCGCCTTCTACCACCCGGCCCTGGTCATCGCGTATTCCAAGATCCACAAGGGCAAGGTGCAGATCCCGCAGCCGGTGGTGGCCCTGCCGACCAGCGCTGGCATCCGCCGCGAATCCGATCCGGCCTTCCGCACCTTCCTGGATGGCGAGTTCGACAGGCTCTACAAGTCCGGCAAGACGCAGGAGCTGTACGCGCAGTACCTGAAGACCAAGGGCCTGGACGCCGCGCAACTGCCCGGCGTGACCAAAGAACTGCTCGAACGCTAAGCCAAGGGGCGCCGGCACGATGAACTACGAATGGGACTTCGGCGCGGTGTGGGAGCACCGCGACATGCTGCTGGCCGGTGTGCTCGGCACCCTGAAGATCGCCGCCGTGGCCATCGTGCTGGGCGTGCTGATCGGCGCGTTGCTGGCGGCCAAGCGTTTGTCGGGCCGCGCGTGGCTGGCCCGTCCTGCCCTGTGGTTCACCGAGTTCTATCGCAACACGCCGCCGCTGGTGCATTTCTTCTGGGCCTTCTACGGGCTGCCGGTGCTGCTGGGCATCAGCCTGGATCCCTATGCGGCGGCGATCATCGCCCTGTCCACGCAATCGGGCGCCTTCTATGCGGAGGTGATACGCGGCGGCGTGGTCTCCATCGACCGGGGCCAGTGGGAGGGCGCACGCGCCATCGGCATGACGCCCTGGCAGGTGGTGCGGCGGGTGGTCCTGCCGCAGGCCACGGTGCGTATGCTGCCTCCCTTCCTGGAGCGTTCCTTCGAGCTGATCAAGACCACGGCGCTGGCCTCCACCCTGGCCTATTCCGACCTGATGTACCAGGCCATGCAGGTCAACTCCATCACCTTCCGGCCGCTGGAGGTCTATACCTCGGTGGCCCTCATCTTCTTCCTGACCCTCCTGACGCTGAGCCTGCTGGCCCATCTGCTGGAGGCCCGGCTCTCGCGCTCCATCCTCCAGGCGGCGGGCTGACCATGGAATTCACCTGGGACTTCACGCCGGTGCTGCAGAACTGGCCGGCGCTCCTCAAGGGCGTGGGCATGACGGCGCTGCTGTGGGCCATCGCCTTTCCCTGCTCCATGGCCTGGGGCTTCGTGCTGTCGCTGGGCTCGCGTTCGCGGCATGCAGCGGTGAAGGCCATCACCCGCTGCTACGTGGAGGTGTTCCGCAACACGCCGGTCATCATCCAGCTGATCTGGTTCTTCTACGCCTTCCCCATCCTCACCGGCTGGCAGCTGAGCCCGATGACCGCCGCGCTGGCCGGCCTGATCCTGAACGCCTCGGCCTACTGCTCGGAGATCTTCCGCGGCGGGCTGGCATCCATCCACCAGGGCCAGTGGGAAGGCGCCCGGGCCATCGGCATGCTGCCCGCGCAGATCCTGCGCCGGGTGGTGGTGCCCCAGGTGCTGGCGCGTATGCTGCCGGCCTTCACCAACCGGGCGATCGAGCTGGCCAAGAACACTTCGATCGCCTCGGTGATCACGGTGCAGGAGCTGATGTACCAGGGCCGCGCCATCAGTTCCACCTCCTACCGGCCGCTGGAAGTGCTGACGGCGGTGGCGGTGATCTACTTCGTGCTGATCTGGCCGGGCGCCTATCTTGCATCCCGGCTGGAGAAACGCTTCTCCCTGCGCAGCTGAACCCGACTGGAGCCATGTCCGGACTTCCCACCTTCGAACCGGTGCCCGCCGTCACGCGGCGCGACCATGTCGTCCTGGCGCTCAGGCGCTCCATCCTGGCCGGGCAGATTCCGCCGGGCACGCAGCTGGTGGAGAGCGGCCTGGCCTCGCAGTTCGGCGTCAGCCGCGGGCTGCTGCGCGAGGCCATCCGCGAGCTGATCGAATCCGGCCTGGTGGTGAACCGGCCCTACGCCGGCGCCTTCGTCACCGAGATGAACGAGGCCCTGATCCGCGACGTCTACCAGGTGCGCCGGGTGCTGGAGCGCGAGGCCTACACCCGCATCTGGGACCGGCGCGACGCCGCCTTCCGCGCCGAGATGCAGTCGCGCTTCGACCTGATGATGGAGGCGGTGCACCGCGACGACCTGCCGGCCGAGATCCGCGCCGAGGCCCATTTCCACGGCCTGGTCTACGAGCGCTGCGGCAACCACATGATGCCGGCCATCTGGCAGCAGATGACGCAGAAGATCCAGCTGGGCTTCGCCGTCTGCCAGATCTCGCACGGGCCGAAGGTGGACTTCGAGGAGAACCACGCGAGGTTCCTGCAGCTCGCCCTGGGCGATGACCTCGAAGCGATGCTGGCCGAACTCGACATCCACCTGCGGCGCGGCCTGGACACCATCCAGCGCGCCGCCGAGACCGAGCCCGAGGCCCTGTCCTCGGCCGCCCTGCTGGCCTCCTAGAAGGTATAGCGCGCCGACACCTCGATGGTGCGCGGCGCCGCCGGCAGGATGCCCACGTCGTTGTTGGCCGACAGGTAGTAGTGCTTGTCGAAGGCGTTCTTCAGGTTGACCGAGGCGCTCCAGCCCTTGGGCGTGGGACGCCAGTAGGCGGCCAGGTCCACCGTGGCGAAGCCGGGCATGACGACGGCGTTGTCCACGTTGGCATAGCTGGAGCTGCGGGTGATCAGGCCCGCGCCCACCTGCACGCCGTGCACCCAGGAGTCGACCGACTTCAGCGTCCACAGGCTGAAGGTCTGCTTGGGCGCCAGGGCCAGCACCTTGCCCTGCAGCGGCGTGGGCACGGCCGAGCTGAAGGGCGCGGTGATGGTGCCCACGCCCTTGGTCACTTCGGCATCCAGGTAGGAGTAGCCGGCGATGACCTGCCAGCCCGGACGCACCTGGCCCGACAGCGTCAGCTCCACGCCGCGCGAGCGCTGCTCGCCCACGTTGACCAGCTTGTTCAGGATGGGGTCGGTGTACTTCACGTCGCTGCGCGTCAATTGGTAGAGCGCGGCGGTGAAGGAGGCGGCGCCGTCGAACAGGTCGGTCTTGGAGCCGATCTCCAGGTTCACCGTCTGCTCGGGTTTCAGGTCGGCGTTGTTGGTGGCCAGCGGGCCGGCCTCGCCCGAGGGCTGGTAGGACTTGGTGACCGAGGCGTAGTAGCTCTGCACCGCGTTCGGCTGCCACACGATGCCCACGCGCGGCGAGAAGTTGCGGTCGGTGCGCGACAGGTCGGCATTGGCCGGCAGACGGTCGTCGTACTTCTGGCCGAAGCTGTCGTAGCGCAGGCCGACCATGGTCTTGATCGTCGGGCTCCAGGTAGTGAGCGACTGGGCGTAGAGGCTGCGGGTGGGGTTGCTGGTCATGCCGGCCGTGGGGCCGCTGGCGTTGGCCAGCGGCACGGCGTTGGGCAAATCGCGCGGCACCGGGGCGAACAGCGGCGTGCTGAAGGCATAACCGGCGTTGATGGCGGCGGTGTTGGTGGCGGCGTTGTTGATCTCCTGGTAGCGCTTCTGCTCGCCGACCTCGATACCGACCAGCAGCTTGTTCTCCAGGCCGCCGATGGTGACGTCCTTGGTGATCTCGCTCTGGTTGAACCAGCCGTGCTCGAAGCGCTGCACCGAGCCGCGCGAGACCAGCGCCATCGGCACCGCGCCGCTGTCGTTGACCGAGCCGACGCGGGTGTGGCGGCGGTCCAGCGTGTATTCGTAGTAGCGCAGGGTGTCGGTGAAGGCCCAGCCGTCGCCGAAGCGGTTCTTGTACTGGGCGGTGCTGCTCTCGACGCGCGAGTTGGCATGGTCCAGCGGGAAGGCGTGCAGCGAGCCGTAGTAGGCGTTGGAGGAGACATCCGCCGGCCGGCCCTTGTAGCCGGGCACGCCGAAGTCGATCGAGCGTTCCTGGTTCTGGTAGTTGTACTGCAGCAGCAGGCTCTGGCTGCCGTCCTTCCACAGCAGGCTGGGCGAGAAGGACTGGCTCTTGATGTAGGCGTTGGGGCGGTAGCTGCCGGAGTCTTCCACGGCGCCATCGAGGCGCAGGGCCAGGGTGTCGGAGACGGCGCGGTTGAGGTTGAAGTCGGCGCGCTTGAGGCCATAGCTGCCGGTGGTGTAGCCGATCTCGCCGCTGTTGGTGAAGCCGGGCTTCTTGGTGATCAGGTTGACCAGGCCGCCCGAGGAGCCGCGGCCGTAGAGCGCGGCGGCCGGGCCCTTGATCACTTCCACCCGCTCGATGTTGTAGAGGTCGCGGAAGTACTGGGCGTCGTCGCGCACGCCGTCGAGCAGGATGTCGTAGAGGGCGGTGAAGCCGCGGATCACCAGCGCGTCGCGCTGGCCGTCGCCGGTGGCCAGGCCCACCGAGGGGATGGTCTTCATCACGTCGGTGACGCTGCGCGCGCCCTGGTCGCGCATGACTTCCTGGGTGACGATCTGCACCGACTGCGGGATGTCGCGCAGCGGCGCGTCGATCTTGGCGGCGGTGGTGCTGGACGCGGGCGCGTAGTTGGCTCCGTGCTCCTGGTCCGACTGGACATTGACGGCGGGCAGGGTTTGAGCTTGCGCGTTCGCGCCCAGGGCCGTCAGCACGGCGATGGACAGAGCGCTCAGGCCAAAACGTTTGTTGTAGTGGTTTTCGTTTCGCATGGCGGCGGTGATGCAAAGGTTGGTAGGCGGTCGGTATCCGGCCAGCGCGGGAGCATATACAAACATCTTCAATAGGAATCATTTGTATTTGATCGAGGGCATACAAACAACGGCCCAGCAAAAGTCCGTCGCCGCATCGAACTTCCGGCATCACACGCACTCAAGCGCTCACATCCCCATCGGCATTGAAGTTTTCACCATGCACATCCGCGGACAAAGCAGCGGCCTCAATTTCTCCACCAGCCCGCTCCTGGCCAGCCGCACGCCGGTCTGGCGCAGCAAATTCCTGCTGGCCGTCATGGCCGCCGGCTTCGCGGTGCTGGCGGGCCGGGCCTTCTATGTGCAGGTGTTCAACAACCGCTTCTTCATCCACCAGGGGGAGATCCGCTTCTCCCGCACCCTGCTGCTGCCGGCCAGCCGCGGCCGCATCCTGGACCGCAACGGCCTGGTGCTGGCCTCCAGCGTGCCGGCGCCCGACATCTGGGCGATTCCGCAGGACGTGGAGACCGACGACCCGGCCGTGCTCGCCAAGCTGGAGCAGGTGGCCCGGCTGCTGTCCATGCCCAAGGCCGAGCTGGTGAAGAAGCTGGGCGACCCCGATCGCAGCTTCGTCTGGGTGCAGCGCCAGGTCGACAAGGACATCGCCGACCGCATCGCCGCCCTGCACGTACCCGGCCTCTACGAGCGCACCGACTACAAGCGCGAATACCCCTCCGGCGAGGGCGATGCCCATGTGGTGGGTTTCGCCAACGTGGAGAACATCGGCCAGGAGGGCATGGAGCTGAGCCTCAACCAGCGCCTGGCAGGCACCTCCGGATCGCGCCGAGTCATCAAGGACCGCATCGGCCGCATCGTGGACGACATCGGCGAGGAAGTTCCGCCGGTCGACGGCCAGGACGTGGCCCTGAGCATCGACGACCGCATCCAGTTCATCGCCTACCAGAAGCTGCGCGACGCGGTGGTCGCCAACAAGGCGCATGCCGGCAGCGTGGTGGTGGTCGATGCCCATACCGGCGAGCTGCTGGCCATGGCCAACTACCCCAGCTTCGATCCCAACGACCGCGGCCACCTCACCGGCGAGCAGCTGCGCAACCGGGCGATGACCGATGTGTTCGAGCCCGGCTCCACGATGAAGCCGTTGACCGTGGCCACGGCGCTGCAGCTCGGCCGGGTGCAGCCGAACACCATCATCGACACCAACCCGGGCTCGGTGGTGGTGACCGGCGCCACCATCCACGACGACGCCAACTTCGGCGTGCTGACGGTGCAGGGCGTGATCCAGAAATCGAGCAACGTGGGCGCCACCAAGATCTCGCAGCGCATGTCGGCGCACGAGATGTGGGACTCGTTCTCCGCCGTCGGCCTGGGCCGCAAGCCCGACACCGTCTTCCCCGGCGCCGTCAGCGGAAGGCTGCGGCCCTGGAAGACCTGGCGGCCGGTGGAGCAGGCCACCATGTCCTATGGCTACGGCCTCTCGGCTTCGCTGTTCCAGATCGCCCATGCCTACACGGCGTTTTCCAACGACGGCAGCGTGATACCGGTGAGTGTGCTGAAGCTCGATGCGCCGCCGCAGGGCGTGCAGGTGTTCTCGCCGCTGGTCGCCAGCGAGGTGCGCGAGATGATGCACCTGGCCGCCTCGCCCGAAGGCACGGCGCCGCTGGCGCGCACCGACGGCTATTCGGTCGGCGGCAAGACCGGCACCGCGCACAAGCAGGTCGGCAAGGGCTACGCCAGCAACAAATACCGCGCCTGGTACACCGGCATGTCGCCGATTGACAAGCCGCGCATCATCGTCTCGGTGATGGTGGACGAGCCCAGCGCCGGCAAGTACTTCGGCGGCCAGGTGGCCGCGCCGGTGTTCAGCCAGGTGGTGCAGCAGACGCTGCGCATCCTGGGCGTGAGGCCGGACCTGGCCGTCACCTCGGGCGTGGCGATGGCCAAGGACAAGGCCCCGGCGGTGGCCGCGGTATCGGCCTCCAGCGCCGGCCATCTCTGAGCCGGCTGCGCGGCGGCGCCGCGTTGACTGAGTTGTTATAACAAGGATAAGATCGCCTCCATTCCCCGCAGGCCGGGAGCCATGGAGACCCGATGGTTTTGAAGACGAAAGCGCCTCGTGTGCCCGAGCCCGCCGCGAAGGTGGCGCGGGTGCCCCTGTACGAGAAGGTGCTGACCACGCTGCGCGAGGAGATCACCGCGCGCCGCTACGACCAGGCCGGCATCCTGCCCAGCGAGAGCGCGCTCATCGAGCGCTTCGGCGTGTCGCGCATCACCGTGCGCCGCGCCCTCGACGAACTCGCCCGCGCCGGACTGGTCGAGCGCAACCGCGGCCGCATCACCCGCGTGGTCCCCAGCCTGCCGCCCACCGTCATCGACCTCAGCACCGAACTCGAGACCACCCTGGCCCGCTCGGCCGGCCTGGTCATCCGGGTGCTCGGTTTCAAATGGATCAAGCCTGCGGCAGAGATCGCTGAAACGCTGGGCGTGGGTCCGGCCGAGAAGGTGCTCTGGATCACCCGCCTGCGTTCGCGCGGCGACCAGCCCATCGTGCACACCTCGGTGCACCTGCCGCGCCCGCTCGGCCAGCTGGTCGATGCCGAGTCGCTGGGCCACCGGCAGCTGGTGGACCTGCTGCGCGCCCAGGGCAAGGTGGCGGCCAGCGCCGAGCAGGTGCTGAGCGCCGCGCCCTGTCCGCCCGAGCTGGCCGAATGCCTGGCGCTGGCGCCGGGCGAGCCGGTGTTCCGGCTGGAGCGCGTGCTCTTCGATGCACGCCGGAAGCCGATGCTGCGGCTGGTCTCCTCCTTCCGCTGGGACTGCATGGGCTACCGCATGTCGCTGCGCCAGGACTCGCTGCAGACGGCCACCCATGTCGATCCGCACGACGACACCATGCTCCAGGCCGAGCACGCCGACTGAAAACCCCATCACCTGAATCCAACATGACACAGGCTTCCAAGCTCCGGGCCCTGATGCAGGGCGATGCCATCGTGCCGCTCGCAGGCACCTACGACGCGCTTTCGGCCAGGCTCGCCCAGCGGGCCGGTCTGCCGGTGGCCTATGTCAGCGGCTATTGCGTCTCGGCGGCGCTGCTCGGCCAGCCGGACGTGGGTTATCTCACCCTGCCGGAGATCGTCGGCGTGGCGCGCTCCATCACCGCGCAGGTCGACATCCCCATCATCTGCGACGGCGACGATGGCTACGGCAACCACCTCAACACCGGCCGCCTGGTGCGTGAACTCGAACGCGTGGGCGTGGCCGGCGTGCAGATGGAAGACCAGGTCTCGCCCAAGCGCTGCGGCCACATGCGCGGCAAACGGGTGGTGCCGGCGCGCGACATGGTGGCCAAGATCCGCGCGGCGGTGGATACCCGGCGCGATGCGGACTTCGTGGTCATCGCCCGCACCGATGCGATCGCGGTGGAGGGCTTCGAGGCCGCCATGGAGCGCGCCCATGCCTACAGCGAGGCCGGCGCCGACGTGATCTTCCTGGAGGCGCCCGAGACCCTGGAGCAGGCCCGCGCCGTGCCGGCAGCCTTTGCCCAACCGACCGTCTTCAACTGGGCCTACGGCGGCCGCTCGCCACTGCCGACGACCGAGGAAGTCAAGGCCATGGGCTACAAGTTCCTGCTGTGCCCGGACACCATCTTCGCCGTCACCCGCACCCTGCTCGAGGTGTACGGCGAGGTGGCGCGCACCGGCACCTATGCCGCCGTCACCGACCGCATGAGCAGCTTCGACGAGTTCAACGACCTGATCGGCCTGGCCGGCGTGGCCGAGCTCGATCGCCGGTACGGCCCGCCGCAGCCATGACCCTCGCCCTGCAGCTCGCCGGCCGGGTGATGACGGTGGGCGACGACATCAGCACCGACCTGATCTATCCCGCCCGCTACATGCCGCTGCGAGCGCCGCAGGAGCAGGCCGCCCATGTGCTCGAAGGCCTGGGCGAGGCCGCCAACGCGCAGGCCCGCTCCAGCGCGGTGCTGGCCGCCGGCTGGAACTTCGGCTGCGGCAGCTCGCGCGAGCAGGCGGCCACGGCCCTGCGCCATGCAGGCGTGCGGCTGGTGGTGGCCCGTTCCTTCGCGCGGCTCTTCTTTCGCAACTGCATCAACACCGGCCTGCCGGTGATCGAGAGCGAGGCCCTGGCCGATCGCCTGCTGGCCGGCGAGGAGGTGGCCGTGGACCTCGAAGCGGGCATCGCCCGCATGGCTTCCGGCGAGCTGCGCTTCGCGCCCCTGCCCGAACCCCTGCTCGACATCCTGCGCCACGGCGGCCTGCTCGGCCACCTGCGGGGGCAGGCCGCATGAACCACGCGCCCATGACCCTGGCCGAGAAGGCCCTTTCGCGCGCCGCCGGCCAGCCGCTGAAGGCCGGCGACTTCGCGGTGGTGCAGCCCGACTGGTGCTTCACGCCCGACGACGCCATCGGCCCCATCATCGATTACCTCCAGGAGGCCGGCGTGCGGCGCCCGGCGCATCCGGCGCGGCTCGGCCTGGTATACGACCACTACGCCCCGGCCGGCGAGATCGGCATGGCGGGCGTGCATGCACGCGGCCGGCGTTTCGTGGCGGAGCACGGCATCGCCCACTTCTTCGACATCGGCAGCGGCATCTCGCACCAGCTGCTGATGGAGCGCGGCATCGTGCGGCCGGGCCAGCTGGTCTTCAATGCCGATTCGCACACCACCATGCTGGGCGCGGCGGCCGCCTTCGGCACCGGCATAGGCGCCAGCGAGACGGCCTATGTATGGGCCACCGGCCGCATCTGGCTGCGCGTGCCGGCCACGCTGCGGATCGTGCTGCACGGCCGGCTCGGCGCGGGCGCCACCGCCAAGGACGTCTGCCTGCAGCTGTTGCGCCGGCATGGCGCCCGCCTGGCCACCTACCGCGCCATCGAGTTCCACGGCGAAGGCGCCGCCGGGCTCGACATGCCGCAGCGCATGACGCTCTGCAACATGGGCGTGGAGCTGGGCGCCAAGGCAGCGATGTTCCCCTTCGACGCGGTCACGCAACGCTTCTTCGATGCCCTGGGCATCGCGGTGGACGCGCAGGCCGGCCGGCCCGACGAGGGCGCCGTCTACGAGAGCACCGTCGAACTCGACTTGGCCGCCGTCTCGCCCATGGTGGCCTGCCCGCCCACGGTGGACAACGTGCGTCCCCTGTCCGAACTCTCGGGCATCCGCATCGACCAGGCCTTCCTCGGCTCCTGCACCAACGGCCGCATTGACGACCTGCGCGCCGCCGCCGAGGTGCTGCGCGGCCGGCGGGTGGCGGCCGGCGTGCGCATGATCGTCACGCCGGCCTCGTCGGCCACCTACGGCGAGGCGCTGCGCGACGGCACCATCGAAGTGCTGCATGCCGCCGGCTGCGTGGTCACGCCGCCCGGCTGCGGTGCCTGCGCCGGCCTGCACCTGGGCGTGCTGGGGGCGGGGGAGACCTGCGTGTCCTCCTCCAACCGCAACTTCACCGGCCGCATGGGCGCGCAGGACTCCGAGATCTATCTCGCCAGCCCCGCCGTCGTGGCCGCCAGCGCGGTGGCCGGCCACCTGGCCGACCCGCGCTCGCTCGCTCCGCTCTGAACAGAACCACCCTCGCCAGAAAGTCCGCCATGCGCATGTTCACCGCCTCCCTGGGCACCGAGTCGAACACCTTCTCGCCGATGTTCACCAGCCTGGACGACTACCGCGAGGCGGTCTACGTGGCGCCCGGCGAGCATCCGGCCGACATCCCCATGCAGTGCACCGCCCAGCTGGTGGTGGCCCGCGAGTTCGCCGCGCGCGAGGGCTTCGAGCTGGTGGAGGGCAGCTGCTTCTTCGCCAGCCCGGGCGGCATCACCAACCGGCAGGACTACGAGTTCATGCGCGACACCATCCTGCGCGAGATCGCCGCCGCGATGCCGCTGGACACCCTGGTGCTCGGCCTGCACGGCGCCATGGTGGCCGACGGCTATGACGACACCGAGGGCGACCTGATCGATGCCGCCCGCGCCATCGTGGGCGATGGCTGCGTGCTCGGCGTGGAACTCGATCCCCACTGCCACCTCACCCTGCGCCGGGTGCGGCAGGCCGACGCCATCGTCATGTACAAGGAATATCCGCACACCGACACCATGGAGGCGGCGCGCGAGCTGATCGAGATCGTGCTGAAGATCGTGCGCGGCGCCGCGCGGCCGGTGATGTCGGTGTACGACTGCAAGCAGCTCGGCAGCTTCCCCACCACCCACCCGGAGATGCGCGCCTTCGTCGACTACGTGAAGACGCTGGAGAACCAGGGCCCCATCCTGTCGATCTCCATCGGCCACAGCTATCCCTACGGCGACGTGCCCGAGCTGGGTGCCCGCATCCTGGTGATCGCCGATGACGACAAGGCAGCGGGCGATGCCATGGCCGAACGCGTAGGACGGCAGTTCATGCAGCTGCGCGGCCGCACCACGCCGGCCTTCCTCGGCATCGACGCCGGCCTCGACGCCGCCCTGGCCCGCGCCGCCACCGCCAGCGCGCCCATCGTGGTGACCGATGCGGCCGACAACGCCGGCGGCGGCGCACCGGCGGACAACACCAGCATCCTGCACCGGCTGATCGAGCGCGGCATCACCGACGCCGCCCTGGCCCCGCTGTGGGATCCGATGGCCGTGCGCCACTGCTTCTCGGCCGGCGTCGGCGCCCGCTTCAGGCTGCGTTTCGGCGGCAAGACCGGCACCATCTCCGGCGCGCCGGTCGATGCCGATGTGGAAGTGCTGGCCCTGGTGCGCGACGCCTGGCAGACCTACGGCCCGGCCCGCACCACGCTGGGCGACGCGGCGGCGGTGCGCATCGGCGGCGTGGAGGTGGTGATCAACAGCAGCCGCACCCAGGCGCTGGGGCCGGAGCTGTTCAGCCAGTTCGGCATCGACATCGCTGGCAAGCGCCTGCTGGTGCTGAAGTCGAGCAACCATTTCATGGCCGGTTTCGGCCAGCTGATCGGCGGCGTGGTGCATGTGCACACCGACGGCCTGCTGGTGCGCGACGACTACCGCCGCATCGCGTACAGCCGGGTGCAGCGGCCGATCTGGCCGCTGGACGAGGCCTTGCAGGGGGAGCTGCTGTACTGAGATCGCGCCGTGCGCAATCAAGGGTGGGCGGTCGCCATGCCCTTGAACGCCGGCTCCCTGATCAGCCTGCCGTAATCGATCAGGGCCACGGATTTCACATCCGCCAACGCAACCCGTCCCTTGAGGCGCGCATTCAAGGCGTCGCGCAGGCCTTGAAGATGCACGGTCAACGTGGCCGGAAGTTCAATCGCGACCACCAGCTTCAGCGGCATCGTGGCCTGTGCCGCGGCGGGCAGTTCGGCCTTCAACTGCCGGCCCCAGGTGGTATCGGCCCACGCGGCCAGCAACATCAGGACCGAATCTGTGATCTTGTCGATCAAAGCGTCGAAGCGAAAGGGCGCGGGCCGTCCTTTGGCCGGTACCAGATCGGCATCCGTCAGAGTGCCAGCGATCTGCACAAAGCTGCGCACTTCCAGCAGGAACAACTTGCCGGTGTCGATCCAGGCAAAGTCCATCTCCTTGAGCTTGCGGCCGCTCAGCAAGCGGTAAGCCGGTAGATCCGAAAACCGGAAATGCCGGCCTGCCGGCAAATCCAAGCGCAGGCCGGATTCGAAGTACTCCGCCACGTCTTCAGCCCGCCAGGTCCAGTTGCACGTCGAGATCGAACAGGCGCAGCGACTCCGCAACAATGGGGTTGTCCGGCAAGCCTTCGGCCAGCATGGTCACCATGCCGACAACGCCTGCCCCCTCCTGCTTTCGCAAGTCCAGCAGGGAGTAGTCCGCCTGGTTTTCGCGCGCCAACTGCTCCAGGCGCTTGAGCAGGAAGTAGCTGTGCGTCGTCAGGTACACCTGGATCCCGGACTGTGCGAATTCGTGCAGCATCTCCGCGAACAGCACGATGGCCTTGGGATGCAGGTTGACCTCGGGCTCATCCACGAACAGCATGCAGCCGCCCGCCGGTGTCAGGCGGCGGTTGCGCATCAGCCGCGACAGGATGCCGATCTTCTTGATGCCCTCGGCCGTCTGGTGCATGTTGAACGTCTCCTTGCCGCGGCGAAAGACGATGTTGCCGTCCTTTTCCATCTCGACCTCGCCGCCGCCGGTCACGTCCTCCAGGTGGGCCAGGGCCCTCTTGATGTTGGCCTGCAGCGAGCCCGAGGTCGTAGGCTGCCGGAAATCCTGCACCAGGTCGTAATAGGTGTCGTCGAAAGCGGCGATCTCGACCGTCTCGCGTGTCGCCACGATCGCATCGAAGATCGACAGGATTTCCTTGGGTGGCAGGAAGGTCGCCTTGCTGCCATGGAGTGCAGGCAAGCCATGGGTCTGCAGTTCGACGATCCTGCTCACCGTGTCCTTACCGAAGGCGAATTTCAAGCGTCCAGCGGCGTTCCAGCTCAAGTCCACGCTCAGGCGATTGCCCGAACCACGCGTCACCAGTCGTCCCAGTTCCATTTTCTGTGGCAGGAAAGTCCAGCGCAGTTTCTGTGCGAGCAATTCGGGCAGGTCTTTGGGCTCGGGACCAGCCTGTTTCCTGGAGTAGTCCTCGATGGCCCGGCTCATCGAGTACAGCAGCTTCAGCAGATGCGTCTTGCCCGTATCGTTTTCGCCAATGATCACATTGAGCGAAGCGTGTTGCCGCCACTCCAGCGGCTGCTGGAATGCGACGAAGTTTTCGATGACGAGTGATTTCAATGCGGGCATGACGCGTAGGGCCGGTCGGCACGAAACTTTGCGGATGTGCAGGATAGCAAAGGCGTGCAGGAGGCGGTCTCAGGCCGCAAAGCCCGAAAGGGTCAGCTCGCCAGGTGGCAGGCCACCCGATGCCCCGCCCGCGGCTCGCGCAGCAGCGGCTCCTCCACCCGGCAGCGGTCCATCGCATAGGGGCAGCGGGTGTGGAAGTGGCAACCGCTCGGCCGGTGGATGGGGCTGGGCACGTCGCCGTCGAGGATGATGCGTTCGACCTTGCGGGTCGGGTCCGGCACCGGCGCGGCCGACAGCAGCGCCTGGGTGTAGGGATGCAGGGGGCGGGCGAAGAGCGAGCGCTTGTCGGTGATCTCGACGATGCGGCCGAGGTACATCACCGCCACCCGGTGGCACAGGTGCTCGATCACCGCCAGGTCGTGCGAAATGAAGAGATAGGACACACCCATCTGCTTCTGCACGTCGCCCAGCAGGTTGATGACCTGGGCCTGCACCGAGACGTCCAGCGCGGAGACCGCCTCGTCGCAGATGATCAGTCCCGGCTCCAGCGCCATCGCGCGGGCGATCACCAGGCGCTGGCGCTGGCCGCCGGAGAACTCGTGGGCGAAGCGCTCCATCTGGTCCGGCCGCAGGCCGACCTGCTCGAACAGGGTGGCCACGCGCTGGCGGATTGCGGCCTCGTCGCCGCCGCCGAAATTGCGCAGCGGCTCGGCCACCAGCTCGCGTGCCCGCATGCGCGGGTTGAGCGAGGAATACGGGTCCTGGAAGATCGCCTGCATGTTGCGCCGGTAGGGCCGCATGGCCGAGGCCCGCATGCCGTCGATGCGCACGCCGGCCACATGCAGCTTGCCGGCCGTGGGGTCGACCAGGCGCAGGATCAGCTTGCCCACGGTGGACTTGCCGCAGCCCGATTCGCCGACCAGGCCCAGCGTCTCGCCGCGGGCGATGTCGAAGCTGATGCCGTCCACCGCATGCACCGGCGGCGAGCGGCGCGACCACAGGCCGGTATCGACGCGGTAATGCTTCTTCAGGTCGCGCACCTGGAGCACGGGAGCGATGGTGGTGTTCATGCGATGGCCTCGGCGGTGCGGCGGATTTCCCAGCAGGCCACGGCATGGCCGTCCTCGGCCAGCAGGGGCGGGCATTCGCGGCTGCAGCGTTCCACGGCGAAGGCGCAGCGCGGGGCGAAGACGCAGCCGGGGATCTCGTCGACCAGCGCCGGCACCACGCCCGGGATCTCGGTCAGCCGGGCCTGTTCGCTTTCGGCGCCGCCCTCGCTGGACAGGCGCGGCATCGACTTGAGCAGCGCCTGGGTATAGGGATGCAGCGGCCGGGCGAACAGCTCTGCCACGCTGGCCTCCTCGACCTTGCGGCCGGCATACATCACCACCACCCGCTGGGCCATCTCGGCCACCACGCCCAGGTCGTGGGTGATCAGGATGATGGCCGAGCCCATGGTGCTGCGCAGCTGGCGCAGCAGGTCGAGGATCTGCGCCTGCACCGTCACGTCGAGCGCGGTGGTGGGTTCGTCGGCGATCAACAGCTGGGGTTCGCAGGCCAGCGCCATGGCGATCATCACCCGCTGGCGCATGCCGCCCGAGAGTTCGTGCGGATACTGGCCGATGCGCCGCTCCGGCTCGGCGATGCGCACCAGCTTCAGCATGGCCAGCGCCCGTTCGCGCGCGGCGGGCTTCGAAAGCTTCTGGTGCAGCCGCAGCGTCTCGGTGAGCTGCCAGCCGATGGTCAGCACCGGGTTCAGGCTGGTCATCGGCTCCTGGAAGATCATCGAGATCTCGTTGCCGCGGATGGCGCGCATCTCGCGCTCGGACAGGCTCAACAGGTCGCGGCCGCGGAAGCGGATCGCGCCGTCGCTGGCGCTCTGGCCCTTGTCGAACAGCCGCATGATGGACATCGCGGTGACCGACTTGCCGCAGCCGCTCTCGCCGACGATGGCGAGCGTCTCGCCTTCGTCGACCTCGAAGGACAGTCCGTCCACCGAGCGGTTGACCTTGCCGCGGCTGCGGAAGTGGGTGCGCAGGTTCTCGACTTCGAGCAGTGCCATGGTCTTCTCAGCGCCGGTTGTTCATGCGGGGGTCGAAGGCGTCGCGCAGGCCGTCGCCCAGCATGTTCACCGCCAGCACCGTGGCCGACAGGAACACGGCGGGGATGAACACCACGAAGGGCTTGACCTGCCAGAGCGAGCGCCCGTCGGACATGATGTTGCCCCACGAGGGCGTGATCGGCGGCGTGCCCACGCCGATGAAGGACAGCGAGGCCTCGATCAGCATCGCGCTGGCGCAGACATAACTCGCCTGCACCGCCAGCGGCGCCAGGGTGTTGGGCAGGATGTGTTTCCAGATCAGCCGCGGCAGGGGCGTGCCGGCGGTGATGGCGGCGTCCACATAGGGCTGCTCGCGGGCGCCCAGCACCACGCCGCGCACCAGGCGGGCGGCACGCGGCAGCTCGGCCACGGTGACGGCAATCACCACGTTGGACATGCTGGCGCGGGTCAGCGCCATCAGCGAGATCGCCAGCAGGATGGAGGGGATGGCCATCAGCCCGTCGTTGATGCGCATGATCAGGTTGTCGGCCCAGCGCGAATAGCCCGAGAGCACGCCGATGAAGAGCCCCAGCACGGTGGACAGCGCCGCCACCGAGAAACCCACGGTGAGCGACACCCGCGCCCCGTAGAGCACCCGCGAGTAGATGTCGCGGCCCAGCATGTCGGTGCCGAACCAGTGTGCGGCCGAGGGCGCGCGTATGCGCTGGCTGGGCGCGATGGCGGTGGGATCGACCGTGCCCAGCCAGGGCGCGAACACCGCCAGCAGCACGATCAGCAGCAGCAGCGTGGCGCCCAGCAGCAGGCTGGGATGGCGCTGGGCGATGCCCGCCAGGCCGCGCCGCTGGCGCACCGGCAGCAGCAGGGGAGGTCGCGCCGGCTGCGGGGTGAGGGAGATGGGCAGGGCGGACATGTCAGAGCCGGATGCGCGGATCGAAGACCACGTAGGTGAGGTCGACCAGCAGATTGACGATCACGTAGGAGAAGCTGAACACCAGCACCAGGCCCTGGATGATGGGATAGTCGCGCCGCATGATGGCGTCGATGGTGAGCCGGCCCAGGCCGGGGATGGCGAACACGCTCTCGGCGATCACCGTGCCGCTGATGAGCGCGCCCACGCCGATGCCGATGATGGTGACGATGGGAATGCCGGCGTTCTTCAGCGCATGCAAAAACAGGATGGCGCGGTGGTCCAGGCCCTTGGCTCGGGCGGTGCGGATGTAGTCCTGCTGCTGCACTTCCACCACCGCCGAGCGGGTGATGCGGGCGATCAGCGCCACGTACACGCTGCCCAGCGTGGCGGCCGGCAGCAGCAGGCGCGACAGCCAGGGCCACAGCCCCTGGTCCAGCGAGACATAACCCTGCACCGGCAGCCAGTGCAGCTGCAGCGAGAACACATAGGCCAGCACATAACCCACCACGAAGAGCGGCACCGAGAAGCCCAGCACCGCCAGGCCCATCACCGTGCGGTCCACCCAGGTCGAGACCTTGGCCGCCGCCAGCACGCCCAGCGGCACGGCGACCAGGATGGCCATCACCAGCGTGACCAGGGCCAGCGAGAGCGTGGGCCCGATGCGCTGGGCGATCAGCTCGGTGACCGGCTTGCCGGTGAAGATGGAGGTGCCCAGGTCGCCGCGCAGGATGTGGCCGGACCAGTCGGCGAACTGCACCAGGAAGGGCCGGTCCAGGCCCAGGTTCTCGCGGATGCGGGCGATGTCCTCGGGCAGGGCCTGGTCGCCCGCGATCACCGCCGCCGGATCGCCCGGCGCCAGGTAGAGCAGGCTGAAGACGAAGATGCCCACGATGGCCATCACCGGCAGGGTGGCGAGGACGCGCTTGACGATGTAGGTCCACATGGCCGTGCGCTCCTCAGCCCGCCATCTTCACGTTGTAGAACTGCGGGAAGCCCTGCGGCACGCTGGCGATGCGCGGGCCGTAGGCCACCGGCTGGAAGAACTGGCCGAGCGGTATGTAGGGCACGTCCTCGAAGACCTGCTTCTGGATGTTGTCGCAGGCGGCCTTCTGCGCGGCCAGCGTGGGCGCGGCCAGCCAGTCGGCGCGGTACTGCTCCAGCTTGGGGCTGTCGGGCCAGCCGTACTGGCCGTTGAGGCCCTGGCCGCGGCTGTTCTGGTGGCTGGAAGGATCGAGCGCCTCGATGCCGGCGATGCTGGTGCACAGGCAGCTCCAGCCGCCTTCCTTGATGGAGGCACGGCTGGTGCGGCGCTTCTGCACCATGCCCCAGTCGAGCGACTGGTAGTCCACGTTCATGCCCAGGCGCTTCATGGTGTCGGCCGCCACGTCGGACATGGAGCGCATATTGGCCGCGTCCGATGCCGCCAGGATCACCACCGGCTCGCCGTTGTAGCCCGCGGCCTTCAGCGCCGCCTTGGCCTTGGCCATGTCGCCCGGGCCGGTCAGCACCGACATGCCGGCGGTGCTGGCCATGGGCGTACCGGGCGTGAACACACCCACGCCGGTGCGGCTCATGCCGGGGTTGTTGCCGACCACCGCGGACATGAAGTCCGCCTGGTTGATCACGCCGAGCAGGATGCGGCGGATGGCCGGGTTGTTGAAGGGCGCCGTCAGGTGGTTCAGGCGCAGCGAGCCGATGCTGCCGCTGGGGTCGTTCAGGTCAATCTTGATGCCCTTCTGCTCCTTGAGCAGGGGCAGCAGGTCGGCCAGCGGCTGCTCCACCCAGTCCACCTCGCCGGCCTGCAGCGCGGCAGCGGCGGTGGCGGGGTCGGGCATGGTGTGCCACTCGATGCGGTCCAGCGTGGCGATCTTGGGGCCGCCGGTGCGGCCCACGGCCGGGCCGGTGGAGGGCTTGTAGCCGGCGAACTTCTCGTAGACCACGAGCGAGCCCTCGATTCGCTCCTTGGCGAGCAGGCGGTAGGGGCCGCTGCCGACGATCTCGGTGACCTGGGTCGAAGGGTCGGTCCTGGCCAGGCGCTCCGGCATGATGCAGGGCATGGTCGAGGTGAGCTTGCCCAGCGCCGCCGGCAGCTGCGGAAAGGGCTTCTTCAGGCGGAACTGGACCACGCTGTCGCTAGGCGCCGAAAGCTCGTCGGTCTGCGCCAGCAGCTCCTTGCCGAAGGCGTCGCGCTTGCCCCAGCGCTTGATGCTGGCCACCACGTCCACCGCGCGCACCGGGGTGTTGTCGTGGAACACCAGTCCGGGGCGCAGGGTGAGTTTCCAGACCAGCCCGTCCTTCTCCACCACATGGCCCTGCACCATCTGCGGCACCACCCGGTACTGGTCGTCCAGCCCGTAGAGCGTGTCGTAGACCAGGTAGCCGTGGTTGCGGGTGATGTAGGCAGTGGTCCAGATCGGATCGAGCACTCCCAGATCGGCCTGCGGCACGAATTTCAGCACCTGCGCCTTGGTCGCGGCGGTGACGATGGAGGGGCTCAGGGCGGCGGCCAGCGCGGCGGCCGAAGCCTGGTTGAACATGCGTCGTTTCACTTGCGCTCGCTCCAGTCTGAAGGGTGGATCAACCCGTTCGATTCTGGACTTGTTATAACAAGTATGTCAAACGGATTCTTGGCTTGTTATGACAACTGCTATCAAGAAACGCGCCACCCTCTTTTGGTGCCGGCCTGGCGCCGGTGCCGGTGCGCTCAGCCGGCCTGCTGCATGCGCAGGATGCGCGCGGCCTCTTCCATGCGGGCGTCCTCCACCTCGCGCATCACCGCTTCGAGATCGACCGCGCCCTGCTGCGGCGCATAGCGGCCGGTCAGCGGCGTCTCCACCGTCAGCGCGCCGTGCTGGTAGAGCTGCCAGATCTCCTCGCCGTAGCGGGTGGTCTTCAGGGCCGGCGCGAACTGGCCGAAGAAGGCGCGCAGATTGGCCACGTCGCGCAGCAGCATGCGGGCGGCGTGGTTGTTGCCGGCGGCATCCACCGCCTGCGGCAGGTCGATGATGACCGGGCCGTCGGCGGCCAGCAGGATGTTGAATTCCGACAGGTCGCCGTGCACCACGCCCGCGCACAGCATGCGCACCACCTCGCGCAGCAGGGTGGCGTGGTGGGCGAGGGCATCGGCTTCGCTGAAGGCCACGTCGTTCAGGCGCGGCGCGGCGTCGCCCTCGGCATCGGTCACCAGCTCCATCAGCAGCACGCCTTCGGCGAAGTTGTAGGGCGTGGGCACCCGCACGCCGGCATCCGCCAGGCGGTAGAGCGCATCGACCTCGGCGCTCTGCCAGGCGGCCTCCATGGCCTGCTTGCCGAACTTGGTGCCCTTGGCCATGGCGCGCGCCTGGCGCGAGTTCTTCACCTTGCGGTTCTCGGTGTAGTCCACCGCCTGGCGGAAGCTGCGGTGGGTGGCTTCCTTGTAGACCTTGGCGCAGAGGGTGTCCTCGCCCAGGCGGACCACGAAGACCATGGCTTCCTTGCCGCTCATGAGCTGGCGCACCACGGTGTCTATGAGGCCTTCTTCGATCAGGGGCTGGAGTCTGGGGGGTGTACGCATCGTGCATTGTCGCGGCACCGCTGCTCTCTCCATCGGCAGGCACATTCCCCTCCCTCCGGCGGAAGCGGGTTCGACGGGGTTCTCCTAGAGTCGGCCGCACGGCAATCCGCGCATGGGCGTGCGTGCCGGCCAGGGAGTCCGTGATGAATGAAGGGGTTGTGGCCGCGAGGCCCGGCGTGCCGTCGCCGACCGTCGAGAAGCCGCTGCTGGCGCGCCTGTCGGTGGCCATGTTCGGCATGGTGATGGGCGTGGGCGGGCTGGCCAACGCCTGGGCCGCGGCGCATCGGGTTTTGGGCGCGCCGCTCCTGGTCAGCCAGCTGCTGCTGGCGCTGGCGGTGCTGGGTTTCGTGGTGCTGGGCGTGGCGCACCTGGCCAAGCTCGCCCTCTGCTTCGAGGCGGTGGCCGAGGAGTTCGCCCATCCGGTGCGCTCCAGCTTCTTTCCGGCCATCTCGGTGGCGGCCGTGGTGCTGTCCATCGGCCTGCGCCCTTATTCGCATGCGGCGGCCGAGTTGCTGTGGTGCGCCGGCGCGGGGATGCACCTGGTCTTCGCGCTGACACTGATCCGGCGCTGGGTGCTGCATCCGCAGGACGAGGGTGTGCTGACGCCCGCCTGGTTCATCCCGGTGGTGGGCAACATCCTGGTGCCGGTGGGCGGCGTGCCGCTGGGCCATGTCGACATCAGCTGGTTCTTCTTCTCGGTCGGCCTGATGCTGTGGCTGTCCTTCTTCACCATCGTGCTGCACCGGGTGCTGTTCGTGCCGGCGATGAGCCAGCGCAGCATGCCCACGCTGTTCATCCTGCTGGCGCCGCCTTCCATCGGCCTGTCGGCGTACATGGCCTTCACCGGCGGCCATGCGGGCGCGATGGGCGACATCCTCTACTGCCTGGCGCTGTTCATCGCCATCCTGCTGGCCAGCCTGGGCCGCCACATGGCGCACGGGCCCTTCTTCATGAGCTGGTGGGCGATGACCTTTCCGGTGGATGGCTGGGCCGGCGCCAGCCTGGGCTACTACGCGGCGCGGCCCGATCCGATGACGGCGGCGGTGGCCGTCGTGGCGCTGGGCGCGGCGACGGCGATGCTGCTCTGGGTGGGCGCCCGCACGGCGGTGCACATCGCCACCGGCGCGGCCTTCCGCGAAGATTGAAACGCAGGCACCGCGCGCCATGTTCGAGCACTCCGAGCACCTGGTCCGCCTGGGCGTCGAATGGCTGCGGCTGTTCGTCGAGGCCCTGGGCGCGGCGACCATCTGCGTGGGCCTGCTGGCCACGCTGCGGGTGCTGCTGTCGCGGCTGTCCGCCGGCGGCGGCCGGCCGCACGGCCAGGCACGCGTCACCTTCGCCCGCTACCTGACCTTCGCGCTGGAGCTGCAGCTGGCGGCCGATGTGCTGTCCACCTCGGTCTCGCCGAGCTGGGACCAGATCGGCAAGCTCGCGGCGATCGCGGTGATCCGCACCGCGCTCAATTTCTTCCTGCGCCAGGAAATGCAGGAGCAGGGCCGGCCCGGCTGAGCCCGCGCCGGACCGCATCTCATCGCGCGACCGGGCCGCATTGGCGGACCTGCACCCCACCGTCGGCGGGGCTGGCCCCTGGGTCGGTGCGCGGGCGATTGTTGCCGGTGCCGAAATTCTCTGGTGCGCGGCGCCGTCGCGAGCCGGCCCGTCGCTGCTTCCATAATTTCCGGCTTCATCGATCACGGGAAATATCTTGTCCGACACCACCGACACCCCCTCTTCCGCAACCGACGCGTCCGGCCTGCTGCAGCGCCTGAACTGGCGCTACGCCACCAAGAAGATGGACCCCGCCCGCAAGGTGCCGCAGGAGAAGGTCGACCGCATCGTGGAGGCCGCGCGTCTGGCGCCCACCTCCAGCGGCCTGCAGCCTTTCGAGATCGTCGTCGTGACCGATCCCGAGGTGCGCGAGCGCATCAAGGCCATCGCCTGGAACCAGGGCCAGGTCACCGACAGCTCGCACCTGCTGGTCTTCGCCGCCTGGGACGACTACACCGCCGAGCGCATCAACGCCATGTTCGACCTGACCAACGAGGTGCGGGGCATCCGCAACGAAGGCTGGGAGAACTACCGGGCGATGCTGCTGGGCAGCTATCCGCAGCGCGGCAGCGAGGTCAATTTCGCCCATGCGGCGCGCCAGGCCTATATCGGCCTGGGCGCGGCGCTGATCGCGGCCGCCTACGAGGAAGTCGACAGCGTGCCGATGGAGGGCTTCGACCCGGCGGCCCTGGACGAGATCCTCGGCCTGCGCGCCCGCGGCCTGCGCAGCGCGGCCATCCTGCCGCTGGGCTACCGCGATGCGGGCGGCGACTGGCTGGTCAACCTGGAGAAGGTGCGCCGCCCGCGCGGGCAGTTCGTCTCCGAGGTCTGAGCCAGCGCCCTCAACGCGGCATGGCGAGAAACCAGGCGTAGATCGATTTCGGCTGCCGCTGGAAGGCCTCTGCCGCGTTCACCTTGATCGCATCGTGCGGCGCCTCCATGAAGTTGGAGGCCGAGCAGTGCGCGATCCTGGTGGCATGGCCGTCGGCGCCCACTTCGGTGACCAGGCCGACATGGCCGTAGGTCTCGCCGCTGCCTTGTTTCGGATAGACCACCAGGCCGCCCACCTCGGCCAGCGCGGTCTTGCGGAATTGCCGGGCCGGGCCGCAGGCGTCCTGCCAGATGTTGTCGGTGTTGAGCCAGACATCTCCGGCGGGCGAGCTGAAGTGCCGCGCGATGCCCAGCGCCCAGCAGACATAACCCGAGCAGTCGCAGGCGGGCGCGACCAGGTTGGGGTCCTTCAGGTCTAGCCCGGCCGCCTCGGCCAGGGGCTTGAGGGCCGCCTGCTGCGCGGCCGGCAAGCCGGGCCACTCGCGGCCGATGGCGAGCGCTTGCGTCGGCGAGGCGGCCCGCGGATCCTGCCCGCCGGCGCCAGCCCAGTACACCGTGCCCTGCCCGGTGGCGGACAGCGCCCGCGCCAAAACCTGCTTGACCGTCATCACCATGCCGACTCCTTCTGGGGAAGGCTGCAGACCATACGCCCATGGCGCATGCACGGCCAGTAGCGTCTTGACGCGATGGGCACGGCGGCCCGGGCGGTGCCAGAATCGCGCGTCGCCCCCGCCGGAGAAAAGATGCCGACCCGTGTCCTCATCGTCGAAGACGAGCCGGAGTTCATGCGCCGCTTCTCCAGCGCGGTGCTCAACGACGGCTCGCTCAGCCTGGTCGCCGCCGTCAACACGGGGCAGGCAGGGCTGGCGATGCTCGACCTGCAGGTGCCCGACGTGCTGCTGGTGGACCTGGGCCTGCCGGACATGAACGGCGTGGCCCTCATCGCCCATGCGGCGCGCCACCATCCGGCCTGCGACATCCTGGTGGTGACCATGTTCGCCGACGACGACCATGTGGTGTCCTCGATCGAGGCCGGCGCCAGCGGCTATCTGCTGAAGGACGCCTCGGCCGAACGCATCGTGGCCAGCATCCACGAGCTGCGCGCCGGCGGCGCGCCGATCAGCCCGGGCATCGCGCGCCGGGTGCTGGCGCGCTTTCGGGCCAAGGCCGAGGCCACGGTCAGCGTTCCGGTCACCATGCCTTCGGTGGATGCGCAGGCCGACGTGTCGCCGCTGACCCCGCGCGAGAGCGAGCTGCTGCGCATGATCGCCAAGGGTTTCACCTTCGAGACCATCGGCACGCTGCTCGACATCTCGCCGCATACGGTGGTGGCCCACGTCAAGAAGATCTACCGCAAGCTCTCGGTCCACTCGCGCAGCGAAGCGGTCTACGAAGCCGGCCAGCTGGGCCTGCTGTGAAGCGCGGCGGACAAGGCGCCCATTGGCTGCACTGGCCCGTGGCGTTGCTGGTTCTGCTGGTGCTGGGCCTGTGGGCCGGCGCGGCCAGGGCGGAGCCCGATCAGTTCATGCACATGCAGCGCACCGCGTCTTCGGCGCTGCAGCCGCCGGCTTCGGGCGCGGCCTCGAACTGGGTCGAGGTGCGGCTGCCGGATGCGCTGGGCCAGGTCGAGGGCAGCCCGGGCAATCTCTGGTATCGCGGCGAATTCGAAGGGCCGGCGGACGTTTCGCCGGGCGTGCAGTGGGCTGTGTGCCTGCCCTATCTCTACGAGGGCGGGCAGATCTGGGTCAACGGCGCGCTGGCAGGCAGCGTGCCCGAGAACACAGCCGAGCTGAGGGTGCGCTGGGAACGTCCGCACCTGATCACCCTGCCGGCCGGCCTGCTGCGGCCCGGGCGCAACGAGGTGGCGATACGCACCGGTGTCGTGCTGCCGGGCGGCATCCACCATTTCCCGCGGGTGCTGGTGGGGCCGGAGGCCGAACTGCGGCCGCGGGCCGACCGGCGCACCTTCTGGATCCGCAGCATGCCGCAGGTCACGGTGGTGGTCTGCCTGCTGCTGTCGGCCTTCGTGCTGTTCATCTACTGGCGCCGGCCGAGCGAGCAGCTGTACGGCCTGTTCGGCCTGGCCAGCGCGCTCTGGGGCATCCGCACGCTCACCTTCGTGATCGAACGCATGCCGGCCGCGAACTGGCACTGGTGGCGCATCACCTACCTGGGGGCGACCGGCGGCTTCGTGGTGGTGCTGGCGCTGTTCGCCATGCGTTTTGCCGGCATCCGCTGGCCGCGGGTTGAGAAGGTTCTGGTGGCCTACTGGCTGATCGGGCCGCTGTGGCTGATCTGGGCCGGGCCCGACGGCGAGCCGCCAGTCAACCGCATCTGGTCGGCCGGGCTGGTGCCGGTGGGGCTGGCCATCCTCTGTTTCTCGGGCTGGGCGATGTGGCGCCAGCGCACGGTGGCGGCGGTGGTGATGCCGCTGACCCTGGCGGTGGCGGTGCTGACCGGCGTGCACGACTACCTGCTGGCCTGGAAGGACGATGTGCTCGCGCAGATCCTGCCGGCCTGGTGGGTGGGCCAGCGGGTCTTTCTGCTGCACTACGGCGCCAACCTGCTGCTGGTGGGCATGGGCGGGCTGCTGACGGCGCGTTTCCTCGATGCCCTGTCCGGCCTGGAAGTGGCCAACAGCAGCCTGGCCGAACTCAACGACACGCTGGAAGACCGCGTGGCCCAGCGCGAACGCTTCCTGGCCGAGAACTTCGAACGCATGGCCGACCTGCAGCGCAGCCATGCCGCTGCGCAGGAGCGCGACCTGATCATGCGGGAGATCCACGACGGCCTGGGCTCGCGCCTCTTCACCTCGCTGCTGCGGGTGGAGCGCGGCGACATGAGCCGCGAGCAGGTCGCCGACATGCTGCGCGACTGCATCGCCGACATGCGCCTGGCGCTGGAAGTGCTGGCGCCGGACGACGACTTCCAGTCGGCTCTCGGCAATTTCCTGTTCCGCTGGCAGACGCTGATGCGCGATGCCCAGGTGGCGCCGGGCTGGTCGGTGGACGTGCCGGAGCCGGCCCTGCGCCTGTCGCGCCAGGCCGCGCTGCAGCTGCTGCGCATCGCCCAGGAGGCGCTGACCAATGTGCTCAAGCATGCGGGCGCGCGCAATGTGCGCATCGACCTGCGCCAGACCGGCGAGGACCTGGAGCTGGAGGTGGCCGACGACGGCCGTGGCAAGGGCGCGCATGCTGCTTCGGAACACCAGAGCGGCCGCGGCATCCGCAACATGCATGCCCGAGCCCGGCAGCTCGGCGGCGAGCTGTATGTGCGCTCCGGCCCGGGCGGCACCCGGGTCGTGCTGCGCCTGCCGCTGTCGCGCATACCTTCGGCCGGCGGCGCCAAGGCGGTCGAGCGCACCGAGATGACGTCCATACCGTGATCGCGTGAGGTCCTGACGCCATCGCGGCATTTGCAGGAAAAGAGGTCCTTCCTACAGTGCTGCCAGCCCTTCGCCGAAGGGTCGGCGACCAGCGAGGGACCCATGACGCAGCGCAGCTTTAGACGCATCCCGGCCCATGGCGGCGGCATCCGGACAGGAGCCTGAAATGCCCACGCCCCCACTCGGCGCAGACGCCTCCCTGCTCAGCCTGATCGCCTGGCTCTACCTGCTGACCAACGCCACGCGGCTGGTCACCTACCTGCCGCAGATCATCGTGGTGTGGCGCTGCACCGATGGGGCGCGTTCGGTCTCGGTGCTGACCTGGGGCTCCTGGGTGCTGTCGCAAGCCACGGCCACGCTCTACGGGACCCTGGTGCTGCACGACCTGCCCTTCGTGCTCATCTCCCTCATCAACCTGGTGGGCTGCGGCTGCGTGACGGTGATCGCGATGCGGCGGCGCAATCAGTGGAAACGCACGCGGCAGGCCATCGGTTTTCCAGGACGGGGAGTGGAGTCATGATGTTGTCAGCCCACGAAAAAGCCGCCCAGGCAGTTTGCTGCAGGGGCGGCTTTCATTCGGCTGCGCCGGGATTCGAACCCGGGTAGTCCGCCGCCCTGACTCTTCACGCGTCGCGGCGGACTGTCTTGCGTGTTCGCCCTTCAACCAGCTCGGGCACGCAGCCAGGCGATTCTAGGCAGCCGGCGTGTCGGTTGCGTGAAGGTCGGCGGGGCCCTTGGCGTGCACCGCCTTGGAGGCGTCGAGCAGCCTGGCCTTCTTGGCGAAGTAGCGGTCGATGCGCCACTCCTGCAGGATGGCCATGGCGAGTTCGAAATTCTTCAGGTCGAGTTCGTACAGCGAGGACAGTTGGAAATGGGAGTCAGATTCGGACTCCAGCGCCAGCACCAGGCTGGCCAGGGTCTTGGACGAGTCGGAGCCCGGATCGGCCTGGAGGAGTTTGCGTACGGTCTTGATGGCATTCATGGGGGCATACCCTAGCCATGATCGCGGTCCATTTGATGACGGTTTGATGACGGCCTCAGCTGCCGAGCCGGTCGGCCGCGGCCTGCAGGCCCGAGAGGATGCTGTCGGCCAGCGCTTCGGGAAAGTCGGCGGGCAGCTGCGCCCTCACCTGGCGCACGACCTCGGGCGTGCGCGCCAGGAGTTCGGCCATCACCTGCTCGGTTCCGCCGCCTTCCGGCGTGACCACGCCGTGGCGTTCGCCCAGGGCCTGCCAGTGGCGGCGCAGGATCTCGCGCATCTTCCAGTGCGCATTGCGGCAGCGCACCGCCATCGCCATGCGGGCCTTGTGGGACGAGAGCCTGCCCGGCCCTTCGCCCAGGATCGGATAGGCCGACAGCACGTCGTACAGCGGCGTCAGGCCGTAGCTGCCGCCGGCGCGCAGGAAGAGGCTGAAGTTCTTGGCATGGCCGTCGGTGGCGCAAAGCATCCAGAAAACCAGCTGCGCCTGGAAGAAGACACGGCGGTCTTCCAGGGGCGAGCGCGCATTGCCGAGCAGGCCCAGGAGCGCGTCCATGCCCGGGCCGCCATCGGCCTCGTACTTGAGCCAGGGTGGCATGCCGGTGGCCTGGCACATGTCTTCCTGCGGCAGCCGCAGGAGAAGCGGGCTGCCGTCCGGGTTCTGCGCCCAGCTGCGGTCGAAGCGCTCCACCGCCAGCACCGTCAGGCCCTCGAACCGCAGCGGCTCGCAGCGGGCCACGGGCAAGCCGTAGGCCCGCAGGATGAGCGAGCACAGCCATTCGTTTTCCACCGAGTCGCGCATGTCGTATTGCATGCCGCCGATCAGGCCCATGGGCAGCTTGAAGATGTGGCTGGTGGGCGTGCTGCCATGCGGCAGGCACCAGCGGCCGTCTTGCTGCAGCAGGGCGGTCTTCTCCTGGGCGCCGGCGATGGAGATGCGCAGCTCGTCGCCATCGTCCGCGGCGCCGGGGGACAGCGGCGCTAGCGTGCCGCGCAGCAGCCGCGCCACATCGGCTTCGTCGAGCGGACTGGCCTCCACCGTCTGCACGCCTTGCGGCGCCGCGCCGTCCGGCAGGATCTGCAGTGCGCCGACGCAGTCGCGGCCGATCTGCGCCAGCAGATCGAAGGCCTCGCTGGTGTCGGCACGGTAGCGCCTGGCGATGCGCTCGCGGATGGCCTTGCTGTCGGGCAGCAGGTTCTCGAACCAGGACTGCACCTTGCCGCCGCGCAGCGGTGCATTGCCGGGCGTGAACGGCAGCGACAGGGACAGGGGACGGCCCTGGCGCGAGGCTACCCAGGCCGGGTCGTACTGCAGGCTGTCGCCTTCCGGCGTCAGGGACCAGGTGCCGACAAAAGCGCCATTCATCCACAGGCCGAGCGAGCGCGAACGCCGGCTCATGGCGTCACCACTTCAGGTCGGGAGCCGCCTCGGCAACCATGTGCTGGTTCTCCGGCTCGGGCCGGCGCAGCACCAGCTCCACACCCAGGATGCCGAGCAGGCGCAGCAGCCGGCCTGTGCCGACCTTCTCGGCATTGCGCTCCAGGGCCGACAGGGTCTGCTGGGTCACGCCCAGGCGCAGCGCGGCCTCGGCCTGGGTCATGCCGGATTGCTTGCGGAAGGCCTGAAGCAGCATTGGCAGTTGCTGCGCGGTGCGAACGGTGAAGTCGTTCATACAGATCAAAACCTGTTTTTCGGAATTACAGTTTATGAACTGTTGTAGGGCATGGCAAGGCAGTTCAACAGTCCATGATATGTAAATCCAAAAAACAAATCATGATATGTAAAACGGGTCAGGACTTCAAATGCCGAACGATGTTCTGCGCCGCCCCCACCGCCATGCCGCGCAGGCCCCCATTGGTCGTGCCGCCCACATGCGGCGTCAGCACCGCGTTGGGGGTATCCACCCAGGGCGAGGCCGCGGTCATGGGTTCGTCCACGAAGCAGTCCAGGCCCAGCTGCAGTTCGTTGGCATGCAGCCGCGCCTGCATGGCCGCCTCGTCGAACAGGCCGGCGCGGGCGGTGTTGATGACGATGGCGCCCTTCTTCAGCAGCGCCAGCCGGCGGGCGTCGAGCATGCCGCGGGTGGAGTCGTCCAGCGGGCAGTGCAGGGAGACGGCGTCGCATTGGGTCAGGAGTTCGTCCAACTCCACCTTGGTGGTGCCGGGCGGCAACTGGTCCTGCGCCAGGTAGGGGTCGCACACGATCACCCGCATGCCGATGGCCTGCGCGAAGCGCACCACCCGCGCGCCGATGGAGCCGCAGCCCACGATGCCCAGCGTGGCGCGCTCCAGCTCGAAGCCCATGTAGCCCACCTTGTCCCAGTGGCCTTCGTGCATGCGTTTGTCCAGCCAGGCCAGCCTGCGTGCGCAGGCCAGCAGCAGGCCCAGCGCATGCTCGGCCACGGCCTGGCTGTTGGAGCCCAGGGCGGGCACGGCGACGATGCCCAGTCTCTTGGCCGCCGCCTGGTCGATCGCATCCATGCCCACGCCGTGGCGGCCCACCACCCGCAGGCGCGGCGAGGCGCGCAGCACCTCTTCGGTGAACTTGCCGTAGCGGGCCAGGATGGCGACCGGCTGCTCCTTGCGGCACAGCTCGATCAACTCCTCCTGCGTGAACTTGGTGCCGGCGTAGACCAGGCGGTAGCCCTGGAGCAGCTCGACGGCGTCGGGGTGGATGCGGGCTTCGGTGATGAGGACGGTGTCGGTGGTCATGGGAGTGGGTTCAGTCGATCTTGATGCCGGCGGTGCGGATGACGGTGGCCCAGCGCGCGGTCTCGCTGGCGATGAAGCGGGCGAAGTCCGCGCGGCTGGAGCCGACCACGTCCACGCCGGTCTCGCGCAGCTTCTGCTGCACGGCGGGGTCGGCCAGGGTGGCGCGCGCATCGCGCTCGATGCGCTCCAGCACCGCGGGCGGCGTGGCGGCGGGGGCGAACAGGCCGTTCCATTCGCTGGCCTTGAAGCCGGGCACGCCGGATTCGGCCATGGTCGGCACCTGGGGCAGGGCGGCGAAGCGCTGTTCGGCGGTGACGGCCAGGGCGCGCAGCTTGCCGCTCTTGACGAAGCCGGCACAGGCGGTGACCGCGCTGAACATCATCTGCACCTGGCCGCCGATCAGGTCGGTCAGGGCCGGCGCGCCGCCGCGGTAGGGGATGTGGGTGATGAAGATCTTCTCCGACTGCTTGAACAGCTCGCCCGCCAGATGCTGCGCGCCGCCGTTGCCGGCCGACGCATAGGACAGGGTGCCCGGCGCGGCCTTGGCGGCCCGCACGATGTCGGCCACCGAGTGGTAGGGCGAGTTGGCCGGCACCACCAGCAGCAGCGGCACCTGCACCAGCAGCGACAGCGGCACGAAATCGCGTGCCGCGTCGTAGGGCAGCTGCGGCTGCAGGGTCGGGTTGACGGTGAAGGCGGTGGCGTCGAACAGCAGCGTGTAGCCGTCGGCCTGCGCCTTGGCCACCGCCGTGGCGCCGACCACGCCGCCGCCGCCGGGACGGTTGTCGACCAGGATCTGCTGGCCCAGGCGTTCCGAGAGGGCCGGCGAGATCAGCCGGGCCACCGCGTCGGCATTGCCGCCGGCCGGGTAGGGCACGACCACGCGGATCGGCCGGGCCGGCCATGCCGCCTGCGCCCGGGCGGCGCCCGTGCCGGCTGCGGCCAACGCCGCGATGGCTTGAAGAACGGCCCGCCGGCCCATGGCTGAGGTATGCATCTGTCTGGTCTCCGTTTGATTTGGCGCGGACTTTAGGCCGCCGCACCGCTGCCTACAATCGAGTTTCGCTTGACGAAACCGCCCCCGGGCCCCACGCACCCATGCCAGCCAAGACCGCACACGGCCCCTCCCGCCAGTTCGCCGGCGCACCGCCCGAGACCGCCGAGCCCAGCACCGGCTCCGTCGCCGCCGTGGTGCGCGCCATGGACCTGCTGAGCGCCTTCGCCCTGGACGAGCCCGAACTCACCCTGGTCGAACTCAGCCGCCGCGTCGGCCTGCACAAGACCACCGTGCTGCGCCTGGCCCGCACCCTGGCCATGTGCGGCTACATGGTGCAGTGCGACAGCGGCGGCTGGCGCCTGGGCCCGGCCGCCGGCTGGCTGGGCGTGCGCTACCAGTCGGCCTTCGACATCCTCAACGTGGTGGAACCGCTGCTGCGCGAGCTGGTGCGCGAGACCGGCGAGAGCGCCGCCTTTTATGTGCGCGAGGGCTCGGTGCGCTGCTGCGTGGCGCGGGTCGACGGGCCGCATCCCTATGCCGAACACGCCCGCATGGGCGAGGCATTACCGCTGGACCGGGGCTCGCCCGGCCGGGTCATCCTGGCCTTCTGCGGCGAGCCGGGCGAGCCCTACGAAACGATCCGCAAGCTGGGCTACCACGCCACCAAGGGCGAGCGGGTGAAGGACGTGGCGACGGTCTCCGCGCCCATCTTCGGGCTGCACTGGAAGCTGCTCGGCTCGGTCTGCATCTCCGGCCCGGTGACACGGGTGACGGACCGCCGCCTGAAGTCCTTCGCGACGCTGGTGATCTCGGCCGCCAATCGGCTCTCCTACCGCCTGGCCGGCGGCCGCACCGGCGACACGCCGCCCAGCGTCTCGCGCTGGCACCCCTGAGCGCTCAGGCGGCTGTGCGTGTGCGCCTCTGCATGTTGGCGTAGGAGGCCAGCATGGCGGCCAGCTCCTTGGCGGCCGGCGACAGCGGCGTGTGCTTGGGCTGCACCAGGCACATGTCGGCGCCGGGCAGCGCCTCCTGCACCGGCACCTCGGCCAGCAGGTCCTGGAAGCCGCCGATGCCCAGGGCCACCCGCGGGCCGAGGAACAGGTAGTCGGTCAGCGAGACCAGGTGCAGCGTCTCGAACAATGAATCCAGCGTGGCGACGACGTGGGGCGGCGCCATCGCATGCATGGCGAACCAGTCGGCCAGCCGGTTCGACGGCGTGCCCACCGCACCCAGCGGCCGGGTATTCACCCACAGCGCCTGGCCCAGCGCCTTCACGCTGTGGATGGCTTCGGCCGGATGGCCCTTGCGGCAGAGGATGCAGGGCTCCGACCGGTCGAGCACCTTCCACGAGAAGTCGTTCATGTCGGTGCCGCGCGAGACCAGCGTCACGGCGAAGTCCAGCCGCGCCTCGCGGATGCTGGTCAGCAGCGTGGAGGCCGGCCCGCTGGCGATGTGCACGGTGACCTGCGGATGGCGCTCGCGCAGTTGCTCGATCACCGCCGGCATCAGCTTGGCGAAGGCCTCCACCGAGGCGCCGATGCGCACCTGCCCGCTCAGCTCGCCGCGCAGGTGGCGGAAGTCTTCCTCGGCATGGGCGCATTCGGCCAGCACCACCCGCGCGCGGGCCAGCAGGGAGGCACCGTAGGGCGTCATCGCGATGCCGCCCGGCGAGCGGGTGAAGAGGGTGGCGCCCACCGCGGCTTCGAGCCGCTGCACCTGCTGGGTCAGCCCGCTCTGGGCCATGCCGAGCGAGCGCGCACCGGCGCGGATGCTGCCGTGCTCCACCACCGCGACGAAGGCACGCAGCTGTTCCAGGGTCATGGGGGATATGACGATGTTCTCATGATCACAATCATCACATCTTCGCGGCGCTGCCGCGCCTTTCTAGACTGCGGCCACGGGGAATCACTTCCCCTTATCTCCAATCTCAAAAAGGTGCGTATGTCGGACGAGTTGTATGAACGCGGCGAGAAGATCCGTGGCGAGGTGCTGGGCCAGGCCTATGTGAGTTCCTCCATCGCCAACACCGACGCCTTCAGCGAGCCGATGCGCACTTTCGCCGTGCGCAATCTGTGGGGCGACATCTGGGCGCGCCCGGGCCTGGACCGCCGCGCCCGCAGCATCGTCAACCTGGCGCTGCTGTCCTCGGCCAACCGGCCGGCCGAACTCAAGATCCACATCCGCGCCGCGTTGAACAACGACGTCAAGCGCGAGGAGATCGGCGAGATCTTCCTGCAGGTCGCCCTCTACTGCGGCGTGCCCACCGGCAGCGACGCGACCCGACTGGCCAAGCAGACCTTCGCCGAGATCGACGCCGAAGCCAAGGCCGGCTGAGCCCGCGCGATGTCCGACACCTTCCTGCTCCTGCGCTCGCTGGTCGAGCGCCACGTCGGTCCGGTGGACCGCATCGGCTCCTATGTCGACGGCGACATGGTGCCGGGCGAGGGCGCACCCATCGCCCTGGTCGACCCCGCCACCGCGCAGGACTGGCTGAGCTTCGCCGACACCACGCCCGAAACCGTCGGCGCCGCGCTCGCCTCCTGCCAGGCCGGCCAGCGCCGCTGGGCGGCCCTGCCCGCGCAGAAACGCGGCATCCTGCTGCAGGCCCTGAGCAGCCTGGTGGCGGCCCATGCCGAGCCGCTGGCGCAGCTGGAGGCACTGACCAGCGGCAAGGGCATCACCGCCAGCCGGGCGCAGCTGCAGGCGGTGGTCGAGATCTTCCGCTACTACGCCGGCTGGACCGACAAGTTCGGCGGCAACGTGATCCCCGTGCCCGGCGGCCAGCTCAACTACACGCTGCGCGAGCCGCTCGGCGTGGTGCTGGCCATCACGCCCTGGAACTCGCCGATCTACCTGGCTGCGTGGAACATCGCACCCGCGCTGGCCATGGGCAACGCGGTGCTGCTCAAGCCGTCCGAGCTGACGCCGCTGACGTCCATCGCGCTCGCAAGGCTCGCCATCGAGGCCGGCTTTCCGCCCGGCGTGCTCAACGTCATCAACGGCCTGGGCCAGACCATCGGCGACTGCGCCATCGCCAACCCGATCACCAAGAAAGTCGTCTTCGTCGGCTCGGTGCAGACCGGCCGGCGGGTGAACGCGGCCGCGGCCAAACGCCCGATCGGCTGCCTGCTGGAACTCGGCGGCAAGTCGGCCAACATCGTCTTCGAGGATGCCGATTTCGATGCGGCGGTGAAGGCCGCTGTCGTCGCCGGCTTCGCCAACACCGGGCAGAACTGCGCCGCCGGTTCGCGGCTGCTGGTGCAGCGTTCGATCTACGAGCGCTTCGTCGCCGCCGTGGCCGAAGCCGCCTCCCGCTACCGCATCGGCCTGCCGCTGGACGAAAGCACCGAAGGCGGCCCGATCAACAACCGCGCCCAGTTCGACCGCATCGGCCAGATGGTGGCGATGGCGCTGGACGAGGGCGCGGCCCTGGCCTACGGCGGCAAGCCCGAGCAGGCATCCGGCTACTTCGTGCGGCCCACCGTGCTGCGCGACGTGCACAACGGCATGCGTATCGCCCGCGAGGAAGTCTTCGGTCCGGTGCTGGTGGCGATTCCCTTCGACACCGAAGCCGAGGCCGTCGCCATCGCCAACGACAGCGAATTCGGCCTGGCCGGCGCCGTCTGGACGCGCGACGTGGCCCGTGCCCACCGGGTGGCGGCCGAGGTCCGCGCCGGCATCTTCTGGATCAATATGTACCGCGACATGCATGTCTCCACGCCCTTCGGCGGCTACGACAGCAGCGGCTACGGACGCTCCAGCGGCATCGAATCCCTCTACGAATACACGCAGACCAAAAGCGTGTGGCTGCCGACCCAGGTCGGCGCCTGAACCCCCCTCCAGAAAGTCAGTCATGAGCGAATTCAAGAAGATCGGTGTCGTCGGCCTCGGCAACATGGGCCGGGGCATGGCGCTCTCGCTGGCGCGTGCCGGCTTCGAGGTGCTGGGCTACGACGCCTCGGCGCAGGCGAGCGACGCCGCCGCCGCCGAAGGCATCGCGGTGGACAGGAGCCTCGCGGCGCTGGCCGCCTGCGATGCGGTGGTGCTGTCGCTGCCGACCACGGCCATCGTCTCGGCCGTGCTTGAAGGCGCCAGCGGCTTGCTGGCCACCGCCAGGGCCGGCCTGCTGGTGGTGGACACCACCTCGGGCGACCCCCAGGCCACCCGCGAACTCGCCGCCCGCCTGGCCAAGGGCGGCGTGCGTTTCATCGACGCGCCCGTCAGCGGCGGCGCCGCCGGTGCCCGCAAGGGCACGCTGACCATGTTCATCGGCGGCTCCCAGGCCGACGTGGGCGCGGCCGAGGCGGTGCTGGCCGCCATGGGCGACAAGCGTTTCCACATCGGCGACGTCGGCGCGGGCGACATCGCCAAGATCGTCAACAACCTGCTGGTGGCCTCGCACCTGCTCACCGCCAGCGAAGCCTTCCGCATGGCCGAGGCGGCCGGCGTGCGCACCGAGCAGCTGATTGAGGCGGTCAACGCCGGCTCGGGCCGCAGCGGCGTGACGCTCTACAACTACCCCAGCCGCATCCTCAATCAGGGTTTCGACTCGGGCTTCACCGTGGCCCTGATGCGCAAGGACGTGAACCTGGCGATGGCGCTGCAGCAGTCGCTGGGCCTGAATTTCCCGGTGACCGAAGAAGTCGGCGATATCTGGAATGCGAGTGCCGCGGTATTGAAGGATCAGGATGACTTCAATCGCATCGTGACCTTCGATAAAACCGCCCGGGCCACGCAGGAATAATCCCCGATATTCTCCTGGAAAGGCGGTCTGCATAATCATGCGGACTGCCTTTTCGCGTCTGTGGATAATGTCTCCGTTGATATTGGTGCATGATTTTAAGAATGCATGCATATGGGGCGATGTGCACTGTATTCGAACGCCAGAAACCGGGTTTGCGCGATTTTCGGCAGGCACGCTTACTGCAATAGTGAAAACGTTTTGGCTAGGAGTTCAGATGAACCGACTTTCGCTTTTCAAATTCGCCTCGCTGGTTGCCGCCGCCGCCGTTTCCCTCGCCGCCCACGCCCAGGGCGATTTTCCCGCCCGGCCCGTCACCCTGGTCGTGCCCTTCGCCCCCGGCGGTTCGGTCGACATGGTGGCCCGCGTGGTCGCGGAAAAATGGGGCCAGAATCTCGGCCAGCCCATCGTCATCGATAACCGCGCGGGCGCCGCCACCATCATCGCCGCCGATTATGTGCAGAAGGCCCCGGCCGACGGTTACACCCTGCTGATCGGCACTTCCACCACTTTCGTGGTGAACCCAATCATCTATCCCAAGATTCCCTACGACTCGCTCAAGAGTTTCGATCCGGTGGGTGTCATCGGCAGTGCCGGGCTGGCGCTGCTGGTCAATGCCAACGTCAAGGCCAATACGGTGCAGGAACTCATCGCCGATATGCGCGCCAAGCCGGGTACTTATTCCTTCGGCTCGCACGGCAATGGCTCCACCGTGCATTTCGCCGCGGAAATGCTGTGGTCCGCCGCCAAGCTCAAGGACGTGGTGCATATCCCCTACAAGGGCAGCGCGCCGGCCATCACCGACCTGTCGGGCGGCCAGATCCCGGTGGCCTTCGATGCGATTCCCGCCGCTTCGTCCGCCGCCAAGGGCGGCCGGGTGCGCATCCTGGCGGTGACCAGCGAGCAGCGCTCGCCCCTGCTGCCGAATGTGCCGACCATCGCGGAGTCGGGCTATCCCGGCTTCAAGATGGCGTCCTGGTTCGGCATCGTCGGCCCGAAGAACATGCCTGCCGCCGTGCGCGACAAGCTGGAAAAAGCCCTGCAGGCCGCGATTTCCGATCCCGCGCTGGCCAAGCGCCTGCAGGATGCCGGCTTCGATCCGCAATGGTCCGGCTCGGCCAAGTACGCCGGCCTGGTCAAGGCCGACACGGCCGACCTGGCGCCCATCGCCAAGGCCAACAACATCACCGCGTCGAACTGACCTACGAAAGCCCCGCTTGACCCGACAGGCCGCCCTCCAGGAAGCCGCCCGCTGCTACGACAGCGGCGAATTCATCCAACAGCTGAGCCGCCAGGTGGCCTGGCGCACCGCCAGCGAGGCCGAGGACAGTGCCGGGGTGCTGGCGGGTTTCCTGGAGCAGGAGATCCGGCCGGCGCTCGACGCCCTGGGCTTCGCCTGCCGCCTGGTGCCCAACCCGGTGGCCGGCTGCGGCCCCTACCTGCTGGCCGAACGCATCGAGGATGCGGCCGGGCCCACCGTGCTGATGTACGGGCACGGCGACGTGATCCAGGGGCAGGACGCCGCCTGGCAAGCGGGCCTGTCGCCCTGGGTGCTGCAGGTGGTGGGCGACCGCATCTACGGGCGCGGCACGGCGGACAACAAGGGCCAGCTGGCGGTCAACCTGCAGGCCCTGCGCGCCGCCATCGGCGCACGCGGAGGCCGGCTGGGTTTCAACCTGCGTTTCATCGTGGAGACGGCCGAGGAGCGCGGCTCGCCCGGCCTCAACGACTTCTGCCGCGACCATGCGGATGCGCTGAAGGCCGATCTTTTCATCGCCTCCGACGGCCCGCGCCTCAATGCCCGCACGCCCACGCTGTTCCTGGGCTCGCGCGGCATCCAGAACTTCGAACTGGCGCTGGACCTGCGCCAGGGCGCGCACCACTCCGGCAACTGGGGCGGGCTGCTGCGCAATCCGGGCACGGTGCTGGCCGCGGCCATCGGCCGGCTGGTGGACGGGCAGGGCGTGATCCGCACGCCGCTGCTGCGCCCCGACGGCATTCCGGAGTCGGTGCGCGAGAGCGTGGCCCGGCTGGTCGTGGGCGGCAGCCCCGGCGACCCGGACATCGACGAGGCCTGGGGCGAGCCCGGCCTGTCCCCGGCCGAACGGGTGTTCGCCTGGAACACGCTGGAAGTGCTGGCCCTGGAATGCGGCAACGTGAAGAAGCCGATCGGCGCCATCCCGCCCACGGCCCGGGCGGTGCTGCAGCTGCGCTACGTGGTCGGCACCGATCTGGCGGGCATCGAGGCCCGGCTGCAGCAGTACCTGGCCGACGAAGGTTTCCCCTGGGTGCGGGTGAAGGCCACCATGCACATGGCGGCCACGCGGCTCGATCCGGACGATCCCGCCGTCGCCCTGGCCGCGGCCTCGGTGGCGCGCAGCACCGGCCGGCGGCCGGCCATCCTGCCCAACCTCGGCGGCACCATTCCCAACGATGCCTTCTCCGAGGTGCTGGGCCTGCCGACGGTGTGGGTGCCGCATTCCTATCCGGCCTGTTCCCAGCATGCGCCCAACGAGCACCTGCTGGGTTCGGTGGCCCGCGAGGGGCTGCAGATCATGGCGGGCCTGTTCTGGGACCTGGGCGAGGCCGATGCGGCGGTGTTCGCCGCAAGGGCCTGAAAGCCCCCGCTCAGCGCGGCGCGGCCAGGATCCAGGGCCGCGCCACGGCGGCCAGCAGCTCGATCTGCACCCGCTCCTGCCCGGTCCAGGTCTCGCGGGTGCCCAGCAGGTTGAAGGTCGCGGCGCAGCGGCCGGTGCTGTCGAGCAGCGGCACGTTGACCACGGCGCGCAGGCCCATCGAGAGGATCAGGCGGTTGTCGTCGAAGGCCTGGGCCAGGGCGTCCTCGCCTTCGCCCGCGAAGACCTCGCCGCGCAGCAGCAGCTGGCGGGTCCAGTCGGTCAGGGTCTTGCGTTTGCGGCCGGACACCGGGTAGTGCTCGGGGCGCGATGACCACACGCGCTGCAGGTCGATCACCTCGGCCGATGCGGCATCGGCCGGCCATTCGACCCGGTTCACCGTCAGCAGGCCGTCGCCCAGCAGCTGCTGGCGCAGCTGCTCGACGATGGCCATGGCTTCGTCCAGGCCCTGCGCCCCGGGCAGGGCGCGGCCCAGCAGCTCACTCGCCCTTGATGCCCAGCTCACGGATGATCTTGCCGTAGCGGTCGGCGTCGTTCTTCAGGATGGTGGCGAACTGCGCCGGCGTGGTCTTGGTGATTTCCACCCCGATGTTGTCCATACGCGCCTTGATCTGCGGATCGGCCATGGCGGCGTTGGCGGCGGCGTTGAGCTTGTCCACCAGGTCCTTGGGCATGTGGGCCGGGCCGAACAGGCCGTACCAGACGCTCATTTCATAGCCCGGCAGGGTCTCGCCCACGGTGGGCACGTCGGGCAGCAGGGCCGAGCGCTTGGCCTCGGTCACGGCCAGCAGGCGCAGCTTGCCGGCCTTGATGTGCGGCAGGGTCTGGGTGCCGGCGGAGAACAGCACCTGGGTCTGGTCGGCCACGGTGTCGAGCACCGCGGGCGCGCCGCCCTTGTAGGGCACGTGCACCATCTTGATGCCGGCGGCCTTTTCGAAGAGCACGGCACTCAGGTGGTTGGTGGAGCCGGCACCGGCGCTGGCGTAGTTCAGCGCGCCGGGGTTGGCCTTGGCGTAGGCGATCAGTTCCTTCACGTTCTTGGCCGGCACCGAATTGCTCACCACCATGGTGTTGATCACGTTGGCCAGCTGGGCGATGGGAGTGAAATCCTCCACGCCCTTGAAGGGCATGCTGTCCATCAGCGCCGGGTTCATCGCGTGGGTGCTCATGGAGCCGACCAGCAGGGTGTAGCCGTCGGGCTTGGCCTTGGCCACGAAGTTCGAGCCGATGTTGCCGGAGGCGCCGGCGCGGTTGTCCACGATCACCGGCTGGCCCAGCGACTTGGTGATCTGCTCGGCCAGGGCGCGGGCCAGGATGTCGGTGGAGCCGCCGGGGGCCCAGGGCACGATCAGGGTGATGGGGCGCTCGGGATAGGCCGGTGCGGCGGCGGAGGCGGCGCCGGCGGCGGCCAGCAGGGCCGTGGCGAGGATGTGGCGGCGGTTGGGATTGAACATGAGGGACTCCGGTTGAAGGTTCAAAAAATGGGGGGAATGGATCAGCGGCCGACCGCGTAGCCCTGCATGCCGCGCGGGTTCGCGGCGGCGCGCAGCAGCAGCCGGCCCTGGCCATCGCGCTCGCGGCTGCAGGCGGCCATGCGGCTTTCGGACCAGGCAGCGCCGACCTTGACCTCGTGGCCGGCGGCGCGCAGGGCCTCGATCTCTTCGGCACCGAAGCGCGACTCCACCGTCAGCTGGTTGAGCCGGGTCTGGCGCGGCCAGAAGGAGGCGGGGAAATGGTCCACATGCCAGGCCGGCGCGTCGATGGCTTCCTGCAGGTTCATGCCGTGCACCGCGTGGCGCAGGAAGAAGGCGGGCGACCACTGGTCCTGCTGGTCGCCGCCGGGCGTGCCGAAGGCCATGTAGGGCTCGCCGTCGCGCAGCGCCATCGAGGGCGAGAGGGTGGTGCAGGGCAGCACCCGCGGCGTGACGGTGTTGGGCAGGCCCTCGTCCATCCAGGTCATCTGCAGCCGGGTGTTGACGGCGAAGCCCAGCGCCGGCACCACCGGGCTGGAGGACAGCCAGCCGCCCGAGGGCGTGGCCGCGGCCATGTTGCCGTCCTGGTCGATGACGTCGATGTGGCAGGTGTCGCCGACGAAGATCTCGCGCTCGGCCCATTCGGCCACCGGCGGCAGGGCGGCGAAGGTGGGCTCGCCGATGCCGAAGCGGGTGTCGGCGGTGAGCAGGGTGCGGCGCGCCGCGTCCAGGTCGGGCAGGCGCGGGGCGCGGCCTAGCGGGCTGCCGGGCAGGATCTCGGTGCTGGCGCGGTCGTTGACCTGGGCCCAGCGGGCACGCAGGTACTCGTCGGACAGCAGCGCCATCTGCGCTTCGCGGTCCGCGCCCGGCGCCGCGCCGTACCAGGCCATGCGGTCGGCCATGGCCAGCTTGGCGGCCTCGGCGATGCGGTGCACGAAGCCGGCGGTGTGCGGTGCATGAGAGCCCAGGTCCGCATGGCGCAGCATGCCGATCTGCTGCAGGAAGGAGGGGCCCTGGCTCCAGAAGCCGCACTTGGCCAGGGTGTAGCGGCCGAAGTCCACTGTGAGCGGGGCTTCCACCGTGGCGCGCCAGGCGGCCATGTCCTCGTAGCGCAGCAGGCCGCCGGTCTTCTCGCCGCTGGTGTCCTGCACTTGCTCGGTGCGGTAGTAGCGGTCGATCTCGCGGGCGACGAAGCCGCGGTAGAAGATGTCGACGGCCGCGTCGATCTCGGCGATGCGGCCCGGGCCGCGGGCCTCGGCCTCTTCCAGCAGGCGCTGGTAGGTGGCGGCCAGCCGGGGCTGGCGGAACAGGGCGCCCGGCCGGGGCACCTTGCCGTCCGGCAGCCAGACATCGGCGGACGATGTCCATTGCTCGCGGAACAGGTCCTGCACCGCATAGATCGCCTGCACCGCGCGCGGCACCAGCGGATAGCCGTCGCGGGCGTAGCCGATGGCTGGCGCCATCACATCGGCCAGCGACCAGGTGCCGTGCTCGCGCAGCACCGTCATCCAGGCACCGAAGGCGCCCGGCACCGTGGCCGGCAAGAGGCCGATGCCCGGCACCTGCTCGAAGCCCATGCGGCGGAAGTTCTCCACGCTGGCTTCGGCCGGCGCCACGCCCTGGCCGTTGACGGCCAGCATGCGTTTCTCGCGCTCGCTCCACAGCAGCAGCGGCACCTCGCCGCCCGCGCCGTTGAGGTGCGGCTCCACCACCTGCAGCACCAGGCCGCCGGCCACGGCTGCGTCGAAGGCATTGCCGCCGCGCTCGAGCACGCCCATGGCCGTCTGGGAGGCCAGCCAGTGGGTGGAGGAGACGACGCCGAAGGTGCCGGAAATCTCGGGACGGGTGGTGAATGCGCTCATCTGGTGCTTTTAGAGGTCTGCGAAACGAGACCTGAACTGTAGGAGCATGGAATAGACCAATGTGAATGGATCTGCATGGGTCCATGCACCGAAGGCTATATTCGAATCATGGCAAACCCGCAGTCCACCCTCGTCGGCGCCGTCGAATCGCGCATCAAGCTCCGCCACTACCGCCTGTTGCTGGCCCTGGACCGGCACCGCTCCATCACCCGCGTCGCCGAGGCGCTGGACATCAGCCAGCCCAGCGTGACCCGTGCCCTGGCCGAGATCGAGAGCACCTTCCGCACCGTGCTCTTCGCCCGCACCGGCCGCGGCCTGGAACCGACCGCCGCGGGCGAGGTGTTGATCGCCCGCGCCGCCTACGCCATCGCCGAGAACCAGGCCCTGCTGAGCGAACTCGACAGCGTGCAGGCCGGCCGCCAGGGGCGGCTGCGGGTCGGCGTGATTCCCTATGCCTCGACACGTGTGCTGGAAAGCACCTGGTCCCACCTCTACGCCCTGCGGCCGCGTGTGGCGGTGATGTCGGTGGAGGACCTGAGCGGCAACCTCACCGCCGCCCTGCGCCGGCGCGAGCTGGACTGCGCCATCTGCCGCTTCGCCGAACGCGGCACCGGCGCCGAGGACGACGGGCTGGAGCAGGTGCTGCTCTACCAGCAGCAGCCGCGCCTGGTGGTGGCCCGCCCGAGCGCCGCGCTGCTGACGCGTTTCCCGGAGGTGGACATCGCCAAGCTCGCCGACATGGACTGGATCTTCCCGCCGGCCGACGCGCCGATCCGCGCCATGCTCGACACCCTCTTCTCGGCGGCCGGCCGCCGCCCGCCGGTGCCCGCCCTCGAAGCCTATGCCGTGCGCACCGTGGCCACGGCCCTGCGCACCCTGCCGCGCGGCATCACCGTGCTGCCCGACGACATCGCACAGGCCGTGTGTGTGGGCGGCGGTGCGGAGGTGCTGCCGCAAGCCTTGCCCTGGAGCCTGCCGCCGGTAGGGCTAGCCTGGATGCGCGGCTCGCCGAAGACGGCCTTGATCCAGGGCTTGCAGCAGGCCTTGCAGGGCCTGTAAGCCCCGCCCGCCTCACCGCCAGGGCATCAGCTTCTTCTCCGCCAGCGCCACCGCCCCATAGAGCAGCAGCCCCATCGCCGCCAGCATCAGTACCGCGGCGAACACCCGGGTGGTGTCGAAGGTGCCCTGCGCGCTCAGGATCACATAGCCCAGGCCCTTCTGCGAGGCCACGAACTCGCCCACGATGGCGCCGACCAGCGACAGCGAGATGGCCACCTTGAAGCCCGCCAGGATGGAGGGCAGGGCGCCGGGCAGCCGCACCTTGAAGAAGAACTGCAGCGGCGAGCCCTTGAGCACCCGGCCCAGGTCCATCACGTCGGTCGAGACCGAACGCAGGCCGTGCATGGTGTCCACGATCACCGCGAAGACGGCGACCAGAAAGGCGATGGCGATCTTGGGCTGCGAGCCGGTGCCCATCCAGATCACGAAGATCGGCGCCACCGCCACCTTGGGCACGCTGTTCAGGCCCACGATCAGCGGATAGACCGTGTGCTCGAACCAGGCCGAGGACACCAGCAGCGTGGCCAGCAACACCCCCAGCACGGCGGCGAGCACGAAGCCGGCCAGGGTGGTCATCAGGGTGTACGCGGCATGGTCGAGGTACCAAGCCCATTCGCCTGCCAACTCGGCGATGACGGCGGTGGGCGGCGGCAGCAGGATGGGCTTGACGTGCAAGGCCCGCACCAGGACCTCCCACAGGGCCAGGAAGACGATCAACGAGGCGGTGCCCAGCACCCAGCGGCGCCCTGCGGATGCGGTGGATGCGCTGCTCATGCGGCGATGCTTTCGTCGATGGGGCCGGGGTCTTCGTTGAGCAGGCCCATCTCGCCGAAGAGCCGGCGGATGCGGCCGGTGTAGCGGCCGAACTCGGGCGTCTCGCGCACCGCGAGGCGGCGTGGGCGCGGCAGGTCGATCTCGATGATCTCGGCGATGCGGCCCGGGCGCGGCGAGAACACGACGACCCGGTCCGCCAGGAACACCGCCTCGGCGATGCCGTGGGTGACGAAGACGACGGTGTTGCGGGTCTTCATCCAGATGCGCTGCAGCTCGGCGTTCATCTGGTCGCGGGTGAGTGCATCGAGCGCGCCGAAAGGCTCGTCCATCAGCAGCAGGCTGGGCTGGTCGATCAGCGCCCGGCAGATGGCCGCGCGCTGGCGCATGCCGCCGGAGAGCTGCTTGGGATAACGATCGGCGAAGTCGCTCAGACCGGTCAGCGCCAGCAGTTCCCGCAGCGCCTGCCGGTACTGCGCCACCGGCTTGCCGGCGAACTCCACCGGCAGCAGGATGTTGCGGGCGATGCTGCGCCATTCCAGCAGGGCGTCGCGCTGGAACACCATGCCCACATGGTCGGGCGGGCCGGAGATCGGCCGGCCGTCGGCTTGCAGGCTGCCGGAGCTGATCGGCTCCAGCCCGGCGATGCAGCGCAGGAAGGTGCTCTTGCCGCAGCCGCTCGGGCCCAGGATGCTGACGAACTCGCCCGGCTTCACATCGAGCGAGATGCCGTCGAGCGCCAGCAGCGGCGGCTCGCCCGGATAACGCTTGCGGACCTCGGCGGCGTGGAGCGTGGCCGCGCTCATTTCACGGCCGGGGCGGGGCGCACCAGGCCGGGCTCGAAAAAGTCCTTGCCGTCCTTCGAGTTCTTCATCAAGCCGGCGTCGGTCAGGGTCTTCACGGCGACGGTGAAGTCCTCGGCCACCGGCGTGCCCAGCGGGCTGCCGGCGGGCGCGGGCAGCTTGAAGAAGCCCTTCAGGGCATCGATCTGGCCACGCAGCACCTTCTTGTCCAGCTTGGCCTGCGGGCGCTGGGCGACGATGGCCTCGACCGCCTCGTCCTCGTGGCCTTCGTAGATGTACTGCCAGGCGGCCGACACCACGCTGGAAAAACGCGCGATGGCCTCGCGTTTGGCGGCGATCTTCGACTCGGTGGCGAACAGGCCGAAGCTCGGCATGTTGAGTTTGTAGTCGGCGAAACGGATGCCCTCCGAAGGCCGGCTCTGCGACACCACCGGCAGGAAGAAGGGAATGGTCGAGAAGGCCGCATCGGCCCGGCCCGCCATATAGGTGCCGGCCTTGCTGGCGGCATCCACGCTGACCAGCTCCAGGTCGCCGCGCTTGAGGCCGCCCGCGGCCAGGAAGGAGTCGATGAAGGGCGCCTCCAGCGAGCCGGCGGTGTAGACCACCTTCTTGCCCTTCAGGTCCGCCGGCCCCTTGATGCCGGCACCGGTGGGCACCAGCAGGCCGACGTCGCTCAGGCGCGCGAACACCGCCACCGCCTTCACCGGCAGGCCCTTGTCGCGGGCGATCATCATCGAGGCGAGCGCGGCATGGCCGATGTCGAACTGGTCGCCCGAACCCACCAGCTGCACCGTGGTGACCGAGCCGTTGCCGTCCTCCATCTCCACGTCGAGCTTCGCCGCCGCGAACCAGCCCTTCTGCTGCGCCAGGTGCATGGCGCCCTGCACGCCCCAGGGCGTCCAGTCGAGCCGGACCTTGAGTTTGTCCATGCCCTGGGCAAGAGCGCCCGTGGCCAGGGACAGTCCCAGCAGGCAGGCCGCGAGGCGGGAGACGAAACGGTTCATGCGGGACCTCCGGAAAAATGGCCAAGAAGACGAAATCAGCCGTCGCGGCCGAACAGGCGTTTGATGCGCGACCAGATCACACTCATCGCCAGCCCGAAGGCATTGATGTGGGCGCTGGGCAGCGGCGCATCGGCGGCGCGTTCCGGGTCCAGCCGCAAGGCCACGTTGCGGCCGAAGTCCTGGATCATCCGGGCGACGAAATCCTTGACCAGCCCCGATCGCGAGAACTGTGCCAGCGGGCCCTGCAGCGAATAGAGCAGGTCGACCTCCACCCGGGTGCCGCCGTCGTCCAGCGCCACCATGCGGTAGGACACGTCGCCGTTGGCCCTGGACTTGCTGATCGAGTCCTGCCCCGCCCCCTTGAGCACGGCCGAGCGCCGTGCGTCGTCGCGCTCCAGCCGGGCGGCGCCGGCGAAGCTGGCCGACATGGGGCCGAACTTGATGGCGATGCGGCCCTTGACCCGGTCCTCGGCATGTTCGCTCAGCTCGGCGCCAGGCAGGCAGCCGGCCACGGCGGGCAGGTCGGTCATGAAGGCCCAGACCGTCCCGGGCGGATAGGGCACGGTGAAGCTGCCCTGGATGTTGGTGCCGCCCCTGGTGCCGGAAACAGGCGCGGCGGCCTCCTCGCGCGGGGCTTCTGCCGCGGCGGCGAGGGTGCCGCTGTCGGTGGCGGTGAAGGTGCGGAAGGGCTTGCGTTGCGGGGCTGGTCCGCCGTCGGGCCGGGGCAGGGCGGCGCGCAGCGCGGACACGGCGGGCACACCCTCGCCCCGGCACTGTTCCAGCACATCCAGGATCGCGTTCACGATGCCCATGTAGCCGGTGCAGCGGCACAGGTTGCCGGCCAGTTCCAGCCGCACCCGGGCCTCGTCGGCATCGGGCAGGCGCAGCACGATGTCGCGCGAAGTGGCCAGCATGCCCGGCGTGCAGAAGCCGCATTGCAGGGCGTGGTGGCGGCTGAAGGCCGGCCGCAGCAGGGCCATGACGGGGTCGCCGTCGTAGCCCTCCACGGTGGTCACGCTTTGCCGGTCGCAGGCGCTGGTGAAGGTGATGCAGCTGCGCACCGGCCGGCCTTCCACCAGCACGGTGCAGGCGCCGCAGACGCCGTGTTCGCAGCCGAGGTGGGTGCCGGTCTGGCGGCCTTCCTCGCGCACGAAATCGCCCAGGTGCATGCGGGCCGGCACGTCCTTGCGGAGACTGCGGCGGTTGACTTCGATGACGACGGCGTTCATGCGCTTTCCTTCTCGTGGCCCAGCACTTCTTCCAGGCAGCGGCGCAGCGTGGCCGCGATCAGCTTGCGGTCCACCGCGTCCTTGCCCGGCGCGGCGGCGGCGATGGCCGCCTGCACCTCATCGCGCGAGGGCAAGGCGCCGCTGGCGGCGAAGGCGGCGGCCAGGCCCGGCAGGGCGCGGGGGGCGCCGTCCAGCGCGCCGATGACGATGCGGGCGAAGCCGCTGTCCGCATCGAACACCGCGCAGCAGCTGGCCTCGGCGAACTCGCCCGGCTTGCGGCAGAACTTGGTGTAGCCCCAGCGGGCATCGGCGCCCAGGCGCGGGATGTGCACGGCGGCGATCAGCTCGCCGGCCTCGAGGGCCGTGGTGTAGGCGCCGAGCATGAAACGCTCCATCGGCAGCAGGCGTTTGCCGCTGGCCGAGACGATCTCCAGCCGCGCCGCCAGCGCCGTCATGGCCAGCACCCAGTCGGCCGCCGGATCGGCATGCGCCAGGCTGCCGGCCACCGTGCCGCGGTTGCGCACCGCGCGGTAGGCGATGCCGGCGGCCACCGTCTGCAGCAGGGTGCCGCGCAGCTCGGGGAAGACGCCGTCCTCGATCTCCGCATGGGTCACCGAACCGCCGATGCGCAGCGCGCCGGCTTCCACGGTCACCTCGCGCATGCCGGGCAGGCGGCTCACGTCCACCACCGCGCGCGGCCGGGCCAGGCGCAGGTTGAGCATGGGGCCCAGCGACTGGCTGCCGCCCATCGGCTTGGTGTCTCCCGCGCCCTCGGCCAAGAGCTGCAGGCCCTGCTGCAGGTCGGCGGGGCGGGTGTAGTCGAACAATGCCGCTTTCATGGCTGTCTCCTCAGGCGGCCCGGCGGGCCTGGCTGGCGGCGGCTTCTTCGGCGCGGGCCAGGGCTTCGAGCAGCCGGCGCGGCGACAGCGGCGTCTGCGCCACCTCGGCGCCCAGGCCGCGGATGGCGTCGTTCACCGCATTGAAGATGGCCGCCGGCGGCGCGATCGCACCGCCTTCGCCCATGCCCTTGGCGCCGAACTCGGTGTGCGGCGAGGGCGTCTCGAAATGGTGGATGCGCATGCGCGGCACCTCGGTGGCGCCGGGCAGCATGTAGTCGGCGAGCGTCGAGGCCAGGGGCTGGCCGTTGGTGTCGTAGGGCGTCTCCTCGTAGAGCGCGGTGCCTATGCCCTGGGCGATGCCGCCGTAGGTCTGGCCTTCCACGATCAGCGGGTTCACCATGGTGCCGCAGTCCTCCACGATCACGTAGTCGAGGATCTCCACATGGCCGGTCTCGGTGTCCACCGCCACCGTCACCGCATGGCTGGCATAGGTGAAGGAGCCGGTGTCCACCTTGGGCTTGAAGCCGGCGGTGGTCTCGAGGCCCGCGGCGTCCACGTCGGCCGGCAGCAGCTGGGGCTTGAGGTACCAGGCCTCGGCCACCTCGGCGATGGAGACGCTGCCGCCGGGGCCGAAGACACGGCCGTTCATCAGGTCGGTGTCCTCGGGCTTGCAGCCCAGCATGTGGGCGGCGATGTGGCGGATGCGCGGCGCGATCACCTTGCAGGCGCGCGAGACGGCGCCGCCCGACATCACCAGCGAACGCGATGCATAGGTGCCGGTGGAGTAGGGCGTCTGCGCCGTGTCGCCATGCACCACGCGGATGCGCATGATGTCCACGCCCAGCACCTCGTGGGCGATCTGGGCGAAGCTGGTTTCCATGCCCTGGCCGTGCGAGTGCACACCCACCCGCACCTCCAGGCCGCCGTCGGGCGTGACCCGCACCGTGGCCGAGTCGTGGCCCGGGATCACCGGCGTGCCCCAGGCGGCGAACACCGAGGTGCCGTGGGCCGACTGCTCGGTGTAGCTGGCGAAGCCCAGGCCGATCAGCCGGCCGTCGGGCTCGCCCTGGCGCTGGCGTTCGCGCACGGCCTCGAAGCCGATCATCTCGTGGGCCTTGCGCAGGCTGGCCGGATAGTCGCCGCTGTCGAAATGCTTGTTCGTCACGTTGACGTAGGGCATCAGCTCGACGGGCACCAGGTTGTCCAGCCGCACCTCCCAGGGCTCGCGGCCGACGGCGCGGGCCACCGCATCGATCGTCAGTTCGATCGCGAAACACACGCCGGTGCGCGCCACGCCGCGGTAGGGCACGAAGCCGGGTTTGTTGGTCGCCACGCATTCGGTGGTGCAGCGGTAGCCGCGAAAGGCGTAGGGGCCGGGCAGGTTGCCCACCGCTTGCCCCGGCTCCAGGCCGATGGTGAAGGGCCAGACCGAGTAGGCGCCGCCGTCGATGACGATGTGCGCATCCAGCGCCAGGATCCTGCCGCGCTCGTCGGCATAGGCCGTCATCTCGTAGTGGTGCTCGCGGGTGTTGGCGCCGGCGATCAGATGCTCGCGCCGGTCCTCCAGGAAACGGAAGGGCTTGCGATAGGTCTTGGCCAGCCAGGCCACGCAGAGTTCTTCCTGCTGCAGCACGCACTTGTAGCCGAAGGCGCCGCCCACGTCGGGTGCGACCACCCGCACCTGGCCCTGGTCCATGCCGAGGCATTTGGCCAGGATGGTGCGGATCATGTGCGGCACCTGCGTGGCGGTGTAGACCACCAGCATGTCGGCCTGGTGGTCCCAGTAGGCGAGCACGGCCTTGCCTTCCATGGGCACCATGCAGTGGCGGGCCAGGTCCATCCTGCGTGTGACCACCAGCTTGGCCTGGGCGGCGAGTTCGTCGAATTTCGTGTCGGCCTTGAGGGTGAGGAAGTTGTGGTGCTGCCAGCCCTCGTGGATGAACTCTTCCGTGGCGGCCTGGGATGTCGCCACGTCCGCATAGACCGGCAGGTCCTCGAAATCGATGGCGATGGTCTCGGCGATGTCCTCGGCCTCGGCCCGTGTGGGCGCCCAGGCCATGGCCACCGGCTCTCCCACGAAACGCACCTTGCCGGCGGCCAGCGGCGGCTGGGCCGAGGCCTGGTAGGTGGGCAGCATCGATTCGGCCACGATGTCCAGCACGTCGGCCATGTCGGCGCGGAAGGCGACCTGTTCGCCGCCGGCCTCCGGCCGCTGGCTGGCGGTGATGCGGGCATGGGCGAAGGGGCTGCGCAGAAAGGCCACTTCGCTCAGTTCCGGCATGTGCATGTCGGCCACGAACTGGCCGCGGCCGTGCAGGTGGCGGGCGTCTTCCTTGCGTTCGACGCGGGCGCCCACGCCCTGGCTGGCCTGGGCCTTCAAGTCGGTCTGGGTGTGATGCATCTTGTCTCTCCTGGCTACTTGGCTTCCCTGGAGTCCTTGGCGTCGGAGCCGCCGAAGAGCTTCGAGGGATCGTCGCGCTCCGCCGCTTCCTCGTCGGGGCGTTCGGGCGCGCTCTGGAAGTTGAGCTGCACCTTGTCGGTGTCCACCACCGCTTCCTTGTCGAGGAAGGCGGTCACGGTCTGCGGCACGAAGATCACCACCGCCACCAGGATCAGCTGCATCACCACCCAGGGAATGGCGCCCAGGTAGATGTCGCGCGAAAGCACCTTGCGCGGCAGCTTGCCCTCCTTGTAGAGCGTGTCCGAGATGCCGCGCAGGTAGAACAGGGAGAAGCCGAAGGGCGGGTGCATGAAGCTGGTCTGCATGTTCACGCAGATCAGCACCCCGAACCACACCAGGTCGATGCCCAGCTTGTGCGCCACCGGGCCCAGCAGCGGCAGGATGATGAAGGCGATCTCGAAGAAGTCGAGGAAGAAGGCCAGGAAGAAGATGAAGATGTTGACCGCGATCAGGAAGCCGATCTGGCCGCCGGGCAGGTCCGACAGCAGGTGCTCGATCCACACCCCGCCGCTCACCCCCTGGAACACCAGGGAGAAGGCGCGGGAGCCGATCAGGATGAAGACCACCATGGCCGTCATGCGCATGGTGGAGGTCATGGCGCCCTGCAGCAGCGGCCAGGTCAGGCGCCGGTGCACGGCGGCCAGCACGAAGGCGCCGAGCGCGCCCATGGCACCGGCCTCGGTGGGCGTGGCGATGGCGTGGTCGATGCCCGGCAGGCCGCCCATCGAGCCCAGCACCGCGAAGATCAGCACGGCCGAAGGGATGATGCCGCGCAGGCACTTGCCCCACAGCGCCCAGCCGTGCAGGGTGCGGGCCTCCTTGGGGATGCCGGGCACGTCCTGCGGGCGAAAGCGCCCCAGCAGGAAGGTGTAGAGCGCGAACAGCAGCACCTGCAGGATCGAAGGCCCCCAGGCGCCCTTGTACATATCGCCCACCGAGCGACCGAGCTGGTCGGCCAGCACGATCAGGCACAGCGATGGCGGCACGATCTGCGTGATGGTGCCGGAGGCCGACAGCACGCCGGTGGCGTAACGCATGCTGTAGCCGTAGCGCATCATCACCGGCAGCGAGATCATGGCCATGGCGATCACCTGGCCGGCCACGGTGCCGGTGATGGCGCCGAGGATGAAGCCCACGATGATCACCGAATAGCCCAGGCCGCCGCGCACAGGGCCGAAGAGCTGGCCCATCGAATCCAGCATGTCCTCGGCCAGGCCGCAGCGCTCCAGCACGCAGCCCATCAGGGTGAAGAAGGGGATGGCCAGCAGCAGGTCGTTCGACAGGATGCCGAAGACGTTCAGCGGCAGCGCCGCGATGAAGCCGGCCGGGAACCAGCCCATGGCGATGGCCACGCCGCCCGAGGCCACGCCCAGCGCGGCCAGCGAGAAGGCCACCGGAAAGCCCAGCAGCAGCACCGCCACCAGCGCCGCGAACATCAGCGGCGGAAAGTGTTCCAGGCTCATTGCAGCGGCTTCTCGTAGTGGGTGTTCATCTCGATGCGGCCCTGCAGCCACAGCACGCGTTTGCCGATCTCGCTGAAGGCCTGCAGCACCAGCAGGCCGAAGCCCGCCGGCAGCAGCGCCATGGCGGGCCAGCGGATCAGGCCGCCGGCGTTGGGCGAGGTCTCGCCGCTCTGCACCATGTCCACCAGCAGCGGCCAGGACAGCCAGGCCAGCAGGCCCATCACCGGCAGCAGGAAGACGACGAGGCCGAACAGGTCCATGAAGACCTGGCGCCGCGCGGGCCAGCGGCCGTAGAAGAGGTCGACCCGCACATGCTCGTTCAGCCGCAGCACCTGCGCGGCACCCAGCATCACGCCGGCGCCGAAGAGGTACCACTGGATCTCCAGCCAGCCGTTGGAGCTGGTGCCCACGCCGTAGCGGATCAGCGCATTGCCGCCGCTGATCACGCAGGCCAGCAGCAGCGCCCATTTGGCGAGCGCGGCGGCGGCGTCGGTGAGGCGGTCTATGCCGCGTACCCAGCCGGGCAGGGTGCCCGGCGTCGGGGATGAACTGTTCATGTGGGTTCTTCTCTTCTACGTTGGGGCGCGCTTGGCCGCCGCGCCCCCGGGCGGCCCGTCGGCTTTACTTCGTGACGTTGGCGAAGGTGAAGTTGTCCAGCTCGGCCTCGGCCACGCGGAACCAGCTGGCCTGGTCGCGGCGGTACTTGAGCCAGCCCGGAAGCATGGCCTTGAAGTCCTCGTTCGAGGCGGCCAGTTCGTTCATCAGCTCGTTGGAGGCCTTGAAGGCGGCTTCCATCACCGGCTTGGGGAAGTAGCTCAGCTTGGCGCCGCTGCCCACCAGCTTCTTGATCGCCTCGGGGTTGCGGTTGTCGTAGTCGGCGATCATCTTCATGGTCTGCTCGTTGCAGGCGCATTCGAAGGCGGCCTTGTACTGCGCGGGCAGGGCGTCCCAGGCCTTGCTGTTGACCTGGGCGGTGATGGAGGCGCTGCCTTCCCACCAGCCGGGCGAGTAGTAGAAGGGCGCGACCTTGTTCAGGCCGAGCTTGGCGTCGTCGTAGGGGCCGATCCATTCGGCCGCGTCGATGGTGCCCTTTTCCAGCGAGGGATAGATGTCGGCCGCCGGGATCTGCTGCGGCACCGCGCCCAGCTTGCTCATCACCATGCCGCCGATGCCGCCGATGCGCATCTTCAGGCCCGCCAGGTCGGCCACGCTCTTGATCTGCTTGCGGTACCAGCCGCCCATCTGCACACCCACGTTGCCGCAGACGAAGTTGGTGATGCCCATCTTCTTGTACATCTCGCGGGTGGCTTCCATGCCGCCGCCGTACTGCATCCAGGCGTTGTGCTGGCGGGCGTTGAGGCCGAAGGGCAGGCCGGTGTCGAAGGCCAGGGCCGGGTTCTTGCCGACGAAGGCCGAAGCCAGCACATGGTTGACCTCGATGGTGCCGTTGCTGACGGCTTCCATGTTCTGCGGCGGCGGCACGATCTCGCCACCGGCGAAGCACTGGATGGTGAACTTGCCGTCGGTCAGTTCCGCCACGCGTTTGCACAGGTGTTCGGCCGAGCCGTACATGGTGTCCAGGCTCTTGGGCCAGCTGGTGGACATGCGCCACTTCACGGCGGGCGTGCCCGCCTGCGCCATGGCCGCGGGAGCGGCGAGCGCCCCCAGAACACCGGCCATGGCCGTCTTGTCGATGAAGCTGCGTCGCTGCATGGGAACTCCAGATAGTGGGGGAGGAAGCGGGGAACCGGGCTTGTTTATAGTCAGCATACTGAGCGGTTTTCGGACTGTCAACGAAGTTTTCGCCCAGCAAATCAGACGTCATTTCGCCGCACCAGAAAAGGGCGGGAAAAACCTGATGGCGCACCACGTCAGTGTGTGGATCGAAGTTTTCGTAGGATTTTGGTGCGTGTGCATGGCGCCTCCCCAACGCATCCGAGCGCATCGAAATTTCGTTGACGTCCGTCAGTGTGCTGATAATAATTGACGTAAAACCAAACCCAAGGTGAATCGCATGACATGGACCCGGATCGCCTCCGTCGAGCAGCTCGGCGAGGACGAAGCACTCGCGGTTTCGCTCGGTGAAAGAAAGCTCGCCGTCTTCCACAGCGGCGGCAGTTTTCATGTGACGGACAACATCTGCACCCACGCCTACGCCCTGCTGTCGGAGGGTTATGTGGAAGACGGCTGCGTGGAATGCCCGCTGCACCAGGCCCGCTTCGACCTGAGCACGGGTGCGGCGATGTGCGCACCCGCCACGCAGCCGATCCGGGTCTATCCGGTGCGCATCGAAGGCAGCGACATTCTGGTGGAAGCCTGATGGCCGCGGCCGAACGCACCGGCGTGCTGATCGTGGGCGCGGGCCAGGCCGGCGCCATGGCGGCGGCGGCCTTGCGCGGCTTCGCTTATGCGGGGCGCATCGTGATGGTGGGTTCCGAACCGGACCTGCCCTACGAGCGGCCGCCGCTGTCCAAGGCCATGCTGGCGGGGGAGGGCGCGGTGGAGCAGATCCAGCTGCACCCCACCGGCTTCCATCAGGAAAAGGACATCGAGACCTGGCTAAGCGCTGCGGTGCAGTCGCTGGACACTTCCGCGCAGACGGCGACCCTGGCCGACGGCCGCGCCATCGCCTACGAACACTGCCTGCTGGCCACCGGCGGCACGGCCCGTGTGGTGCCCGGCCTGCCGGAACATGCGCCGCGTGTGCACTATCTGCGTTCGGTGGCCGACGCCCTGCGCCTGCGCGAGGCCCTGCGCCGCCATGCCAGCCTGCTGGTGATCGGCGGCGGTTTCCTTGGGCTGGAGGTGGCCTCCACCGCGCAATCCATGGGCCTGGACACTACGGTGCTGGAACGCGGCGGCCGTCTGCTGGAGCGCGTGCTGCCGCCGGTGGCGGGCGACTGGCTGCGCCAGCGGGTGGAACTCTCCGGCGTGCGGCTGCGGCTGGATGCGGCCTGCGAATCCTTCGAGCTGGGCGAGCAGGCCGTGACCGCCACCCTGGCATCGGGCGAGCGCGTCAGCGCCGACATCGTGGTCGTCGCCGTCGGCCAGGTACCGGATGTCGCGCTGGCGCGCGAGGCCGGCATCGACCTGCACCCCGCCAACCAGGGCATCCGCATCGACGCCCGCTGCGCCACCAGCGCGCCGAACCTGTATGCGGCCGGCGACTGCACCAGCCAGCACCATCCCTTCCTGGGCAGCGAACAGCGCCTCGAATCCTGGCAGAGCGCCAACGAACAGGCCCGCATCGCCGCGGCCGCCATCGCCGGTGCCGAGACCCACCCGCTGGCCGCCCCCTGGTTCTGGAGCGACCAGTTCGGCTGCAACCTGCAGATGCAGGGCCTGCCCGCGCCCGGCCTCAGCTACCACTGCCGCGGCGGACTCTCTTCCACCCCGCCCGAGCTGCCCAAATTCCTGCTGCTGGGCACCGACCCGCAGCAGCGCATCGTGCATGCCATCGCCGTCAATGCCGGCGGCGACCTGCGCCAGTTGAAACCCCTGATCGACGGCCGCGTGCCCTGCGACATCGTGTCGCTCTGCAACCCCGCCGCCGCCCTCAAGGCCCAGGTGCGCAGCGCCCTGGCCCAGCACACCACCCCCGCGATTTCCTGAAACGGAGCCCAGCCCATGCACAGCACCCACGCCGTTCTCAACCGCACCGTCCGCGCCAAGGATGCCGGCCTCGCCGGCTGCACCTGGCCGGCGGACGCGCTGCACTTCATCCCCGACTGGGTCTACACCAGCGAGGAGGTCTATGCCCGCGAGATGGAGCTGATCTTCCGCGGCGACACCTGGAACTACGTCGCCCTCGAAGCCGAGATCCCCCACGCCGGCGATTACAAGCGCTCCTACGTGGGCGACACCCCGGTGGTGGTCTCGCGCGCCGAGGACGGCTCGATCAACGTCTTCGAGAACCGCTGCGCCCACCGCGGCGCCGAGTTCTGCCGCCACGGCCAGGGCAATACCAAGGAGTTCGTCTGCCCGTACCACCAGTGGTCCTACGACCTCAAGGGCAACCTGCAGGGCGTGCCCTTCAAGCGCGGCGTGAACAAGACCGGCGGCATGCCCAAGGACTTCAAGAACGAGGAACACGGGCTGAAGAAGCTGCAGGTGACGACCCGCAACGGCGTGGTCTTCGCCTCGTATTCGGTGCTGGTCGAGCCGCTGGAGGAGTACCTGCAGCCGGAGATCCTCAAGGACTTCGACGTGGTCTTCAGCGGCAGGAAACTCAAGGTGCTCGGCTACTACAAGAACGAGCTGCCCTGCAACTGGAAGATGTACCACGAGAACCTGAAGGACCCCTACCACGCCACGTTGCTGCACAGCTTCCTGGTGGTCTTCGGCCTGCTGGTGGCGGGCAACAAGTCGGCCATGATCGCCGACGCCAAACACGGCCGCCACGGCACCATGGCCTCGGCCAAGTCCGATGCCCAGGTCAGCAGCGAGAACAAGGCCGAGATGCGCTCCTTCCACGAGGGCATGGCGCTGCGCGACGACCGCTTCCTGGACTTCGTCAAGGAGTTCGACTCCGAATGGTCGGTGACCATGCAGACCGTCTGGCCCAACCTGGTGGTGCAGCGCGAGATGAACACGCTCGGCGTGCGCCAGATCGTGCCCAACGGCCCCAACAGCATGCTGATGCAGTGGACCATGTTCGGCTACGAGGACGACACCGAGGAGATGACCCGCCACCGCCTGCGCCAGGGCAACCTGATGGGCCCGGCCGGCTTCCTGGGCCTGGAGGACAACGAGGCGATGAAGTTCGTGCAGGAGGGCGTGCGCCGCTCCAGCACCGACCTCAACGTCATCAAGCTCGACGCGGACCGCATCGGCACCTCGGAGACCCTGATCTCCGAGGCCTGCATCCGCGGCATGTACCAGTACTACCGCGAAGTCATGGGGTTCCAGGCAGCATGAGCGCACTCATTTCCAAACTGTTCCGCCCGCGCCGCATCGCACTGCCGCGCGCCATCGAACTGGCCCGCGAGGTCGAGGCCTTCAACGCCGAATACTGCGCGGTGCTGGATGCCGGCATGGTCGAGCAGTGGCCCGACTTCTTCACCGAGGACGGCGTCTACCGCATCACCGCCCGCGAGAACGCCGAGCTGAACCTGCCGGTGGGCCTGGTCTATGCCGAGGGCCGCGACATGATGATCGACCGGGCCATCGCCATCGGCCGCACCCAGATGTTCGCGCCCCGCTACAACCTGCACCTGGTGAGCAATACCCGCGTCACCGAGGAACTGGCCGACGGCGGCATCGTCGCCCAGGCCAACTTCGTGCTGCTGCAGACCCTGGTGGAAGGCCCCAGCACCATCCACATGGCCGGCACCTTCCACGACCGCTTCGTGCGCCGCGACGGCGGCCTGCTGCTGGCCGAGCGCCAGGCCATCTACGACACGACCATCATCGCCAACGACCTGGTCTATCCGCTGTGAAACAGCGCCGCTCAGATCCCGCGCAGGATGGTGCGGCTGTACTGGTTGTTGGCCTCGACCAGGCGCTGCATCAGGTCCATCAGCATCGACTTCTCGGCCTCGCGCAGCGGCTCCAGCAGCCGCTCCTGGGCACGGGTCATGTTGGCGTGCAGGGCGGCGACCAGGCGCTGGCCTTCGTCGGTCAGGCTGACATGGCGGGTGCGCCGGTCCTGCGGATTGGGCTTGCGCTCCAGCAGGCCGCGGTCTTCCAGGCGCTTGACCACGTCGGCGGTGGTGGTGCGGTCCAGGCCCACCTCCTGGCCCAGCGCCGTCTGGTCCAGGCCCGGCAGCGCGGCCACCGCCGTCATCAGGCCGTACTGCACCGGCGTCACCGATTCGGTCTTGAACTCCTCCAGGAACATGGCGACGTGGATCTGGTGCAGGCGCCGGATCAGAAAGCCCGGACGCTGGAACAGGAGGGCCTTGGCCGGATCGGCCGGGCCGCTGGTGCTGGGTTTCACAGGACTCCCGAAAAATCGTTAGTAGGCTGAGAATTTTGCCACTGCATCGTGCCGCAGGTCCGCCCAATCGGCAGAGAGAACAAGGTCATTCGCAGTTTTCTTGAGCTGGATCAAATCTGCGTACCAAAGGCATATCCGAACCGTTTCCCTTTCCAGGAAAAACCATGAACAGAATCCGCAAGATCGCCTTCGAGGAACACTTCATGGCGCCCGGCTTCGAGCGCTATTCGCCCTTCCTGAAGTTCATCGCGCCCAGCGCCGCGGCCGAGCTGCTGGCGCGGCTGTCCGACATCGACGCGATGCGGCTGGCCGAGATGGATGCGGCGGGCATCGCCATGACCATCCTGTCGCAGACCGGCCTGGGCATCCAGGGCGAGCCCGACACGGCCGCCGCCATCCGCGCCGCCGCCGAGAACAACGACTACCTGGCCACGCGCATCGCCCGCCATCCCGGCCGCTTCGGCGGCTTCGCCTGTCTGGCGATGCAGGACCCCCAGGCCGCCGCCGACGAGCTTGAGCGCGCGGTGACCCAGCTCGGCTTCAAGGGCGCGCTGGTCAACGGCCACACGCTGGGCCGCTACTACGACGACCCGGCCTACGACGTGGTCTGGGAGCGGCTGCAGGCGCTGGACTATCCGCTCTACCTGCATCCGATCGACTTCCCGCAGGTGCCCAGGACACTCGAAGGCTTCCCCGTGCTGCACGGCGCCACCTGGGGATGGGGCGTGGAGACCGGCTCGCATGCGCTGCGCCTCTTGTTCTCCGGCGTGTTCGACCGCTTCCCCAAGCTGAAGATCGTGCTGGGCCACATGGGCGAGGGCCTGCCCTTCCAGCGCTGGCGCTACGACAGCCGCTTCGCCGCCTATCCCTTCGGCATCACCCTGCAGCGAAAGCCTTCGGAGTACATCGGCAGCAACATCGTCATCACCACCTCGGGTGTCTGCTCCGAGGCGGCCTTGAAGGGCGCCATCGCCGAGATGGGTGCGGAGGCCGTGATGTTCTCGGTGGACTACCCCTACGAAGACACGGCCATCGCCGCCGACTTCATCGAGCAGTCCGACCTCGACGAGGCCACCCGCGCCCTGGTCTGCCATGGCAATGCCGAGCGGCTGCTCAAGCTCGATCCCCAATAAAGAAATCGCCCATCCAAGGAGCCAGATCCCATGACCCGTCCCTACCGCATCGGCCAGATCGTGCCGAGTTCCAACACCACCATGGAGACCGAGATCCCCGCCATGCTGCGCCTGCGCGAGGCGATCCGGCCGGAGCGTTTCACCTTCCACTCCAGCCGCATGCGCATGAAGACGGTGCAGAAGGACGAGCTGGCCGCCATGGACGGCGAATCCGACCGCTGCTCGCTGGAACTCTCCGATGCGCGGGTGGACGTGCTGGGCTACGCCTGCCTGGTCGCCATCATGGCCATGGGCCGTGGCTACCACCGCCAGTCGCAGGCGCGGCTGACGGCGCATACCGAGAAGAACGAGGGCAAGGCGCCGGTCATCACCAGCGCCGGCGCTCTGGTCGATGCGCTGAGGATCATGGGCGCGAAGAAGGTCGCGCTGGTGGCGCCCTACATGCTGCCGCTGACCGAGCTGGTGGTGGACTACATCCGCCACGAGGGCTTCGAGGTGAGCGACTGGACCGCCCTGCAGATCCCCGACAACCTGGAGGTGGGCCGGCACGATCCGTCCCGCCTGCCGGCCATCGTGGCCAAGTTGAAGACCGACGACGTGGACGTGATCGTGCTCTCGGCCTGCGTGCAGATGCCCTCGCTGCCGGTGATCGCCCAGGTGGAGGCCATGACCGGCAAGCCGGTGGTGACGGCGGCCGTCGCCACCACCTACGCCATGCTCAAGGCGCTGGAGCTGGAGCCCATCGTGCCGGGCGCCGGCGCGCTGCTGTCGGGCGCCTACTGATGGGCTCGCGGCTTCTGTACGGCGCCCATGTGCGCGCCAACGGCATCCGCCAGCATTACCTGCGCTACGGCGGCCAGGGCCGGCCGCTGCTCATCGTGCCGGGCATCACCAGCCCGGCGATCACCTGGGGCTTCGTTGCCGAACGGCTGGCCGAGCGCTTCGACACCTATGTGCTGGACGTGCGCGGCCGGGGCCTGTCCGAAGCCTCGCCGACGCTGGACTACGGGCTGGACGCCATGGCCGCCGACGTGGCCGCCTTCGCCGAGGCGCTGGACCTGCGCGGCTATGCCCTGGTCGGCCATTCGATGGGCGCGCGCATCGGCATCCGCGTGTCACGCCACCATGGCGAGCGGCTCGGCTGCCTGGCGATGGTCGATCCGCCGGTGTCCGGCCCCGGCCGCCGGCGTTATCCCTCCAACCTGGCCTGGTACCTCGATTCGATGCGCCAGGCCCGGCGTGGCATCACGGTCGAACAGATGCGGGTGTTCTGCCCCAGCTGGACCGAGGAGCAGCTGCGCCTGCGCGCCGAATGGCTGCACACCTGCGACGAACGCGCCATCGTCACCACCTTCGACGGCTTCCACCAGGACGACATCCAGTCCGACCTGCCTTTCGTCAAGGTGCCCTCCCTGCTGATGGTGGCCGGCCGCGGCGGCGTGGTCGCGCCCGAGGACCAGGCCGAGTTCACCCGCCTGCTGCCCGGTTTGTTGACCGTGCAGGTGCCCGACGCCGGCCACATGATCCCCTGGGACGACGAGGCGGGCTTTCACGCCGGCCTGCACAGCTTCCTGGGCACGAATCTGGCTGCGGCCTGAGAATCGTCCTTCGCTCTTTCCATAGGAGAACCCATGCCCGTCAGTGACCACCAGTTGATCGGCGCCTGGAAGCAGGTGCTGGCCTTGTCCCGGCTGGAGCGCGGCCAGACCGTGACCATCCTCACCGGTGCCGCCACCCATCCGCAGACCCTGGCCTGCGCGCTCATCGCCACGCAGGACATGGGCGCCATCGTCAACCGGCTGGACCTGCCGCCGGTCAACGGCGAGAAGGCCCACAGCCGCGACAGCCTGGCCTACCTGGGCACCACGCCGCTGACCGGCAATCCGGCGGCCATCGCCATGCTCAAGGCCAGCGACCTGGTGCTGGACCTGATGACCCTGCTGTTCTCGCCGGAGCAGCACGACATCCTGTCGAGTGGCACCAAGATCCTGCTGGCGGTGGAGCCGCCCGAGGTGCTGGCCCGGCTGGTGCCGACCGAGGCCGACCGTGCGCGCGTCAAGGCCGCGGCCGCCCGCATCGGCAAGGCGAAGGAGATGCGGGTGGTGTCGGCCGCCGGCACCGACATCCGCTTCGCCCTGGGCGAGTTCCCGGTCATCAGCGAATACGGCTTCGTGGACGAACCCGGCCGCTGGGACCACTGGCCCAGCGGCTTCGCGCTCACCTTCCCCGACGAGGGCGGCAGCCAGGGCACCATCGTCATCGACAAGGGCGACATCCTGCTGCCGCAGAAACGCTACTGCAGCGAACGCATCGTGCTGACGGTGGAAAACGGCTACGCCACGAAGATCGAGGGCGGCATCGATGCCGCGCTGCTCGCCGACTACATGGCGGGCTTCGACGACCCCGAGTCCTTCGCCATCTCCCACATCGGCTGGGGCCTGCAGCCGCGCTCGCGCTGGTCCACCCTGGGCCTGTACGACCGGGAGGCCACCATCGGCATGGATGCACGGGCCTTCGAGGGCAACTTCCTGTTCTCGCTCGGCCCCAACAACGAGGCCGGCGGCAGCCGCACCACCACCTGCCATATCGACATTCCCCTGCGCAAATGCACGGTCAGCCTGGACGGGCAGGACGTGGTGCGCCAGGGCCAGGTCCTCGAATCCCAAGGCTGACACACCCGATGCACGCAGAGATCCAGACCTATGCCCGCCAGGGCTTCGGCGCCGAGTTGCCGCTCAAGGCCCCTTTCGGGCTGCTCATCGTCGATTTCGTCAACGGCTTCGCCGATCCGGCGATCTTCGGCGGCGGCAACATCGCCCCGGCCATCGCCAGCACCGTGCCGCTGCTGCAGGCGGCACGCGAACGCGGCTGGGCCGTCGCGCACAGCCGCATCGTCTATGCCGACGACGGGGCGGACCACAACATCTTCTCGCTCAAGGTGCCGGCCATGCTCACGCTCAAGGAGCAGGAGCACCGCAGCGCCATCGTGCCCGAGCTGGCGCCGGCCGCGGGCGAGCTGGTGGTGAGGAAGACCGTGCCATCGGCCTTCTTCGGCACGCCGCTCACCCAATGGCTGGCGCAGCGCGGGGTGCAGACCCTGGTGATCGCCGGCGCGGTCACCAGCGGCTGCGTGCGCGCCAGCGTGGTGGATGCCATGTCCTGGGGCTTCCGGCCGGTGGTGCTGTCCGACTGCGTGGGCGACCGCGCGCTGGCGCCGCACGATGCCAGCATGTTCGACATGGGCCAGAAGTACGCGGCGGTGATGACCCGCGACGAGCTGCTGCGCGCCGCCTGAGCCTGCGGCCGGCTCAGGCGTCCCGGGGCGCCGGCTGTTCCCAGGCCTGCGCCAGCGGGTTCAGCTCCGAGCGCGCCACGCTGCCTATGCCCAGATAGCCCTTGCCCTCGTGGCCCGGCGGATTGCGCCGGTACACCGGGTGCCAGCCGCGCTCCTGCATGCACTGCACGATGGCGAGCTTGACCGCGCCGGTGCCCAGTTCGCTCAGCAGGAATTCCGTGTGTTCGCCGATGCGGCGGGCGCCGAGCGCATCGGTGTCCGAAGCGAGCGCGAGAAAGAGGCCGCGGGCGATCGCCGGATGCACCGCGCGTTGGCCGTCCACCCCGGCGTCGACCAGCAGCGCATGCCGGTGCAGGTCCAGCTGCCCGCGCTCGCTGTCCAGGCCCAGCGAGGGGCGGAACACGCCGGCCTCGATGCCCTGGCGCAGCAGCTCGGGGTAGCGCTCCTGGCGTTCGAGCCGGTCCAGCGCGGAGAACACGGTGCTGTAGGTGCCGATGTCGGGCAGCGCCGGCTCGGGCAGCAAGGGTCCGTGCTGCAGCAGCCGGTCGAACAGGATCAGGGCCTCGGCCGGCCGGCCGCTGCGCTCGCAGGCGGACAGGGCGGTGTTGTAGTGCTGGGTGTTGGGGAACACCGGCGTGGGGAAGAAGGCGCCGCATGTCTGCAGGTGGTCGAACAGCGCGAGCAGCTTCCAGGGCTTGCGGGCGCGGTCGCAGCTGGCCATCGCCAGGTAGTAGCAGATGGCGTCGGGCGACACGCTGTGCCAGCGGCCGGCAAGCGTATCGAAGCGGCGGCAGCGCGCCAGGCCTTCCAGGCAGGCGATGGCCTTGTCCGTGTCGGCGCCGTATTGCCGGATGCAGGCGGAGGTGACCTTGAGCACCTGCTCGGCATCGACCTTGCCGCGGTTGAAGCGCTCGATGATGCCGGCATTGGGTTCCTGCCCCTGCAGATAGCGGCACTCCAGCAGGTGGAGAAAGCCGCAGGCCGGCACGACGGGCCAGGACGGCAGCACGCACGCATGCTGGGTCAGCACCGGCAGTTGCATCAGTTCGAAGGGCAGCGGCCACGGCAGCAAGCCGTCAGGCTCCTGAGCTGCCTCCTGGCCGCCGGGGGCGGGCTGCTGCGCGGCGGGCCAGGGTGCCGGGGCGGGGGAAGAATTGCCGTGCGCGTGGATCTGGTCCATGTGGGCGGGTCCTGGGCAAATGGTGTGCTTGGCGGGTGAGGCCTGTTCAGCCGGCGGCGCCGCCGCGGTCCGGGGAAGGGCACTGTTCGGCTGGCGCCACCCGGCTCTCGTCGTTCGGCTGGCCGGATGTGTTGACGGAGTAGGCCGCGGTCCAGCCCTGGCGCTGGATCCAGCCCTTCACGGCCTGCTCCAGCCCCTCGGGGCAGAAGGTGCCCAGCACGATTTCGGTGTTCCGGTCGATCGGCCTCGGCAGCCCCAGGGGCTGTGGCATGTAGCGCAGGCAATGCAGGATGGCGAGCGCCAGCGCCGGATCCACGCCGCGGGTGTGCGTGGCGGGCGCATGGTGCGGCGTCAGCACCGCTGTCCGGCGCAGGTCGAGGCGGTTGCCGGTCGCATCGAATCCGAGGCTGGGCTGGAAGACCTGGCCGTCCGGCCTGCCGGGATGGTCCTGCATGCCGCGCCACAGCAGGGGCGCATACCAGTCCGGCCGGCCGAGGCTGGCGCAGGTGCGCAGTCCGATGCAGTAACTCATGTAGGTGGCCAGCAGGGCGCAAGGCAGTCGTGGGCCGGTGCACAGGAGGCAGTCGAGCAGCGCCAGCACCGTCGAGGTCCAGCCGGACTTCTCGCAAGCCGACATGGCGGCGTTGATGCACTTCACGTCCGGCAGCGCGGGGATGGGGAAATGCGGTCCGTGCACCCGCAGGTGCTCGAACAAGGCCATCGCCATCGCCGGCTGGCGGCCCAGCTCGCAGGAGACGATCGCGACGGTGTAGGCGATGGTGTTGGGATAGACGGCCTGCACCTCGCCGCTGTGCTCGTCCTGGCGGCAGCAGGCGCTCAGGGCATGCAGGCAGGCCAGGGCCGTCTTCCAGTCGGAGCCGCATCGCTTGATGCAGCAGACGGTGACACGCAGCACCTGTTGTGCATCGACCTCGCCCCGGTTGAACGAGGCGATGATGCTGGCATTGGGCGCGTCGCCATCGCGCGGGGGCCGGGCCAGGAGATGAGCGAAGCTGCGTGCATGGAGCGGTGCCGCGCCGTCCGCATCCACGTCCTGCTGCCATGGCGGCGGCCATGCCGCGGAGGCGGCGTGCTGCAGGAGGGGACCGCCCATGCAGGCCGGGTCAGGCGCCGGCCCGCTTGCGGCATACGCTTGAACAGGTTCCGCTTCGGCTTCGGCGCCTGCCCGATCCGGCGTGACCTCCGCCATGCCGAGGTCGGCGGCCGGCAGCCGGGCCACCAGGCTGCCGCGGTCGATGCGCCCGTCCGGCAGCAGCGGGTAATCCGGGATCCAGCCCTGTGCGCGGATGAACTCGGCCACGGTGCGCCGCAGCGCATTCGAAGTGTCTTCGCCCAGCACGTAGGTGGTGCCGTGGTCGATGCCGACCTGTTGGCCGACCAGGCCGGGATGGAAGCGCAGGCAGTGCAGGATGGCGTAGGCGAGCGCCGGATGCACGCCGGGTGGTTGGCTGGGGTCCACCAGCACCTGCGGCTGGTGCAGGTCCAGCCGGTTGCGGTCCGCATCGAAACCGAGCCCGGGGCGCAATACCGGCCTGGCGGGCCGGCCGGTGTCCTGCTGCAGGCCCAGACCCAGGCGCAGCAGGCCCACGTACCAGTCCGGCCGTTGCGCGCCGGCACAGGCCGCGGCCGCCACGGCGTAGCTGACGGCGGTGGGGAAGACGGGCGAGGCCTGCAGCGGGCCTATGCAGCTCAACTCATCGAACAGCCTCAGGGCCATGTCGATCCAGCCGCCTTCCTGGCAGGCCGCCATCACGACGTTGAAGGCTCGCGCATCGGGCAGGGCGGGTGCCGGAAAGCCCGGCCCGTGCCGCAGCAGGTGCTGGAACAGCGCCAATGCCCTGGCGGTCTCCCCGGCGTGCTTGCAGACCCGGATCGCGGAGGTGTAGAGGACGACGTTGGGGCAGACGATCTCCCCGACGCCGGCGTGCGGATGGCGCCGGTCGCAGCGCGAGAGCGCATGCATGCAGGCCAGGGCGTCCTGCCAGCGGGTGCCGCACTTCGCCATGCAGGCGCAGGTCTGCTGCACCACCGCCCGGGCGCCGATTTCGCCCCGGTTGAAAAGCTCGACGATGCTGGCGTTCGGCTCGGTGCCGGCGGGCACGGGGCAGGGCAGCAGATGGGCGAAGCTGCGCGCTTCGGGCGGGCAGGCGGCGGGTGCCTGGAAGATGGGCGTGCCTGCCGCGGTCGCGACGATGTCCGGGACGACGGCGGGAACATGTCCATCCGCCGAAAGCGCCGCCACGCCTGCAGGCGGTTCCGTCTCGGGAGCGGTGGTCTGCTGCGCCGACGGCGGCGCGGGCTGGGTGGGCGAGCCCCGCCGCTGCGGCCCGTGATGGATACCGGCGCTATCCACGGCGGTGCTCCGGTGCCGGTGCGGGCGGGGCCGCGCCCGTCCACGGCCTGGCCAGGGGATTCAACTCGGATCTGCCCTGGGTCCGCCGGCGCATCGCCGTCGCGGCGTCGCAGAGCACGCCGGTGTGGGCCTCGATCTTCCACTTCGGATTCCAGCCCTCGGCGCGCATGAAGGCATGGACGGTTTTCGTGAGCAGGTTCGAACGATGGGGGCCGACCCGGAAGACCGTTTGCCGGTCTATGCCCCTGGCATGGCCCAGCTGCTCGGGCTCGTGCCGCAGGCAGTGGATGATGGCCCGTGCCACCGATGTGCGCACCACGGCGGCGGGCGCTCCGTCCGGCAGCAGGGCGACGGCGCATTCGTGCAGGTCGAGTTCGTTGCGCGCGGCATCGAAGCCCAGCGAAGGCCTGAACACCCGCGACGCGGGCAGGCCGGGCAGGCCGCGGATGCCATGGGCGAGTATTTCGGCGTAGAGGTCCGGTTGCCCGGACTGCTCGCAGGCGGCCAGGCCCACCGCGTAACTGACGGCATTGGCGTAGGCCGGCACCGGCAGGCCGGGGCCCTCGCGCAGCAGCTGCCAGAAGAAGTCCAGCGCCTGCGTGTGGCGCTTCTGCCGGGTGCAGGCGGAGATCACCATGTTGTAGGTGTTCGTGCGCGGGAAGGCCGCGGGCCGGTACGACGGCCCATGGGTGCGCAGGTGCTCGAAGAGCCACAACAGGGGCTCGACGCGTTCGGCCTTCTTGCAGACGGCGATCGCGGCGTGGTACGTGGTGGACTGCGGCGATGCTGGCGGGGCCTGCTCCAGCAGCAGTCCGAACAGTGCCAGTGCATGGTCGACCAGGCCGTCGGCCTCCAGCTCCGCGATGGCGATCGAGAAGAGCTCCACATCGGGCTGGATCGACACGGGGTCCGGCAGCAGCGGGCCGCAATCCCGCAGGTGCTGCAGCAGCGCCTGCACCTTGTCGGCGCGACCGGCCTTCTGGCAGATCCCCATGGCGATGCCGTAGCTGAAGTGATCCGGGCACACCACCTCTTCGCGGCCGGTGAGGGGGTTGCGGCGCTGGCAGCGCGAAAGCGCGTGCAGGCAGGCCAGTGCGTCGTCCCAGTGATCGCACTTGCGCATGATCACCGAGGTGAGCTTGAGCACTTCCACCGCCACGTGATCGCCCCGGTTGAAGCGGCGCACGGTGCGGGCGTTGCGCTCCTGGCCGGGGCACGGCGGCTGCTCCAGCAGCGCGGCGAAACTGCGTGGATCGGCCCTGTCCCCGGCGAGCGGTGATGGCGCAGACCACACACGCGAAGCCCAGGGCCGCGGCTTCTGAGCGTCTGCCTGCCGGCACCAGAGCGCGAATGCCGGCTCCGCCGCTTGCGCTTCTTCCGGCTCCGCACCGGACCGGTCTTCGGTTTCCAGCGTCCAGGGCAGAAGCTGTGGCCAGGGCGTGCTGCCCTGCCAGGTACTCGACCCCGTGGCGGATGGCATGGTCATGGCAGCTCAGTCCGGACGCCCGTCACGACGTGGATGCCCATGCGGCTGCCGGCTTTGGCGGATGGCGGGGGTGGCGCCCTCCAAGGACTCGACCTGGACGAACTGCGGGCTCCAGTCCGGCAGGCGCAGGAAATCGACGACGGTTTTCTTCACCGTGGTCGCGCTGCTGCGGCGCAGCAGGAAACGTGTCTGCGGGTCGATGCCCGCGGGCTGGTCCTGGGCATCCCGGGCATGCACCAGGCGGCGGCAGATGGCACGGGCGAGCGCGGGGTGGATGCAGGCGTCGAAGGGAGTCCTGGGCTTGAGCAGCACGGCACGCTCATACAGGTCCAGCTCATTGCGCGCGGCGTCGAAGCCGAGGGCCGGGTGGAGCAGCCGGGTACCGGGTTTGCCAGGCTCGCCCGCGATGCCCAGGTCGATCAATCCCGTCTGGCGGTCCAGGCGTTCGAGCCTCTCGCAGATCTCCAGGCCCAGGCACAGGCTGACGATGTCGGGATAGACCGGCGTGGGCAGGTCGGGGCCGTCCTGCAGCAGCTGGTCGAGGATCGCCAGCGCCTCGGCGTCCCGCCCGGCATTGACGCAGGCCGTCATCGTCATGTTGTAGGTGATGGTCAGCGGCCAGGCCGGCCGCGGATAAAGGGGGCCGCAGGTCCGCAGGTGGTGGTAGAGCTCCAGTGCATCGTCGGTGCGGCCCGCCTTCATGCAGGTGGCGATGGCGCCGTTGTAGGTGACGGCCTGCGGCCAGGCCTGGGGCCGGTAGTCGGGGCCGTGGCGCAGCAGATGGTCGAACAGGGCCAGTGCGTCGTCGGCACGGCCATCGGCCTCGCACTCGGAGATGGCGATCGAATACACCGGCGTTTCCAGGAACAGCGGATCGGGCAGTGAGGGGCCGTTCTGCAGCAGGTGGTCCAGCAGCTCGCTCACCTTGTCGGCGCGGCCGGCCCGCTGGCACTGGGCGATCGCGATCGCATAGGTGAAATGGTTGGGGCAGACCACCTCCTCGCGGCGGGTCTGCCGGTCGCGCCGCCGGCAGCGCTTCAAGGCGTCGACGCAGGCCAGCACCTCGTTCCAGTTCTTGCCGCATTGCCTCATGACGATGGAGGTGACTTTCTGCACCTTGTCGGCATCGGCGCCGCAATGGTTGAAGTTGTGGATGAGCCTGGCATTGGGTTCGAGCCCGGGCGGCAGCGACCACTCGATCAGCTGGGCGAAGCTGCGCGGGTCGGCATCCGGCGCGGCGTTGCGATCGGCAGGGGGCGTGAAGGCCGCAACGGCGCCCACCGAGTCCTGTGGCCCGTGTAAGACAGGACCGCAAGAAAGCGGCCATGCCGCCGCGGTGGGAGGGTCATCGCCGGGATCGGACGGGCTGTCGGGCGCCACGGCGGGCGTCCAGGGAAAGCTGGTCTGCCAGCGGGTGATGGCCGGCCAATCGGTGGGTCTGGTGTCCATGGCGGGCCACTGTGCCCGGCCACGGCCGCCCGGCGCAGCCGCTTGCGCAGCCACGGCGTGGCAGACGAAGCGCCTTGGGCGGGGCGACACATCCGGTCACCTGGCTCTGGTGCTTTTTGCCACCGCGGGCGCAGAATCGCCCGACCCCCTGCCTGCCGGGGACTACCCATCCCGCATCCATGCAAGTTGCCCCCAGAAGAGCCGACGAAGCGGAGAGCCTGCGTGCCTTGCACGGTCTGCTGGCGCTGGACACCACCCCGGAGCCCGATTTCCAGGCGCTGGTGGAGGTGGCCTCCATCGTCTGCGAGGTGCCGATCTCCCTCATCAGCCTGATCGACGACCAGCGCCAGTGGTTCCGCGCCAACCACGGCCTGCCCGGTGTGTGCGAGACACCGCGCGAGATCTCCTTCTGCGCCCACGCCGTGCTGGCCGACGGCATCCTGGAAATACCGGATGCCCTGGCCGACGAGCGCTTCTTCGACAACCCGGCGGTCACCGGCGAGCCCAAGGTGCGTTTCTATGCCGGCGCGCCGGTGACGCTGGACGACGGCCACCGCATCGGCACCATCTGTGTGATCGACCGCCAGCCGCGCCGGCTCGACGACACCCAGCGCCGCGTCCTGCAGCTGCTGGCCGTGTCGGCCGCCCGCGCCCTGCAGGGCCGTGCCGCGATGAAGCACCTGGCGGTGCAGGCCCGGGCGCTGCAGGAAAGCGAACAGGCCCTGCGCCGCGAGGCCGAGGACCTGCAGCGCCTCAACCGCCTGCAAGAAGAAACCGCCCAGGCCTTCGCCGAGGCCCAGCGCCTGGGCCATATCGGCAGCTGGGAATGGGACCTGGTGCGCAACGTCAACACCTGGTCGCTGGAGATGTACCGCATCACCGGCCGCGACCCCGACCAGCCGCCGCCCACGGTGGCGCAGCGCCTGAACTCCTTTCTGCCGGGCCACCGGGAGCGCCTGGCCGCCGCCATCGGGCGCTGCCTGGGCCAGGGCGAGCCTTATGCGCTGGAGCTGGAGTTCCGCCGCGTGTCGGACCAGCAGCTGCGCTGGCTGGACACCCGCGGCACCCCGGTGCGCGATGCGTCCGGTGTCATCGTCGCGATGCGCGGCACCTCGCAGGACGTCACCGATTCCAAGCGCGCCGAGCAGGCCCTGCGCAAGAGCCAGGAGTTCCTCGAACGCACCGGCACCCTGGCCGGCGTCGGCGGCTGGGAGGTGGACCTGGACGCCGCCCTGGTGACCTGGTCGCCGGAGGTGCGCCGCATCCACGGCGTGGCGGCGGATTTCCAGCCCACGCTGGAAAGCGCGCTCGGCTTCTACACCGCCTCCTCGCGCCCGGTGGTGGAGGAAGCGGTGCAGGCGGCGATCGCCACCGGCCGCAGTTTCGACCTGGAGCTGGAGATCCGCCGCACCGACGGCGAGCTGCGCGACGTGCGGGTGGTCGGCTCCGTCGAGGCGGCCGAGGGCCGCTCGGTGCGCCTGGCCGGCGCCTTCCAGGACGTGACCGAACGCAAGCGCCTGGCCAAGCTGCTGGCCGAGCAGCACGAACTGATGCGGGTGACCCTGCACTCCATCGGCGATGCCGTCATCACCACCGACCGGCTGGGCCGGGTGACCTGGCTGAATCCGGTGGCCGAACGCATGACCGGCTGGCTCAGCGAGGACGCCGCCGGCCGGCCCCTGAGCGAGGCCTTCCACATCGTCCACGAAGGCACCCGCGAGACCGCGCCCAATCCGGTCGATGCCTGCCTGGCCGAAGGCCGGGTGGTGGGCCTGGCGCAGGGCACGCTGCTGATCGCGCGCGACGGCACCGAGCACGGCATCGAGGACTCCGCCGCCCCGATCCGCAACGATGCCGGCGAGCTGCTGGGCGCGGTGCTGGTCTTCCACGATGTCTCCGAGCAGCGGCGGCTCTCCAGCGAGATGACCTACCGGGCCACCCACGATTCGCTGACCGGCCTGGTCAACCGGGTGGAGTTCGACAACCGGCTGCACCGCACCCTGGAGCAGTCGCGCGAGACCGGTACCGAGAACGCGCTGCTCTACATCGACCTGGACCAGTTCAAGCTGGTCAACGACGCCTGCGGCCATGCCGCCGGTGACGAGCTGCTGTGCCAGGTGAGCCAGCTGTTCCGCGAGACCCTGCGCAGCCGCGACACCCTGGCCCGACTGGGCGGCGACGAGTTCGCGGTGCTGCTGACCCACTGCACCACGCTGCAGGCGCGGCGCGCGGCGCAGGCCATCTGCGACCGGCTGGATGTCTTCCGCTTCACCCAGGACGACAAGCGCTTCCGGGTCGGCGCCAGCATCGGCCTGGTGCCGCTGGACCGGCGCTGGGCGAATATCGACGCCGCCAAGCAGGCCGCCGACGCCGCCTGTTTCGCGGCCAAGGAGGGCGGCCGCAACCGGGTGCACGAATGGCTGGACAGCGACGACGCCCTGCGCGCCCGGCACGGCCAGATGCAGTGGGCCTCACGCATCGAGCGGGCCATAGACCGCGACGAGTTCGTGCTGTTCGCCCAGCGCATGCAGAAGCTGCACGACGAAGAAGGCGGCCGGCATGCCGAGGTGCTGGTGCGGCTGCGCGACGAGGACGGCACGCTGATCCCGCCCGGCGCCTTCCTGCCGGCGGCCGAGCGTTTCCACCTGGCCACCCGCATCGACCGCTGGGTGCTCTCGCATGCCACCGATTGGCTGAGGCGGCCCGAGGCGCAGGCGGCCATCGGCTGCCTGAGCGTGAACCTGTCGGGCCAGTCGGTCGGCGACCGGGCCTTCCAGAGCTGGGTGCAGGCGGTGCTGGTGGAGGCCGGCCCGGCGATCTGCTCGCGCCTGTGCTTCGAGATCACCGAGACCTCGGCGGTGACCAATATGGCCGAAGCGGCCGTTTTCGTGGAGCGTGCCCGGGCCCTGGGCGTGCGGGTGGCGCTGGACGATTTCGGCGCCGGCGCCTCCTCCTTCGGTTACCTGAAGAACCTGCGGGTGGACTTTCTCAAGATCGACGGCCAGTTCATCCGCGACCTGGTCAGCGATCCGCTGGACGAGGCGGCGGTGCGCTGCTTCATCGATGTCTCCCGCATCCTGGGCATGCAGACGGTGGCGGAGTTCGTGGAGGATGCGGCGGTGATGGCCAAGCTGGTCGAGGGCGGCGTGGACTATGCGCAGGGTTATCTGGTGCACCGGCCGGCGCCGATCGACGAATTGCTGATCGGGCCCTCCGACGCGGCCTGAAGCCGGCGGCTCAGCCCGGCGGGCGGCGGCTGCGCCCGGCGCTGGCCTGGCCGGTTTCACGCAGCGCCTCGCGCAGGCTCTGCACGATGGCCGCATGGCTGTTGCGCACCCGCTCCGCCATGCCGATCTCGCGGTGGAACTCCGCCTCGCCCAGGCCGATCACCCGCACGCCCTCCGGCGCCGGGAAATGCGGCCGGCTCTGCGGCAGCAAAGCCACGCCCAGGCCGTTGGCCACCAGCTTCATCAGGCCGCCGAGTTCGTCCATCTCCACCGCCTCCTGTACCTCCAGCCCCTGCGCCTGCAGGAATTGCGCGACCAGGCGGCCGCCGAAGGAGGAGCGGTCGTAGCGCAGGAAGGGCCGCTCCTGCAGCAGCCGGCGCCAGTCCCGTCCCTTGGCCGCTGCTGGCGCCACCAACACGAAACGTTCGGACCACAGCGGATGCCAGGCCAGTTCGGCCGGCAGGGCAAAGGGTGGGCGGATCATCACCGCCGCATCGAGTTCGCCCGCATCCACCTGGCCCAGCAGCGACAGCGACACGCCGGGCAGCACCCGCATGCGCAGTCGCGGGAACTCGCCGTGCAGCGCGGCCATCGCGTCCGGCAGGCCGGCGGCCTGCACCGAGGCGATGGCGCCTATGCGCAGCAGCACGGCGGCCTCGTCGCTGCCGGGCTTGCGGTGCAGCTGTTCGTACTGGGCCAGCAGCAGTTCGGCGCGCTCCACCGTGGCGTGGCCGGCGGCATTGAGGGTGGCCAGCCGGCCGTGGCGGTCGAAGAGCGCGAAGCCCAGCGACTGCTCCAGCCGCTGCATCTGCGCGCTGACGGCGGACTGGGTCAGGCCGATGCGGTCGGCGGTGCGGGAGAAGGTGCCGTGGCGGGCCACGGCGAGGAAGGTGCGGAGTTCCTTGAGCATGGCCAATCATCGATAAGTTTTGTCAGTCCGACAAAAATATATCGTTTATCAGCATGTAGGGCGGCCCCTAGACTTGCCGCTTTCCCTTCCTCCCCACGAGAAAACCATGTCCGCGACCGCCGCCAAGATGCCGCCCTTCCACCTCGCCTTCCCGGTGCACGACATCGCCGCCGCACGCGCCTTCTACGGCGAGCTGCTGGGCTGCCCCGAAGGCCGCAGCGCCGACACCTGGGTGGACTTCAATTTCTACGGCCACCAGATCGTCGCCCACCTGGCGCCGGACGAATGCGGCCACCGCCAGGCCAGCGCGGTCGACGGCCACGACGTGCCGGTGCGCCACTTCGGCGTGCTGCTGACGATTCCCGAATGGGAAGAGATGGCCGGCAAGCTCAAGGCCGCCGGCACCAAATTCATCATCGAGCCCTACACCCGCTTCAAGGGCGAAGTGGGCGAGCAGTCCACGATGTTCTTCCTGGACCCGTCGGGCAACGCGGTCGAGATCAAGGCCTTCGCCAACTTCGACAACCTCTTCGCCAAGTAAGCGAAGCGCTCAGGGCGCGGCGATGGTCACGCCGTCGGCCAGCAGGGCCTCGCGCATGGCCTGGGCGAACAGGGCGGCGCCGGGCTGGTCGCCATGCAGGCAGACGGTGTCGGCCTGGATGGCCACTTCCTTGCCCGAGACCGCCCGCACGAAGCCCTGCTGCAGCATGCAGCGCACCTGGGCGATGGACTGCTGCAGCTCGGTGATCATGGCGCCGGGCTGGGTGCGCGGGGTGAGCGAGCCGTCGTCCTGGTAGCTGCGGTCGGCGAAGACTTCCTGGGCCACCTGCAGTCCCATGTCGCGCGCCACCTCCACCATCACGCTGCCGGCCAGGGCGAAGACGACCAGCCCGGGATCGAGGTCGCGCACCGCGCGGCAGATGCCGGCCGAGAGCTTCCTGTCCTTGGCCGCCATGTTGTAGAGCGCGCCGTGGGCCTTCACATGGCGCATGCGGCTGCCCGCCGCCTTGGCGAAGCCCTGCATGGCCGCCGCCTGGTAGAGCGTGATGCCATAGGCCTCGGCTTCGCTCAGCTGCATGGTGCGCCGGCCGAAGCCCTGCAGGTCGGGCAGGCTGGGATGGGCGCCGATGGACACGCCCCGCGCCACGGCGGCGGCCGCGGTGGCCGCCATGGTCACCGGATCGCCCGCGTGGTAGCCGCAGGCGATGTTGGCGGAGCTGACATGGCCGAGCAGGGCCTGGTCGTCGCCCATGTGCCAGGCGCCGAAGCTTTCGCCCATGTCGGAATTGAGGTCGACTTTCATGTGATTTCCATCCGGGTTGGTGAGGAGGCCATTGCGACAGCCCTTCTTTCGACAAAAAGCATTCAGGAATTCTGAACGCAAGCGCAATTTACTGCGACAAACAACATCTTCTGTTGGTTCTTTCAGCTCAATCCAACCACCCAGCGCTCTTCGTGCCGTTTGCAGAAGTTGCGTGTGCCCTTGCGCAGCACCTCGGCGGTCTTCAACACGAGCGGCCTGGCGTTCCACGGATGCCATAGCGACATCTTGAAAGCCGGCAGCGGTGGCAGGTCGAGCTCGACGAGGTCGCCGCGCTCGATCTGCTCCTTGACGAAGATGCCCGGCACCAGGGCCACGCCCACGCCTTCGCGCGCCAGGGCCAGCTGCGCCGTGATGGAGGGCGCGGCCGACACCCGCAGGTCGCTCAGCGCCACGCCCTGGCGGCCGGCCAGCTGCTGGATCAGGTTCATCGCGTCCAGATAAGGCTGGGTGCCGCGCATCTGCAGCAGCAGCTGCTGGCGCAGCACGTTGTGCAGCAGGTCGCGCTTGGGCAGCAGGCCGCGCCGCGCCACCCAGTGCACCGGCAGCCGCATCAGGTCTTCCACCGTGGCATGCGAGGGATGCACCGCGCTCGACACCCGCAGAACGATGTCGAGCTTGCCCGACATCATCTGTTCGGCCAGGTTCACCGTCAGGTCCACCTGCAGGTCGAGATCGACCGCCGGCAGGCTCGACCGCATCAGCTTCATCAGGTCGGGCAGGCAGGTGTGGACCACGGTTTCGATGACACCCACACGCACCCGGCCGCTCAGCTCGGCGCCGGTCTCGCGCGCCGCCGTCTCCATCTTGCGGGTGGTCTCCAGCAGCGCCTCGGCATGCTGCACCAGGCGGGCGCCGTGCTCGGTCAACGCCATGCTCTTGCCGTCGTAGTGGAAGAGGGAGGCGCCCAGTTCGGCCTCCAGCGAACGCAGCCGCATCGAGATGGCGCCAGGCGTGGCATGCATGACCTCGGCGACCCGCCGGACACTGCCGATGCGTGCCAGCAGGATGAAGGTTTCGACGAAGCGGGTATTCATCGCAAGGTCTTGAATTGGTGCATCGGTGCTCTGCTTTGGTGGATTTCGTCCGATTGTTGTGCGTGCATTGTTCAACTTACTTGAACAGGTGTTTTGACAATTCTTCGATGGACGACATCTGGTGACGGTTCCTAAAGTAAGCAAATTCCTTGCACACCGCCAGCATCTCCATGACATCCGTTTCGCCACTGGCCCAGGCTTCTTCGCCATCCGCATTCCGGCAGCTGGTGCGCGCCGGCCGCTTCACCGCCCAGACGGCGGGGCAGTGTCCCGGCTTCACCCAGGGCAACCTCGCCATCATGCCCAGCGCCTACGCCGACGAGTTCCTGCGTTTTGCCCGGCGCAACCCCAAGTCCTGCCCGGTGATCGGCATGAGCGAGCCGGGCGATCCTTCGGTGCCGGAGCTGGGGCAGGACATCGACCTGCGCACCGACATCCCGGGCTACTGCGTGTTCCGCGACGGCCGCATGGTCGAAGAGGTGCCGCATCTGCGCGAACTCTGGCGCGAGGACCTGGTGGGTTTCGTGATCGGATGTTCGCTCTCCTTCGAGGAGGCCCTGCTCGAAGGCGGCGTGCCGGTGCGCCATATCGAGCAGGGCACCACCGTTCCGATGTACGACACCGACCGCCCCAACGGCGCGGCCGGCCGCTTCGGCGGAAACGGCGTGGTGAGCATGCGGCCGATGAGCGCCGCGCAGGCGATCCGCGCCATCCAGATCACCTCGCGTTTCCCGGCCACGCACGGGGCGCCGGTGCATTTCGGCGATCCGGCGGAGATCGGCATCGCCGACATCGACCGTCCCGACTACGGCGAGCGCGCCGAGATCCGCCCCGGCGAGATCCCCGTCTTCTGGGCCTGCGGCGTCACGCCGCAACAGGCGATCCGCTCGGCCGGACTGCCCTTCGCCATCACCCACAAGCCCGGCCACATGCTGGTGACCGACGTGCGCAACAGCCATCTCGCGGTGCTGTGAGGCACCCCTTTTCCCGCCAACACTTTCCGATCAGGAGTTACCGATGAAACGCAGGCAGATTCTTCTAGGCGCCGGTGCCGCAACCGTCCTCCAGGGTGCATGGAACGAAGCCATGGCGCAGGGCAAGGAAGTGGTGATCGGCGCCCTCTATCCGATGAGCGGCCCCAGCGCCCAGGTCGGCATCGATGCCCGGCAGGCCTTCGAGACCGCGCTCGAGGTCATCAACAACGTGAGCCCGCTCGACCTGCCCACGGCGAAGAACGCCGGCCTGGCCCGCCTGGGCGGCGCCAAGGTGCGTGTCGTCTATGCCGACCACCAGGCCGATCCGCAGAAGGGCCGCGCCGAGGCCGAGCGCCTGATCACGCAGGAGAACGTCTGCGCCATCGTCGGCTGCTACCACTCCTCGGTCTCGACCACCGTCAGCGCCACCTGCGAACGTTACGGCGTGCCCTTCGTCTGCGCAGACTCGTCTTCGCCCACGCTGAGCGCCCAGGGCCTGAAGTTCTTCTTCCGCACGGCGGCGCACGACGAGATGTTCTCGCAGGCCATGTTCGACTTCATGGACGCACTCAAGGCCAGGGGCCAGAAGATCGGCTCGGTCGGCCTGTTCTACGAAGACACCATCTTCGGCAGCGACTCCGCCAAGGTGCAGCGCAAGCTGGCCGCCGAGCGCGGCTACCGCATCGCCTGCGACATCAAGTACCGCAACAACTCGCCATCGCTGACGGCCGAGGTGCAGCAGATCAAGAACGCCAATCCCGACGTGCTGATGCCCTCGAGCTACACCACCGACACCATCCTGCTGGCCAAGACCATGGCCGAGCTCGGCTACCGGCCGCCCAACATCGTGGCGCAGGCCGCGGGCTTCGTCGAGAAACCCGCGCTGGATGCGGTGGGCGACAAACTCGTCGGCATGATCAGCCGCGCCAGCTTCTCCGAGGACATGGGCGAGAAGCGACCCTCGGCCAAGGCGGTCAACGCCAGCTTCAAGGCCCGGGCCGGCCGCGACCTGAACGACCAGACCTCGCGCCAGTTCAGCGCCCTGATGGTGCTGGCCGACGCGATCGACCGCGCCGGCACGGTGGAGCCCGGCAAGATCCGCGAGGCGTTGGCCGCCACCGACATCCCGGGCGACAAGACCATCATGCCCTGGGCCCGGGTGAAGTTCGACGCGCACGGCCAGAACACCTTCGCCAGCCCGGTGCTGATCCAGTGGAACAAGGCGAAGTTCGTCACCGTCTATCCCTTCGAGGTCGCCACCGCCAAGGTCGTGTGGCCCATGAACGGCTGAGGGACGGACGCACCATGACCGCTGCCGCCTTGTCGCAGGTGCTGGCCAGCGGGCTGTTGATGGGCCTGATCTACGGCATGATCGCCGTGGGCCTGTCCCTCATCTTCGGCCTGATGGATGTCGTGAACTTCGCCCACGGCGAATTCATGATGCTGGCCATGTACGCCACCTTCGGGTGTTTCGTCTTCTTCCACATCGACCCGGTGCTGGCGCTTCCCCTGGTCGCGGCGCTGATGTTCATCTTCGGCGCGAGTGTGTACGCCGGCGTGGTGCGCCATGCGCTGCGGGTGAAGGTCAACGCCGGCATGGTGCAGATCTTCGCCACCTTCGGCCTGGCCACGCTGATGCAGGGCGCGGTGCAGTTCTTCTTCACGCCCGACTACCGCAACATCGGCGACAGCAGCTGGCTCGGCGGCAAGACGCTCGAACTCGGCGGCATCTTCATGCCCTGGCCGCAGCTCTTCGGCGCGGCGGTTTCGCTGATCGCCTTCGGCGGCCTGTTCCTGCTGATGAAGCACACCGACTTCGGCCGCGCACTGGAGGCCACGCGCGAGGACAAGGGCGCCGTCGCCCTGGTCGGCATCGACAGCAACCGGGTGTTCGCGCTGGGCTGGGGCCTGGGCGCGGCCCTGGTCGGCGTGGCCGGCGCGGTGCTCTCCACCTTCTACTACATCCATCCGCAGGTGGGTGCGGCCTTCGGCACCATCGCCTACATCACGGTCGCGCTCGGCGGCTTCGGCAGTGTCTTCGGTGCCTTCGCGGCCGGCATCGTGGTCGGCCTGGTGGAGGCGCTGACCGCGGTGGTGCTGCCGCCCGCGATGAAATCCATGGGGATCTACGTGCTGTACCTGGCTGTCATCTTCCTGCGTCCGCAGGGTCTGTTCGGAAGGCTGTGATGTCCACCATGCCCATTGTTTCCAACTTCGGCGCAAGCCCTGCGCCTTCGGGCGGCCCGCCGACCCAGGCCGCCAGCGACGCGGTGCGTGGCTTCGGCGACCGTCGCCGCCGGCAGCTCGTGATCGCCCTGGCGATCTTCGTGCTGGCCGCGCTCTCGCCGCTGTTCGTGCAGAACGCCTATCTGCGCAACGTGATCGTGCTCACGCTGATGTACGCCGCACTGGCGCAGGCCTGGAACATCCTCGGCGGCTACTGCGGCCAGATATCGCTGGGCCATGCGCTCTACTTCGGCGTGGGCGCCTATGCCACCAGCAAGGCCTATGTAGGCTTCGGCCTGCTGCCCTGGTTCGGCATGCTGGGCGGCGGCCTGCTGGCCGCGGCACTGGCGGTGCTGGTGGGCTACGGCTGCTTCCGGCTGAAGGGCCATTACTTCTCGATCGCCACCATCGTCATCGCCGAGATGGGCCTGCTGATCGCCCACAACTGGGAATGGCTGGGCGCCGCCTCCGGCATCCAGTGGCCCTTCGGCGCGGACAGCTGGGCCACGCTGCAGTTCGCCCGCGACAAGACACCGTACATCCACTTCGCCCTGGGCCTGCTGGCGCTGACCTGGTTCATCTGCTGGCTGATCGAGGACTCGCGCTGGGGCTACTGGTGGCGCGCGGTGAAGGACAACGCCGATGCGGCCGAGAGCCTGGGCGTGACGGTGCTCAGCTCCAAGCTCGCGGCGGCGGCCATCTCGGCCTTTCTCACCGCGGTGGGCGGCGGCTTCTATGCGGCCTTCGTCTCCTACGTCGATCCCGACAGCGTGCTGCATTTCCGCTTCTCGCTGCTGATCGTGCTGCCGGTGGTGCTGGGCGGCATCGGCACCCTGTGGGGCCCGATGCTGGGCGCGGCCATCCTGATACCGCTGACCGAGTTCTCGCGCAGCTACATGGGCGGCTCCGGCTCGGGGCTGGACCTGATGATCTACGGCGCCCTGGTGATGGCGGTGGCACTGCTCAAGCCCGAAGGCCTGGTGCGCCTGCTGCCCGCGTGGCCGTGGCGCAGGAAGGCGGTGGCGCCATGAGCCAGGAGATCCTGCTGCAGGCCCGCCAGGTCACGCGCCGCTTCGGCGGCCTGGTGGCCAACAGGGAGATCGATGCCGACATCCGCCGCGGCGAGATCCTCGGCCTGATCGGCCCCAACGGCGCCGGCAAGTCGACCTTCTTCAACCTGATCGCCGGTGCGCTGCCGCCGAGTTCCGGCACGCTGCATTTCGAGGGCCGGGACGTCACCCGCCTGCCCGCCACCCGCCGCTGCGCCCTGGGCATCGCCCGCACCTACCAGGTGCCGCGCTCCTTCGATTCGATGACGGTGGTGGAGAACGTGATGATCGGCAGCTTCGTGCGCCACCGCGGCACCGCGGCGGCCCGCCATGCGGCGCTGGAGATGCTGGATTTCACCGGCCTGTCCCGCCAGGCCAACACGCTCACCCACCAGCTCACGCCGCCGGAGAAGCGCCGCCTCGAAGTGGCCCGGGCCCTGGCCACCGGCCCCAAGCTGCTGCTGCTCGACGAGGTGCTGACCGGCCTCACGCCCAGCGAAGCCCGCCAGGGCGTGGAGCTGATCCGCCAGGTGCGCGATACCGGCGTGACCGTGGTGATGGTCGAACATGTGATGGAAGTCGTCATGCCCCTGGTGGACCGGGCCATCGTGCTGAACCTCGGCGAGGTGCTGGCACAGGGTGCGCCGCGCGAGGTGGTGCGCGATCCGGCCGTCATCTCGGCCTATCTGGGAGATCGCCATGCTGCTTGAAGTCTCGAAGCTCACCTCGGCCTATGCCGGCCTGGTGGCCATTTCCGATATTTCGCTGCAGGTAGCGGAGGGCGAGATCGTGGTGGTGGCCGGTGCCAACGGCGCGGGCAAGTCCACGCTGCTGCAGTCGATGATCGGCATGGTCAAACCGCGTTCGGGGCAGGTGAGTTTCGCCGGCGAACGCATCGAGGCCCTGGCCGGCCACCACATCGCCGCGCGCGGCCTGGCCTTCGTGCCGGAGAGCAAGCGCCTGTTCCCGCGCCTGTCGGTGGCGGACAACCTGCGCCTGGGCAGCTATCTGCACCGCAAGAAGGCGGACCGCGAGGCGCCGCTGGAGATGGTCTTCCAGCTGTTTCCCCGGCTCAAGGAGCGCCTGGCGCAACGGGCCGAGACGCTCTCCGGCGGCGAGCAGCAGATGCTGGCCATCAGCCGCGCGCTCATGACGCGGCCGCGCATGCTGATGCTCGACGAGCCCTCGCAAGGCATCATGCCCAAGCTGGTCGACGAGATCTTCGATGCGGTGCTGGCCATCCGCGCCTCGGGCGTCACGGTGCTGCTGGTGGAGCAGCGCCTGGCCGAGAGCCTGCAGATCGCGGAGCGGGCCTATGTGCTGCAGACCGGCCGGGTGATCCTGTCCGGCAGCGCGGCCGAGGTGCGCAGCAATCCGGAGGTGCGCAGGGCCTACCTCGGGATCTGAAACCGGGCGCCGTGCGCCCGACACAGGAACCCGGCCCCGGTCAAAACCGCGAGGGCAGGAAGGGTTGCGGATCGAGGTAGGCCTGCTTGCCCTCGATCTGGTCGGCCAGCAGCCGGGCGCTCGCCGGCCCCAGGGTGAAGCCCTGGTGGCCATGGCCGAAGTCGAACCACAGCCCCGGGTGGCGCGGCGCCGGCCCGATCACCGGCTTCATGTCCGCCATGCAGGGCCGATAGCCGGCCCAGGGCGTGGCCTCCACCGGTGCGCCCAGGTCCAGCAGCTCGCGGGCGACGGCCTCGGAGCCGGCCAGCTGGCGGGGTGTCTGCGCTGCGTCCAGGTGGGCGATCTCGGCGCCGGTGGTCAGGCGCAGGCCCTGGCGCATGGGGGCCAGCACATAGCCGCGTTCGGCATCCAGCAGCGGCAGGTTCAGCGCCTCGCCGCCGGTGAAATGGCGGTGGTAGCCGCGCTTGAGGATCATCGGGAAGCGGTAGCCCAGCGCGGCCGTCAGCGGGCCGGACCAGGGGCCGAGCGCGACGACCGCATGCCCTGCCTCGATCGGGCCTTCGGCGCTGTCCACCCGCCAGCCCGCGCCCTGCGGCCGCAGGCTGCCGGCATCGCCGCTGGTAAATCGGCCTCCCAGGCGCTGGAACAGGGCGGCGTAGCGCTCCACCAGCGCGCCCGGGTCGCTCACCGTCCAGGGCTGGTGCCAGTGGATGGCGCCGGCCATGCTCTGGCGCAGGGCCGGTTCGGCTTGCGCCAGGCTCTGGCCGCCGAGGGCGGCGCTGGTCACGCCGTAGGCCTCGCACAGGGCCTTGGCGCGCCCGCGGGCCGCGTCGAAGGCGGCTTCGCTGCGGTAGGCGAAGCGAAAGCCCTGGCGCCGCACCAGGTCGCCGGCATCGGCGGCCGCCACCAGACGCTGATGTTCGCTGGTGGAATGCGCGATCAGGCTGGCGTATTGGGCGGTGATGCGCCGGTGGCGGCCCGGCGCGCTGGCCCGCCAGTAGCGCGCCAGCCGGGGCAGGGCGGCGAGCAGGGCGCCTGGGTGGTAGTTGACGTCCAGCCCGCGCCGCAGCAGCACCGACAGCATGGCGCCCCATTCGCGCGGGAAGGCATAGGGCTCCACGGCTTCGCGCTGGATGATGCCGGCGTTGCCGTAGGAGGTTTCCCGACCCGGCGGGCGCCGGTCGACCAGGGTGACCGCATGGCCGCGCAGACGCAGCTCCAGCGCCGCGCAGGTGCCGACCATGCCGGCGCCCAGGACCAGGATCTCTTGTGGCATGTGCGCTCTCGAAACGGCCGATTATCGAGAGCGCCGCCTTGTCGAGCTTGAGAATAATCGGAACGCTGCGTTGCCCGCCGCGCAAGGCATCAGGCGGCTGGCTGCAGGCCGCGCTGGAGATGGTCGAGGAAGGCCCGGCAGGCCGGCGGCAGGGTGCGGCCGGCCAGGGTCTGCACCTCGAAATGGCGCTCGGTCATCTCGCGGTCGCGCAGGGCGATGGCGATCAGGCTGCCGTCCTCCACATAGGGGCGCAGGGCGGTCTCGCCGCACAGGGTCACGCCGCCGCCGGCCGCGGCGAAGGCCAGCAGGCCTTCGAGGGTGCGGCTGAGCAGGGCCGGCTCGGGCGCCAGGCCCTGGCGGCTGCAGGCGATGTCGAAGAGCTGGCGCAGCGTGGTCTCCGGCCCCGGCAGCGCCAGCGGATAGCCGGCCAGCTGGGCCAGCGTCAGCTGCCGGTGCCGCGCCAGTTCATGGCCGGGCGGCACCACCGCCATGATGGGCGCCGGCAGGCGCAGCTCCACCTGGATGCCGCGCTCCGAGACCGAACTCAGGGTGACGCCGATGTCCGCCTCGCCCTCGCGGACCAGGCGCGGCACCTCGCCGCGCGGCGGCAGCTCCAGGCTGAAGCGGATGTGCGGGAAGCGTTCGCGGAAGCGGGCGATCTGCACCGGCAGCAGCGAGGCGAATCCCTCGGTCGCCGCCAGCCGCACCAGGCCGCTCTGCAGGCCGC